>CAYNTW010000099.1:0-21774 GCA_964400085.1 uncultured Steroidobacteraceae bacterium | reverse complement strand
GGCGAAGGAAGTCATGCTCCAGCGATCTAAAATCACGGAAGCTCGCTGTTGGTAGGTGCAGGCCGTCGACAAGAAGCGCGCCCGCCTCAACTGCATCGATCACCTGCTGAAGCAGTTTCCGTACACTGAAATACACAAGCCGGCGGTGGTGCTGCCGGCGCGCGAGCGGCATGAGCATTATTCGCGGCAGGCCGTGCCGGCGGAAATGTTGGTGCCGGAGATCTACTAGCCGCCGAGCTCGCGCATGCGTGGGCGTGACGTCATCAAACCGTCACTTCGCGCGACTAAGGTCGTGGGTTCCCTATGATCCGTGCTCGTAGTAGAGGGGATTCACGCAATGACAAACCAAAAAGCCGCGCCGGCTCTCGCCGGCACTTTATCTCTGATGATCACAGCCGCCGCGATAACGGCGGCAACGACCCCGATGGCGTATGCGGAGGACTCACGCAGCGGCGAGGATATCCGACACGTCCTCCTGGTCAGCATTGACGGCATGCACGCCGTCGATTATCTCAACTGCTCACGCGGAATCAGCACCGTAAATGGGGGCAAGCCCTACTGCCCGAATCTGGCGGAGTTGGGGGAGACGGCTGTCAACTATCTCGATACTTCGACCTCGAGGCCTTCGGACTCCTTTCCAGGGTTGACCGCGATCATTTCGGGAGCCTCGCCACGGACCGCCGGCGCCTTTTATGACGTGGCCTACGATCGCGTACTGGCCCCGCCGACGATCACGACCGGAAATGGAGTTGCAGGCGGCACCTGCATTGCCGGGATACCGAACGGCACGACCACCGAGTACGAAGAAGGGATCGACAAGAACCAGCAATTCTTGAACGGGATCGATGGCATCAGCACCGCCAACGGCGACGGTGGCGTGAACTCCATCGATCCGCTGAAACTGCCGCGCGACCCGTACCACAATTGCGCCCCGGTGTATCCCTGGAATTTCGTGCGCGCCAACACGGTTTTCGGCGTGGCTCACGCCGCGGGTCTCTATACCGCCTGGGCCGACAAGCATCCGGCCTACTCTTCGGTCTCGGGTCCGGGCAACGGCAAGAATGTCGACGACTTCTACGGACCGGAAATCAACTCCAACGTCGTTGGCCTGCCCGGGGTGACGACGGTCACGGGTGTGAGCTGCGCCACCGTGCGGGATGGGCTGCAAACGGGTGCCTGGACCGACAGTTTCCAGAACATCCAGTGCTATGACTCGCTCAAGGTCAACGCCGTCCTCAACCAGATCGACGGTTACACCCACAACCGCAAGATGAAGGCCCCGGTCCCGGCGATCTTCGGTATGAATTTTCAAACCGTGAGCGTGGGCCAAAAGCTCATCGAAAGGGATCCGGTATCCAAAGCCGTGGTGGCCACCGGCGGTTATCTGGACTCCATCGGCACGCCGAGCGCGCCGCTGCTGGATGAGATCGCATTCACGGACAAGGCGATCGGTGCGTGGGTTGCGGAGCTGAAAAAGCGGGGGTTGTACGACAAGACGCTCATCGTCATCACCGCCAAGCACGGGCAGAGCCCCATCGACTCGGCGCGCTATCTGGGCGTGTCGAACTCGCCTGGTGACCCGATCACGACCTCACCCGCGACGATTCTGGACGGTGCCGGATGCTTGCCCGCTTCCGAATCGCCGTCCACGCCGGGCGGCATCGGGCCGACGGAAGACGACGTTTCCCTCCTGTGGCTCAACAACAAGTGCACGACCGCAAGTGCAGTGAGCGAGCTTCGCTCCATGTCCCCGAGTGCCAACAACGTCGCCGGCATCGGGGAGATCTTCTCCGACCGACTCCTCACGACGTACTTCAACAAGCCGGGAATTCCGCCCCACGGTGATCCGCGGACGCCGGACATCATCGTGACGCCCAACATCGGCGTGACTTACTCCGGCAGCAACAAGAAGTTGGCGGAACACGGCGGGTTCTCGCGTGATGACACCAACGTCATGTTGCTGATCTCGCATCCGCGCTTCGCTCCCAAGACCGTCACCAGCCCGGTCGAGACCATGCAAGTCGCACCGACGATTCTGAAGGCGCTCGAGCTCAATCCCAACGCGCTGGACGGAGTCAGGCTGGAAGGGACCCAGGCCCTCCCCGGGGTGCACTTCGAAGAAGATTGAGAGCGATTGGCTGTCGCGCGTGCCTCGTTTGACAGCGAGCGCGCGCGGCCGCCAGGCTCCGTCCGGCTCATCGATCGGCCTACAGGCCGGACCAGCTGCGAGCCGCCCTTGAAAAACACCGGGTAGCTACAATGTAGGGTTCCGCCGGCGGGTGTTCAATCTCCCAAACTGGGTACGGCAGACCTATCGGCATCGCGACGCGCGCCTTGCGGAGGCTGCCTAGAATACGCGCCTGATTCAACAAAGGAGTAATGATATGGGCTTTCTAACCCTACAGATCTTCGGCACGTTGGCCTTGCTGGTCAGTCATCTGTTTGTCATCGTGCGCAACCGCTTCGTCCGCGGCTGAAGCGTCATCGCGATATCCCCCCGCCCAGCTACCGATACGGCGCCTCGCGGTATCGCCACAATTTCCGGGCTCGAGCCGCACGACCGCTGTTTCTGCTATCGTCGAGCATCCTCGGCGACAGAACTGGTGAAAATTGATACTGGCGGCCCCTTCCGAGCCGGTGCGCAAGGCTCTGGGACTAAAGAGACAGCACGGACTGCCCGGCGGTATCCGCGGGCGCGTCCTGGCGCAAGGCCGGGGCTGGCGGGTGCAGGACATCATCTGCAGCTCGGGGCCGCGTGATCGCCCCTTCGAGGAACGCCACGACTGGGTATCAGTGGCCCTGGTGCTGTGCGGCAGCTTCACGTACGGCAACGCATTTGGCCGCGGCCTGCTCAGCCCAGGCGCTTTGTTGCTCGGCGAGGCCGGCGGCTGTTTCACCTGCGCCCACGAGCACGGTGAGGGTGACCGGTGCGTAGCTTTTCATTTCGAGCCGGCTTTCTTCGAGGACATCGCGGCCGCCTCCGGCGCTCGCACGACGCGCTTTGCGCGCAACAATCTCCCGGCTTTGCGCAAGCTGGCTCCCCTCGCCGCTCGCGCGGCGCTTGGAGTCGACAGTAAGTCGGGGGCCAACGACACGTCATCGCTCGAAGAGCTCGCCCTCGAGCTCGCCGCGGCAGCTTTGCGCGAGTGTGGTGGCGAACATCGCACGCCTGCCATATCCAAGCGCGACGAGCAGCGCGTCACCGCGGTCGTGCGCTACCTGGAGGAGCGATTCGCCGAGCCCTGCGAACTGACCGAGCTCGCGCGGCTCGCAGGGCTGAGTCCGTTTCATTTCCTGCGTGTGTTCCGCGCCACGACGGGACTCACTCCGCACCAACACCTGCTGCGCACCCGGTTACGTGCCGCTGCCGCCGCCCTGGCCGCAACGGCGGTACCGGTAACCGAAGTTGCGTTGGCATCAGGTTTCGAGGACCTGTCCAACTTCATCCGCAGCTTTCGAGTGGAGTATGGATTGACGCCGGCGCGCTACCGCGCGCGCCATAAGCTGCCCTAGAGAGGGCGCCCCGGAGCACGCGCTCCGGGACGCCTTTCGACCCCGCCCGTTTGGACCCTCTACATTGCCTACTTGCCGAACCGCGCCGTCACCTGCAAGTACCACTCGCGCGGCTCGTTGTAATAGCCGCCCACCTCGCCCGCACCGGCGTTCGGCGAGCCCGCGGTAATGAAGCGGTCATTGGTGAGGTTCGTTCCGCCGAAGGCAATATCATACGCGTCATTGGGCGCGATGTAGTGGATCGAGGCATCCACGAGGCGAGTCGGCGGCCGGTAGAGCTGCGGCGTGTTGAGCGAGTCGTTGAACATGTGCGCCGTGTAGGTGAAGTCCGCGATCAGGCGCAAGGTGGACTCGTTCGGCATGACGAAGTCGTATTGCGGGAACAGCGACAGCTTGTATTTCGGCGTCTTGGGTATCTCCGCGTCGCGTTGGGTGACACCCGGCGCGTGCAGCGCGCAGATCGGCGCCGGCGGGTTGCCCGCGAGCTCCGTCGACGGACAGACGTTGGTGCCGTCCGGCAGAATGGACTGCGGGATATTCGCGAACGGGTTCACATACGTGTAGTAGGCATGGATGTACGAGCCGGAGAAGTTGACCGCCAGGCCGTGACCGATGACCGACTGCAGCTCCAACTCGCCACCGATGATCTTGGCATTGCCCGCGTTCGTATAGACCGGCGAGATGCCTTGTTGGATATTGAGCTGAATGCCGTTGTAGTCCGTGTAGAAGGCCGCCGCATTCGCGCGCAGGTGGTTGTTCAGCCAGCTGGACTTGAGACCGAGCTCCCACGTCTTGGTCGACTCGGGGGAGAACTGCGCCTGGGTCGCGGACTTGATTGCCGCCGACAGGCGCGTGGTCCAGCCGCCGGCCTTGAAGCCCTTGCCCCAGCTCAGGTACGCCATCACGTCATCGTTGATGTGATATTGCACTCCGAGTGTCGGGTCGAAGATGCGCCAGGATTGGCTGTTGTCACCAGGAGGAAAGTAACGGAACGCTCCCGGGTACTGCGCAACGTTGGGCGGATTGAAAGCCGCGCTGGGAAAGTCATTGAGGTCGGCCTGGCCGCCGATGAATTCCGCCTGCACATCGGTGTAACGCCCACCGGCCGTGAAGCCCCAACTACCCAATCGATAGTCCGCGTGGAAGAACGCCGCCTCGTTCTTGTTGTTGACGTCGTTCTGCAGGTCGTAGACGTAAAGGATGCCTTCGAACGGCACGTAGTCGTGAACGTACCCAGCCTCCTCGAAGTAGTACAGGCCAGCAACGTAGTTCAACGCATTGTCGAATGCCTTGCCATTGATCTGGAATTCCTGCGACACCTGCCACTGGTGCTGGTGGTCGCTCACTTCCTGCAACGTCTCAGGCGTGCCATCGAGATCAGTACCGATGAGCCAGCGGATCTGCCGATAGCCGCTGATGGACTTCAGAGTGATGTCATCAGTGAGGCTGTACGCCGCAGTAATGGAGCCGCCGAAACTATCCAACCGGGCGAAGTCGGGACCGTTCGCGTAGGTGGTATCGATGTTGCCCGTGTTCGAGGCATCGTAGGACATCCAGATCCGCGGCTGGTTCGTACCCAGGTAGGCGCCCGCCGGATTGGTTGGACTGACCGGATGGTTGAAATAATTATATGGCCCGGGTGGCCCGCCCACATACCCGGCGCCAATCAGCGCGGCACCGCCCCGGGACAGCCCGGGAACCTGCGCCCGCGGCTTGAAGCAGTTGCTGGCAAAAGCCGCGTTGACGGGTGAGTTGACACCGAACGTGGCTTGCAGGGCCGGCACAGGTGGAACGGACGCGGCAATCTGGTTGCTGATGTTGTACGCGGCAAGCGGGTTGGCGGCGTCGGTGATATTGACGGGGTTGCTGCTGATACAGAGGTTGTACAGGGTCGAGAAGGTCGAGGCAGCCACATTCCCCGTGAACGTACCAGTAACGGTGTACGGCAGCGCAGTTTGATCCTGGTGCGTCCAGTCGGCCGTGGTGGTCACGGTCAGCTTGTCAGACGCGTTCCAGAGCAGTTTGGCGCGGATCGACTGCGTATTATACCCGCCGTAGTCATCCCCGGTCGTATAGCCTGACTTCGCGTATGCCGACTGCGGATCCGTAACAAACGGCGCCTCCCCATATGGACTGTTGGTTGGGTACGGGATCACTTTCACCCAACCGTCGCGCACCTGCGAGGACACCGTGATCGAGGACAACAGCGTGTCCTTGATGAGTGGCAGGTCGGCCGTGAAGGCGAAGTCACGGCGGTTCAGGCTACCGCCCGTCGCCTGGGCGATGAAACGAGTCTCGTTACCCGGTGTGTGCGTCACGATGCTGATCGCGCCGCCTTCGGTGTTGGCGCCGAACAAGGTGCCCTGAGGGCCTTTGAGAATCTCGACCCGGTCGACGTCGAGCAGGTTCTGATTCGCACCGATCGTACGGGCGAGATACACACCGTCGAGATAAACGCCGACGGCAGGGTTCAGGTTGAACGCGAAGTCATCCTGGCCAACACCCCGAATGGATGCGGACAACACCGAGCGGTCGCCCGAAAACGGGGCGCCCGCGTCGAGGTTCACACCCGGCGTGACAGCACCGAGGGTGTGGACGTCGGTGAGATTGCGGCTCTGGAGCTGTTCGGCCGTGAAAGCGGAGACAGCGATTGGCACGCTCTGGATGTTCTGCGAGCGGCGCTGGGCCGTCACCACGACCTCTTGGAGCCCACCGACCTCCGCGGTGGGGGTCGCGCTCGCCGGTGCCTCTTGCGCAACAGCAGACGCCGCGCCCGCCAGGAGCAGGATGCTACTGACGACCTGGGACACCGTTCGCGGCCGGACGACCGTGTTTCCCCGAGACCTTGCAATCAGACCTATCGCCATGATTCCCCCTCAAGAACCCAACGCAGGTGGCAGTTTTTCTGGACGAGCCGGTTTACCACAAATCTAACGGTACTGGTGGCCCACCGTCCATGGGAGCGTCTCTCTGTGTGGCATACTTGCAACAGCTAGTCGCCCGTCGTGGGGAGCCTAACGCACGCTCGTGCGCCGCGCGCGGATTAGAGTGCAATGCGGCTCGGCTGAAAGTGCAACGCCCTGTGTTTGACGTGCGTTTGGAGCGAGTTATCGCATCCGGGCGGAGGGTCGTTGCGTCCGACGCCGATAATCGGTCGGTGCAACCCCCATGGCGCCACGGAAACAGCGCGCGAAATGACTCGCTTCGGCGAATCCGCAGCGCGCCGCGATCTCCCCGACGGGGAGGTCCGTGCAACGGGGGTCGCTCAACAGGTCGCGAGCGCGCTCGAGACGCAAGCGCATGAGCTCACGGCCGAAAGTCGTGCCTCGTTTCGCAAACAAGTAGTGCAGGTAGCGCGCGGAGATTCCCAGATCCTGGGCGATGGTCGCCGGTGTCAGGCCGGTCTCGTGATAACGATCGCGCAGCCCCTGGGCGAGCCGAGCATTGAGTTGGTCCGGTCTGGAGGTGTCCGCCGCGCTCGCACGGCCGGCGGCGAGCGCCAACAGCGAGGCGATCTGTTCAGCTACCGCTCCAGGCGGTAGGGCAAGCTGACTGAGTTCCTCCGGCTGCAGCGCCGCGACAGTAGCAGCGAGAGCCGACCCCCACCCCGTTCCCGGTCGCAGCACGCGTCCCGCCAGGGTCTCAGGTCGCGGTAGAAAGCCACGCAGCCATTGTGGCGGCAACTGGAGTATGAG
The DNA here is from genome assembly GCA_964400085.1 of uncultured Steroidobacteraceae bacterium. Classification (GTDB taxonomy): domain Bacteria; phylum Pseudomonadota; class Gammaproteobacteria; order Steroidobacterales; family Steroidobacteraceae; genus 13-2-20CM-66-19. The sequence continues at coordinate 14,566 of CAYNTW010000099.1, read as the reverse complement.
GCAGCGCGTCGGTTGTGGACAGCGCACCTCGTAGCTGTCGCGGCTGTCCATCAGGATGCAATCCCCACTTCTGACCAGGGTGGATTGTCCCAGCCGCTCGAATTCGAATTGGCCTGCACGCAGTTGGACCAGGAGGAAAGTCTCATCCCGGCTGCGGGAAATGCCGGTATGTGTGCGGGCAACCGATTGGGACGTGGCCCAGAGGAAGTTGGCTGTCGTGGGTCCGAGGCTATATTGGTCCAGGTGCGCGCTGAAGCCGGCCTGCCCGGCGACCTGGATGTCCAGCTCGAGCATGACCCGGCCGATGGAGTCGCACCAATACGAAAGCGCATCCCGAGGCGGCACGTCCTCGGTGGACCAACAGCGTGCCGGAATTGGAACACCCGGCCCGCCCGCTTGCGTTTCGGGCGCCATCGGGGTGACACAATAAGGCAGGAGGGCTCAGAACGCCACGTGCTGCATGTACCCGCCGTCAACGTGGAGATTCTGCCCGACGGTGAAGCCCGAAAGCGGACTGGCGAGAAACACCACTGCATTCGCAACGTCCTGCGGCTCTCCCAGCCTGCCGATGACACACGCCTCCTGCGCGTCGGCAAACATCTTCGGCGCGTGGGTCTTGATCCGATCCCACGGCCCACCCGCGAAATAAATTGGGCCGGGCGAGACCATGTTGACCCGAATGCCTGCTTTCGCCAGGTCCTTGCTGATTTGCGCGCCGTAGGAGATCAGCGCCGCCTTGGCGGCCCCATAGGCGTGCCCACCCGGAGCGGGCAACTGTTTTGACATGACTCCGGAAATACTGGCAATAAAAATGATCGCCGCGCCGGGGGACTTGCGCAGGTGCTTGGTGACCGTCTCGACCCCGCGCACGGCAGGCAGAATGTCGGTCCGATAGGCGAGATCCCAACCCGGCAATCCCGGTGTCGACGGCGAGGCGGTCACGTTGTGTACGAAGATGTCGAGGCCGCCTAGCCGCTCGGCGGCAGAATCGAGCCACGCCACATAAGCATCGCCGTCGGTAACGTCCAGGGCGTCCCCGATCGCGTTGACACCCTTCGCCCGCAAGCTGGCGACGGCCTTCTCGACATCGGCGGCGGTGCGGGCACAAATGCCGACATCGACACCTTCAGATGCCAACGTCTGGGCAATACAGAAGCCAATGCCCTTGCTCGCGCCAGTGACTAGCGCCTTTCGACCCTTGAGCTTGAGATCCACGATATGCCTCCTCGCCTCTTCAGGTGTCGGTCAACTCGACACGGCAGACCACCGCGCCGACCTCCGCGATCTCGCCCGCTGGAACGACGATTTCCAACAAGGTCCCCTGGCCCGTAGCGGTGACTTCCTGGGTGACCTTGTCGCTCTCGATATCATAAAGCGGGTCGCCAGCTTTGAAAGTATCGCCGGGCTGACGATGCCATTTCGCGATGGTCGCCTCGGACATGTTCATGCCAACACGATTGAGCTTCAGGTTGATTTTCATGGTCTCGACGCTCAGGCCGCGGCACGCGCAATTGAGGTGGCAACCTTCACGATGTGCTCCTCGCTCGGGAAGACGCGGGCTTCCGCGTTCGGGGCATAAGGCATAGCAACATTGGGGACAGTCACACGCTTGACAGGCGCTTTCAACGACCCGAACGCCTTGTCGGCCAGTACGGCCGCAATGTGACTCGCAGCGCTGGCGCGGTCACGCCCTTCGTCCACGATCACCACGCGCCCGGTCTTGCTCACCGAGCCTACCAACGCCTCCTCATCCAACGGCACGAGGGTGCGCGGATCGATGACTTCCGCACTGATACCTTCTTCCTCGAGCTGCTTCGCGGCAGCCAACGCTGATCTGACCATGGTCCCGATCGCAATGACCGTTACATCCCGACCCTCGCGCGCCACGTTGGCCTTGCCGAATGGGACCGTGTAGTCACCATCCGGTACATCGCCGCTCGTGCCACCCTGCCCGCTCGCCTCCATGAAGAAGGTTGGATTGCGGCCGCGGATCGCCGTTTTCAGCAAGCCCTTCGCATCCGCCGGCGTGGCTGGAACGGCGACGTTCACGCCCCCGAGGTTCATCAGGAGGGAATGCGGTGTGTCGGAGTGCTGTGCGGCATTCGAGCGGCCGCCGCCGTAGCCGGACATGATGGTGATCGGCAGCTCGAGCTGTCCTCCGGTCATCAGGCGCAGCTTCGCCATCTGGTTGGCGATGGCATCAAAGCCCGTGTAGAGAAAATTCGAGAACATCATGTGCAACACGACCCGGTAGCCGGCCGCCGCCGCGCCAACTGCCATCCCGGTGAGCGTGGCCTCGCAAATGGGTGTGTTACGGATGCGATTGCGACCGAACCGGTCCAACAGTCCGCGGGTGTCGCCGAAGATCGCGAGCTCGACGTCCTCGCCGAACACGATCACTTTGGGATCGCGCTCCATTTCCTCGAAGAGAGCGTCGTTGATTGCCTGGGTGTAGCGTCTGCGCGCCATGGGTATGACTCCGGTGAGGCCGGGCCCTTCAGGGCTTCTGGCCGGCGAACATGAGGTCGAACACGAGCTCGGTATCGGCAGGCTCGCTCGCTTGCGAGAAACTGACGGCCTCCGACACGATCCGGTCCACGCGGGTGGAGATCTCCTCCAGCTTGGCGGCATCCGCGATACCGGCCTGGGTGAGCTTGCTGCCGAAGCGGGCGATCGGATCGCGCGCCAGCCATTCGTCGATCTCCTGTTGATTGCGATACGCGCCACCCGCCAACAGTTCCTTCTCGAACTCCATGTGGCCCTTGATACGGTAGGTCTCCGCCTCGATGAAACACGGGCCATTGCCGCTGCGGGCGCGCGCAACGGCTTCTCCAGTAGCCTTCCACACCGCCTCGACATCGTTGCCGTCGACGACGGCCGTGTGGATCCCGAACGCCCGGGCGCGATCGACAATTCTTCCGGCGGTGACCTGCTCAGCGCGCGTGAACTCGCTGAAGTGGTTGTGCTCGCAGACGAACACTACAGGTAACTCCCACAGGGTGCTCACGTTCAAACACTCCATGAACACGCCCTGGTTCGAGGCGCCATCGCCGAAAAAACAGACCGCGACCCGGCCGGAGCCGCTCAACTTCTCACCGAACGCCGCGCCCACGGAAATCGCCAGTCCGCCACCGACGATGCCGTTCGCTCCGAGAATCCCCTTGCTCAGGTCGGCCACGTGCATCGAGCCGCCCATGCCCTTGCAGATGCCGGTCTTCTTGCCCCAGATCTCGGCCATCATGGCCTTTGGATCACCGCCCTTACCGAGAAAATGGCCGTGACCGCGATGAGTGCTGGTGATCCAGTCGTCTGGCGCGAGTTGCATGCAGACGCCGGCGGCGACGGCTTCCTGCCCGATGTACAGGTGCACGGCTCCGGGGAGCACTCCGGCTGCGGAATCGGCACTGAGCTTTTCCTCCATGCGGCGGATGAGCAACATGCGCTCGTAGAGCGCCAGCGATTGCGCGGGTGTCGGCCCCGCGCTCTGTGTGGTTTGAGTCATGAGAATTGCGCCCGCGTGGTGTTGAATGCTGTGGTCGCCGTTTTCTCCAAGGGCCAGGAGCGCAGCTCCTGCGAGAGCACCTCGATACCCACCGGCCCCCGGTAGGCGGAGGTCGGCAACTTCCCGGTGAAGCCCTTGATATCGAACTCGCCCTGGCCACAGAGCTTACGGTGCGAGGTGGTCTCGGTCACCAGGTCCATGCCTGGGGGCGTACGCAGATACCCGTCGTTGATCTCCAGGCCAAAAAAATACTCGCCTGGAAACTTCATGACCTCGTCATACGGGATGCCGAGCTTGACGATGTGCCAGAGATCGAAAATGACGCCGCCATTTTTCTGCGCGGCGCCCTGCACGAGCTGTCGGGTCGCCTCCAGCGACTCAACCACCGAGAACGGCATCAGCTCGTAGACGATGCGGATCCCGCGCCGGGCGGCATCCCGACAGAGATTACCGAACTCATCGATGAGGCGCGGCATCGGGCATTGCGACTTGTAGAAGTCACCGACTTTCAGATGGCGCGCGCCGACTCCTTCACAGGCGTCAAAGAGGAACTGGCGTCGCCGGTCGGAGGCCGCACGCCGCTCGCCCGGCGGCTGAAACCAGTCCGCGAGGAATTCGATCTCGATGTGCTTCATACCGTTGTCGTCGAGGATGCGCTTCATCTGCGGTAGCGTGTACGCTTGCAGCACATGCTCGAGGTCGGCGTGCCAGAGGCCAATCCCCTGGAAGCCCGCGCGCGCGGCCGCTTCAACCCGGTCCTTGAACTCGAAGGTGCTGTATTCCTGATCGGTGTGCGGCAGCGCGCCCCCGGACAACGTCCAGTAGGATGCGATCAGCTCGACATTGCTCATTGTGACCCCCAACGCCCGCGGTGATCAGGCAGCAGCCCGGCCCCAGAGCTCGGTCGTCGCGAGGCGGGCGCCCGCGGCGAGGGCTTCGAACTTAGCCCACATCACTTTCGGATGCACGCGCTGCAGACTCTCTTGCTGTGCAAACCCGCAGTCGGAGCCTGCGATCACGTTCTCACGGCCGACGATCCGGGCAAAACGCACGATCCGGTCCGCCACCACCCGAGGATGCTCCACCATCAGCAGATGATGGGTGATCACCCCTGGAATAAGTATTTTTCCTGGCGGCAATTTGACCTTCTCCCAGACGCGCCACTCGTGCTCGTGGCGGGGGTTGGCCGCCTCGAGAGAGTACGCCTGTGCCGGCACTTGCAAAATCAGATCGACAATCTCTTCCAGGGGCGCATCCACCGTGTGCGGCAGATGCCAACTTCCGAAACAAACGTGGTAGCGGATGCGGTCCGCGGGAATGTCGCGCAGGGCATGTTTGAGCGCCTCGATGCGCAGCTCAGCCCACTTGCGATACTCCCGTGGGTTCTGCTGCGTCAGATGATCATACATGTTGGCCAGGACAGCATCGTCCACCTGTACGATCAGGCCAGCGCGGTAGACCTCCAGGTACTCCTGGCGCAATGCCTCGGCCATGGCCATCACGTAGTCGCGCTCGTTGTGATAGTAATCGTCGACCGCGTTGAACGCCGCGCTCGCCGGGGCTACCACGGTCAGAAAGCCTTCGGTTGCACCACTTCCCGCGAGCGCGTTAGTTAGATTGTTCACATCCCGTTTGACGTCGCTGAGATCGTGATAGTCGATCGGAGCGACACACGCCTGCACCGGGCGCTTTACATACTGCCCGAACTCCGCTTCGATCAGCTCAGGGAAGCGCTCGCGCTCGCGGCCCAGCCAGTCGCGCGCGTCAAACCGCCCCTCCCGTTCCTCGAACCCCTTGATGCGCTCGAGAACGTAGTTCGCCCAACTCGATTTGCCATACTCGCCGTCGTTGACAACGTCGATACCCGCCGCGACTTGTCTGCGCACGACATCCGCAACGGCTTCACGAAGGGCCGCCGCGTAGGCGCCTCTCTCTTCCGCGGCGGCCGCCTTCTGCCTGGCCAACCTCAGGAGAGATTCCGGTCGGATGATACTTCCGACGTGCGTGGTCAATATCCGCTCAGTGCTGCGCTTCATACCGGTATCTTGCCCTGAAGTCGTACGCGCTCGATGGACCTGAGCGCATCGTGCCCTCGCAGCGGACAACTCTTCGCTCAAGCGTTTGCCACACTAAACGGCCGCGCCCTAAAATGAAAGCATGCTTCGTATCTGGCGCCGCCTATGACACTCCACGTGCAGCCCCTCGGACCGTCCTTCGTCGCCGAAGTCGCCGGGGTGGATTTCTCCCGCCCTGTGGACCCGGCCACGCTCAGGGAAATCATCTCTGCGATGGACCGCTACGCGGTTTGCGTGTTCCGTGGCACCTCGTTACAGGATGAGTCACACATCGCTTTCAGCCGCCTGTTGGGCCCACTGGAGCACGCGCCCAGGCTGTTTGGCAAGAACATCACCCGCTTCCAGCACCCCGAGTTGTTCGACGCGGGCAATCTCGACGCTCACGGAAACATATTGATCGACGAGCGCCGGCGGATCTACAACAAGGGGAACGCGCTGTGGCATACCGACTCGTCCTTCAATCCACAGCGTGCCTCCTACTCACTGCTGCTGGCCCATGAGGTACCTCCACTGGGCGGGGATACCCAGTTCGCCGACATGCGCGCGGCCTACGACGCCCTGCCCGCTACGCTCAAGACAAAGATCGAGGACCTCTGGGCTGAGCATTGGCTCTGGCATTCCCGCATGCTGGCCGGCTATCCGGAGCCAACCGCGGCCGAGCGTGAGGCCAAACCCCCGGCGCGACACAAGCTTGTACAGGTCCACACTGGGTCGGGGCGCAAGACGCTCTACATCGCCTCACATGCCTCGCACATCGTGGGCTGGCCCGTGGAGGAAGGTCGCAAGCTCCTGCAGGATTTGATCGACTTGGCCACCCAACCCCAATTCGTCCAGTCGGTCTCCTGGAAACAGGCTGGAGATCTGGTCATCTGGGACAATCGTTGTACGATGCATCGGGCGACTCCTTTCGAGGATACTGTTTATCGGCGCGACATGCGTCGTACCACCGTCTACGACACCGCCGTCTGAAGCGCCGGCGGCTCGAGGCACGCGAGGCCGCTCACGCATGGACATGGCAACCCGTAGATCGCCCGAGCCGCCCAGCATCGATGTCGGACAGATCATTGAAAGCCAACGGCCCGGCCGGATACTGGCGCGCCTGGTGTTCGTCTGCTGGCTGGTCACGTTCTTCGATGGTTTCGACACCAACGCCATCGCCTTCGCGGCGCCCTACCTGGCCAAGGCCTATTCGTTCGACAAGGCGCAGCTCACCTGGGTATTTGCCGCCGGCGGTGTGGGCACCCTGCTGGGCAGCTTTGTGTTCGGCCCGTTGGGCGATCACATCGGCCGCCGCCGTGCGGTGATTGCAGCGACGTTGAGTTTCGGCATCTTGACTCTGCTGTTGGCTCTGTCAGATCGGTATTGGGAGCTATTGGCGCTGCGCGCCTTGAACGGCGTGGCGCTCGGGGGTGCCTTGCCGCTGATCTGGGCGCTTGGCGTCGAATACGTACCTACCCGCTATCGCGCCACCGCGATGACCTTGATCATGCTCGGATATGGCATCGGGGTGTCCGCGGCCGGGCCGGTGTCCGTGGCCCTGGTGCCGCATTTTGGCTGGCAGGCGATCTTCGTCTTCGGCGGCCTGGCCTCGCTGCTCGCGACGGCTCTGCTGTGCGCTCTGCTGCCCGAATCGTTGCGTTTTCTAGCCGCCACCGGTGCGAACCCAACCCGCGTGGCGCAAGTGGTGCGCTGGGTAGATCCAAGCCGAAGCCTCCCACTCGGTGCGCGCTACGTCCTCGCGGGCGCGCAACCGACAGAGCGCAGATCCTGGTTGCCACTGGCGCTCTTTTCCGGCCAGGGTCGCTGGACGACCCCATTGCTGTGGTTGAGTTATATCTCCAGCTCCATGATCGCTTTCTTCTTCACGACCTGGGGGCCGATCGTGTTCGAGGAGTTGGGGCTCGAACGATCGAGCGCCGCCTGGGCGGTGTCGCTCAATTCACTGGCCGGCGCCATCGGCGCCCTCTCGTTGATGCGCTTCACCGACCGCCTGGGCGTCATCAGTATCGCCTTGATGCCAGCCATCTCGGTGCCCGCTTTCCTGCTCATCGGCCTGGCGCCAGTGTCGCCGCTGACAGCGGTGGTCATGATGGGACTGCTCTACGTTTTCATCGGCGGCAGCCATTACGGCATCATCAGTATCGGGGGCACCTTTTATCCAACACGGCAGCGTGCGCTCGGCTCCGGGTGGATGTCCGGCATCGGGAAGTTGGGCTCGATACTGGCGCCCTTCCTGGGCGGCGTCTTGCTGAGCTCGGGAATGCCGGTCCAGCGGGTGTTTGCGGTGCTCGCCATATTTCCCGCAATTTTCGCGGTGTGCGGATTCACGCTCGGGCGCCTGGAGCGCAATGGCCAGGTGCGCGCGGCTGCCTGACACAAGGTACCGTCCGCGTACGCCTCGCGGGATCCACTACGCGTCCATGTTGGCCAGGATCGCCGCGAATACCGACATGCAGGTACCCAGGTCCTGCGGATCGATATCCCGCAGCAGCTTGCGCCGTACCGTCTCCTGGATGGCTGCAATCTGACGCATCACTGGATCGGCTGCGCGGGTGAGTCGGATCACCTTCGCCCGTTGGTCATACTTGCTGGGCACTCGTTCGATGAGTCCTTCCGACTGGAGGTCGCGCAACACCCGGCCGAGGGTCTGTTGCTCGACCCCGATGCGATCGGCGAGCTCGGTTTGGTTCAGGGTGTCGCCGAACACACCGATCCAGTACAGCGTGCCCCAACGCGCCTGGCTCTGACCGACCCGGCTCAACTCCTGGTTCATGAGATTGCGCCAGCGGCGCGCCAGGAAGATGAGGCTTTGGGAGAACGTGTACTGGAGGTTCTCGCCCCCAGGGTCACCCGGCTCCCGGCGGCGCAATAACAACTCCCCCGTCGGGGATACCATCGGTTCCCAGCGCACCGGTGATGCGCTAGCCACCTCGGCTACCAGAACGCCATCTTTCGGTCGCACTCGCTTGGACTTCCGTTGAGCCATCCGTCTCATGTACACGAGCCACCACAGTGACGTCCAGTCACGTATTCTGGCGGCCACAGGATGTCCTGATCACACGCAGGCTCGGGGAACCATGAAACTGCTCTTTCGTATCGCCCACACGATAGCGGCTGGCTGCGCCTTTTCGTTGGCTCTCTCCGGCCTTGGTTTCGGCGCCTCCGTCCCCGGAACGCCGCTCACCCACGAGCTGTTGTGGATGATGAAGCGTGTTGGCGCGCCGGTCGTCAGTCCCGACGGAAAGTGGGTCGTTTGCGCCGTATTGGAGCCTTCCTATGAGCCAGAGAAGGAAATCAGTGACCTGTGGCTCATGCCCACCGACGGCAGCGCCGCCCCTCGACGGATCACCAACACCCGCTCGCCCGAGAGCGGCGTCTCGTGGTCGCCCGACAGTCGAGCCCTTGCGTTCGCGACCCGGCGCGAGGGCGATGAAACCGAGCAGATCTATATTCTGGACATCGCCTCCGGCGGTGAGGCGCACCGTTTGACCGAGGTCTCCACAGGCGCCTCAAACCCCAGATGGCGTCCCGATGGCAAGGCCATTCTGTTCGAGTCTCGCGTTTATCCGAGCGCCCTGGATGACGAGGCCAACCGAAAAGCCGCTGCCGAGCACAAGGCCCGCAAGTACAACGTCCGGGCGTACGAGCACTTCCCCGTACGCCAGTGGAACCAGTGGCTGGACGAGCGGCAACCCACGATTCTCGTGCAGTCGGTGCAGGCGAGCGGCGAACCAGGGTCAAAGGCGAAAGACATACTGTCGGCCACGGCGCTCGCGCACGAGACGGGATTCGCTGGGGTACCGGATCCGACCAGCGCCGGCTCCTCGCTCGCTCCGATCTGGAGCCTCGACGGCAAGGAGATTGTCTTTACGGCCACGACGGAGCGTTGGAATGCCGTTTCCGGCCATGTGGGCTTTCACCTGTACCGCATCGATGTCACCCGTGACGCCGAGCCGAAAATCGTCACACCCGCTGCCGGGGAGTATGGGGAAGCGGAATTCAGTCCGGACGGCAAGACCCTGTTCTTCAAATATACAGCGCAGGACGAGGAGGTTTACCACCTGCCACGACTGGGCAAAGTGTCATGGCCCGCCGGCGGCGATGCCACCCAGGTGACGCGTGATTTCGATCGCGAGGTCGCCGTGTATGCGCTTACACCAGATAACCGCACGGTGTATTTCCTCGCGCCTGACGGCGCACACGAAAGTCTCTTCCGCGTGCCCGCGGCGGGAGGAAAACCAACAGCGGTCATCGAGCCCGCGGTGGGCGGTTATACCGCGCTCGTGATCCCGCAGAAGGCGCCCCGCCCGATCCTCATCGCGAGCTACGGAAGCTCGGTGAGTCCTTTGGAGGTGGTACGCATCGATCCAGCGGCCCGCCGACACACGAATCTAACGAATTTCGACACGGTCGTTGCGGCTTCGATCGACTGGCAGCCTCCCCAGCATTTCGTCTTCACCAGCGCCAAGGGGCGCAACCTCCATAACATGATCGTGTTGCCTCCCGCGTTCGATGCGGCGAAGAAATATCCGCTGGTGACGCTGATCCACGGAGGCGCCGCCTCCAACAACCCGGACCAGATCGGTCTGCGGTGGAACTACCACCTGCTGGCGGAGCCGGGTTATGTCATTCTCCTCACGGACTATACCGGCTCAACCGGCTTTGGCGAGAAGTTCGCGCAGGCCATCAAGCTGGATCCTTTGCGCACTCCCGGTGAGGAGCTCAATCAAGCAGTGGACGAGGCCATCAAGCGCTATGCGTTCATCGACGGCAGCAGGATCTGCGCCGCCGGGGCCAGCTACGGCGGCCACCTCGCCAACTGGCTCGAAGCTACAACGACCCGCTACAAGTGCATCATCAGTCATGCCGGTGAGGTCGACCTCACCACCCAATGGGGAGAGAGCGACTTTATCTATGAGCGGGAAGTGACCAACGGTGGTCCACCGTGGAGCGGCAGCCCGATCTGGCACGACCAGAGCGCCATTACGTACGCCGGGAATTGGCATACGCCCATGTTGCTAAGCATCGGCGAGCGGGACTATCGCGTGCCGATCGGCAACACCCTGGAAGCCTGGGCCACCTTGCAACGCATGCACGTGCCCAGCCGACTGTTGGTCTGGCCGGACGCTTGGCACTGGATCCTCAAACCGGAGGACAGCCGGCACTTCTATCAGGAGGTGCGGGACTGGTTGGCAAGGTATCTGAAGGGCGAGGCGCCTCCCGCGAAATGAGCGTGCGCCCGGGCGGCCGCGAATGGCCGGACAACCTGCTGATCACGGAAGCGTTTAGCGTCAGTCCCATTGCGCTGTTGCACCGCATCCTAAGCTGACGATGGAAATACAACCCAGACATGGGGGTCGAGAATACCGCCCGCTTTCGGACTGCGTTTCGTGTAAGTTGTTTCCTACAATGCTCGTGTTCATAGACGAAAGCGGCTGCCCCGGATTTAAGTTCACACGCGGATGTGATCCGGTGTTCGGCATCGGAATGGTGATTTTCGCCAACGGTGACGACGCTCGCATCACAGAGCAAACCATGCTGACGCTGCCAACATCTGCGAAGCAGCGTCGACAGCTTCTACAATTACTTCGTGAAGATGCTCATGGCACACGACGGTGGGGTGCTCCAGGCAGCAAGCGTGCGCATCGACGGCAGTGGCAGTCAGGAATTTCAACGCACTCTGGGCGCATATCTGCGCCGCGAACTAGGTCAGCGAATCAAGGACGTGAAAATGTCCGATTCGGCGCGAGATCCACTGATGCAACTCGCGGACATGTGCATCGGTGCGATCACTCGTGCGGAGCGCGACCGCGCAAACGCAAGCCGCTGGCGGGAGATGTTGGCACCACGCATCGGCAATATCTGGCCGTTTCGGTAGGGAGGCATCTGCTCCCAAAAGAAAAAGCCCCTCGGCGGGGGCTTCATCTTGCGATCCTACGCCCTAGCCGCAGGATTCTGCGGCAAGAACTCCATACGGAGCCGATTCGGGTCGCAGGGGCGACTTGTCGGCGGACAGGATACTACCACCGTAGTCCACTGCAACCCGGATTCGGGTTTTTCGTGACGTCTCAGGCACTTAGACCTGTCTCTCTGTGGTATTCGTGACGCTCGCGACGAAATGAAAGTGGATTGCCCTTTGGGTCGGGCGCGAGATAACCGGCGGCGCTCTCACGATCGCCTCTAAGGGATCACCGGCCCCCATATCCGAATAAATCAAGGCGCCAGAATTGCGTTTTGCGGCGCGGTCGCGCAGTCGGCAGCCTTGAGGTTGAGCGTGCCGCCAGCGTCAGGTATGCCGCAGACGTTTGGTGCACTGCCGACGTTGGACGCATCGTCGGCCGTGGCAGAAGTGCTGGCGCATGCGCGGTATACGGTAGCGACTGAGCAGCTCTTTGCGCCAGCGGGCAGAGCCACCGCGGTTGCGAGACGTTCACGCTCGGCGCTGCCTCCACACAGCTTCGCGATCAGCTTCGTCGCCTCGGTTGGCGTCAGCGAGCGCGCGTGGATCGCTGCGAAACAACGACCCGGACGCAACAGCGCGTCATCAAGATCGCCAACGTTCGGCAGGTTGGTCGTGAAGATGATCTTGCGCCCCTGCGCGCGAACAACGCCGTCCGCAATCGCGAGAAAGCGATGGAGGTTTTGATTGCCGTTCGCACGGGGTTTCAGAATATGGTCTGCGTCCTCGATCAAGAAGGCATCGTACGAGCTCGTAATGAAGCTCACGAAAATCGAGTCGCACTCGAGCGCCCTGTTGTCGCAGGTGTACATGACTTGCGCGCTCTCCCCTTTCCGCCGTGACAACTCTCCGAGAATGGCCCGCACCAGCCGTGTCTTCCCGGTCCCCGGAGGCCCGAGGACCACCAATACAGTCTCACCCGCCGCGAGATATCGATCGATGAAATGATGCACGGGCTCACCTAGCATGGGATAAGCCTCATCGTGCAGCTCTTCCTGCGTAATCTCCTCGAAACTGGTGCTGCTGAGGTCAGTCCCAGCGGTGAAGTGCCAATCGAGCGTGAATGTCGGCGCGACCACCCGACGATTGCCAACCACCTTGAGAACCGTCGCGCGCACTTCTTCCGCGCGCGCCTTGCTCTCGGCCCATATCTCCACTTTCAGTGAGCAGTATCCGGACTTCTTCGCTCCGCTGAGGCTGACAAATACACCAGCGCCGTCCAACACCAGCTCACCGACTGCCAAGCGCTGCGCCGCCAGGCCGGTCGAGAGCGCCAGGTCGTCGAAGAGAGCCTCCAACCCCGCACGTGCCGTGCACCGTAACAGCCGGAAGATCGGAAAGCGCGTCGCATCAGCCGCCAAGCTGCGGAGGACCCGCGCCTTGAGAATCGCCTCTGACAGCGACCACTCCTGGTGATTGATCGAAATCCGCCCTGATAATGCGCGCCGCTCATCGACGGCGGCTTCAGGGCTCAGTCTGTGCAGTGTCATATCTACTTCTTTCGTAATGCAGCGGCTAGTGGCTCGGCGGGACAAACACGCGCGCCATTTCGAACACGGTCTTGCGACCGATGCCCTCGCGCGAGGTCGAAATTCCAAAAACGAGGCCACGCAAACGACGAGGCCCCGGTTGGCAGCGCCACCGGGGCCTCGAGAGAGGTTCCAGAGGGCTGCCTGAACCAGCCCTCCGTACTTCCAAAGGAAGGCTAATCCGTCAATTCAATGCTCAAACCCAACACAATCGATTGCCACGTGCACGCCGGCCCATCGCCGTTCAGGCGACCGCCAACGACACGAGCGCGAGCCATCAGCCGCGCCTGGAAACCAGTTGAGTTAGAGATGTTTGAATGCATAGGGGCGCGCAATATACGCCACGTGTTGGTGTTGTCAAGCTTGAAATTGTGACAGGTCCGTGACCGTGTGGTCACGTGATCGCCAGCACACTCCGCAGCAGACCAGGTCCAAGCGAGCGCCTAGACTTCATGCTCTTCGATCATCCGGTAGCTGCCGACGATAGTCGCGTCGGTTTGCCGCGGAGGCTCGATGCACCGGTCCTTGAGACCCGATTGGAAGGGCCGGAACGCGTCCAGCCGCGGAATCGGACTGGCTCCGTCCTTCGTCTCGGCAACGCTGAAATGGACGAACGTGTCGTCGCTGAGCCGAACGGAAAGATACCGGACGTCGTCCAGCGACTTCGCGCGCAACTCCTGGAACACCGCCTGGATCAGGCGTGTGTTCTCCTCGGCCATCTCGGGCTTGGTCCTATAACGCACCACGGTCAGTTTCATAGCATGTTCCCAATAGCGGCAATTTCGGCCATCACCCTGAAGACGTCTGTGACATGCAAAAGGATTCGGCCAAGCGAAAATCACGGAGCGCGTCGAGCCAGCCGCCGGATTGCTCCTGCGAATCCTTTGGCCGCCATCGTTCGTTTCAGGGAGTGGATCGTTGAGCTGCAGCCGGCGAGCCTCCCGCGACCGCGGGATCACGCCAACTCGGGGCTTTCAGTAGTAACGCCAGGGTCGCGGCCGGCCGCCCAGCAGCCGCGCCGGCAGGAACAGTATGGCCCGCAGCAGCTCGAACACCGCCTCGAGCCCAATGCCCAGGATGCGGAAAGGAATAGAGATCAGCCAGATGATCGGCCACAAAAGCAGCACGAGCAGTGCCAGCGGCCAGCACAGTATGAAGAGAATGATCCAAAGCAGCAGCCCCATGCCACCACGCTAACCCCACCCCGCTCCCACCGCAAGACCACCCACCGCCGCTAGTCCACAGCTCGGCGCACGACGCCAGAGCCCCAACCGCCGGCCGGAAGCACGGCCTACCCAAAAGTATCCGCTCACCCGGCGTGAACGAGAGTACCGACGCACAGCCCGGCCGCGAGACGGCGCCGTCACAAAGAGCGCCCCCACACAAAGCCACGACACGGTGCCGTCACAACGAGCGTACCCACACAAAGCCGGGACGCGGCGCGTGAGGGTCCCGCGCGGCTCCTTGGAAAATGCCGAGTAAGCGCATTGCGTCGCGCGTG
>CAYNTW010000098.1:18682-21785 GCA_964400085.1 uncultured Steroidobacteraceae bacterium | reverse complement strand
CCCACAAGGTGATGGCGCTCATCAACAAGCCCTCCTACACGGAGCTCATGGAGAGCGGCAGTATCGACGTAGCCATCTCGCCCCAGAGCATCACGATCGGATCCCTGCTCGCCCACGTGCGTCGTGGGGATGTGGTGCGGGTGCACTCGCTGCGACGCGGAGCCGCGGAGGCCCTCGAGGCGGTGGTGCACGGAGATGAGACCACCTCGCGAGTGGTCGGAAAGGCGGTCGGGGACATCGAGCTTCCGGAGGGTACCCTCATCGGCGCCATCGTGCGTGGCGAGCAGGTCATCATGGCCCACCACGACACCGTGGTGCAGGCCGATGATCACGTGATCCTCTTCCTCTCGGACCGCAGGCATCTCGAAGCTGTCGAGAAGCTCTTCCTGCGGATTCCTCCGCGTTAGAGACTGCCCGCCGTGCTCGGAGTCGCGCACGTTCTGGGCTTGCTGCTGGCGATCTTTGGCCTCGCCTACTTGTTGCCGGTGGGCTGTTCGATTCTCACTGGCGATGGCTTGTGGCCCCAATTTTTCGTCGGCGCCGCCATCAATTCGGGCGTCGGCGCCGCCATCGCCCTGGCCACGTTGAAATACAGGCGCGAGCTGAAGGCCCGCGACGGCTTCCTCCTCGTGACGCTGGTCTGGGTGTTGATGTCGGCTTCCGCGACCGTGCCGTTGCTGTTGGCCGCCCAGGCTTACCCGCAGCTTTTGCCCAATCTCACGTTCACACGAGCCTTCTTCGAGACGATGTCGGGACTGACGACCACCGGCTCAACGGTGCTCACAGGTCTCGACCACCTCCCGCCCTCGCTCAACTTCTGGCGGCACTCCCTGCAGTGGTTCGGTGGCCTCGGCATCATCGTCATGGCGCTCGCGGTGCTGCCGCTGTTGGGTGTTGGTGGCATGCAGCTCTACAAAGCGGAAGCACCGGGCCCGATCAAGGATGAAAAGCTGGCGCCGCGGATCACCGAGACCGCGAAGTCGCTCTGGTTGGTCTACGCGACGCTTACGGGCGCCGCTATCGTCAGTCTGCGACTGTGTGGCATGTCGTGGTTCGACGCGATCTGCCATTCATTCTCGGTAGTGGGGTTGGGTGGCTTCTCCACGCACGACGCCAGCATCGCGTATTTCAACTCGCCGGCCGTCGAGCTCGTGTTGATTTTGCTCATGTTCATCGCCTCGCTCAACTTCGCACGGCATTTCATCGCCTGGCGCCGGTTTTCACTGCAGACCTACACGCGAGATCCGGAGTGCAAGGCGATCTTCGTCCTGCTCTGCGCGAGCGTCGTGGTCATCGCGGCGCTACTGACCTGGCATGGGGTGTATCCCACCTTTTTCACCTCGCTGCGGCATTCGGCATTCAACGTCGTCTCCATGGCCACCACGACGGGTTTTGTCACCCAGGACTATTCGGCATGGCCCGTGTTCGCGCCGATCTGGATGCTGTTCTTGTCGTGTATCGTGTGTAGCACCGGCTCCACGGGCGGTGGCATCAAGATGTTCCGCACTTTGTTGCTGGCGCGGCAGGCGGGTCGGGAGCTGAAGCTGCTGGTGCATCCCAGCGCCATGGCGGTGGTGCGTGTCGGCGGCCGGGTAATTCCCGATCGGGTGGCGGACGCCGTCCTCGGATTTATTTTTCTCTACTTCATGACCGTCGCGCTGCTGACTTTTGCCCTGTTGATCTCCGGGCTCGACTTCGACTCGGCGTTCAGCGCGATCGTAGCCGCCATCAACAACACCGCCCACGGCCTGGGAACGGTCGGGCCGGTCAGGGACTATCACTCGCTGACGACTTTTCAGACGTGGGTGTGCACGGTAGCCATGCTGCTCGGACGCCTGGAGATCTTCAGCGTCATTGTGCTCTTCACGCCGACGTTCTGGCGCAAGTAGCCGCAACGCCCATCGTTGACACCTCGTCAGTGGTGGATGTAGCTCTCGAGCTGCTCGATCGTCTGCTGTTGCTCCTCCATCACCGCTTTCACCAGGTCGCCGATCGACACGATGCCAACCACTTTTTTGCCCTCTACCACGGGCAGGTGGCGGATACGGCGGGTCGTCATCAGTTGCATGCATTCCTGCACGCTGTGGCTCATTGAGACGGTGACCACGGGAGAGCTCATGATCTGCGCGACCGGGGTGTCCGCGGACGAGCGTCCCTTCAGGATCACCTTGCGGGCGTAATCCCGCTCCGAAACGATCCCGACGAGCTCCTCGCCCTTCATGACGAGAAGAGCTCCGACAGTGTGCTCGGCCATGAGCCGGACGGCCTCCAGCACGGGCTCGTCGGGGCCGATGGAGAAAATCGCCCGACCCTTGCGATCGAGCAGATGACGCGCGGTAGCCATGCTATTTCCCCTGTCTGTGGCCGCTGCCTGCGCATGAGCCTAGCGCGCTGGGCCGCCGACTTCCACCATTGGGACTGCAGCGCTCAGGTGCGACGCGAATCGCCGACACGTGACACAGATTGTTCAGAAATCGACGCAGATTCGTCGCCGTTGACCTACATCGTCAGAACTTCTTCGCATATGCTTCCGAGCCACCGTGCGCAGTTCAAAGTTTGAGCAGGAGAAGTCCCATGCAATGGCCACGTGACGGTATACAACATCGGATGATGAGGCCTCATCCGGAAATCACCGTCGCGCCGGACCATTTCGAGGTTACGGCCGAGGATGCTGTTCTGATTACGCAGCTCCGGTCCGCCATCGCGATCTGTGTTTATGACGCGGTGGAGGAAGCGGGCGCCCTGCTGCACCTTCGTTGCGTGGTCCGCGTTTCCAAGGCAGCGGACATGACCGATACGACCCTTGCCACGGAGCTGCTGCTGCTCGATCGTTGCGTCGAATCCATGCGGGAAATCGCGCCGGCCGCGCGCAACTTGCAGGCGCGCATTTTCGCTCACCTCGATGATCATCCAATGGCTGAACAGGTGTGCGACGCAGCTCTCACCCTCGTGCGGCACTTCCTCATGGATAGCGGTGTCACGCTCCTGCCAGTGGAAGTCGGCGGCGGCCCGCCACGCGAAGTTCGCTTTCGACCCAGCATGGGGTGGGTCCAGACGCGCTGACCGAACGCAGTCGGAACTTGGCCGCCTCTCAGGCGTTCCC
>CAYNTW010000098.1:0-18582 GCA_964400085.1 uncultured Steroidobacteraceae bacterium | reverse complement strand
GAAGGAGAGGTGCGTGACGCGTCTCGTCTGTGTATCGAATCGGATTTCATTACCTCGCCGAGGAGCCGCGCCCGGCGGACTTGCGGTCGGTGTTCTCGCCGCCTTGCAACACACGGGTGGCCTCTGGTTCGGATGGAGCGGTGAAGCCACCGAAGAGCCGAGTGCGGACCCGGAAATCCTGGTCCGCGGAAATATCCGCTTCGCGACAATTGACCTGAAGCCTGGAGATTTCGACGCCTATTACAACGGCTACTGCAATAGCACGTTGTGGCCGATTTTCCACTACTTCCCGGATCGCTTCACTCACGACGAGGCGCAATACCACGCCTACCATTCTGTCAACGCACAGTTTGCGCGGCAGCTCGCGAAGGTCCTCAAGCCCAATGATGCTGTCTGGGTACATGACTATCAGCTCATTCCTCTCGGCCGCTATCTGCGGCAGGCGCACTTCCGCGGGCCTGTAGGATTCTTTTTGCACATTCCATTTCCCCACCGGCAGGTGCTGCGCGTATTGCCGAATTACGCGGAACTTATCCGTGACCTGTGCCAATACGATCTAGTGGGATTCCAGACGGAAGACGACCTGCGCTCGTTTCTATCCTGCGTGGAACAGCCTGAGACCCGTCAAACGGGGCAGAAGAGCCTGCTCGAAGTCGGTGGCCGCAGCGTTCGGGTCGGTGTCTATCCCATAGGCGTCGATGTCGACGCGGTAGCTGCTGCCGCGGCCGCCTCGCTCTCGCAGGAGAAGGTGCAGCGGATGATCGCGAGCCTCCAGGGGCGCAAGCTCATCATCGGGGTCGACCGGCTCGACTACAGCAAGGGGCTGACGGAGCGTTTTGCCGCGTTCGAGCACTTCCTCAACATGTTCCCGGACAACCGCGGTCGCGTGACTTTTCTACAGATCGCGCCACTATCGCGCGGTGACGTGCACGCCTACAGTGAGATCCGGCACGCGTTGGAGGCTGCGGCGGGTCGCCTGAATGGACACTTCGCCGAAGCCGACTGGACACCGATACGCTACTTGAACCGCAACTATTCCCACACGACGTTGATGGGCTTTCTGCGCGCGGCGAAAGTTGGTTTGGTCACGCCCGTGCGCGATGGCATGAACCTGGTCGCGAAGGAGTTCGTTGCCGCGCAGGACCCAGACGATCCGGGGGTGCTGATTCTTTCACCGATGGCCGGAGCCGCGCCCGAGTTGACTGGTGCGTTGCAAGTCAACCCGTACGACAAACGCGGGATGGCCTTTGCCTTGCAGTCGGCTCTCAACATGCCGTTGGCTGAGCGGCGTCAGCGGCACGAACAGATGCTCTCGGCGGTACGCGAGCACGACATTCACAACTGGTATGGCCGCTTCGTACACGATCTCACGGGTGAAATCGTGACGCGGCGAAGAACCATCGAGCCTCGCGACGAGGCGAAGGAGGTCTCGTCTGTGGCCCGGTTCCCTCCGACGCACGGATGGGGCGCCGAGCACCGGCGCAATTAACCCTTCCGCTGCTACGGGGTCGCAGCGCGCAGACCCAAATCCTTGCTGTACACGACATTCATGATGTTGTCGTACCAGCCTTCGACCTCCGGCTTGACCAGGTGCTTGTTGACGTAAAAATAGATCGGGATGAGCGGATGGTCTCCTAACATCAAGCGCTCGGCCTGCTCGAGCAGATCGCGGCGCTTCTGCGGGTCGACTTCCGCCGCCGCGCGGATCAACAGCGCGTCATAGCTCGGATTGTGGTAGTGCGGCAGGTTGATGCCGAAATCGCTCTTCAGGTATTGCAGGTAGGTATACGCGTCGTTGTAGTCGCCAACCCAGCTGGAACGAAAGATCTCGACGTCACCGCGGTCGATGTCCTGCAGCAACGATTTGAATTCCACGGCCGTGAGGCGCGCTTCGGCGCCCAGGGTCTCTTTCCACATCGCGGCGATCGCCACCGCCAGCTTCGTATGGACTTCTCCGGAGTTGTAACGCAGCTCGAAGCGCAGCGGGTGGGAGATCGAGTATCCCGCCTGGCTGTAGAGCAGGCGCGCCTCCCCAATGCGCGCGGAAACGGGTGTGTTCTTGTAGTCGAATGCCTGAGACGTGTAGTTGTTCACGCCAGGCGGTACCCAACCGTACGCGGGCACTTCCCCTACGCGCAGCACGAGCTCGGCGAGTTTCTCGCGATCGATGACGAGGGAGAGCGCGCGACGCAAGCCCGGATTGTCCTTGAAGGGGGCACGCCGCAGGTTGAAGCCGTAGAAATAGGTGTTGAGTTGTGGCTTGACGTGGAGCTCACTCGCGAGGTTCGCTTTGATCCAATCAAATTGTCCTCGGGGCACCACCGCGGTGATGTGGAGCTGGCCAGCCCGATAACGGGTGAGCTCGGCGTTCTCATCCGCGATCAGGAAATATTTCACGACCTCGAGCCGCGTGTGTGAATCGTTCCAGTAGTAATGGTTGCGAGTCGCGGTGATCTCGGAGTTCTGGACCCATTCCTTGAGGACGAAGGCGCCATTGGAGACCATCACCCCGGGACGAGCGAAGGAGTCACCGCGCGCGGCCAGGGTGGGGCGGTGGACGGGACAGGTGCTGGGGTGGGATAACAGCCCAGGTAGATAGAGGGCAGGATTCGTGAGCCGCACGATGACTGTCGAATCATCAGGGGCGGTTACGCCCAGCGTCTCGGGCGCTTTCTTCCCCGCGATGATATCGCCTGCGTTCGCCACGACATCGATCACCTGTGCGTAGCTCGAAGCGGTAGACGGATCGACCAGGCGACGCAGCGCGGTAACGAAATCCGCGGCGACAACTCGATCCCCGTTGGACCACCGGGCGTTCGGGCGGAGTTTGAAGGTATACGTTTTTCCGTCCGGGCTCATCGTCCACTCGCTCGCGACGCCCGGGGCAACAGCAGCATCCTTGTCGAGTGTAGTCAGTCCCTCGCACAGATCGCGGAGGATGTTTTGAGATTCGACCGAGCGTGCGCGCTGTGGATCGAGGGAGTCCGGATCCGGGCCAATGCCGCGCAGCAGGACGGCCGTCGCGGGCTGGGGTGTTGTAACCCCGCCAGCGGAGGGCGCGCTGCGCGAGCAGGCCGCGAGCACCAGGCAGAGCGTCAGGATCGCGAGCGGCGGCAGCGGCGGCCGCATGGAGGACCGCGCGTCGCTCAAAGTTTGTTTCCGGCCAGGCGTCGCTTATCCGGCACGGAGTAGGCGACTCGCGTTGATTTGATCGCGGAGCTTTTCTGTCGCCGCGCGGGCGGCAGTCGCGAAATCCTCTCCAGAGGAGGCGTACAGAATTCCGCGCGAGGAGCTGATGATCAAGCCGGTTCCCGCGGCGGTCTGTCCGTTCAGCACCGCCTGCGCGACATCACCACCTTGCGCACCGACACCCGGTACCAGGAGGGGCATCTTGCCAACGATCTCGCGAACTTCGGCCAGCTCACGTGGATAAGTCGCGCCGACAACCAACAGACAGTTGCCGCGCGAATTCCAGCGATTGGCCGCGAGATCCGCCACGATGTGGAAAAGACGCCGGCCCCCAACCTGCACGTCCTGCAGGTCTACGGCGCCTGGATTCGACGTGCGGCAGAGGACGATGACGCCTTTGTCCTCGTACTTGAGGAACGGCTCGAGGGCATCTCCGCCGAGGTACGGATTTACCGTGACGGCGTCCGCGTGGTAGCGCTCGAAACCTTCGATCGCATAACGCTCGGCCGTGTTGCCGACGTCGCCTCGCTTGGAATCGAGAATGACTGGAATGCCGGGATAGTTGCGGTGAATGTAGTCGATCGTGCGCTCGAGCTGGTCTTCGGCTTCGTAGGCCGCGTAGTGTGCGAACTGCGGCTTGTAAGCACAGACCAGGTCGGCGGTGGCATCAACGATGGCCTTGTTGAATTGAAAAATCGGGGATGCGCTTGCGGCGACGTGCGAGGGGAAGCGCTCGATTTCCGGATCGAGTCCGACGCAGACCAGGGAGTTGTTGCCGTCCCAGCAGCGCTCGAGTTGTGTGATGAATGCACTCATGCCACGCGCGCTCGAGTCGCATGGCCGCGCTTCTTCAGATGCACGAGGAGGATCGATACCGCGGCCGGTGTGATTCCGGGCAGACGGCCGGCGAGGCCGATCGTGGCCGGCCGCGCTTCCGACAGCTTTTGGCGGACTTCGTGAGACAGGCCCGAGACTTGGCTGTAATCCAGGTCGTCCGGCAAGCGCGTCTCTTCGTTGCGCCGCTGACGCTCGATCTCGTCTTCCTGGCGCTCGATATAGCCGGCGTATTTGGCGCGGACCTCGACCTGCGCGCGGACTTGGGCAGGAAGGCGATCGTCATATTCGACGCGCGGGCCTGGAGCGGCGGCCGTGGGCTCAGCAGCGTGGCCCATGGCGCCCTCAGCGGCGGACTCGCCATCGCCGCCGCTCCGCATCCACTCTGGCGCGCCTGCAACCTCGAGCAGCGCGTCGTAACTGACCTCCGGGCGGCGGAGCAACTCCATCGCGGAGATGTCGCGCGGCAGGGGCCCGCCCAGGATGCGGTCAGCCCAATCGTCGGGAACGTCGTCGGGCTTGATGCGCACACTCTCCAGGCGCCGCACCTCCTGCTCGGAAAGGTGCTGCTTGGCTTCGAACAGGCGCCAGCGCTCGTCGTCCACCAGGCCGAGCTCTCGGCCCAGCGGTGTCAGCCGCAGGTCGGCGTTATCTTCCCGCAGGAGGAGGCGATGCTCAGCGCGACTAGTGAACATCCGGTAGGGCTCTCGTGTGCCCCGGGTGACCAGATCGTCGATGAGCACGCCAATGTAGCCTTCGCTCCGCTTCGGCAGCCAGGGCTCTCGTCCTCTGAGCGCCAGCGTGGCGTTGATGCCCGCCACCAACCCTTGGGCGGCAGCCTCTTCGTAGCCCGTGGTGCCATTGATCTGTCCGGCGAAGAACAAGCCTTCGAGCCCCTTGGTCTCGAGCGAAGGCCGGAGGTCGCGCGGGTCGAAGTAGTCGTACTCGATCGCGTAGCCTGGCCTGGTGAGATGGGCGTTCTCGAATCCTCGAATGGTGCGGACGAACTCGTACTGCACGTCGAATGGCAGGCTCGTCGAGATGCCGTTCGGATAGATTTCGTGCGTGTTGAGCCCCTCGGGCTCGACGAAAATCTGGTGGGAAGCCTTATCCGCGAAACGGACGATCTTGTCCTCGACGGAAGGGCAGTAGCGCGGCCCGACGCCTTCAATCACGCCGGTAAACATCGGTGACCGATCTGTAGCGGAACGGATAATCTCGTGCGTACGCTCGTTTGTCTTCGTAATGAAACAATTGACCTGCGGCGGGTGCTCACTGGCTCGCCCAAGGAACGAGAACACCGGAATCGGCTCATCTCCCGGTTGCGCCGCCATGGCGGAGAAATCCAGCGACCGGCCATCGATGCGCGGGGGTGTCCCCGTCTTTAGCCTACCGACCCGCAAAGGCAGCTCGCGCAGCCGAGCCGCAAGACGGTTCGACGGGGGATCGCCGGCACGTCCGCCCTGGTAGTTGTCGAGTCCGACGTGGATGCGGCCACCCAGAAATGTCCCCACCGTCAGGACAACGGCGGCAGCCTCGAACGTAATGCCGGTTACCGTGACGACGCCTTTGACCCTTTGTCCCTCGACGAGCAAATCCGCCGCCTCTTGTTGAAACAACGTGAGGTTGGGCTGGTTCTCCAGGATCGACCGGATTGCCTGACGGTAAAGCTGGCGGTCCGCCTGCGCCCGGGTCGCCCGTACCGCCGGCCCCTTGCTCGCGTTGAGAGTGCGGAATTGGATGCCAGCGCGGTCAGTCGCGCGCGCCATCGCTCCGCCGAGCGCGTCGATCTCACGGACGAGATGGCCCTTCCCAATCCCACCCACAGCGGGATTGCAGCTCATCTGTCCCAGGGTGTCGATACTTTGGGTGAGCAAAAGCGTACGCGCGCCCATGCGGGCGGCGGCCAACGCGGCTTCGGTGCCGGCATGACCTCCACCAATGACAATCACGTCATAAGGCAGAGCAAAACGCATAGTCGCAACTTCAGTGCTGAACAGATTCGTATTGTAGGGCGACACGGCTCACGAACAAGGCTCGCCGACCAGACAGCTTCTCAGGCTTTACTTTATTCTTCCGCGCCGTGAAATCACCGCAGCCGCAGTCGCGCCTCCTTTGGGTCAGCTTCCTCCGGAGGGGGCTCGGATGCCTTGGACTGACCCTCCTGATCGGGATGGGCGCAGGTGGTGCTGCCGCCGCGGCGGATGGGCAGCAACCGTCCACGACTGGGGCGGGGGCGCCCCTTCATCTCTCCCACTGCCAGCTCGAGCATCCTCAACGGCTGACGGTCGTGGAGGCCGAGTGTGGCGAGCTCCTGGTGCCGGAGAATCCGGCCCACCCGAACGGGCGGCGGATCGCGCTCTTTCTCGCGCGGGTTCCGGCCATCAATCGGCGCAAACAGCCGGATCCGTTATTTGTGCTCGCCGGCGGTCCCGGCATGGCCGCGACCACCTTCTACGCCATGGTCGCGCCGGTGTTCAGCAGGATCAATCGCGATCGCGACATTGTGCTCCTCGATCAGCGCGGCACCGGGAAATCGAACCCACTCCATTGCCCGGGTGGCGAGGTGCCCCAGCTTCAGCCGAGTGAGAGTGAGATCGCTGGCGAGGCGCGCCAGTGCCTCCAACAGCTCAGCGCCAAGGCGGATGTGGCGCAATACACCACCAGTGTCGCCGTCAGGGACCTCGACCGCGTTCGGGAAGCCTTGGGCTATGATCGGATCAATCTGTACGGGGTCTCCTACGGAACCCGGGTTGCGCAACAATACCTGCGCCACTTCGCATCCCGCACCCGGAGTGTGGTGTTGGATGGGGTCGTACCGACCGAGCTATTCCTCGGCGCCGCGATGGCTCTCGATGCCGAGCATTCGCTGGAGAGGATTCTGGGGCGCTGCGCCCAGCAGCGCGAATGCCGCGCTCGGTTGGGCGATCCCGAGCAGGACTACCACTCCCTGTGGACAATGTTGAAATCCCGCGCCGTGCCGGTAAGCGTGGCCGATCCGATCAGCGATGCGCCCACGCATTTCGAATTCGCGGCATACCACCTCGCCACCGTCCTACGCCTTTCGATCTACTCCGCGGAGCCTACCGCGTTGTTACCTCTCCTGTTGCACCAGGCGAGCGAATCCAAAGACTTCACCAGGCTTGCCGCGCAGTTTTTGCTTTTGAGCCGCTCGTACACCGATGCAGTGGCGGTTGGGATGAACAATACCGTCACGTGCACCGAGGACCTCGCCTTCTACGACCCACAGAGCGTGGATCGGGCGAAGCTGCAATCGACTTTCCTCGGGACAGCGCAGCTCGATGGCCTGCTGTCGATCTGCAAGCTCTGGCCACGCGGACCGATCGATCCGGACTTCCATGCGCCGCTGCGCTCAGCCGTGCCGGCCTTGTTGTTATCGGGCAGCGATGACCCGGTGACACCGCCGGCCTACGCGGAGCTCGCGCGCCGTGGCCTTACTAACAGCCGGCACGTTGTGTTGCAGGGCTTCGGACATGGACAGCTCGCGGCACCGTGCGTGGACCGGGTCATGGACCAATTCATCAAACATAGCTCCGTGGCGGGCCTCGATGTCTCCTGCACTCGCGCCGACAAGCCGATGCAGTTCTTTACTTCGCTCAACGGGCCGCCGCCGTGATCGAGGCGACGCACCTGCGCAAGCACTTCGGCGAGATTGCCGCTGTTCGTGACGTCACCCTGTGCGCCCGGGACGGCCGGATTACTGGATTACTAGGACCGAATGGCGCCGGGAAATCGACAACCCTGCGCATGCTCTACACCGTCCTCAAACCGGATTCCGGAGATGCGGCAATCGACGGCCTGAGCGCGGTCCGCGAGCCTCTGGAGGCACGCCGCCGCATGGGCGTTCTTCCGCACGGCGCCGGCATCTATCCCAACCTCACCGCGAGGGAAAACATTCTTTACTTCGGCGCCCTGCACAGCTTGTCGCGCGCGGAGCGCGAGTCTCGAGCGGCGGAGCTCATTTCATTACTGGAGATGGAGGAGTTCGCCGATCGGATCGCGAAGGGGTTTTCCCAGGGACAGCGGGTGAAGACCGCGCTGGCCCGCGCCCTCATCCATCGGCCGCGCAATGTCCTGCTGGACGAGCCGACCAATGGCCTCGACGTCATGGCGGTACGTACCCTTCGCCGCCTTCTCGTGCGCTTGCGGGACGAGGGTCACTGTTTGCTGTTTTCCAGTCATGTCATGCAGGAAGTGGGTGCTCTGTGCGATGAGATCATCGTGATCGCGCATGGCACCGTGGTCGCCAGTGGCACGCCCGAGGAGATCCGGGCCAGAACCGGCGCTGGTAGCCTGGAAGATGCGTTCGTTCACTTGATCGGCACTGGAGCGGGACTTGAGTAGGTTTCCGGCGGCTGCTCGGGCCATACTGACGGTCTTCGCGAAAGAGTTCGGCGAAAACTTGCGCGAGCGGCGCACGTTGCTCTCGGCGCTGATTCTCGGGCCCCTGCTTGGACCCGTACTGTTTGCTGTAGCGCTTTCGGTGGGTATCGAGCAGGGCATTGTCAAAAGTGACCGCCCCGTGACGCTCGCCGTGTCTCATGTGGAGCGCGCGCCGAATCTCCTCGCCTTTCTGCACGAGTATGGTGTGACCGTACAGCCCGTGAGCCTGTCGGATGCCGCGGCACGATCGGCGACTCGCGAGCATGAACAGACTGCGGTCCTCATGATTCCGGAGGATTTTGGTAAGCAGTTGTCTTCGGGAGAGCCAGCGCCCCTGGTGTTGTACGCGGATTCTTCCGACGCTTCGAATCGACGCGACTTGACCCGCGTGAAGGTGCTGCTCGAGCAATACAGCCTGTTGATCGCGCGCTTGCGAATTTCCGCGCGCGGCATCGATCCCTTGGTACTTTCGCCGATTGTCGTACAGGACATCGATGTTTCCACACCCGCGAGCCGCTCGGTTCTCTGGCTCGGCACGTTGAGCTACCTCGTGCTGTTGACTATGTTGATGGGGGGGATGTACCTGGCGATCGACACGACCGCAGGTGAGCGCGAGCGCGGCTCGCTGGAAGCGCTGCTGACTGTTCCTGTGCGACGGGAGCACCTCATCTACGGCAAGATCCTGGCGACATGCGCCTATATGGCGCTGTCATTGAGCCTCAACGTGTGCGCCTTCGCGGTGGTGTTGCAATTGATCGGGTTCGAGCGGTTCGGGATGAGCGCGAACCTCGGGCCCCTCGTCGCGTTGCAGATGGTACTGTTCTGCTTACCTCTCGTGCCGCTCGGCGCGGCCCTCATGACTATCGTCGCGGCATTCACCCGAAGCTATCGGGAAGCGCAGACCTACCTCGGCCTGGTGCTGATCGTTCCAACTCTGCCGCTCGCTTTCGCCGGAATGCTAGGCCTGCGCCCCACGGCGGGCCTGATGGCCGTACCTTCGTTGAGCCAACACTTTCTGATCACCAGCTTGCTACGCGACGAGTCTCTTCCGCTCGGGTACGCTGCCGTCTCGGTGCTGACTACGCTGGTGGTCGGCGCAAGCCTGATGCTCGTGGCCGGGCGGCTCTATGACCGGGAGGCGCTGCTGGGCTAGCTGCTCGCCGGCGGGCCGAAGAGCAGGGAACGCAGACGATCCCGGTGTTGGTCGGCGAACTGCCGCGCCTCGATCTCGAAGCGATTATTCCAATAGCCGCGCCGGATGCACTCCAGAACGTACCGAGGTGTGGTCAAAGTGCGCGGCTCCCACTGTTTGAGAACGTGGCAATACTCGTGCAGCATGAGCCATGGGTTCTCAAAGAAGTCGGCGGCGCTGCCCCGCAGGTAGATGCGCCGTCGACGTGTGGTCGCAATGGCGCGTCCGTGCAGGCGCGCGAAGAGCGAGTGCTCGATGACTCGGACATGATGAACCTGCTCGCCAAACAGAAGCTCGAGCGATGCGCTCACGAGCTCGGGTATGGGGGTCGCTCGGCCTATCCTCATGGCAGTCCTTATCGCGCCAGGCTCCCAGTATGATCTACACCATCGGACACTCCAAACATAAGATCGAACGATTCGTCGCACTTCTTCGACAGCACGCGATCGACGTCGTCGCGGACGTCCGCTCGACCCCTTATAGCCGCTTCAATCCACAGTTCAACCGGGAGAAGTTGCAGGCCGCCTTGGCGGACTGCGGAATACGCTATGTGTTTCTGGGCGACGAGCTCGGCGCGCGCACCAAGGACACCGCCTGCTATGACGAAGCCGGCCGCGTGAGCTATGCCAAGTTGGCGGCGACTCCATCCTTTCGGCACGGTCTCGACCGGCTGCTGGCCGGCATGCGAGAGCACCGGATTGCCATAATGTGTGCCGAGCGGGAGCCGCTGGAGTGCCACCGAACGATTCTGGTTGCGCGCGAGCTGGAGAAAGTTGGTGCGCCGATCACGCATATCCTGCAGGACGGCTCACTCGAGCCCCACCAGGAGGCCATGAAGCGCCTCGCCACGGAGCTGCAGCTGGTGGGGACCGATCTGTTTCGAACGCCGGCGGAGCTGATCGAGGAAGCGTACGAAACGCAGGGTGCGCGGATTGCATACGTGCGCAGACTTCAGTAGCTGCGAGGCAGAACGCACGCGACAGTCGCGTCACGGCCCGCTCGAGCGATTGTTAGAACCTGGACGCGCAACCAAAAATCGGCGCACGAGCACTGCCAGCAGGAGCGCTGGCAGGTAGAGTAGTATCCCTAATACCAGACCTTCTTCCCCTGTTCCATCAGGCATGCACTTCTTGGCCCATTTCCAACGGGCGCTCTCCGGCGCGGAAAGAGTGCCCAGCAAGGACAGGAGCGCCCACGCGAGCAGGAGGAGCGCGGCACTCGCTCCAGCGAGGCGTACGTGAGGCGTGTGAGGCCCTAGTACCACGGTGTAGACGATCACTAGAGCGACCACAGCCGAAACAATCGTCCATAAAGCGAGTGCCGAGCGCTCGAACACGTCCTCGCCGCGAAAGAGTTCAGTGAGTTTGCGGGCCATGAGCTTCGTGTCTAGGTAGTTGCTGGTTGTGAGCAAGGTGTGCGCCGCGGACTTCCACTCGGATTCCCAAGACATCGATTTGCGGTTATATACCGGATCCAAGATGCCCCGTGATGCACCAAGCTAGGAACGGTTGGCCCCGTCGCGGTGGACAGCAAGGACTTGCTCACTGGCCGCGGGTCGTCGGAGTGATATAGGTCGATCAGCGCTGCGGCGAACGGATGGTTAACCACTACCCCAATCTCAACCCAGAAAAGGCGCTTATCTGGCGTATCGTCCACCGCGACAACCTGCCTTGGATACTCGAGCACGGCCTCCATTGCGCCAATGCGGGCGTTCAGGCGCCCAGCTGGGTAAGTATTGGCAACCAAGAGCTGATCGACAAGCGTGCCAGTCATCCGGTACCGCTGCCGCCAGGGGGATTCCTGAGCGACTATGTGCCGTTCTACTTTACGCCATTTTCGCCAATGCTACGTAACATCAACACGGGTTGGGGTGGCGTCCGAAAGCGACCGAACGAGGAACTTTTGATCCTTGTATCCAGCTTGCGCTATGTCGCGGCGCAGGGTTGGCCCTTTCTGTTCACGGACAGTCACGCCTACTACCAGTGGACGAACTATTACGCGGATTTGGCGGATTTGGATAAAATTGATTGGCCCATTCTGCAGGCTCGGAATTTCCAGCGCGATCCGGAAGACCCCGCCAAATTCGAGCGCTACCAAGCCGAGGCACTGATTCACCGGCACTTGCCTATTGGTGGGCTACTCGGTGTTGTGTGCTATACAGAAGATCTGAGGCAGGATATTGAACGGCAGCTTAAGGAGCGCAACTTGAACTTGCCAGTTTATGCCCGTATGGGCTGGTACTTTTGATGATCTCATTCACGCAAGGCAACCTGCTGGAAGCCTCCGCCGAGGCGCTGGTCAATACTGTCAACACCGTTGGGGTGATGGGCAAGGGCATTGCGCTGATGTTCAAGGAGCGGTATCCGGAAAACTTCCGTCGCTACGCGGCGGCATGCAAAGCCAGAGAAGTGCGCACCGGCCGGATGTTCGTCACCCAGGTCAATGAGTTGAACGGCCCGCGATGGATCGTCAATTTCCCGACCAAACAGCACTGGCGCAGCAACTCCCGCACGGAGTGGATTATTGAGGGGCTGCAGGACCTGCGTCGCTTCCTAGTGGAAAACAAGGTCAAATCGATCGCCATCCCACCCCTTGGTGCGGGAAATGGCGGGCTGGATTGGAGCGAAGTGCGTACGCAAATCGAGTCGGCTTTGGGCGATTTGGATACTGAGATATTGGTATTTGAGCCGACCCGGAAGTATCAGAACGTCGCTAAGCGCGCCGGCGTGGAGAAATTGACTCCGGCTCGGGCGCTGATTGCTGAGCTGGTGCGGCGGTACTGGGTGCTGGGCACGGAATGCAGCCTTTTGGAAATCCAGAAGCTCGCGTGGTTTCTCGAGCGGTCGTTCGAGCGCTGCAATCCGGGGAACAATCCGCTCGATCTTCAGTTCGCTCCGCACAAGTATGGCCCCTATGCCAAGCGCCTGGACCATCTGCTGAACCACCTTGATGGCAGTTATCTCCACTGCGACAAACGTATTAGCGACGCCGACCCAGCGGACGTGATTTGGTTTGATGATGCCCGCAAGACCTTGGTACAAACTTATTTGAACACCGAGGCGCGGGAATATGTGCCGGCATTGGAAGCCACGGCCGCCTTGATTGATGGGTTCGAGTCGCCCTACGGCTTGGAATTACTCGCGACGGTCGACTGGTTGGTCGCCCGCGAAGGCGTGGCGCCGACCACGGCGGCAATACGTGAAGCTCTGCGCCGCTGGGGCGGCGGCCCAGATGCGGCAGCGCGCAAAGATCGATTGTTCGATGACCGCGCTCTGCGTATTGCGTTACGGCGGTTGACCAGCAATGTGTCCGGCGCCATGCAACCTCAAGCTCTGTAGACACTGACCGTCGAGGGCGCGGGGCGTGAACCTATTTCCCGATGCAAAAACTCGAGAAAATCCGCCCCAGCAAGTCATCGCTGGTGAACTCGCCAGTGATCTCATTCAGCGCCTGTTGCGCGACTCTGAGCTCCTCTGCAACGAGCTCGCCCGCGCGGCGCTCTCGCAATTGACGAGCGGCTTCTTCGGTGTGGCGGCGTGCACGGGAGAGGGCCTCGAGGTGGCGTTGGCGAGCGGAGACCGTGCCGTTATCCAAGCTTTGGTAGCCCACGCACAACTTGAGGTGATCGCGCAGTGTGTTGAGCCCCGCGCCGGTCAGCGCTGATATCAACACGCGCGGGGGGCCAGCCGTCGTATCCGCAACGGGTAGTCCAACTGCCTGGTCGCACTTGTTGAAAACGAGAGTCGCCGGCACATCCGTAGGCAGGCGGTCTCGCTCTTCCTGGAAGGCTTTGCCCAGGGGATCGGCCACCGCATCGATGACAAAGAGCACGCGATCGGCGCGATTCATTTCCACCTGCGCGCGCCGTATACCCTCGGCTTCGACCTCATCGTGCGCGGCGTGGCGCAGG
This sequence comes from uncultured Steroidobacteraceae bacterium, assembly GCA_964400085.1. Lineage (GTDB taxonomy): Bacteria > Pseudomonadota > Gammaproteobacteria > Steroidobacterales > Steroidobacteraceae > 13-2-20CM-66-19. The sequence goes on along the minus strand of CAYNTW010000098.1, from coordinate 5,053 downwards.
CCTGCCGTGTCCAGGATGTGCAACGGCATGCCATCGATATCGATGCGCTCGCGCACGATGTCGCGAGTTGTCCCCGGGATGGGCGTGACGATGGCCGCGTCATATCCGGCAAGCCGGTTCAGGAGACTCGACTTGCCAGCGTTCGGGCGGCCCGCGATTACAACCGTCATTCCCTCCCGAAGCAGCCGGCCTTGCCGCGCGCTTTGCTCCACTCCGTTGAAGTGCTCCCGCACGTTCTGAAACCGCTCACTGAGCTCGCGATCGGCGAGGAAGTCGATCTCCTCCTCGGGAAAATCGATGGCTGCCTCGACATAGGTGCGCAGATCGACAATGGCCTCGGTCAGCCCGCGCACCATGTTGGAAAACTCACCTTGCAGGGAGCGCATGGCCGCCCGTACTGCTTCCTTCGAGCCGGCATCGATGAGGTCGGCGATGGCTTCAGCCTGCGCCAGATCGACTTTGTCATTGAGGAAGGCGCGTTGTGTGAATTCACCAGGCTGCGCGCGGCGCGCGCCCAACTCGACCAGACGCGCGACGAGCGATTCGACGACCAGGGGCCCTCCGTGACCGTGCAGCTCAAGTACGTGCTCACCGGTGTAGGAATGAGGCGCCGGAAAGAACAATGCGAGGCCCGCATCGATCGGGTCCTGGTGCGCATCAAGGAAGCGAGCGAAAGTCGCTCGGCGGGGCAGGGGCAGCTCTCCGAGGACGATGGCGGCAAACTCAGGCACCTTCGGTCCCGAGATCCGTACGATTCCGACGCCGCCGCGTCCAGGCGGAGTTGCCGCGGCCACGATGGTTTCGGTGCGTGTCATGGGGCGATCCGCGATTCCTTAGCCGCATGTTACTCCGCTCGAGCGAACGTGCGACTGCGCAAAAAAGGTCCCCCCGGAGAGCTCCGCGAAGTGCTCCCTGGACGACGCAGGTGTCTCTTCGTTGTCCGCTAGTTCTTCTTCGCCGCGGCTGCTGCGATGCGGCGGTTGATATTCCACTGCTGCGCGATGGAAAGTATGGTGTTCGTAACCCAGTAGAGCACCAAGCCGGCCGGGAAGAACGCGAACGTTACCGACATCACCAGAGGCATGAACATCATGACCTTCTGCTGTACCGGATCCGCCACGGCAGGAGGATTGAGCCTGGACTGGAACAACATCGCGCCAGCCATGATGGCGGGCAGGATGAAATAGGGATCGCGTACCGAGAGATCGTGGATCCAGAGCGCGAATGGCGCCTGTCGCATCTCGACGCTCTCCAGCAACACCTGGTAGAACGCGAAGAACACCGGGATCTGGATGATCATCGGCAGGCAGCCCGTGGCCGGATTGACCTTCTCGCGCTTGTAAAGCTCCATCATGGCGCGCCCGAGCTTCTCGCGATCGTCTTTGTACGTTTCCTGCAGATTCTTGATGCGCGGCTGCAGCAACTTCATTTTCGCCATCGAGCGCCCGCTGGCCTCGGAGAGCGGATAGAACACAAGCTTCAAAAGGAACGTGACGAAGATGATGGCGACGCCCCAATTGCCGGTGACGCCATGCACCCAATCCAATGCTGTGAACAGCGGCTGCGCCAATATGGTCAGTGAACCGTAATCAGCCACGCGGTCGAGACGTGGGCTGATCTTCTCGAGTTGCGACTGCAGTTTCGGACCGATGTAGAGCGTGTCGTCGAATGTACTCGTCGCCCCCGGCGCTACTGAGTGCGTCGGACCGGTTGCGGTGAGTAGGTACTGATCGCCGGCTGCGCTCATCGTCACCCGATAGGGCGTGTCCCTGGGTGGGACAATGGCGCTGATGAACTGGTGCTGTACGGCTGCAATCCAGCCGTTGGTTACCTCTCGCGAGAGATGACTGTCTTCCGAGTCAGCGGAGAAGTCGAGCTTGCGGTACTTCGTACCGTCGTCCATCGCGGGGCCGTGGAACGCGCGGCTCTCGACATTGAACATGGAGCTCTTGGTGCGCGGATCGTCGCGCAAAAGCTGCGCATACGGAGCCGCTTGCCAAGGAGCGTCGCTGTGATTCTGCACCGTGTAGTCGAGTTGGATACTGTACAACCCGCGATGAAAAATGAACGTTTTGGTGACAGTGACGCCCTGTTCATTCGTCCAGGTCAACGGTACGCGCAGCTCCTGGGTACCATCGATGTCATATGTGGTCCGCGCGGCAGACCACACGGTCAGGTGTGTTGGATACGGACCATTGCCCGGACCGATCAAGCCCGATTGCAGCACGTATTGGCTTTGGGGACTGTCCTCGTTCTCGAGTCGAACGAGCTCCGCTTCGCCTTTGACCTTGGTGTATTTCAGCAGGTCGGCTCTCTGGATTGTGCCGCCTACCGTGCTGATGTCGACATCCAGCACGTCTGTGTGAACGTGGACGACTTGCGCGCCCGTCGTGTTGGGCGCCGCAGGACTCGGCGGCGTAACCGCTCCCTTGTTGTCCGCCGCCGTGCCCGAGGCCTCAGCTTTGGACGCCGCGGGAATCTTGCTGCTCAGGTCATTCGAAGGAGCGCTCGGGTTGCGAGCTGTCGCGGGCGTTTGTTGGCTGACCGCGGTGTTGGCGCCAGGCTTGGGGCCGTAGTCAGTCATCCATGCCTGGTAATTCAGCCACACCACTAGCGCGAGCGCGATCCAAAGGTAGATTCGGGGATTGTTATTCATGTGCGTGGTGCGTGCAGGTACTGGTGTCGTGGGCTGGCGGCACGGGATCGTACCCACCGGAATGCCACGGGTGGCAGCGGGACAGACGCTTCACGGACAACCAAGCGCCGTAGAACGTTCCGTATCGCTGCACCGCCTGCAGGGCATAGTTTGAACAAGAGGGATAGAAGCGGCAGCGCGGGCCCAGAAGAGGGCTCACGAACCGCTGATAGAGACGAATCAGGAACGTGACAACGTGGCGCATTGCTCAGTCACTTTCTTCCACAGCGCGTCCAGACTCGCGCGGAGCTCGGCTCCAGCGGTATCACGCGCGCGACCACGCGCACTCACCACGAGATCCACCGCGGGTAGCTCATGCTGGTGCAGGCGGAAAGATTCGCGAATGGTACGCCGAAGACGGTTGCGCTCGACCGCGTTGCCGGCGTTCTTCACAGAGACCGCCAACCCGAGCCGCGGCCCGCCAATGTCATTGGGTTTCGCAGTCACCGCGAAGAATCCATTACCAAAGCGCCGCCCATTCGCGTAGGCAGCCTCAAAGTCAGACTTGCGTCGCAGCCGACGTTGCGCGGGAAGAGTGAGCCGCCCTCGCATCGAAGCTCCTGCGGCGCTTGAAGACGCTTCCCCCCGAATAGATGAGATAGGGGAGAGCACTGCCCATTGGGAATGACGTCAGTGGACTTAGGGTATCAGCTTCCGGCGACCTTTCGCGCGGCGCCGTGCCAGTACCTTCCGGCCATTCTTCGTGGCCATACGTGCACGGAACCCATGCGTGCGCTTACGACGTACCTTGCTGGGTTGATAAGTGCGCTTCACGGCTACGGCTCCAATTCCAAAATCGTTAGCGGGCGCGAAGTCTTGCCCATTGCCACAAACGCCAAACGCCACCCACGCGCAAAAAGCGTAGTTTTTGCGCGCCTAAGGGCTGGCTGAGGGCTTCAACTCCGCAAAAAGCGCCATAGCCTACGCGGCCCGGGCGACTTTCTGCCCATTTAAAAAGGGCGGGAAGGCTAAGTCGTTGAGGGCCAAGGTGTCAATAGATTTGCTGTTTATAAGTCTTCAGCACGCGCGTCGATCGGTATAGACTCCGCAGCCCTTTCTTCAGGTCCCGTTCGGTTTCGTTCCGGCGGTCGCGGAGGCAACGCGAGTGGAAGCGTCGCTTTGGACTCGGTGCATAGGCGCGTTGGAGGCCGAGCTTCCGGAGCAGCAGTTCAATACGTGGGTGCGGCCCTTACAAGCAGTGGAGGGCGCAGGCGCGCTGAAACTGCTTGCGCCGAATCGTTTCGTCGTCGACTGGGTGAATCAGAATCTGCTGCCGCGGATTGGCGAGCTCTTGCGCGATGAAAGCACGGGCGACGCGCCGATCGTCACGGTGGAAGTCGGATCGCGCAGTGCTCCTATGCGCAGCGCCGTCGCGCCTGCCGCCGCGCCCCCGCGCGCGCGCAGAGCCGAGGGACTCGTCATAGGTACGCGTCTCAATCCTGACTCGAATTTCGCTAGCTTCGTTGAAGGCAAGAGTAATCAGCTCGCCAAGGCCGCCGCCCTGCAGGTCGCGGAGAATCCGGGGCGTGCTTATAACCCGCTATTTCTTTACGGCGGTGTAGGGCTTGGGAAAACGCATTTGATGCACGCGATCGCGCACATGATCAAAGAGCGCGATGACGAGGCTCGGGTCGCTTATGTGCACTCCGAACGCTTTGTGAGCGATATGGTGCGGGCCCTGCAGCACAACGCCATCAACGATTTCAAAACGGCGTATCGCTCTCTGGACGCGCTCCTGATCGATGACATTCAATTCTTCGCGGGCAAGGAGCGCTCGCAAGAGGAGTTCTTCCACACCTTCAACGAGCTGCTCGAGGGACAGCACCAGGTGATCCTCACCTGCGATCGCTATCCGAAGGAAGTGGATGGACTCGAGGAGCGCTTGAAATCGCGCTTCGGCTGGGGACTCACGGTGGCGATCGAGCCGCCAGAGCTCGAGACCTGCGTCGCGATCTTGATGACCAAGGCGCAAATGGCCAATGCGGTGTTACCGGAGGAAGTAGCGTTCTTTATCGCGAAGCGGATTCGCTCGAACGTGCGCGAGCTCGAAGGCGCTTTGCGCCGCGTGATCGCCAATTCCCGTTTCACGGGTCATCCGATCACGCTGGAATTCACGAAGGAAGCGCTGAAGGACCTGCTTTCGCTGCAAGCGAAGCTCATCACCATCGAGAACATCCAGAAGACGGTCGCCGATTACTACAAGGTACGAATGGCGGATCTGCTGTCCAAGCGCCGCAGTCGCTCGGTCGCGCGGCCGCGCCAGGTTGCGATGGCGCTTGCCAAGGAGTTGACGAGTCATTCGTTGCCGGAGATCGGCGACGCGTTCGGCGGCCGCGACCACACGACAGTGCTGCACGC
>CAYNTW010000097.1:0-21943 GCA_964400085.1 uncultured Steroidobacteraceae bacterium | reverse complement strand
CTATTTTTCAATTTAGGTGCCGAAAGCTGCCCTCATGGTTCTGGCACCTAGTATGAGATTTGCCATTTAGGTGCCAGAAAATGTGCGCCGCCGAAGCGGACCACTTTCTCTCGTTCGAAGGACTGCCCCCACGCGAGCATATCGGCCGACGCGAGCAACTCGAAGCGTTCGCCGAGAATCTGGCCACTCAGACCAAAGCTCCCAAGGTCACTCTCGAGTCATGGCCGCAGGCATTCAAACTTCTTGCCAGCCTTCTCCCTTCCTCCGGCAGCACCGTTCTGCTGCTGGATGAGATCTCCTGGCTCGGCATTGGTGAGCCGGACTTCGCCGGATATATCAAGACCGCGTGGGACAACCTGTTTTCGCAACATCCCAGGCTGGTCGTCGTTCTCTGCGGCTCCGTTTCCTCATGGATTCAGAAGAATATCCTCAACAATACGGGCTTCGTCGGCCGCTGCTCATGGCAATTCCGACTGCAGCCCCTTCCGCTGCCCGCGTGCGACGAGTTCTGGGGTGGGAAAACCATCACGCCTGGCGAAAAGCTCAAAGTGCTAGCTGTCACCGGCGGTGTACCGCGTTACCTCGAGGAGATTGATCCCACTCAGACGGCGGAACAGAACATCGAGCGCCTCTGCTTCAGAAGCGGCGGCCCCCTCTTCAATGAATTCGAACAGATCTTTCACGACATTTTCTCACGCAAGGCCGAGACCTATCGCGATATCGTGGCGACGCTGGTTGATGGTCCACGCTCCATCACCGAGATCAGCAAGGGCTTGCATCGCCGTCGGGGCGGCACGTTGACCGAAGCGATGGAAGATCTTGAATCCGCCGGCTTTCTGAGTCGGGACGTCGCCTTCAATCCAACAACCGGAAAAAACCGGCCGCGAACTCTACGCTATCGCATCTGTGACAACTACTTGCGTTTCTACCTCAAATACATAGAGCCTGTTGCCGAGCAGGTCAGGAAAGGACTCTATCGGCGCACCCCTTTGGAAACCTTTCGGGCGTGGGACTCGATCGTCGGCCTGCAATTTGAAAACCTGGTTCTCGGAAACCTGGCGATCATTCTGGATCGCATCGGGCTATCACACGTGCCGGTGCTGAATGCGGGACCTTATTTTCAAGCCCGCACCGCGCGCAAGGCAGGATGCCAAATCGACCTCTTGCTGCGCACCAAGCAGTCCTTGTATGTATTTGAAGTGAAGTTTCGCAGCAGGATCGATAGCTCGGTCATCACGGAAGTCCGCAAGAAAATTGATTGCCTCGATGGCATTGGCCGCCTTTCGATCCGCCGCGGCCTCATATATCAGGGAGAAGTAGCGCCCGAGATCGCACAATCGGACTATTTCGATCACCTCGTGTCCTTCGAACGTCTGCTGGTGCCATAGTTTATCGGCCGGCTCTCGACTGACGTCGAGCCTTTTCAGAATACATCGACTCGTCCGCACGCTGTAGCAGCGAGTGGGCATCGAGCCCATCCTCGGGATAGCGAGCGAGACCCACACTCGCTCCAATCCGCAGGAGGGTCCCTTTCCAGATGATCGGCTCGGTGATGATTTTGGTCACCCGGTCCACCAAGCCGCTAAGCGCCGCGGAACCGCAGGGCTCACCCAGCACAATCACGAACTCATCACCCCCAAAGCGGGCCACGGTGTCCCCCTCGCCCACTACGCTCTGCAGCCGCTGCGCCGTGGCGACCAACACAGCGTCTCCGGCTTCGTGGCCCCAGCGGTCGTTGACTGCCTTGAACCAATCCAGATCGATAAACAGCAGAGCAACAACATCGCAACGGTGCTCGGCCGCTCGCACCGCTCGTGTGAGTCGCTCGACCAGCAACGCGCGGTTGGCGATTCCGGTCAGGGCATCGTGATAGGCCATCCGGTCGAGGCTGGCCAGCAGGTGTTTTCGCTCCGTGACTTCGGACCAGACGGTGAGAAGACTCGTAACGGCCTTGTTCTCATCAAACTCGGGAATCACGCGCAAGTGCCAGTAGAATGCCGTGCCATCCGTTGCGGGCAACGAGAATTCATGGTCACAGGGCACCCGCGTGGCAAAGGTTTGTCGCAAGAGCTCCTGTAGCGCGGTGACGCTCGACTGCGTCAAGCGCGAGCCCTCACCGGCATACTTGCCGAGGACATCCTTATCCGTCGTTCCGTGCTCGGCGTGAAAGGCAGAGTTGACATAGGTTCGCCGCAACTGCAGGTCATAACGAACGACGACGTCGGGAAGGTTGTCGACGAGCGTGTGGAACTCCCGCGCACGCGCGGCAAGCTTGGACTCCATACGCTTACGTAATTTTTCCAACCGCGCGTTGGCTTTTTCCTCCAGGCGCTTACGCTCCCCGATGTCGCGCGCCACCACTACCCGCAACGGCTCGCCTGCATGCTCGATTACCCGGACGGAGATCTCGACGGGGATGACACGGCCGCCGCGCGATAGCAGAGACGTTTCCGCCGTGTAGTGCTCACCGATGCGCCAACCCGGCACCCCACCCGTTCCAGTACCCCTCGGACCCGGGTCCGGCGCACCAATAGTGGCCGCACTCGCCGCTAGCAGCTCCTCACGGGCATAACCGAGGATGCGGCAAGCGGTTTCATTGACGTAAAAGAAGCGAAGGTGCCGATCGAACACGTACACCAGGTCATTGAGCTGCTCGATGGCAAGGGACCCAGGTATCCCGGTCGGTGGCGACGTGGGCTGACTCATTTGTAAGGCGCAATCCCGGCAAGGCGGCTTGTCGGTAGGGTACTTTCGTCCGGGGGGTCACGGGAAGCGGTGGTCTGGCTGCCGCCCAGTCAAAACGCATAGCGCACCCCAAAGCTCGGGTACACCACCCAACGGTTTGAGAGCGCGTAAACGTTACGCGTGGTGCGAGTGTACGTGCCGACTGAAAGGTTTTTGGCAACTTTGTACCAGACTTCCGACTCGATCTCCCACGAGGCAAACTTGCCGGCGCGCGGCTGAGCGGCGCCGTTCGTCTGGTCGTACGATGTGGTCCACGCCTCGAGGGAATTGGCAATGAGGAGCTTGTAGTTCCAGAAGAACCTGCCGGCGTACACCGTCAGCATAGGGTCGTAGCTCGGTGACACCTGGCTCGTGCGTCGCCCCGCAACGGACACGTTGCAGAACGCCTTGCGCACCTCGAAGGTATACTCCAACCCGACGTTGTAGGCATTGTGAATGTAGTAGCCGCCGGTCGCATTGCCGAAGACTCCGAGTCCTCCCGAATAGCCGAGATGCGCGAAGAGCGGCCGGTGCCCGACCTCGAGGCTACCCAGCTTGATGCTCTGTGAGATTTCGGTGTAGACCTGGGAGGGGTCGTGGTTCGTACCATCGAGATCGATCTCTTCTTTCATCAGGAAGGACCCGAAGCTCAGCGGAAAGAACGCCTTGATCTCGATCACCGGAAAGTTGTTGGCGTTGTCGCCCGGATCGGTGGTGTGGCGCAGATCATAGAGCGCATCGACACTCACCTCCGCATGACTTGGCGCTATCCTCAGCAAGGCGACCATTGCCGAGATCACGGTGGCAATCAGTACGGCGCTCCCGGACCGGGCCGACGCAGGCCTCACGGACGGGTGGTCGGGACTGGATGGGGAATTCCTCGGCGGTAAGATGGTGAGGCTCGGCATGGCTGCAGGCTGTCCCGGTGATCGCGCGGAAGCCATGAGCCGGACCTCAGAGATCGCTTACATTTCTCTCACATGACCGCGCGAGGTCCATCCAATCGCATTCGGTTCGGGGTATTCGAGGCCGACCTGCAATCGAAGGAGCTGTTCCGGCAGGGGGAGCGCATTCCACTCCCCAATCAATCCTTTGTGGCGCTCGCCGCGCTGCTCGAGCGACCCGGGCAACTGGTCTCGCGCGAAGAGCTCCGGCGGCGGCTGTGGCCCGACAATCGAGTGGTCGAGTTCGATCAGGGACTGAACGCGATCATCAATCGCCTGCGTGAGGCTTTGGGAACCGCTCCTGAAGGAGCGAGCCTCATCGAAACCCTGCCGCGACGAGGTTACCGATTCATTGGTCGCATCAAGGAGGACCGCACCGATAGAGCTCCTCGGACAATGCTCTTCTATGGGATAGCAGTGGCCGTCGCGTTCGTTGCTCTCGCTGCAGGGGCGGCGTTCTTCATGCACCGGACCCAGGATCCTGGCGCTGACGAGAACAGCCTGAAGGCACAACCCCTCACCACTCTGATTGGGCGCGAGGTGGCTCCCGCGCTGAGCCCGAACGGGGATGTCCTCCTGTTTGCCAGGAATGGGGGTGTCGGAACGGGCGGGCGGTTCGAGCTTTACAGTAAACGGGTGGACTCCGAGCGCTTGCTGAGGATCGCAAGCGCTCCCGCCCTGGCCCTTCATCCAATATGGGCGCCTGACGGCACGCGGATCGCGTTCGCTCGCCAAACCGATCACGACAGTGGCATCTATCTGGCTGCGCCAAACGGGGAGGCGGAGCGACTCCTCATCCCCGCGAGCTTCCTGGGCGAGCCGTTCATGCAATTGAGCTGGGCACCCGATGGGCACCAGATTGCTTACGCGGCGCAGCGATCGGATAGCCGGAGCTACATTCACCTCGTCGACGTATCGGACGCGAAAACGCGCCTATTGGATCGACCCCAAGACTGCGGGGATGCCGGGCTGCCGGCTTTCTCACCGAACGGCCGCACGCTCGCATTCGCCTGCGCCTCGGGTTCGAGCGCGTTCCAGATCTACTTGCACGACTTGGCGACCGGCGGTGAGCAAGCGATCGCCTCCATACAGGGCTATCCGCAGGGTCAGGTCTGGAGCGCCCGAGGCGACGCGCTCATCGTCGCCAGTGATTCGGGCGCCGACAGCGGCTTGTGGCGCGTCACACTTCGCGGGCACGTCTCGCGCCTCCTGCGTTCGGACGGATCTCTCGGTCCGGGTATCACGGCCGCCGCTGGACGTATCGCCTTCGTACGCGAGCTACGTACCTTCGATATCTCGCGCGCGACATTGACGGACCCGGCGAGCACGACTCAAGTCCTGATCTCATCCACGCACACGCAGTTGGTCCCAGAATACTCGCCCGACGGTATGCATATCGTTTTCGAATCCAACCGTTCGGGAAGCTCGGAGATCTGGCTCGCCGATCGCGACGGCGGCAATCCAGTCAAACTGACATCCTTCAACGGCCCACAAACGGGAGCGCCCAGTTGGTGCACCGACGGGCGCCGCCTCGCGTTCGACTCCCGTGCCCCGGGCGCCTCGGCGATATACCTGCTCGATCTTCCCCAGGGCCAACCACATCGACTCCAGACTACGCAGGAGAGTCTGTCCCTGCCGGTCTGGTCTGAGGATTGCCGATGGATCATCGCGAGCGACGGCAGGACTACCCTCTACCGGGTACCGGTATCAGGAGGTCCGGCAGAACGCTTCACGCACAAACATGCATACCGCGCTGTCGTCATTGGCTCACGCGTGATATTCAATGCCGCAGGCACCGACGGTGTTGAGCTGTGGTCCAAACCCATAGACGGAGGCGACGAAGCTCCCGTGGAGGGAATGCCTCACCTGCGGTACGCCGATAGCTGGACAGCTACAACTCGCGGCATCTATTACACGGGGTCGGATGGACGCTCCGTGATCGTGAGCTTCTATGACTTCGCGTCCCGTCGCGCGCACCCTATTCGCACACTGCAGGGCCCACTGGCACCCCTCGGTGGCCTAGGCATGTCCGTTTCCGAGGACGGGCAGTCGTTGCTGTACACGCGCATACAACAGTCGGACGCTGACATCATGTCGGTTCGCGTTGCTTTCTGAGCGGCTGTCTCGAACTGTAAGTTCCTGAAAAAACGCTAGTTCTGGCGCACCCGGAATTTGATTCAACCGAGCCGGTGCGCGACCTTTGCGTTTCGTTCCAAGTGCTCTTACGATCCCCATTGCAGTGAGCCAGCACCACCCCGAAGCGGCCGAGATGAGCCGTGCGCCAGGACAGGCCGCCGAGATACGCGACGGCGCCATCAATTTCTCGCATTACTCCTCTGAGCAGCTCGAGGAGTTGCGCTACGCGCTCAATCAGACCGCTTTCCCGCTGAACTACGCCAATCTGCTCGCGGAGATTGAACGGCGGGCGACCACCTCGGTGAGCCCGAGTGAGCCGGAACCGACCGAGCGGACACCTCACGAGCGAACGGCCCATGAGTCGCCACTCGCAGCGGCTCCACAGCCGATTGCGGTTCGATTCACCAGCCATGGAGGATTGCGCGGCTGGCTCGAAGCGAAGTCCCGCCACATATCGCTCTATGGCGAGGGGTTCGCCGAGATCCGCTCGCAGGAGATCGTGCTTGGCGGCTGGCAACACAACTGGTTGGGCATCGCGCATCGGACCGAGCAGTCGATCCCCTTCCAGGCGATCATCGATGTCATCCAAGGCGATGCGGGTCCGGTCGAAAGCCGGCGCGAGGGCGACTGGGTGCGCTTTCGGTACGAGACCGCCTTGGGTCGGTACCGGGTGGTCGAGTTCCGGACGGCTTCGGTCCAACAGGCGAGCGAGATGGTCGACGCCTTGCCCAAGACCCGCTCCGACGGATATGAGCGCTGGATAGCGGTGCGCGAGTTTCATGCGCGGTTGCGTGAGGCGGGCGGCGATCCATGGATCACACCTGCCCTGGTAACCGCGAATGTTGTGGTGTTCGCCGCGATCGCACTCATTCTGAAGCGCATCGACTTGATGAATGCGCCTCAGGTCATCGAGTGGGGCGCAAATTTCGCACCGCTGACGCTGCACGGGCAGTGGTGGCGTCTGCTCAGCGCCTTGTTCCTACATGCCAACGTCGCGCACGTGTTGTTCAACATGTGGGCGCTGTGGAATGTTGGGCGACTCACCGAGCGACTGTACGGAAATTGGGCTTACGCATTGCTTTACTTCGCCTGCGGAGCCCTGTCTGGCTTGGCGAGTATCGTTTGGGAGCCGAGTCGGGCCACCGTGGGCGCATCGGGGGCGATATTTGGCATCTTCGCCGCGTTCATCGTCTTTGCCATCCATCCCCACCATCGGACGGCCATCAAGGTGCCCGCTGCGCTTTGGATCAGCACGCTGATTTTCGCGCTCTACAATCTGATCGCAGGGTTTTTCAATCCCGGTATCGACAACGCCGCGCATGTTGGCGGGGTAATCAGCGGGCTCGTGCTCGGGGTGTGCCTGGCGCGACCGCTGACTCCCGCGGCGCGTAGCCGGTTTCCCATCAGGCGTGTTGCGTTGGCAGGAACGTTGACGGCTGTGGGGATCTTCGGCGCTCTATGGCAGGCGACCGGATTCGGCAGCCAGCTGACGGGTCCGGAGCGTTATCTTCGCGATCACTCCTGGTACGTGAACGGTGAGACCGAAAACCTGCGCAAGTGGCAGGACATCGTAGTGGCCGCAGGATCGGGCCAGCTCAGCGAGTACGGTTTGGGTAACCGGTTCGAACAGGAGATCGTGCCTTTCTGGCAGACAGCCCGAACGCGCTTGAAGCAGGAAGAAGGCGCCCTGCCTGCCAATGAGCGTCAGCTCGGATCGCTGTTCGCGGAATATGCCCGGGTACGTCTCGAATGGGCGCGCGGCGTCGTGGAGATCGCCCACGGTAATCAGAAGGCCGACACCGATGCCAATCAGTACGAGAAAGACAGCAACCTCATCGTCGCGCAAATCCAGCGTGTTATGCTGCTGGCCAGCCTCGACCATCGGACACGGGCGCTGTCCAATACGCGGTGGGTGATCACCTTGAAGAAGTGGCTCACTGGTCAACATTGGCAGTGCGTGAGGGCACCAGGGGTGACCGGGAACACTCCCACCCCGGAGGACTCCCGCAAGGATGGGCCGGCGGCACTGGAGGAAGCTGGCTGTCGGGCACAGGAGCTTTTCATATCCGGGGACTATGCGGCTTTGGATCGGTGGATCCAACAATCCGCGGCATCGTTGGCGGACCTTCCTGACGGAAGCTCCACGCTGGATGGGATCATGCGGGGCTTCCGCGATCTGTTTGACTACCAGCAGGCCGATCTTACCCAGGTCCTGGGACGCACCGCGGACTGGCACCGGGCCACGCCGCAATCGGTCTATCCCGAGCTCATCCAAAGCCTCTTGTTTGAGTCCTGGGCCTGGACCGCGCGCGGCCACGGCACGGCCAATTCCGTCAGTCCTCAAGCCTGGGCTCTGTTCGCAATGAGAACCGAGATGGCTGCAATGGGCTTGCGCGAGCTCGCCGATCGCGCCAACAGCAATCCCCTTTGGTATCAACTCTCGCTCGATGTGGGCTTGGACCAGTCCAGGAGTGTCGACGAGCTGCGCGCCATCTTCGATCGCGGTATGCTCAAACAGCCCGACTATTGGCCTTTGTACAGGCGCATGCTGCGCATCCTCATGCCTCGCTGGCTCGGAAGTCATGCTGACATTCAGCGCTTCGTCCGGGACATCTCGGTCACAGCGGACGGCCAGAGGGACTTCGAGAAGTACGCAAAGTTATATTGGACCTACTCATCGCTCGAGGATGATGACGTCGCGCTGTTTGACGATTCACTTGCTACCTGGTCGGTGATGAGAGAGGGATTCGAGGAGTTGCAGCACGACCATCCCCATAGCGACGTTATTCTCAATGCGTATGCCAAGTTCGCCTGCATGGCTAACGATGGCGACACTTATAAGGACGTGCGCGCTCAACTCAAGGACCATATCTCCAGTGCGGCTTGGACAACCAAGGTGTCGCTCGAGCACTGTGATAGAGAATTCCCCGCCGCGGCGGCTGCGGCGCGGGGTCATACCTTTACTCCTCCGAAGTTCCGCCTGAACTGAGGCCGTCCCGCGGAAGGGGCACCTCCATCAGTTTGTCTACGCCCTCAGCCGATGCCCCGGGTCGCTGCGATGCGCTTGAGGAATTCCCGCATAGTCTTCGGCTTGCGTCCGGTGATCGCTTCATAGTCGCCGCTGACGATGTTGAACTCACCGTTTTCGATCGCACGCATCGTGCCGAGAGAGCTCTTGGCCAGTTCTGCCGGCACGCCCCAGTGTTCAGTCATGTATGCGGGCCAGTCCTCCGCCGGCACGGCCTCGTAGCGGATAGCGCGGCCGAACACCTCGGTCATCAGCGCACAAATTTCATCGCCGGTCAGGGCCTGTTCCATGGTCTCGGTGTATATCCGATTCTCGTGCCCCGGTTTAGCGAGCACGGTCGCAGCCGACACTCCAAGATCGTCGCGAGCAATGAACGCGCATGGAGCGGACCCGCCCGCACGGCGCAGCACACCGGTGCTGAGTGTCTCTTCCAAGTCGCCCACCATAATATCGGCGTACAAGGCGTGACGCAGAATGGTGTAGTCCATGCCCGAAGCCATCAGTGCCTGTTCCGTCGGCCAGTGAACCTCGACGCTGTGATCGGCCTGAGACGTCGGGCCCGCCCCGGCAAAGCTGGTGTAAACGAGCCGGCGTACGCCAGCACGTTTCGCGCTCTCGATCGCGTTCAGGTTCTGGCGAGGACGGACCGAATTGGGGGCATAGGTCGAGATGATTAAGGCCGCTTCTATTCCCTCGAAGGCGGCGGTCAAGGTGTTGGGCTCGTCAAAGTCGGTGCGGCGCACCTGAACTCCCGAGGCGGCTAGTTCGCGCGCAAACGCCGTGGAGGGATCGCGAGTGCCGGCAACGAAGCCCGACGGACCCACGAGCGCCCGAAGGTTCGCGATCACATGTCCGCCCAGGTTCCCGTTCGCGCCCGTGACCATCAGCATGCTGGTATTCCCGGCTAGCCCACATCGGGCCGCGAAGCATTCTGGCAGAGGACTTCACCCCCGTCACCGCAAGCGCCGGCGTGACGTCCAGCAGCGTTACCGGCTTCAGCTCAGCCTGGCTCCCTTCTGAAGAGTGACCTCGAAGCCGATCCCGGAGGCATCGATCCGCGCGCCTGCGAAGGCCGATTTCGCGGCCATGTCCGCGAACTGATGCTTCGAGTAGGCGCGCGGGAGCAGCAGATAACGAAACGTGGCCTTGTAGATGACGGAATTGGCCCAGCCGAGATCCGCCTGCTTGATGTAGGCATTGATGTCATCCATGGAGGCCTCTTTGCGCAGATCGATGATGAGTGCCCGTCCGCCCGGCTTGAGGACACGGTGCATTTCGTTCATCGCAGCAAGCGGCTGTGAGAAGTTCTTGAAGGCTGCCCGGCACAGAACGAGGTCGAAGGTGTTCTCCAGAAACGGCATCGCTGAGGCGTTCCCCTGCCGGAAATCGATGTCTACATGCGCCTCGCGTGCGTTGCGGGTGGCGATCTCGACGAAGGTGTGGCTGATATCGAGCCCGGTAACCCGATAAGCACCGCGCTTCGCGATCTCGATGGCGAGATAGCCCGGACCAGGGGCTACCTCGAGGATGCGGCTGCCCGCCGCCAGCCCGGCGGTCACGCGCTGCGCTAGTGCCGCGAAGTCGGGCATGTCGCGCGCGGTGTTGCGCGCGTACCAGGCAGCGATCCGACCCTCCATGCCTATACCCTTGTAGCCCTTATCTATGCTCGGTTGCATGCGACTTGCTCCTTCATATGGCTCTCTTCTCGGAGCGCCTAGAACGAAAGATGCGCGGAGTGAGCGTTTGGATGCAGCGTCGCGTGTGCCGTCCACTCGGGGGGCAACAGGCCATTCACGTTCGCGGGTTTCTGCAAGCTCGCCCGTTTTCCTAACAGCGTGGCGCCCCTTTTTGGGCATCCACCCCTTGCGATCTTCACGCGCGATGCCAATATGGGGCGTAAGGGCGCGCGGCTTCGGTGGGCGGCACGCGCCGACCACGAGCCCACGGCAACTGAAGGAGGTGATCCAAGTGGCACTTACAAACGTTGGTTCGGTCGCGCCTCTGGGCGCACTGGTTGGTCGCGAGGTTCGGCGTTAGTCGTCACCTCGTACTGGCCGGAAGGCCACAGAGGGATGCGCGCAGGCTAATTGTCACGCGCGCGACCGCGGTCCAACGGATGGACGCTCCGATGCAGTTGCTGTACGGATGACCTTGGTCTGTAACCAGTATTGCTCGAGCAGGGAGTGGCGGAGTCTGCAAGGACTCCGCCATCTTCTTTGCGCAGTGCGTTCGGCCGTCCGCGCAGCAGCATGAATCCGGCGGCCCAAGAACCCTGCCCTTGCGGCTCCGCCCGCCCGTATTCGACGTGCTGTGGGCCTTTGCACGCCGGGGGCGCCCCACCCGACGCGCAATCGCTCATGCGATCCCGCTACTGCGCGTTCGTTCTGTGTAACGAGCAATATCTGCTCGCGACATGGCATCCGAGTACCCGACCCGGTTCCATCCCATTCAACAGGAGCCAGAAATGGCTGGGACTCAGGATTATCAATGCGCACGTCGAAGGCGATGATGCTGCCGAAGTGGAATTTATCGCCCGCTCTCGTGTCAGCAACGCTGCCGCGGTTCGCCAACATGAGCGCAGTCGTTTCGTTCGCGAGGGTGGAAGATGGTTCTATGTCGATGGCGAGATGATCGCGTAGCACAATAGATCTCGGGGGCGCCGCCTCTGGCTTGACAGAATCTCCCCCGAACACGAGGATCTTATTCAGGCGCTGCGACAGTCTTGGCGGCAGAGGGTTCTCAGGTGTCTGGGGCGAATGGATGAAGCACCACCCCTTCGAGTGGGTAGTCGCGGCGGCTGCGATCCTGGCCGCCGCGGGGCTCACTTTCGCACTAACGCGGCCGTCGCACCCTACGCCGACCGCGGTGATGACCAACGCCTCCCCGATCTCTCCGGCGCAGGCCCAGTCCGACCCCGAGAAGTCAATAGCGGTCCTGCCTTTTGTCGATATGAGCGAAAAGCAGGATGAAGCGTACTTCTCGGACGGGTTATCCGAGGAGCTCATCGACCACCTCGTGCACAGCCCGAACCTGAAAGTCATCGCGCGGACTTCCTCGTTCCAGTTCAAGGCCGCAAACGACGATGTGCACGCGATTGCCCGCCAGCTTGGGGTGACACACGTGTTGGAAGGCAGCGTACACAAGACCGGTCAGCAGTTGCGAGTCACCGCACAGCTCATTCGCGCCTCGGATGGAAGGCACCTCTGGTCGCAAACCTACGATCGCGAGCTAGTCGACATTTTCAAAGTCCAGGACGAGATCGGAGAGCAGGTTTCCCAGGCCCTGCACGTGGCGGTGCCAAACGGTCGGCCGCGTTTTCAGCCTGATCTGCGAGCCTACAACCTCGTTCTGGAGGGAAACTATTTCAAGGCGCGACGGACCCTGGGCGATGCTGAAAAGGCGGCGGAACTTTACCAGCAAGCGCTCGACACCAGCCCCGATTACGCGCTGGCCTGGGCACGCCTCGCGAGCTCCTACTTGAGACAGGAGGTGATGAAAGGCCCGCCCACGGAGGACCAGAACAGGAGAATTCTCGAGGCGTTGAACCGGGCGTTGCAGCTCGACCCCAATCTCGCCTGGGCGTATTACACGCGGGCCGGATTCGAGATGAATGTTACGTGGGATTGGGCGGCAGCGCGGGCCGACACGCAGCGCATGGGCGCAATCGACCCACACTTCGAGTTGTTGCCAAGCGCTTTCGGTGACCTCGCACTCGTCTTCGGAGACGCCGCGCGTGCCGTGGAGTGGTACGAAAAGGACATCGAGCGC
Organism: uncultured Steroidobacteraceae bacterium; assembly: GCA_964400085.1. Classification (GTDB taxonomy): domain Bacteria; phylum Pseudomonadota; class Gammaproteobacteria; order Steroidobacterales; family Steroidobacteraceae; genus 13-2-20CM-66-19. The sequence goes on along the minus strand of CAYNTW010000097.1, from coordinate 9,343 downwards.
AATCCCCTCGACCCGAACGCCCTGGACTCGCTCGGAGTCGCACTCTGCGCGGCCAACCGGCTGGAGCAATGTCTGCAGATCCGCTTGGGGCTGCAGCAGTTGCATCCAGAATTCGACGGAGTCAACACTGCAGTTGGGAAGACTCGCCTGTACCTTGGGCAACTCGCCGCGGCGCTCGAAGCGATACAGCGGGAGCCCAACGAGGACTACCGGCTCGGCGGTCTCGCCATGGTCTTCTGGGCCATGAAGAACCGCGCCGAATCGAACGCGGCACTGAATTCACTGCAAGAAAAATTCGCTTCGAGCGACCCATACGGAATCGCCGAGGTCCATGCGTACCGCGGGGAGAGTGACGCCGCCTTCAACTGGCTCAACCTTGCCTATCGACAGCACCATTCCGGAATGCTCGACATCAAGGCGGACCCCCTGCTGCACAACCTGCACGGCGACCCGCGGTTCCGGGCATTGCTGCGGCGCATGAGGCTGAGCGGCCAATGACAGGCCACTGGTTGTTCGCTGTTTGAACTTCATCAACTTTGAGATCCAACATGGCATCGAAGCGTGGTCGTACGAAAAAAACGTCCGATAAACAGAAGAAGGCGCAGGAGGCCCTCGAGCTTTCCGCGAAGGCTCGCGCCGAAATCGCCAAGCTCATGAAGGACGAGCAGGAGGGAAAGATTACCCGGCTGGAAATGGAGACGGGGTTGGAGGAAATCGACGAGCGCCTGAAGCGACTGATGATCTTCATACGACATCTCCTGTAGCCGGACGTGAAACTCGAGAGCGCATCCTGTCAGATCGCCTACTGGGAGGGCGGCAAGTTGCGCATTGCCAATTACCTCACCCGCAGGACGTTCGCAACGAATCCGGTGACGCTGGACCTGATCCGGTTCTTCTCCGCCCCTGGTACCATCCGGCAGGCGCTCGTTGAATTCAGCGCCTACAGCCGTCAGAGTGTTGCGGCATCGATCCTTAAGTTGATCGAGGCGCAACTCCTGCTCGAGCAGGGCTCACCCGAATGGGAGCGGGACAAGCAGGTCGAGTCCTCATGGGGACCCTGGCTTCCGGAGGGTGGATTTCACTTCATGACAAAAGACGCTCCGTTCGTTGGCGTGGACTGGCCGATGGAGGAGAAAATGAAGGCGCTGCCGACTACTCGCGCGCCGCCTCAGTTCAAACGGATTACAGGCGCCGATGCGATCCGTTTGCCCTCGCCAGAAATCCAGACGGACACCTTCTTCAAAACGCTGCACGCAAGGCGGACCCACAGAGAGTTCGCGCGGACGGCGGTGTCACTGGAGAGCGTGTCGACCCTTCTTCAGACGACATGGGGTGTTCAGGGATACGTCCAAACGAACGTATTCGGAAAACTTCCCTACAAGACGAGTCCTTCCGGTGGAGCCAGGCACCCAATCGAGGTGTACCTGGTGGCGCTCAGGGTGGGCGGTCTCAACAAAGGGATCTATCACTACCAGGCCAAGAACAACCGTCTGACAAAGATCACCGGGAAGGCGAGCGCGCGCATGGCGAGTGCCTACTGCGCGGACCAGCCCTACTTCGGCGAGGCGGCGGCGCTTTTTATCATGACAGCGGTTTTCGCCAGGACCATGTGGAAGTACGGTAGAGCTCGGGCCTACCGGGTGGTTCTGCTCGAGACGGGTCACCTCGGCCAGACGTTTTGTCTCACCGCAACCCGGCTGGGTCTTGCTCCTTTTACCACCGCCGCTCTCAAGGACTCCCTGATTGAGAAGGACCTGGGAATCGACGGCATATCGGAATCGGTAGTTTATGTCACCGGCGTGGGCGTGCCGGCGGGCCAATGATGCGTTTTGGCTAAAAAAGCGACGCCTGCGGCTTGGAAGGTTGCAACAAGGCTTGCGCATCGATGAGCGCGGCGAAGTATTCGCTATCGACGACGTCGGCCGTGACACCATTGAAATAGATGAGCACCGGGCGGAAAGAGATGCCTTTGGGGTGACCCAGGGCTGCGATCTTGGCCGCCAAGTCGGTAATGACGGCGGTTCCAATCGGGTCCTTGGAGAAGCGGATTTCGCAGATATACAAACTGCCGAACCGGGTCTGGACGAGGTAGTCGATCTGGCAGCCGGGATGTCGCCGGGTCTTGCGCTGATAGTACGGGTTCTCGTTGACGACATCCTGCGGGTCGATGTGCAACAGCTCGTGTAGCTGCCGCCGGCTATTCAGCACCAGATTCTCGAACTGCAGGCCCAGAATGGTGCTCCACTCGGGCAGGCTTGCGAGGGATTTCAACTCATAGCTCTCACGCTCGATTTTGTCTCGGTTCTTCAGAATGTACTTGAGGTAGAAACGTAGATAGTTGTCGCGCAACCGGAAGCGGCTGAGCTTGCCGGTCTCACCGGTCCGTACGTTCCACGTGTAATCGCGGGCAATGAACCCCGCAAGCTCGAGTTCCCGCAAGTACTCCGGGATCCGCCCCGCGGCATCGCGGTGTAGAAACGCCTGGATCTCCCCGATTTCCTTGCCTCCGGAACACAAGGCCTCCACGATCCGACGGTAGTCGTCACTGTCGCGCAGGAAGATATCCGAGAAAATGAGGTCGAATTCCTCGACGAGGAACCCGCCGCGCGTGAAGCACAAGCGTTTGATGTTGCTTTCCGCCGGTTGCTTGGGATCAATTTCCTCCAGGTACTTGGGGACGCCTCCGGTGACCGACAACACCTTGAACTTCTCGTAGGCCGATATCGTCTCGGGCCAGAAGCGATCGCAGTCCGGCAGCGGTAGCGGATCCAGCGTCAGGGTGTACGAGATACGCCCGACGAAGGCCGAGCTGGACAGAAGATTTTCTTCGATCCAGGAGGATGCCGAACCGCAAACCACGAATACCAGCTGATCGTTTTGCTTGAGCCGGCGGTCCCACACATCTTTTATCTTCGCCAGAAAGGTAGGGTCCTTCGAGCCCATCCACGAGATCTCATCGAAGAACAACAACACCCTGCCCGACTGTACCCGCTCCGCCACAGCCCAGAAGGCATCACTCCAATCCTCGTACACTGCCCGCGCAGTGTTGAATTGTCGGGATATTTGCCGGGAAAACTCCTTCAGTTGATGTTCCGCCGTCGTGTCCTTGTCCGGCGCGAGCCCCGTGAAGACGTAGTAATGGTCGAATTGGCGGCTGAACTCCTCGACCAGCCGGCTCTTTCCGACCCGGCGTCGGCCTTTGACCACGATGAACGATGCCGAGGCTTTGCGCGTGGTTTCCACAAGCCTGGCAAGCTCTCTGTGCCTCCCGATGAAACGTGCCATGGCCCCTCTTCGGATTATGAAATCGACAAATGCTGTTTTGTGATTCCATCATATGGGAGCCAAGATGGAATTGTAAATCGTCTTTTGCCGATTTGAAACTCCTCGCAGGCATTGGGTTGTGCGGGGCGGCAAGCGTTCCCGCTACATGCAATCCGCGCCGGGCGCACTTCGTTAGAGGCACCATAGCGAGCTGGCGGCGCCGTAGGCCGCGGCGAGACGGGTGAGCACAATGCGGTCACAAAGAGCTCACTACGGGGTGTCGCCAAGAGAGGCACGCGGAGGGTCGTGGTCAGGACCTTTGTTGGTGCTTCCGGCACGAACCCTGTTTATTTTCATCGCACAGTGCATCTGTGCTGCGAGCTTCCGGGCTACAGGGGACCCACGCCCATGGTCTCACGCAGGCGCCTGGTGGACCGTGTGGGGGACGGGAGCTGATGTTGGATGCCTCCTGCTACTGAGAGCCGTGGGGCACAGGGAGGGCTTTCGGCTTCGGGATATGATCGGCGAGTTGCGCCCCAGATTAATCCCCAAGGGACTCCTTGGTTTCCTATGGGTCGCGCCTTTCTCAGTGGCGGGAACTCTTGCGGCGAGTCGCATCATATATGGCCTTTGGCAGGCACCCCTACCGGCCGGAGAGGTCATTGCGAGGCAACTACCTGGTTGGGCGATAATTTACTCTTTGGTCGTTTGGCCGCCTATCTGGTGCGTCACGGAGGAGCTGACCTACAACGGTTACTGTGCCCCGCGGGTAGAGCGCGTGTCAGGGCACGTCTGGGCCCGAATCGCCTTGGTCGGATTCTGGTGGTGTCTTCAACACAGCTTCCTCCCTCTCGTCCTGGATCTGCGTTTCTTCGTCTGGAGATTCTGCTCCTTCGTAGCTGGCGTGTCGGCCTTGTTGCTCCTTTATCGCCGCACCCGCTCGTTGCCGCCAGTCATCCTGGCACACTGGCTTCTCGACCTCGCGGCGGCAGCTTCCACTCTCTCCTATCTGCGCCAGTAGATCACGCACCTCTAACACAGGCTCGCAAAACGCGGCGCGCCGCACACGGCGTTGTAGATTTGATCTCCGAGCGCCTGCTGGTCGACGAAATCGCCGTTCATGAGCACGACCAGTGAGAATCCGTTGTCGAGGAAGAGCTCGTTATATGCCAGGAATCCGTTGATGAATCCCGTGTGGAACGCGCGTCGGCGGCCGGCGAATGTGTCGAGCTGCAAGCCGAACCCGTAATACGAGCCGTCGCCTACCCCGACCGGCGCTGGAGTAGTCATGGCGGCGAAGGATGCTGCCGAAACCACTGCGCCAGAGTAGAGCCCGTAGTCCCACCGCAACACATCAAGCACATCAGCGCTGATGGCTCCTGCGGAAAAGAGCGAGGAACGGGCCGCGAGCCGAACTGTGCGAATCCCGCCGGCATTGCGGGTGTAGCCGAGCGCCGCTGGCGGCGTCGGCGGCAGGTCGTAATAGGCGCTCACGAGGCCGAGGGGTGTGAAGATGCGCTGCTGCAGGTTGGCGGCATAAGGCTCATTGCTGACCTTCTCGATGATCGCGCCGAGGAGGAAGTAGTTGCTGTTGCTGTACTGCCAGACGGTTCCTGGCGTGCTGCGCAGGGGGGCGGCGCCGATCTCGCTCAGCACGGTACCTTCCGTGACTCCGGTGAAGTACCAAGTTTGGAAATCGGGGAAATCCAGATAATCCGGCAGCCCTGACGTATGGTTCAACAGCATGCGCAGAGTGATATCTGGCGAAAAGCCGTATTCCGGCAGGTAAGCGACTACTGCATCGTCGACATGCAGCATGCCCGATTGCTCGAGCTGTAGGATGATCGCCGCGGTGAATTGTTTGGTGAGCGAGCCGAGCTCGAAGATGGTACTAGTCGTCGCCGCGATGCCGTTTGTCACGTCGGCGAGACCGTAGCTGTTCGCATAGATGACAGTCCCGTTCTTTCCCAGTCCGACGCTGATTGCTGGTGTGCCGCTCTGCTGGAGCTCCGTTCGCACGATACTGTCGACAGTGTCCGCGAGATTCGCGGAACTCGGAATGACAGGAGACGTCTGGGACTCGCCACCGCCGCAGGCCGCGAGCATGGCGAGCAGGATCGGGATCGCCATCCGTGACTTGACCATGCAGGCATCGTAACACCTACTCGGACCTCAACAAACCCGATACCCATCACCGTAACAGTCCGTACTGCTGGGCGACGCCGCACAGTGACCAAACCAGCAAGCCTGCAATCACAACCAACTCTTTCCAGGGTCGGCTTGGCCTGGCCTGGATGGCGTACGACAAGATCTTGATGGGCGAGACAGGAGGCTCCGGCGCTTCGTCAGCGGAAAGCGCGACGGAGAACTCGTGGAAGTAGGTCTGTATCAATGTCATGCCTACAAGGAGACCCGTGAGAAAGCTCACATGGTCAGCTCCTCGGATGCCTAGAAGACCCACCAGAACAATCGCAAACACCAAAAGGACGGCGTCCGCGGTCTTAGTAGCGCTCGCTTTCCCGGCATATGCGCGGTCCAGCGCCTTGCGTCGGCTGCGATAGCTTAGAACGAAGAAGAAGGCAAACTTCGCCAGGGCGTGGACGGAGTAGATCGCCAGAAGGATCGCGAGAACCGTTGCCGTCATGACTCTTTACCCTCCAGGGTCGGGGCGCTTCGGACGTTGACGCCCACAATTAAGATACGATACAGTATCGTATCTATAGCCAGGAACTCTTGTCAATGCACACGCCTGCGAACTCCGCGACCGGTCGGCCGCGAAGTCCCCATGTCGATGCCGCCATTCTTGATGCGGCGCTCGCGTTGTTTGTTGAGGGCGGGCTCGCGGCGGTCAGTTTCGAGCAGATCGCGAGGCGATCAGGTGTCAGCAGAACGGCGATCTACCGTCGGTGGGGATCCAAAGAAGAAGTCGTCGCTCGCGCTTTGTCCAGGCTCCGCGAGCAGGCAGAGGAGACCTTCGCAGATTGGGCTGAACGTCCCATTTCCGAAGTGATGGACTGGTTCGTCCAAAATGTGCCCCGGCAGATGCTCAATCCGCACTATCGAAGCCTGTCGCGCAGCGTGTTAGCCCTCGACGACTCCTCGGAGCTCAAGGCGATCTATTCAGAGGCGGTCCTGCGTCCCCGCCGCGAAGCGTTCTCGAAAATGATCAGGCGTGCCCGCGACACCGGCGCCCTGCCCGATGGCCTCGACCCGGATCTCATTCAGGACATGTTGAGTGGGGCCTTGCTTCATCAAATCCTCCTCGAGCCGGCGCGTCAAACGGAGGAACAGCTCAGAGAATATATCATCCGGCTTCTTGGCGGCCTCGGGCTTCTGCCAAAATGAGTGAACCATCGCTGGATCGGCGTGGGCGGGGAATAAGAGCGCGATTCGAGTCAATCAACGAGATGTAATGCACCGAACCGATTGAATTTCAGAGGTTGTCCGTTATGAGGCCCACCGGCTCGAGCGCCTGGGTGCCTGTCGCTTCATGCAGTTGACATCCGTCATAGGTAAACTTCCGGGCAACGGCCTATTTACCGGAAAGTAGTCTGTGACTGCGCCTTGGTGCGTCCTCCTGGCGAGCCGACTGAACCCGCAACGTCCAGGGACAACGGCGCACGGATATAGCGCTGTTCAACGGCAACCGACGCTGCTCGAGCGAGATCCACTAACCGCGGCGCTGCGTCGTGCCGCTAGCGTTGCGTCGTGCGACAAGATCGCCGCGGTCATCGCAGCTCGCGCTGAGTGTTGGCGGGAGACCTCACTCAAAGACCTCGATACCCGCAACCTCTTTTTTCAGCCTCGATATCAAGGAACTGCATATGAGGTGTTGTTCGCTCTTCTGGAGCTCGAAAAGCGTATCTCGCCGTCGACGCCAGTGTTATTTCTTCCCGCAGATCATTCCGTCAACAATGAAGAGGTGATGACACGTACTCTCATCAGCATGGTCGAATGGATAACGAACGAGCCGCGGCCCGTCTACCTGTTAGGTGCCGTACCCCAAGGACCACACGATGAATTGGGCTACATCGTTCCCTGGCACGACGCCATGCACATGCCAACTAGTGTGTACGAGTTTGTAGAACGACCGGACGTACGTCAAGCGCGCAGGCTGATAAACGCCGGTGGCCTGTGGAATACATTCATATTCGGCGGCACTCCTATCTCCTTGCTCAAGCTATTTGGGCCGGAATTTGCTTCGACAATTGCAGCCTTGCGCTCAGCGCTGCGAGCAGACCCGAACGAGCTCGATGCCGTCATCCGTATATACGGTCGCTTGACGTCGGTTGATTTTTCGCAGAACGTGCTCGCGACGCAGACCGACAATCTCAACGTTCTGCGTCTACCACGCTGCGGCTGGTGGCCTCTGAAATCACCACAGCTCAATCGACAACTTCGCGGTGCTGTATCTGAATCTGAAGGCTCTCCCGTCAAGAAACCAGTTCAGAAGTAGATTGCCGCACGGCCCGCATCTACCCATGGCGACCGACGCTCTAGCGGAATCGTTCGCGAGCTCGGCATCCGTCAAGATACGCTTGAATGAGCTCTGCAGCCATCATGCCGCCTCGGCGGTTCAGATGAATACCGTCACTATGAAATCGCCAGCCATTCAGACAAGCGACTTCATCAGCAGACATTCGCAGGATCATTGTTCGAAACGCATCCCGATACAGCGGCAGGAGCCGAAACTCTGTAAAGGCCCGCCCCGGCTCCGCCGCAATTGCAGCCTGAAACACTTCAAAAATAGGGACATATTCGACGACTTCGTCGCATGCGATGCTTTTTATGCGGGTGCTCAGATCGCGAATTGCGCAGTTGAGCCCGGCCTGAAAGATCTGATCGGAAGTTGGCGCCTCGCCGATAGGAGCCAGGGAGCACAGAGCTACACTGGCCCCGCTGGACTTCATCCGCCGAACAAGTGCTCGCAAGCAATCGTCAAACCCAGTCTCCGATGAACGTCTGGGCGCAAACTTCAACATTCGAAAAAGTCGCCGCGCTTTGCGTGACATCATCGCCAGGGCGTCGTTGCCGCCCAGCCAAACGATGACGTGGTCGGGGCGAACGGCTAGAACGCTGTCCGCCCGCTCGAGGGCGTCGCAAGCCAAATCGCCACCCACGCCAAAGTTGAGAAATTCGAACCGCGAGTTGCGTGGCCTCCGGGCGAGCTCGCCGATCCAGTTGAATGCCTGCCCCTTACCAGCCGTGCTGCTTGAACCCAGGCAAGCTACGATTTCGCGCTCGGACATGCCGTTCACCCGGCCCAACAAACCCGATACCGGATCATCATAGCCGTGCGACCGGGGCCGCGCGCCCAGACTGACCGTGGGCTGAGCTGGTGTCCTCGATCTATCTCGATCCGGACGCGAGGAAGTACCGCCTCTTCGGATCCTGTAAGCTCGAGGCCACTTCCTGAATGAGCCCACGCCTGACCAGTGCCAGCAGACGCGTCCGGGTCGCCCGCGGCGTCCGTCCGATACGTGTCGCGATTTCAGCAGTGGTCAGGCCCTTACCCCCAGAAAGCGCCGTCACTATGGCGCGTTCCGTTTCGTCCAGCCTTTGTGGCCCGGGGGCAGAACTCCTGCGCAGAACTACACGAAAACGGGTAGCGACCTCCTGGAGCTGCGGCTCATCTAGCCCGGCCTCCAAACAGGCTGCGGTCATTCGCCTGATACCGCTGCCCCACTGCTCGATATCGATGCCGCCAAGCGACCAGCCTGTATCCAAGCGTCCGGAAACCGCTGTTCGCGCTCACGTCCGAATAGCAGCATACCGCCTATAGTTGGAACCCTCCGCCCCTGATGCTTTGTCACAATGCGTAAGGTGTCTAGTTCGGACCTCTTGAGCTTGCGCCTCGAAGCGAAGGACTCTGAAGCAGCTCTGAAGTCGATCGCTTCAGAGTCGAGTTCAGGTACGGGCTCCTCGTCATAGCTTTCACCCGAAGCAAATCGCTTCAACTCCGCGATGAGCTCTTTATCGGCCTGGCGATTCGATGAGCCAACTCTTACGTAAACGCCTTTCTCCGCGCGAGCCACGTCTGCATACCATAGAGGCTCGGCCCCGCCGACCGCGCCGCCTG
>CAYNTW010000096.1:0-21968 GCA_964400085.1 uncultured Steroidobacteraceae bacterium | reverse complement strand
GAGTCGTTGCCGCCGTTGTAGAAGAAATACCCGATGTCGTGGGCCTTGAAGACCTCGATGAGCCGCTCGTACTCGGCGCGGTTCTGGTCGAGTCCCTTGAGCTTGAAGCGAGCCGAGCCGAAGGCTCCCGCGGGGGTGTACCGCAGGCCCTTGATGGTGGCCGGGCTCTCCTTGCTCACATCGATGAGATCCTCGGTGAGCGCGCCGATGATGCCGTGTCGGCCCGCGTAGACTTTCCCGATGTGCCGGTTTTTCTTCATGGCGGTCTCGATCACGCCGCACGCGGAGGCGTTGATCACCGCGGAGACACCACCCGATTGGGCGTAAAAGGCATTTTTCCTGGCGGTTGACTTCATGATGAGATTGCGCGAGCCGAAGCGAATTGTGGGCGCGCAAGGATAGCGCAGCCGCGCGTGAGGTGTATCGGGGCAGGCACACGCGCCATTGCCCGCGGCCGCACCTCGACGGAGGGCGTTTGACCTCTTATGGGGCGGCCGGTAGTGTGGCGAGCCTTTCGGGATAGGGACCGGTATAACGGCGCTGCGCGCCGGGAGAAGGGCAAAAAATAATCATGCGTATTGTCTTATTGGGCGCGCCCGGCTCCGGCAAGGGCACCCAGTCTCAGCGTCTCGTCGAGCGCCACGGCATCCCGCAGATCTCCACTGGTGATCTGCTGCGCGCGGCTGTTGCCAAAGGGACAGAGCTTGGCTTGAAAGCCAAAGCAGCGATGGACGCCGGGCGCCTGGTCGATGACGAGATCGTGCTCGGCATGATCCGGGAGCGTCTGGGCGAGCCTGACACACAACGTGGCTTTGTCCTCGACGGTTTTCCTCGCAACATCGCGCAGGCGCGCGCGCTGGAGACGCTGCTCAGCGAGCTGGGCAAACCCTTGGATTCCGTGGTGCAGATGGATGTGGACTACGGCGAGCTGACGCGCCGCATCTCCGGACGCCGCACCTGTGCCGACTGCGGCCGCGTGTTCAATGTCCTCACTTGCCCACCCGGCCGGGCTGAGAGCGATCTGTGTCCAAAGACCGGCGCTCCGCACCGTCTGTTTCAGCGTCCGGATGACAACGAGGCCACGGTTGCCGAGCGCCTCAAGGTCTATGACGAGAAGACCAAGCCGCTCATCGAGTTCTATCGCGACCGGGGCATCCTGCGAGCTATCAATGCGGAGGGTGACCTCGATGAGGTGACTCAGCGCCTGGAAATGGCCCTGGAGTCCGCGTCGGCGCCCGCAGCGTTTGCGGAGGCATCCCCGGGTGCCCTCCAATCTGCCGCCGCGAAGAAGACGTCCGGAAAGCGAGCCGCCTCGAAGGGTGGCGCGCGCGGGTCCGGCGCCCAGAAGACGGGCGCCAAGAGCCCAGGCGGCGAGAACCCGGGCGGCGAGCCCGTCGCGAGGAAACCCGCCGCCGCTAAAAACGGGGTTGCCGACAAAAAGGCTGCCGCGAGAAAGACGGCGCCCAAACCTGCTGCGAAGACCAAACCTGGTGCGAAGACCAAACCCGCTGCGAAGAAAGGCAGCGGTCGGTCAGCCGCGGCCCCGCGGTCGGTGAGTGCGAAGGTGGCGTTGCAAAAATCGGCTGGTAAAAAATCGCCGGCCAGGAAATCCGCGGCTAATCAGGCGAAGGCGAAGAAACCCGCGCGCAAGAAGTAGCGTGGCGAGTGCGCCGACAAGTCCGCCCATCGCGGCCAAAGGCCAGTCAAGCAGTGGCCGCTCAAGCCGTCGCGGGCGCGACCTTGAAGCCCATCGCAGCGGTGCGACCAGCAAGCTGGGCGACGACTCTGACGAGCTCGTAAGGCTCGACCGGCTTTGACAGGTGCATCTGGAAGCCGGCTTCCCGCGCTCTTTCGGCGTCCTCTGGTCGCGCGTAGGCCGTCAGGGCGGCGGCCGGAAGGTCTTCTGGGCCGGTCGTCGAGCGGACTGCCCGGATGAGCTGATAACCGTCGCGTCCAGGCATGCTGACGTCTGAAATCAACACATGGGGGTCGAACGCACTCAGGGTAGCCAGCGCAGCTTCGACCGAGGGCGCCGCGGCGACCTGCGCTCGACTGTCCCCGAGCACGCGCCGGAGGAGATCCAGAGTGTCGGGCTCGTCGTCCACGACCAGAACACGCAGGCCGGCTAGATCAATCTGGGTTGCGAGCGCCGCTTCTGAGCTGATGTGCTCGTGGACCTCACCTCCCGTCGAGGGCTCGTCCGTGAAGTTGTTCCGTGGCGCAACTCTCGGCAGCATGACTGTGAACGTCGCGCCGCGATTGGGCCCAGCGCTGGTTGCGGTAATCGCACCGCCGTGGAGCTCAACCAGGCGCTTGGCGAGCGACAGCCCCAGACCTAGACCGGAGTAGCGGTGCTCGTCGGGGGCCTCGGTTCGCCAGAAGCGGTCGAACACGTACGGCAGCAACTCATCCGCAATGCCCGCGCCAGTGTCACTGACCACGATGTGGCATTTGTCTCCGGCTGTTCGGACCGTAACCTTCGCGCGTCCTCCGCGCGGCGTGAACTTGATCGCGTTGCTCAGGAGGTGCCAGACCACCTGTTGCAGGCGTTGTGGATCGCCGAAGACCAGGCACTCGGGTGTGGCCAGGTGCTTCTCGAGAATGACTCCCTTGCTGGCCGCCGAGGGTTGCAGGATATCCAGCGCGGCTTCGACGATCTCACAGATATCGGTCTCTTCAGGATCGACCCGGATCTTGCCGGTTGAGACCGCGCTGAGGTCGAGTAGATCGTCCACGATATGGGCCAGGGTGCGCGCATTTCGTGCGATGGTTTCTCCGCCCGAGCGGGTCTCCTCGACCCCGAGGCGGCCGAGCTCCATCAGCCTGGACCAGCCGAGGATGGCATTGAGCGGCGCCCGCAGTTCATGGCCGAGGGCTTCCAGGAATTCATCCTTCAGCCGGCCGCTACGCTCCGCCTCGATGCGCGCGTGGCGCTCGTTGGCGAGCAACGCCCTCAGTTGTTGTGCCGGCTCATCCATACAGGCGAACGATAGCAAGCACGATGCCCTCCGGGTACCCGGAAACCGATATGGCCGCGCACACTAGCGGGTTATATACCCGCGAGGCAACTCCACGATTCCGCTGATGGGTGAAACTCCTCATAGCTCGGCCAACATGCGGTCGCCGACGACACTCCGACGCCAGCCCTTCAGTACGGCCACGTCCTGCCGCCCATCGGCGAGTTGCTCGAGATCACGGCGTGTCGCGAGGATCTCAGGACTCAACCCGAGGTCCGCGGCGACCGCCTGGTTGAGAGCCGCGAGCTTTTTCACCAGCGCGGTCTTTAGAGGGTCTGGACGGAACCTGGCCGGCAGTGTAGGCGGAGGATCGGCGATCTCGGCCGCGCGTACACACGCGAGCAACTCCTCGCCGCAATGCTTCACGACCCCAGCGGGCACTTCCCCGATAGCACTCAGCGCCTGGGTGGAGCGCGGTACCTGGAGCACAATCTCGCGCAGAGCGGCGTCATCGAGAATCCACCCGCGAGGTCGGTTGCGCTCCATCGCACGCCGCTCGCGCCAGGCAGCGAGCGCTCGCGCGAGCCGCAGTCGCTCGTCATCGAGTCCCCGCAACCCTTTGATCCGTTGCCAGGCCTGTTCGGGCTCGGTGCTGAAGGCGCGGACATCATCCAGCGCGCTGAGCTCCTCGGTGAGCCATTGGGTGCGTCCTAACTTTTGCAACTGCTCTTCCAGCAGGAGTTTCAGAGGCAACAGGTAGCGCACGTCATCCAGCGCGTACTCGATTTGCTCCGGCGAGAGCGGCCTGCGGGACCAGTCCGTCCGTGTGTGGGTTTTGGGAAGCTCCCGTCCGATGAGGCGTCGCACGAGCTCCGCATAGCCCACTTGGGCGGGCAAGCCGGTGAGCGCCGCGGCGATCTGCGTATCAAACACGGGCCGCACGAGTCCCGTCACGGGCAGCAACACTTCGAGGTCCTGTCTGGACGCGTGCATCACCTTGATTGTGCTTTGCGAAGACAGGACGCGCGCGAGTGGCGCGAGATCACTCATCGCCAACGGGTCCACACACCTGGCGTCGCCTTGCGCAGACACCTGTACGAGACAAAGCTCCGCGCGATAAGTCCGCTCCCGCAGGAACTCGGTGTCGAGGCCGACAGCCTCGAGCGTCTCGAGGTGTGCGCCAAGCTCGGCAAGAGCCGCGGTTGTCGTGACTAGTGTCTGCAACGGAGTTGAGGAATACCTTTACAATTGGGCGCGCACATTATGCGAGTCGAGCGACAGTATCAAAAGCCATGAAGGAGCTTATCCAGCTCTTTACCCAGATCGCGCTCTTGCGCCGAGGACCACAGGACGTGCCGGCCTCGCTGCTGTTGCTCGGGATTACGATCATCGGGTATTTCGGCGTCAATTTTCTGGTCAACAGCCTGATGCCGACCGCTTTGCATGGCCCTGCTGCCTCGTCCGCGGCGCTCCAAGCGTGGCCGGCACACCTCGCCGTCGATGTGGTTTTCACACTGGTCTGGTACGTCGTGCTGCTGCGGCTCGCCGGCCGATCCGAGCGCACTCTACAAACGACTACGGCGGTATTTGGGTTCCAGGCCGTGCTTTCGCCTCTGGTGGTCCTCTCGGAGTGGCTCATGCTGCGCTTCGCGCAGGACACGACTTGGCAGCTTCCCGTTGCCCTGATGTGGTTGATGCTCTTGATCTGGGTGATCGCCGCGAACAGCCATGTCGTGAAGGCCGCTCTGGAGTGGTCGAGCGCCGCGAGTGTGGCGCTCGTCATCCTGCAGTTTCTCGCCGGACAGCTCGTGCTGTTCGCCTTGTTTCCCCTACCGAATGCGTAGTCAACCGTAAGATTCTTTAGCCATGCACGTCCATATCCTCGGAATCAGCGGCACTTTCATGGGCGGCATCGCCGCCATCGCCCGGGCGGCGGGCCATCGCGTCACGGGCTCTGATCGCAACGTGTATCCGCCCATGAGCACACAGCTCGAGGCGCTCGGTATCGATGTCATCCAGGGTTTCGAAGCCGAGCAGCTCGATCTCGCGCCTGACATCGTAGTCGTCGGCAACGTCATGACGCGCGGCTATCCCGTTGTGGAAGCGCTGCTCGAGCGTGGGCTGCCCTATACCTCCGGTCCCGAGTGGCTGGCGCGCGAGGTTCTCAAAGATCGATGGGTGCTCGCCGTGGCCGGTACTCACGGCAAGACCACGACCTCGTCACTTCTGGCGTGGATCCTGGAGCACGCTGGCCTCGCGCCGGGCTTCCTCATCGGCGGGGTGCCGGCGAACTTCGGTACCAGCGCCAGGTTGGGTCGCGACCCTTTCTTCGTGATCGAAGCCGACGAGTACGACACGGCATTCTTCGACAAGCGGGCGAAGTTCGTCCATTACCGTCCGCGTACCGCTATTCTCAACAATCTCGAGTACGACCACGCCGACATCTACCCTGACGTCGCCTCCATCCAACGCCAGTTCCACCATCTCGTGCGCATCATCCCAGGCGGCGGACGCATCATTTCGAACTCCGCGGATGAGCGGCTGCGCGAGACTCTGGCGATGGGCTGTTGGACCCCGGTGGAGGGTTTCGCCCCCGCTGTGACGGAGCGGTCAGCGACGGAATCCCCAGCGGGGAGAGGTCAGGATGCGGTCTGGAGCGCAAGGCCACTCGGAGCGGAGAGTGACTACTCCCGATTCGAGGTGCTCGAACGCGGCAAGCCCCGCGGCACGGTGCAATGGTCGCTCATCGGCGCGCATAACATGGAGAATGCCCTTGCCGCGATAGCTGCTGCTCACCACGCCGGCGTAACCGTCGAGCACGCCATTGATGCGCTGCAGTCGTTCCAGGGCGTGGCGCGTCGGATGCAGGTGCGAGGGGAAGTCAACGGCGTCCGGGTCTATGACGACTTTGCGCACCATCCCACCGCTATCACGACCACCGTGGATGGTTTGCGGCGACGTGTCGGAAAGGCTCGGATCATTGCGGTATTGGAGCCTCGCTCCAATACTATGCGCATGGGCGTTCACCAGGACACGCTGGCGGAGTCGTTGTCGGGGGCCGATGAAGTCTGGCTCTACGCGCCACCCGATATCGGTTGGAATACGGATGCCGTGGTCGCGGCGCTCGGGGCGCGCGGGCATTCCAGCCAGGACATCGACGGACTCGCCCGAGAGCTCGCAAAATCGGCGCGTGCCGGCGATCACGTCCTCATCATGAGCAACGGCGGCTTTGGGGGTCTGCACGGCAAGCTGTTGGCCGAGCTACAGCGCGGCGCCGGAAACGACGTGTGAGCGAGCTACCGCTCTTCCCATTGAACACGGTGTTGTTTCCGCACGGGGTGCTGCCGTTGCGGATTTTCGAGCCCCGCTATGTCGATATGATCGGTCGCTGCATGCGCGAGGGTGACACCTTCGGAGTGGTGCTCATTCACTCTGGCGCGGAGGTTGGCGATGTTGGGGAGACCGCCGGCGTGGGCACGAGCGCGCGGATCATCGATTTCAACAACCTGCCGGGTGGGTTGCTCGGTGTCACGTGCCGGGGCGAGCGCAAATTTCGCGTGCTGGAGCGCTCGCAGCTCCCCGACGGGCTCTATGTCGGGCAGGTTGAATACCTCGAGGCCGAAACCAGGGTGGCCGTGCCGCAAAAGTATCGCGCCCTGGTCGATCTGCTTCGCAAGATGCTGCCTGCGTTCGGCGAGCCCTTTGCCAGCATGCCAGCCGACTTCGCGGACGCCTCCTGGGTGGGGTCCCGGCTCGCGGAGCTCATGCCGGTGAGTCTGGCCGACAAGCTCAAACTGCTGCAGCTCGATGACCCGATCGCTCGGCTGGAGTGGTTCGGTCGCCTGCGCGTGGTGCCCGCCGGGTCAGCCTAGCCGGGCAGCCCTTTGGTGCGCATGTACAGCCCCAGATATTTCCGCCGCACATAGTTCGCCTCCACGAGTGCGAACACCAGTCCCCGCCAGCCATCGAGAAATCCCAGGCGCAGAACATAGCCGCGCACGAACCGCCATTGTGGGTTGAGCAGTACCGTGCCGAGGCCGCAACGCTTGCCCCGGTCGTACAGAGCCTGGGCCATGAGATCGGCGTAACGTTGCATGCGCAGGTGGTGATCGGTGAGGCTGCGATACGAGTAGTGCTCGAGATGGCCCCGCAGCCGCCCAACCGGCCCCTGCACGCGCGTATTCTCGTGGATCTCGTAACCGATCCAACCTCCACGACGGCGATCGAACAGCCGTATCAGCCGGTCGGGGTAGGCGTTTCCATGACGCAGGAAGCGTCCGAAATAATCGGTGATCCGCGGCACCGACCAGCCGGCGAATCCGGCGAAACCGCCGACCCTCAGCGCCTCGATCTCGACCCGCAACGCCTCGCTGACACGCTCGTCGGCATCCAGGCACAATACCCAGTCATGGTCAGCGCTCTCGATTGCAAATTGTTTCTGTGAGCGATATCCCGGCCAGTCGCGCTCGATCACGCGTGCGCCGAGCCGGCTGGCCAGCTCGCGTGTCCCATCTGTCGAATGCGAGTCCACGACGACGATCTCGTCGCAGAAACTCACGGATTTCAAACACGCTTCGATGCGGTCGGCTTCATTGTAGGTGATGATGCACGCCGACAGCCCGCTCCGACTCGCCACTTCTCGTTTCTCCGCTGCAGGGGTCCTAGAATAGACCCAATGCGCCTCACTTTGTTTTTCGACCCTTCGTGCCTGCAGCCCTATGACACCCGCACGTTACGGGCGCAGGCTATGGGGGGAACAGAAGCGACTGTGACGCGAGTGGCCGATGCATTGGATGCATTGGTGGTGCAGCACAACCGGACGGAGGCGTACGGTCGATACCGCCCGCCGGAGAAGATGCCGGAAGTCGCCAATGTGGTGATCAATCGCGATTCCCGCGTGTTGCCTCGAGTGCTCGAGCTCTACCCGAAGGCGCGAGTTTTCTTGTGGATTCACGATCAGCTCAATCCCGGTTCCAAGCGTGCCGGTTGGCTCGCATCCACCGCCACTCTGCTGAGGGAGCGGGGGGTGACGATCGTTTGCGTCTCGAACTCTCAGCGAACTGGAGTGGAGGCTGCGCTGCGTAGCATGCACCTGGCGGAACACGTGCGGACACATACGATCTACAACCCGATCGACGATGCTCTCGTGCCGGACGGGTCGCCGGTCGATAGAGACAAGCTCGTGTTTTTCTCCTCACCCAACAAGGGGCTGAAGTTCACGCTGGATGCCTTTCGGGCGCTGCGTCGTCGCATGCCTGAGTTGCGCCTCGTGGTGGGAAATCCGGGGTACAAAGTGCGCAAATCCGTCGCCATGGACGGAGTCGAGTACCTCGGACCTCAACCGCAGGCTCGCATCCACACCGAGGCGCGGAGCGCGTTGTGTACATTCTTTCCGAACTTCGTGATTCCGGAGACGTTCGGTCTGGTTTTCGCGGAGTCGAACGCCCTCGGGACGCCCGTGTTGACGCATGATTGTGGCGCGGCCGCGGAAATCCTCGCCGACCGCAGTCAGATTCTCCCGGTGAGGCCGGCACATCGTGTGTACGAGAAACTTCTGACTCATGTGCCTTCGGATTGGCGAGTTGGTCCAGCGCGGGTTGCGCAAGGGCTGGGGCTTTTCGATGCCTACGTGGAGCGTATCGACTCGTGGCGGTCGGGAGAGCGACCGCACGTGCGTCCTGATCCGCGCTTCCGGCTCGCGACGGTGGCAGATCAGTGGCGCGAGCTGCTCCGGGAGTAAGCGACAAGGAGAGTTGACCAGGCCTCGAAGACTGTGTCCTCCGAGATCTGGTCCAGGCGCGTTGAGAACGGCGGTCCGCCGATGCCGAGCACCGGCGAGCCCCAAGAGCTACGCGGCAGCCACTCCGCTTGAGAATGGCCTCCGAAGAGAACCAACAGGGGGAGGCCCAGCGCGGCCGCAGCGTGGGCCGGCCCGGTGTCCACGGAGATCATGCTGTGGGCGACCTCGCAAAGTGCTAGCAGACGACCCAAGGCGATTTCCGCCGTGAACACGACGTCCGGCATCCGCACGGCGGAGTGGATCCAACCTAGCAACAAGGTCTCTCTGGGCGCGCCGCAGAGTACGATGACGGCCTCGGGCATGTGTGCATGGACCTTACGTAACAATGCGGCCCAGCGTTCTATCGGCCACGCTTTGTCGTCTTGCGCAGAGACGCGCAGCTTGCTTCCGCGCATGGTGCGGCGGTTTCCCGGCTGGATGAGAATGAGCGGACGGCCGGACCAGCCTTGCGCCGCGATCCATGCTGCGCAATCGGCGCGTGCTTCGGGGGATACCTCCAGGCGCGGAGCGCACAGTGGAGGGTTCGTTGCGGGCCATGGGTAGTCGCTCGCACGCAGCGCTTGCGGTGTCAGGCGGCCGAAACTGACCAGTCGATCGACCCAGTGTGCTTCTTTGCAGCTTGGGCTCTCGGTGATGAAGAGACATCGCGACGGTGGGGTGCCGCTCAGCGCCAACAGCCGGTGGATTCGCTTCAGCTTGCGCGGATCGTACTCGCAGATATACACCGGGGCGGAGCGATTGCGGCGCAGAGCCCAGAGCGCGCGCCACCACGCCGCGTCGAAAACAAATGGCGTGTAGCGACGTAGGCAGTCGACACGCTCCACGTCGCGATGGGTGCGGAAGATCTCGGTGGTCCATACACCCGCGCCCACCAGCCGGCAGGGACGGCCATACCGGCGGTGGAGAATGTCCAACAGAGTGCTCAGCAGGATCAGGTCGCCGACGCGACCGAACCAGATGACGATCGGCTGCAGCGGCGGTGATGGGGATGGGGTTGATGACATCCGCGCAGCTTACGGCCCGCGCGCACGCGCCGCCATGTGTTGCGCTTACCATGCCTCGTCCTCCTCTAAAGCATCTTTGACGAAGCTGGTGTTCGTCGTTCGTTGCTCGGGTGTGATGAGCCCGAGCTTCTCGAGGCGCGCTTCGATCGCTCGCAAGGTGCGGCCATGACGTGTGGCGATGTCGGCGACCGAGCTGCCGGATTTGTAGGCGGCGACGAGCGTCGCTTCCTCGTCTGGCGTCCAGGCGCGCCCGACGTTATCTGGAAGTTGCGCGCGTCGCTGCGCGCGGGCGGCTGTCTGCTCCATTGCCGCAAGCCCGGCGAGCAGTGCGCGCAGAACATCGGCGTGCTGCAGGATCGTGCCGGGAGCGAGCTCCTCGCCGGTCAACGGATCGACACCCTGGACGAGTGCCTGGAGAATTTCTCGGGCGCGCTGTTCCTTCATGTGAGCTCCATCCTTGGTTGGGGGCGCTCATTGTGAGCGTGCCCACGCCCACCGACCAGACGAAAAGGTTGCGCGTTTATATAGAAATGCCTGGGCCGCGCGACGCGTCTTGGCATCGGAGTGCCGCTCGCCGGCTGGCGAGCGTTACGCTAGGCTAGATCCATGCGCGCGTTTGCCTATTTCCTCGGCCTGTTCGTCATCGCCTTCGCGGCGGTCGCGCTCTTCGCCTATCCGGCGTGGTTGCTGTTGCATCCGCATTTCGATTTCCCATTCCATCGGATCGGCGAGCGCATCGGGATGCTGGGATTGGTAGTCAGCTTCGTGCTGTTCGCGCGGCGACTCGGGCTGGCGGATCGCGCGAGTCTCGGCTATGGCGCGCCG
Organism: uncultured Steroidobacteraceae bacterium; assembly: GCA_964400085.1. Lineage (GTDB taxonomy): Bacteria > Pseudomonadota > Gammaproteobacteria > Steroidobacterales > Steroidobacteraceae > 13-2-20CM-66-19. The sequence continues at coordinate 11,382 of CAYNTW010000096.1, read as the reverse complement.
CTTCGCGAGCTCGTGCGCGAGCTGCTCATCGGGCTGGGTCTCGGCGTCGCGACGATGTTGGCGGTGGTCGGGATCATGGTGGCGCTCGGCTTGTTGGAATGGCGCGCGGATGCGAAGTTTGCCGCCGGCTCCTTGACGAAGCTCGTGCTCGCGAGTCTCGGGAGCGGGCTAGCGGTGGGACTCACCGAGGAGACCTTTGCCCGCGGCGCGATGTTCGCCGCCATTCAACGCGAGTCCGGGACGCGCATGGCGATCGTGCTGACGTCCATTCTGTACTCGGCCAGCCATTTTTTCGGCAAGGTTCGCATCCCGCCGGATCGGGTCACGCCCTGGAGCGGCGTGGATCTGATCACCGGAACGCTGCATGCATTCGCCCATCCGCTCGGCATCGCGGACGCCTTTCTTTGCCTCGCTGCCGTTGGGGTTGTGTTGGCGATCGTTCGGGCGATTACCGGGAATGTCGCGGCCAGCCTCGGACTGCACGCGGGCTGGGTTTGGATCATCTTGAGCGCGCACGAGCTGTCACAGCCCGCGCGGAGCACGCCACTACGTTTCCTGCTCAGTCAATACGACGGCTTCGTCGGCTGGCTCGTGCTGGGCTGGACGGTACTGATGGGGTTCGCGCTATGGCGCTTCTACGCGGCCCGCGCTGCAGGCGCGCCGCTCAATTCAGCTGTTCCGCCTTGAATCCATCCCGGCGCATGAGCTCGAGGAGTCCGCCGTCGCCGACCAGGTGGAGCGCGCCCACCACGACGAAGTAGTTTTCCCGCTCCTTCAGGAGCCGCTCGATCTGCGGCACCCAACGCTTGTTGCGATCGGTCACGAGCGTGCGGTAGAGCGCGGGAAAGGACTTGTACTCATCGCCCAGAAGGGCTGCGAGCTTCGCGGCATCACCGGCGCGCCAGGCGGCAACGACCGCTTGGGTATCACTGCCGACGTCATGCATCTCGGTGACCACGAGGTCGAGAAACTTCGCCTGCTGTTCGGCGGTGAGCGTCTCGAACACTCCGAGCTGCTCTTCGAGGGTCTCCAGTCCGCTCGTGGATTTGCCGTCGGTCTGCGCGCGTTGCTCGAGTTGCTGCTCGACTCCTGACTGGGAGTCGAAGCCGAGCTGGGCATACTCTAGCTCCATGAGTTGCAATCCGAGCACCCAGGGTGCGAATTGATCGGCCATCTGCATCGGCATGCCGAGCCGTGTGGCTTCCGCGCTCACGCGACGATACCGCTCCTCACCGATTGCCTGGCGCAGGTTGCTCCCCTGCGGGAGGGTGCCGTGCTCCATCATCCATCCGGCGGCTTGCATGGGATCGAGCTTTCCCAGGTCGAGCTCCATGACCAGGGCACGCGAGCCGGCGTACGCCCGGTCGAAGGCGGGCGGGAGGGCCGCGTCACTTGCCTTCAGGAGATGGACGGAGCCTGCGAGATAGACGGTGTTATGGTCGCCGCGGATGGCCCAGACGGGGCTCGCGGCATGCGCTGTCAGGCAGCCGAGGAAACCGAGCGCGAGCAGTCGGCAGCACGTTTTTCGACCCACACAACCTCCGTTAGCAGCGATCCGTCCGCATTGAGCTCCAGCGTGCGATAGGCCGGTGGCCGCCTGTCCAGGGCGAAGTCCGCCGCGTGCGGCAGGAACTGCGCGCAGGTGGAAGGTGTCGCCAACATCCGCACGCCTTTGCGCAGCCCATCGTAGCTCTGGTGCACGTGACCCCAGACCAATGCGCGTACATTACGGTGTCGATCGATGACTTGCAGAAATTCCGCTGCGTTCTCGAGTCCCACTCGATCCAGCCAACGACTATCCATGGCGATCGGGTGGTGATGCAGGCAGACCAGGCAATGGCGGTTCTGCGCGTCGGCGAGGGATGCCTCCAGCGCAGCCAGAGACTGCGTGCTCAGGAGGCCGCTCGCCGAGCCCGGCTTGCAACTATCGAGCAGTACGATCCGCCAGCGGCCGAGATCGACATGGCCGCCGACCACGAACGGCGCGTTGTTCAGCTCCCGGCGCATCGTGACGGGCTCGTCATGGTTCCCGGGTAGACAGAGAATGGGCAAGCCGAGGGATCCAAACAGGCGGCGGAAGTGGGCATAACCCGCCGGGTCGTCCTGCACGATATCCCCGGTGACCAGTACCGCATCCGGGGGCCAGTCCTGCGCCTTTGCATGCGTAAGCGTCGCAGTAAGCGCGGGCAGAGTCGCGATTCCACGCAACGATTCTGTCTCGCTCCCGTAGAGATGAGGGTCAGTGAAATGAGTCAGACGCAGTACGCTTTTGTCCATCGTTGGTGCTCGCGGAGTCGCTCAAACGCTCGATAGTCGCTTTATGGAGACCACTGCGGAGCGACCTCCGTTCCATCAGATTCGAAGCCCGTCAGTGCCCAAAGACTTTACTCGATGAGGCAGGGTCTGCTGCAGTGAACTGGGTCGCTTGGCTCCGCCGTGAAGCGTGGGGCATGACGCAGTACGCGCTCAGGTGTCGCATAATGTGAACCCGCCCACGGGGACTCGAGGGGCGATTAAGTCGTAAAGCCTCAGGAACCCCGGGCATAACGCGTGATTGAGCATATTCACCGTCTGGTGGAAAATGCGCGGCTCTTTTTATGCGCTGTGCACCGAGTAAGAAAACTGCATGACCACACGTCGCGAGCTCGCAAATACCATCCGCGCACTCTCCATGGACGCTGTACAGCGTGCCAATTCGGGCCACCCCGGGATGCCCATGGGCATGGCCGACATCGCCCAGGTGCTCTGGGGCGACTTTCTCAAGCACAACCCCGGCAATCCCCAATGGGTCGACCGCGATCGCTTCGTGCTCTCCAATGGCCATGGCTCGATGCTGCTCTACTCGGTGCTTTACCTGACCGGCTATCCCCTCGGCCTGGAGGAGATCAAGAGCTTCCGGCAGTTGGGTAGCCGCACGGCGGGGCATCCGGAGCACGAGCCGGCGCTCGGGATCGAGACCACCACGGGTCCGTTGGGACAGGGGCTCGCCAATGCGGTTGGTATGGCGCTCGCGGAGAAGATCCTCGCGGCGCAATTCAATCGCCCCGGTCTCGAGATCGTGGATCATTATACGTACGTGTTCGCCGGCGACGGTTGTCTCATGGAGGGGATCTCACACGAGGCCTGCTCCCTGGCCGGCCGACATGGTCTGGGCAAGCTCATCGTCTTCTATGACGACAACGGCATTTCCATCGACGGCAAGGTGGAGGGTTGGTTTGCGGACGACACGGCGAAGCGCTTCGAGTCCTACCACTGGCACGTGCTCGCCAATGTGGACGGCCATGATCCCGAGGCGGTCGCGGCGGCGATCCGCGCCGCGCGCGCGGAAAAGTCCCGCCCATCCCTGATCTGTTGCAAGACCATCATCGGTTGGGGCGCGCCCAACAAGCAGGGTACCGCGGCAACTCATGGCGAGGCGCTCGGCGCGGACGAAGTGGCCGCTGCACGCAAGACGCTCAACTGGCCTTACGAGCCGTTCATGGTTCCGGATGCGCTACGCAGCGCGTGGGATCACCGGCGGCAGGGCGCCGCGGCTGAAGCCGCGTGGCGCGAGCTCTTCCAACGCTATCGGACCGCCCATCCGGAGCTCGCCCGGGAGTTTGATCGACGCATGCGCGGTGAGTTGGGACAGGGCTGGCGGAGCACTGCCGAGCAGTGCCTGGAGTCCCTGCTCAGCCAGAGCGCGCCGCAAGCAACCCGGCAGTCCTCGCAGGCCGTGTTGAATGTGATCGGGCCGGCGACAGCGGAGCTCCTCGGTGGCTCGGCCGATCTGACACCCTCCAACAACACCATGTTCAAGGGCGCGAAAACGCTCACGCCCGAGGATGCGAGCGGTAACTATCTGCACTACGGCGTGCGCGAGTTCGGCATGACGGCCGTGATGAACGGGATCGCCCTACATGGCGGTTTCATACCGTATGGCGGCACGTTCCTCGTCTTCTCCGATTACGCCCGCAACGCGATCCGGCTTGCCTGCCTGATGGGCGTGCGTACCGTGCTCGTCTACACACACGATTCGATCGGGCTAGGGGAGGACGGGCCAACACATCAGCCGGTGGAGCACCTGAGCTCGCTGCGCGCGATGCCGAACATGAGCCTGTGGCGGCCGTGTGACGCAGCGGAGACAGCGGTCGCGTGGATCGCGGCGATTGAGCGCCACGGCCCTACTGCGCTGATTCTCACTCGGCAGGCACTCCCTCAACAGCCCCGGACACCGGAACAGGTCGCCAATATCCGTCGTGGCGGTTACGTGCTGATCGATGTGCCCGGCACTCCAGAATGCATAGTCATCGCTACCGGCTCCGAAGTGGGCATTGCCGCGGAGGCGGTCAAGAAGCTCAATTCGCTGGGGCGGCGCATACGCCTGGTCTCGATGCCCTCTACTGAGGCGTTCGATCGGCAGGACCAGGCTTACCGCGACAGCGTGCTTCCACCGGCGGTCCGCGCGCGATTGGCGGTCGAGGCCGGGGCCACGTTGTCGTGGTGGCGCTATATTGGACTCGAGGGTCGTGTGCTGGGAATAGATCGCTTCGGCGCGTCAGGGAAGTTCGCCGCGGTCTACCCGCACTTCGGCTTCACGGTCGATAATATCGTTCAACAGGTAAAGGAATTGCTGTAACAGGTAACGGGCTCGCTGAAAGCGCCGCCAGGCGACTTTCAGCCATTAAACGAGGATCAAAGGTCATGGCAATCAAGGTCGGCATCAACGGTTATGGCCGTATCGGGCGCAACGTTCTGCGTGCGCTGTACGAGGGAAAGCGCAACGGAGAGGTTCAGATCGTGGCGCTCAACGATCTTGGCGACGCCAAGACCAATGTGCACCTGACGAAATACGACACCGTGCACGGCAAGTTCCCTGGTGAGGTGAAGGTTGACGGCGACTCGATGGTCGTCAACGACGATCGCATCAAGGTGCTCGCCGAGCGCGACCCTGCGAAACTCCCTTGGGGTGACCTTGGCGTCGAGTACGTGTTCGAGTGCACGGGCTTGTTCACGAGCAAGGCCAAGGCGAGCGCGCATCTGAAGGGCGGCGCGAAGCGCGTCGTCATTTCCGCGCCCGGCGGCGAGGATGTCGATGCCACTATCGTCTACGGCGTCAACCACAACGTGTTGAAGAAGGACTTCACCGTCATTTCCAACGCTTCCTGCACCACGAATTGCCTGGTGCCCATGGTGAAGGTCCTGCACGATAAGATCGGTGTGGTGAATGGCATCATGACCACGATCCATTCGTACACGAACGACCAGGTGTTGACGGACGTTTACCACGCCGATTTGCGCCGGGCGCGATCGGCCACAATGTCCCAGATCCCGACCAAAACGGGCGCTGCCGCGGCAACGGGGCTCGTGCTTCCGGAGTTGAAAGGCAAGCTCGACGGCTATTCGATCCGCGTTCCGACTATCAATGTCTCTCTCGTGGATCTGACGTTCACGGCGAAGCGTCCCACCACTGTTGAAGAGGTGAACAAGGCGATGAAGGAGGCGGCGGCCTCCAGCGCGCTCAAGGGCGTTCTCGCCTACAATGAGGCGCCGCTGGTTTCGAGCGACTTCAACCACGACCCGCACTCGTCCATCTTCGATGCGACGCTGACGAAAATCATCGACGGCACCCTGGTGAAGGTCTTCTCGTGGTATGACAACGAGTGGGGCTTCTCCAACCGCATGATCGACACCACGCTGGCCTGGTCGAAAGCGTCATGAAAGTCCTGCGCATGACGGACACGGACCTGCGCAACAAGCGGGTCCTCATCAGGGAAGACCTCAATGTGCCGGTGCAGGATGGCGTCGTGACCAGTGATGCGCGTATCCGCGCGGCGTTGCCGACTATTCGCTACGCACTCGACCAGCACGCGAAGGTCTTCATTCTTTCGCATCTCGGACGGCCCGAGGAGGGCAAGTTCGACGAGTCGCTGTCGTTGCAGCCGATAGCGGCGCGGCTGTCGGACTTGCTGGGCAAGCCGGTGGCGCTGCGGCGGGATTGGCTCGACGGCGTCGATTGTCCCCCGGGCACGGCGATACTTTGTGAGAACGTGCGTTTCAACAAGGGCGAGAAGAAGGACAAGGAAGACCTTGCGCGCAAGATGGCCTCTTTGTGCGATGTGTTCGTGATGGACGCCTTCGGCACCGCGCATCGTGCCGAGGCCAGCACTCATGGCGTGGCGCGTTACGCGCCAATCGCCTGCGCGGGTCCGCTGCTCGTGGGGGAGTTGGAAGCGCTCGAGCGCGCGCTGGAGAAGCCGGCGCGTCCACTCGTCTCCATCGTGGGTGGCTCGAAGGTCTCCACCAAGCTCACGGTGCTCGAGTCGTTGCTGGAAAAGGTAGACAAGCTCATCGTGGGCGGAGGGATTGCCAACACCTTCCTCGCGGCGACGGGGTTGGGTGTTGGGAAGTCTCTGCACGAGCCGGACATGCTCGATGTCGCGCGCCGCCTGCTGGAGAAAGCGCGCGCGCGTGGGACTGAGATCCCGTTGCCGACCGATGTCGTGGTGGCAAAGGAATTTGCTGCCACGGCACATGCGGATGTTCGATCGATCCACGAGGTACGGCCCGACGAGATGATTCTCGATATTGGCCCCGATTCGGCCGATGCTTGCGCCCAGACGCTGGTCACGGCGGGCACGATCATCTGGAATGGTCCCGTGGGCGTGTTCGAGTTCGAGCAGTTCGGGGAAGGCACCCGTGCGATCGCCCAGGCCATCGCGCGTAGCAAGGCGTTCTCGCTGGCTGGCGGTGGCGATACCCTGGCCGCGATCGAGAAATATGGAGTGGAGGAAGGGATCTCGTACATCTCCACCGGCGGTGGCGCGTTCCTCGAGTTCGTGGAAGGTAAGCCGCTGCCTGCCGTGGTCGCGCTAGAAGAACGCGCACGCGGGTGATATACCCGCAAGAGCTGATATCGCCACATTGGGATTTCCTCTAGATATGCAGAGACGTACGAAGATTGTTGCGACGGTAGGGCCTGCGACGGACGACCTGGCCGTGCTGACGGAAATGATGCGGGAGGGAGTCGATGTCGTGCGGCTCAATGCTTCCCATGGCACGGTGGAGGATCGTAAGCGACGCCTGGCCCTGGTGCGTGAGGCGGCGCGGATCTCCGACCGGTCCGTCGGCATCCTGCTCGACCTGAGCGGTCCGAAGATCCGGATCGAAGGATTTCGGGAAGGTCGCGTCAATCTGAGCGAAGGTCAGCCATTCACGTTGGACACCGCGCTTGACCCAAAAGGGGGCACGGTGGAGGCGGTCGGAGTCGCTTACAAAGATCTGCCGAAGGACGTGAGCGACGGTGACGTCCTGCTGCTGAATGACGGCCAGATCGTGCTCGAAGTCGCTCGCGTGAGCGGCACCAGGATCGAAACCCGTGTACGGGTCGGCGGTGAGTTGTCCGACCGCAAGGGTCTCAATCGCCAAGGCGGCGGAATCTCCGCGCCCGCCCTCAGCGACAAGGATCGCGAGGACATCAAGTTCGGCGCGCAGGAGGAAGTTGATTACATCGCCGTCTCATTCGCTCGCGATGCGGCCGACATCGAGCAGGCGCGCCGCCTGGTTCGCGATGCGGGCGGGGACGCTCGCATCGTTGCCAAAATCGAGCGGCACGAAGCCATCACGAACCTCCAGGGCATCATCGATGCCGCGGACGTGGTGATGGTTGCGCGTGGGGACCTGGGCGTCGAGATGGGTTATGCGGAGCTGACTGGACTGCAAAAAACCATCATCCACCAGAGTCGTAGCCGCAATCGTGTGGTGATTACAGCGACCCAGATGATGGAGTCCATGATCCAGAATCCGGCGCCCACCCGTGCCGAGGTGAGCGATGTCGCGAACGCCGTGATGGATGGCACCGATGCGGTAATGCTTTCCGCGGAAACGGCGGCAGGCCGTTATCCCATCAAGGTCGTCTCGGCAATGTCCGAAGTCATCGAGGGAGCGGAGAAGTATCAACTCACCCATTCCCGGTCGCGTCACCGCGTCGAAGGGCTCTTCAAAGGCACGGAGGAGGCGATCGCGATGGCCGTGATGTATACGGCCAATCACATGAAGGTGCGCGCCATCGTGGCCCTTACGGAAACGGGCGCCACACCGTTGTGGATGTCGCGTATCCGCTCTGACATTCCGGTGTACGCGTTTACACGCCATGAAGGGACACGCCGTCGTGTGACGCTGTATCGCGGTGTCTACCCGGTGATTTTTGACGTGACCCAGAGCAAGTCCACCGAGGAGCTCTACCGGTCGATCTTCACGCGCCTGCTCGAGTTGCAGCTCGTCAAGAGCAATGATCTGGTGATTCTAACCAAGGGAGAGTACGCCGGAACCACCGGCGGGACCAACTCGATGCAGATCCTCAAGGTCGCGCTCGCTTCATAGGGGCCCACCAGGCGGGCCTGCCTTGCGCCTCAAGCACTACATCCTGGTGGCGGCCGCAGTGCTGGTGCTCGCGCCGCTCGCGTTGGTCTATGGAGTGTTGAGAGCCTCACTGCCAGCGCTCGACGGCAGCGTGCCGGCCGCTGGCCTGAGTGCTCCCGTGAGCATCGAGCGCGACCGTCTCGGTGTTCCAACCATCGTGGCCGCGAATCGTCTCGATCTCGCCTATGCGACCGGGCTCGTGCATGGCCAGGATCGCTTCTTCGAAATGGACCTGTCGCGCAGGCTCGCGGCGGGCGAGCTTGCCGAGCTGTTCGGTCCAGTGGCGGTGGAGCAGGATCGCAAGACGCGCCTGTTTCGTTTCCGCAAGGTCGCTCAGGTTATCCTGCAACAAGCGTCTCCGGAGCAACGGGCTATTGTGGAGGCGTACACGCGAGGCGTGAACGCTGGGCTGTCAGGTCTACGCAGTCGCCCTTGGGAGTACTGGCTGCTCGGCGCACCACCGGTCGCGTGGCGTCCTGAGGATACGATTCTCGTCGTCCATGCCATGTGGTGGGATCTGCAGGGCAACGGGTTGCTGCGTGAGATTCTCCGCCGCGAAATCAACGCGCGGATCGGTGGGAAGGAATGCGATGCGGGTTGGAAATGCGGTCTGCGCTTTTTTTATCCCGCGCGCACCCAGTGGGATGCGCCCAATGTCATGACGGCGGAGGCGGTCTCCGCCAGTGCGGCGACCGCCATCGCGTCCTCCACCTCCGGGATCGTGCCACCAGCCTCGGGCATCCCCGGGCCGGATGTGTTGGACGTGCGGGGCGCAACCGCAGCACCGGCCGGGCCGGCGATCGGAGCGCCTGGAAAGGCCAGGCCTGCCATCGCAGGGTCCGGGCTGCAAACCGCGCTTCCGGCGCCAAGCAAGGACTGGCGCTCCCAGCTGTTAGCGTCTCTTGCGCCCGCCGTTGCAAGCGCTCTCGGCGAGAGTCCGGCGGACGTCGGCAGCAACAATTGGGCACTCGCTGGCCGGCTGACCGCGACTGGCTCGGCCCTGGTCGCGAGCGACATGCATCTGGGGCAGAACGTTCCAACACTCTGGTATCACGCGCGCCTTCGTACTACCGGGACGGCCTCCGACCCGGCTCTGGATCTCACGGGAGTTACCCTTCCGGGGGCGCCGCTGCTGGTCGCGGGCTCAAACGGTCACATTGCCTGGGCCTTCACCAACAGCTACGGCGACTGGCTGAATGTCGATCTCGTACCCTGTACCTCCGTCGATGCAAACGAGCTCCACGCCGACGCAGGTACCGTGCCGTTGTCGGTGGAGCGCGAGGAGATCCGGGTCAAGGGCGCGCCCCCAGTGGTATTGGAGATCAAGTCAGGCCCCTCGGGCACGCTGTTGCGCGCCGAGCCCGAAAGGCGGATCTGTTGGTTCGGCTCGTGGCTCGCGAGCCTGCCGGAGGCCACCAACCTGAACCTCATCGGCTTGGAGCACGTGACCACGGTCGATGAGGCGCTCGCGCTCGCGCCCAACGTCGGCATCCCCCACCAGAACTTCGTGGTGGGGGACAGCGCCGGTCATATCGGCTGGACGATCTATGGTCGGATTCCCACAGACATTGGCGCCGAGCGCGCGAGCGGACATTCGCCGTGGACCACCGTGCAGGATCACCCGCGTATCGTCGACCCGCCGATCGGGCGCATCTGGACCGCGAACGCGCGTCCAACCAACGATGAGCGCCAGGAAACGGCCATTGGTGGAGATCTCGCGCCGCTCGGATCCGAGTACGATCTCGGCGCCCGCGCGCGCCAGATCCGCGATGACCTGCTGGCGCTGAATACACCTGCCACCCCGGCGGACATGCTCCGGATCCAGCTCGATGATCGCGCCGTGTTCCTGACACGTTGGCACGACCTGCTGTTGAATCTGATCGATGCTGACAGCGTGCGCGATCATCCCAAGCGGGCGCAATTCAGGAAACGGCTCGAGAGTTGGGACGCGCGCGCCGACGTTGACTCGGTCGGGTATCGATTGGTGCGCGGCTATCGCGAGATCACCGAGCGTGCGGTGTGGCACATGATCGCCAATGCGCTGCGGATTCCCGATGCGGACGCCCCACTACTGCCGTCGCAATTCGAGGCGCCGCTGTGGCAGCTCATCCACGAGCAGCCGCTGCATATGCTCGCCGCCGATTACCCGACCTGGCGCGATTTCCTGCTTGCCCAGCTCGACCGAACCATCTCGGAGCTGGAGAGCCATTGCGGGCAGGCCGGGCTTGGGTCTTGCACCTGGGGATCCCGCAAGGTGGTCCATATCCAGCACCCCATCTCCCACGGGCTGCCCTGGCTGTCGTGGTTCCTGGACATGCCGGCGGTGGAGCTTCCCGGCGATCACGATATGCCGCGCGTCCAGGACGGCTCTTTCGGGGCCTCCGAGCGCTTCGCGGTGTCCCCAGGCCACGAGGACCAGGCCTATTTCCACATGCCCGGCGGGCAGAGCGGACACCCCCTCTCGCCCTACTACAGGGCGGGTTTCCTGGAATGGGCCCACGGACAGCCGCTGCCTTTTCTGCCAGGTGCTCCCGATCACACTCTGACGCTGCGGCCGGATTAGACTGTTGCGCGACTATGAACCAGCGCTTCACCGGCACCGATCGATATATCGCCACTGAGGATCTCATGATGGCGGTCAACGCGGCGATCACGCTGGCGCGACCGCTGCTCATCAAAGGCGAGCCGGGGACGGGCAAGACTCAGCTCGCCCAGGAGATCGCCCGTTCCCTGGGTTGTCCGCTTTACGAGTGGCACATCAAGTCGACGAGCAAGGCTCAGCAAGGACTGTACGAGTATGACGCCGTATCGCGCTTGCGCGATTCGCAGCTCGGCGAAGCTCGCGTGCATGACATTCGCAACTACATCGTCAAGGGCCGGCTCTGGGAGGCGTTCGAGTCGGAGGCTCGCCCAGTGCTCCTCATCGATGAGATCGACAAGGCGGACATCGAATTCCCGAACGATCTGCTGCGCGAGCTCGAT
>CAYNTW010000095.1:9010-22229 GCA_964400085.1 uncultured Steroidobacteraceae bacterium | reverse complement strand
TTACCGTCTGAAGGGGGGCGCATTATAGCGATGAGCTGTAATCCGTCAACCTTCAATTTTTCCCTTATTTGCTGCCCGTTCCGCGTGCGGCTCGGGCTGCAAGGGGCGCGCAGTATAGCCCTGATTCCGAGCTTGTCAACGCACTGTCATTTTTCTTTTTTAGCGTTTCCGAGGCTCGCCTGAAACTGGGCGTTTTCGGCCGTGGCGAGCGCGCGGCGCCGGGCCTTCAGCCCAGCCCAGCCCTGGCTAGGCCTTCAGCTCGAACTTCAGCCTGGCAAAGCGCCGCGATCCCACCTGGAACACGTGGTCGGCCCCGGCAAAAAAGGTGAGACCTCGGTCTGCAATACGGGTCCCATCCACCTTCACGGCACCTTCGTCCATCTTCCGATTGGCCTCGGACGTACTGGCGGCGAGACCGCCCTCTTTCAAGGCGTTCGCAATCCGCATCCCGGCGTGGTCCACCTGGAGCGTCTTCGGCGCCAAATCGGTCGGCACCGATTTTTCGCTCACCCGGGCAATGAAGTCGCGCTGCGCGCGGTCGGCAGCCGCCGCGTCATGAAACCGGGCGACGATCTCCCGTCCCAGCTCGAATTTGATGTCGCGGGGGTTGCGCCCCTCCGCGGCCGAACGCCTGAGTCCCTCGACCTCGCCTAGCGGCCGAAAGCTCAGCAGCTCGAAATAGCGCCACATCAGCTCGTCTGAGATGGACATGAGCTTGCCGAACATCACCTCCGGCGGCTCGGCAATGCCCACGTAGTTGCCGAGGGATTTGGACATCTTGTTGACCCCGTCCAGCCCTTCCAGGAGGGGCATCGTGATCACCACCTGCGGCTCCTGGCCGTAAATCTCCTGCAGATGGCGACCCACCAGCAGGTTGAACTTCTGATCCGTACCGCCCATCTCGACATCCGCCTCGAGCGCGACTGAGTCGTAGCCCTGGACGAGCGGGTACAAAAATTCGTGGATGGAGATCGCCCGTCCGTCCGCATAGCGCTTGGCGAAATCATCCCGCTCGAGCATGCGCGCGACCGTGTGCTTGCCGGCGATCTCGATCAGCCGCGAGGCCGGCATGGAGCCGAACCAGCGGGAGTTGAAATCCACGCGGGTCCGCTCGGGGTCGAGGATCTTGAACACCTGGCTCTCATAGGTCCGCGCGTTCGCCTGGATCTCCTCCGGTGTGAGAGGGGGGCGGGTCGCGTTACGACCGGTGGGGTCGCCGATGAGCCCGGTGAAGTCACCGATGAGAAAGATCACCTCGTGGCCGAACTGCTGGAATTGCCGCATCTTGTTGAGCAGCACGGTGTGACCGAGATGCAGATCGGGAGCGGTGGGGTCGAATCCTGCCTTGACCCGCAGCGGCTTGCCCCTGCTCAGCTTCTTGACCAGCTCCGCGCCGACCAGCACCTCGTGGGTGCCACGGTGCAGCTCTGCAATCTGATCGGCGTACGCGCCCCGCTCAAAACTCGTCGTCATTTTCGTGAACCCAGGTCCGGTAAAATGCGTTGAAGGACAGTAACTTCAGTTGTCGTGAGATTTCAGCTCTCCACGCGCCCATCGGGTGCTCGAGGAGCGGCACCCGTTTCGCGGCAGGCCTGCAGCAGTGACAGTCACGTTGACCCGGCCTTCGCGCCTCGGGTACGGTTTCGCCCTTCCCATTTCGTTTAGTGTAATTGGTTCAGCATCAGTCCATGACCTTCAGCTTCAAACCGCTGTTGCGGAAACTGGGAATCGCGCCTTTCAAGTGGCGCTGGGTGCTGATCGCCGGCTGCGCGGCCGGGGCATGGATGAGCCTCCGACACGAACCCCCCAATGGGCCGGGACGTACGTCGGTTTCCCCGGCGATCGCACTACACAGCACCGCCGCCACCTCATCGGGAAACCAGCAGCGCCCGGCCGGCGCCAGCGAGAAGGGCGGCCTGAATGTGGCGCCCGAGGTTGGAGCCAACTCGGCCGCCTCCGGAGCGAACGGGACTAGAGCACCCGGTTCCGCCAACAGCGGCGCCGTCGCGAGACCTATATCGAGCGCCTCGTTTGGCCTCTCCACCATCAACGTGATCGTTCATCCCAACGATACGCTGGATGCCATCTTCCGCCGCCTGAAACTCAGTCTGACAGACCTCGCCTCCTTGCGCGGCCTGCCTGGATTGAAATCACGGCTCGATAGCCTCCGTCCCGGAGAATCGCTCCGGCTGTGGCATCGGGACGGCTCGCTCTTCGGGCTCGAGCGTCGGCTGAATGAGGAGCAGACCCTGAAAGTCGTGCGCGACGGCTCGGGCCTGAAAGCCGATGTCCTGCACAACCCCCTCGACTCCCGGCCGCGCACCGTCCACGCGGTCATCAACAACTCGCTGTTCGAGGCAGTCGAAGCGGCCGGCGGGCACGACCAGACGGCGGTGGCGCTGGCGGACATCTTCGGCTGGGACATCGACTTCGTTCTGGATGTCCAGCCAGGTGACTCGTTCGCCGTGAGCTACCAGGAGCTCTACCAAGACGGCCACTATGTGAAGGACGGTCCCATCCTGGCCGCGTCCTTCACCAACCAGGGACGTACCTATCGCGCCGTGCGTTACGTCGATCCCGACGGCAACGCCCATTACTACACCCCGGATGGGCGTAGCATGCACAAGGCGTTTCTTCGGGCCCCGGTCGAATTCACCCGGATCAGCTCGAAATTCAACTCCGCACGGCTGCATCCCATTCTCAACCTGATCCGCGCCCACAAGGGCATCGATTACGCCGCTCCCATCGGAACACCGGTGCGCGCGGCCGGCGATGGACGCATTCGGTATGCTGGCCCCAAGGGGGGCTACGGCAACTTGATCGAAATCGAGCACAGCCGGAGTATTGTCACGGTCTATGGACATCTCTCTCGTTTCGCGAAGGGAATCCATGTCGGCGAGCATGTTAATCAAGGTGCCGTCATCGCCTACGTTGGCATGACGGGTTTGGCGACCGGCCCGCACTTGCATTACGAGTACCGCGTGAACGGCGTATTCAAGAATCCGCAGACGGTTTCCCTGCCGGACGCCGAGCCGATCGACGCGCGCTGGCGCGATGACTTCCAGGCACGCACCGCCCCCCTGTTGGCGTCGCTCGAGACGCCCACCGGTCCGGTGCTGGTGTCGCGGTGAAATGACCGACCGGGCGGCGCAACGCGTTGCCAGGGCCTATATGGCACGTTCTGACCGTACATCGCGCGCGACTGTCATGTCGGGGCCGGACTTGGGCCGGCAATCCGAGTCAGACTCGTCCGCGGAGTCCGCAACGCCGGCGGCTGGCCCGAATGCGCCTCTTACGGCAGGTAAGGCAATGGATTCACCGGATCTCAAAGCGCCGCAGAACTACATCAACCGCGAGCTCTCGTTTCTCGAGTTCAACCAACGCGTCCTGGACCAGGCCTTCGATGAGTCGGTGCCGCTGCTCGAGCGCCTACGTTTTCTGTGCATCTCCTCCAGCAACCTGGATGAATTCTTCGAGATCCGGGTCGCGGGCCTGAAGCAACTCCTGGAGCTCGGCTCAGGCTCGTTCGCCTCCGACTCCATGTCCCTGCCCGAGCTGCTGAGCGCCGTACACGAGCGCGCGTTGCGGTTGGTGGCGGAACAATACCGGTGTTTGAACGAAGTCCTGCTGCCGGCGATGGCCGCCGAGGGCATCAACCTGCTGGGGCGCGCCGCCTGGAGCCCGGAAGCGCAGAAGTGGCTCGAGCAGTATTTCGAGCGCGAGATCGAGCCGGTGTTGAGCCCGCTCGGTCTCGACCCCGCCCGGCCATTCCCGCGCATTCAGAACAAGAGCCTCAATTTCATCGTTCGACTGGAGGGCAAGGATGCTTTCGGCCGGGACAGCGAGCACGCGATCGTGCAGGCGCCGCGCTCGCTGCCGCGCGTGGTTCCGATACCAGGGGACGGTCCCGGCAAAACGCTGGTGTTGTTGACTGGCATCGTCGGCGCCTTCGTCCATAAGCTCTTCGCCGGCATCAAGGTTACGGGGTGTTACCAGTTCAGGGTCACACGTAACAGTGATCTCTTCGTCGACGAGGAGGAAATCGATGACCTGCGCCGCGCGCTCGAAGGCGAGCTCGCGCACCGGCGCTACGGAGCCGCCGTGCGACTGGAGACTTCGCGCGACTGCCCGGAGGACATGGCGCAATTCCTCTTGCGACAATTCGCGCTGCACGACGTCGATATGTACCGCATGCCGGGACCGGTGAATCTCAACCGGCTGTCGGCCATCTACGACCTGGTGCAACGGCCCGACCTGAAATATCCGATTTTCACGCCCGGGCTGCCCAAGCGCCTGGCCGCCAACAACGACATGTTCGCCGTCATCCGGCAGAATGACCTGCTGTTGCATCACCCGTACCAAAGCTTTGCGCCGGTGATGGACTTCCTGCGCCTCGCGGCCAGCGATCCGCAGGTGTTGGCGATCAAGCAGACCCTCTACAGGGCAGGCAACGATTCGCCGATCGTCGACGCGCTCGTGGCCGCGGCCAACGCCGGCAAGGACGTCACCGTCATCGTCGAGCTACGGGCACGGTTCGATGAAGAAGCCAACATCGAGCTTTCGAACAGGCTCCAGGAAGTCGGGGCGCACGTCATGTATGGCGTCGTGGGCTACAAGACACACGCCAAGCTGGCGTTGGTCGTGCGACGTGAGCCCGGCGGGATCCGTCGTTACTGCCACCTCGGCACGGGCAATTATCACCCGCGCACCGCACGCCAATACACCGATTACGGCCTCTTCACGTGCAACGACGAGATCGGCCAGGACGTGCACGAGTTGTTTCTGCAGCTCACGAGCCTCACCCAGACACCGAAGTTGAACCGCCTGGTGCAGTCGCCATTCGGCATGCACGAGATGGTGCTCTCGAAGCTCGCCCGCGAGGCCGAGCATGCGCGCGCCGGGCGCAAAGCCCATGTCATCGTGAAAATGAACGCGCTCACCGAGCCGCAGTCGATCGAGGCGCTCTATCGCGCTTCCCGCGCCGGGGTGAAAATCGATCTCATCATCCGCGGAGTCTGCGCGTTACGGCCAGGCATTCCCGGGATCTCGGAAAACATCGAGGTGCGCTCGATCGTAGGACGTTTCCTCGAGCACTCGCGCGTGTGTTATTTCGAGAATGGCGGCGATCCTGAGTTGTTTTGCGCGAGCGCGGACTGGATGGAGCGGAACTTCTTCCGCCGCGTGGAGGTGGCCTTTCCGATCACCAGGCCCTTGCATCGCGAACGAATCCTGCGCGAGCTGCAATATTGCCTGAGCGACACCTGCCAGGCCTGGAAGCTCCTCCCGGACGGAAAGTACGAGCGCATTCCGCGCGCCGCACATCGGCCCGTGCATTCGCAAATGGAACTGCTCGGCAGGTATGCGGCCGGGGCTCCGACCGCACCCTAACGCACGAGTGCCTTCAGGGATACACACCGCTGGCGTAGGCTAGCGGCAATCCGTTAGAGGCACAGCCGTTTACGCCGATGTTGACCGTCTTGCCGGCAAGCTCCGCGGCAACCAACATCGCGTAGAGAGTCTTGCCATCCGGTTGAGCTGTGGATGAGAAATCGATCCAGATCCAGCCCTTGCCGCTTTGACTGCACCCCTCTGTGTCCGCAGGCGTAACAGGCGAGACTTCGACGAGCACCCCTGCCGGAGATGCCTGTCCCGCCTGGTAGACGCTGAGGTGCGTGATGGTCACTGAATTGTAGCCACTCCACGCAGGGGCCATCACGGGAAAAAGACCAAACGACAATGCGGCGATCAGGAATTTGTTCATCGTATTCTCCCTGGGACTCGAGAGTGTCCGTTCAATATAGTTGGTTGTGTTTGAGTCTAGCCTCGAGCGGCAAGGCTCCGCAACCGCGGCAGACGGGAGAACTATCGCGTGCGACTGAAAACCCGCAACCTGAAGTTACTGGCGCGCAGATAGTCCGTCTCCTGCTGCAGATCGGCCGAAGTGAGCGGGTGATCTTTCAACCAGCGGGCCGGAAATATGACTTCTAGCGAGCGCGGCGTGGCTTTCAGCTCGATGAGCGGCAGTGCCGTAGGACTACGCCCCCGATGCAACAGCACGGCCAGCCGTAGCAGGACGATCAAGTAGGTCGCGCTGCGGTCCCAGGGCGGCACCAGCTCCTCGAGACCTTCCAACGCCAGCTTGCGCCGGTGTGAGCCCACCATGCGGGCCAGTAGGCGCTGCTCCTCCCGCGAGAATCCAGGCATGTCGGCGTTTTCGAGGAGATAGGCGCCGTGGCGGTGATAGCCACTGTGCGAGACATCCAACCCGATCTCGTGTAGCCGCGCTGCCCATTTCAAAGCGAGGTCGGCCAGCGGATCATCCAACTTCCACGTGATTCGCGTCTGCTCCAGGAACTGCAGCGCCGTCGACTCTACGCGCTCAGCCTGTGCGAAATCGACGTGGTAGCGCCGCTGCATGGCGCGGACGGTACGCTCGCGCGCGTCTTCGTCCGTGAAGCGCCCGAGCATGTCGTATAGCAAGCCCTCGCGCATGGCGCCCTCGGCGATGCGCATTTCCTTCAACTCCAGGACCGCGAAGATCTCCGCGAGAATGGCAATTCCGCCGGGGAAAACCGGGCGACGATCGTCCGTGATGGGCGTCAGCTTCAGCTCCCTGATGTGTCCCGCATCGACCATGTAGTTGATCGCCCGCTGCAGGCCGGCCGGGGTAATCGTGATCGATTGTGGATCCAACTCGCGAATGGCCTCGCCGATCGCGCGCACGGTGCCCGAGCTACCCGCGCAGCGCTCCCATCCGCGACGACGGAAAGCGGCCTGTACGGGCTCGAGCTCGAGTCGGGCGGCCATCCGCGCTCGCTCGATGCGCTTGGCGGAGATTTTCCCGTCTCGGAAAAAGCGCTCGCTCAAGGACACACAGCCCATTTGCAGGCTTTCGAGCTCCAGGGGCGTCAAGCCCTCGCCGATGATCAGCTCAGTGCTCCCACCACCGATGTCGACCACGAACCGCTTGCCGGGCTCGCTGGGCATCGTGTGGGCCACACCGGAGTAGATGAGGCGCGCCTCTTCCATTCCGGAGATGATTTCGATCGGGTGACCCAACGCCTCACGCGCGCGCTCCAGGAAGGCCTGCTTGCGATGCGCTACGCGAAGGGCGTTTGTGCCGACGACACGGACACTATCCGCATGCATGTCTCGCAACCTTTGCCCAAAACGCTGTAGGCATGCGAGCGCGCGCGCGGCGACTTCCTTATCGATCCTCCCGTTCTCTTCGACACCGGCCGCAAGGCGAACCATTTCGCGCAGACGGTCGATAACCACGAGCTGACCGTGCGAGTACCTCGCCACGATCATGTGAAAGCTATTCGAGCCGAGGTCGACGGCCGCTAGAACGTCAGGGACATTGCGGGTTGAGCTCCGGGATTGTTGGGGAGCTGAGCGGGCAGAGACTGCGTTTCGGTCACGCTCCGGTCGCACGCGCTTTCGGGGAGGTCAGGCAGCCGAGAACGAGGACCCGCAGCCGCAGGTCGTTGCCGCATTCGGATTGCGGATCACGAACTGGGCTCCATCCAGCCCCTCGCGATAATCGATCTCAGCGCCGGTGAGGTACTGCACGCTCATGGGATCGACGAGCAACTTCACGCCCTGGTTCTCGACACAGGTGTCGCCCTCCTGCATCACCTCGTCGAACTCGAAGCCATATTGCAGGCCGGAGCAGCCGCCACCCTGCACGAACACGCGCAGCATCAGGTTCGGGTTCCCCTCGCCACGGATGAGATCGGAGACTTTGCGGGCGGCCGCGTCCGTGAAGAGCAGGGCAGGAGCTTCCTGCAACGCTTCAGCTGTGTTCATCAGGTTCGATACCTCATTTCAAGCCAGGCCAGTCTAGAAGCCGCCGCCGGCTCGCGTCAAAGGCGACTTATTCGCTAACGCCCCCGGTCGTCACCGGACCGTCGGCGCCCGCTGGATTTACCTGCGTCAGCTTTCCCATAATCTGCGCGCCAAGTGTCATCTCAATGACGCCGTAGTATAGGTTGCCTTCCACGCGCGCCGTCGCGCCCAGAACGACGCGGCCGGGAGCATGGATATCGCCTTTGACAGTGCCGTCCAGCCGGACGTTCGGCACATCAACCATCCCCTCTATGGAGCCGCCCTGGCTCACTGACAAGGTGGACGTCGGAGCGCGATCCGAACGGACGTTGCCAATGATCGCACCGTCCAGGTGCAGGCCGCCGGCGAACTCGACGTCGCCGTTTACACGCGCGGCTTTACCGATGAGCGTATCGATCCTGGCTTGCTTCGTTTCGCGGGTGAACATTTTTTTCCTCCCTCGTCGAAGAGCGCGAGAGCCTATCAGATGGCCTCAACGGGCGGGCTCCGGACCCCAGATGAACGTCTGGACCAACGGGGACACGTCCTTGCGACTCGAATGCACTTCGACCGCCAGGTGCTCGGGCTTGAAGCCCGCCGGGAGGAGGATCTCCTGGTCGAAGTTCTGATAAAAGCGAAAGTTGAAGGGGAGCTCGTGCAGCTTCCCTTGGGTGAGGGCGGTCAGGTCGAGGGGCGTATCCGACTTTTCTCCAGTGCCTCCGTCCACCACCAGGTCCAGTGTGCCGGTCACCACGTTGTCGGCTTTGCCTGAGCGCACCAACGAAAGATGGAGTGTGAACTGTCCGGCTTTGCGTCCCGGCGAGATCCGCATCTGTCCGATCTTTACGCCGATTTCCGCGGCGCCTTGCGTGACCACGCCCCGATAGAACGCCAGCTCCTGTGACTCTCGCGCCACCTGGGCCTGGAGGTCGCCGATGGTCTTCGCGACCTCTGCCTGCTCGCGCGCCCTCCCGATCCGGATGGTGTCGAGCTCGGCCAACTTGGTACGCAACTCGTGGTTGGTTTTCTCGAGTCGCTCGATCCGCACTTCGAATTCGGTCCGCTGCTGTCCTACGGCGAGCCGATCATATCCGGCGTCATAGCGGCCGAGCTCGTAGATGACATAGAGCGCGAACAGAACGAGCAGCGAGATGGCGGCGATCAGGGCGATGCGACGGACGGGGGCATGTTGGCGGACCACGAGGCTGGGCTTCGGCTGGCCCATGGCCCTTCCAAGCCTGCCGTCTTTACCGATCATCTTGGCGATCATGGGGCGGGAAGGCGTCCCACTCACTCGATCGGTGCCGGTGACACCGCGGCCCTACGTCGCGCGGTGACGGCCTCCCACCACGATGGGAACGCTGGTTGGCCTTGCGGGAAAGCAATCGGTGCGAGCTCCAGCAGCGCGCGCGTGTAGACGAGGCGCTTGAAGTAAATCACTTCTTTGACAGGCTCCCAGTATGACGCCCACCGCCACTGGTCGAATTCCGGTTCATTCGTGTGAGCAAAATCGAATGTCACGTCCGCGCGTCTCAAGCGCAGCAGGAACCAGCGCTGCTTCTGGCCGATGCAAACCGGACGCTGGTTGCGGCGAATGTAGCGGGCAGGTAGCCGGTAGCGCAGCCAACGACTCGTGCGTCCGACAAGTTCGACGTCAGTACGCGACACTCCGATTTCCTCGTAAAGCTCACGGTACGCGGCGTCCTCGAGCTTTTCTCCGACACGCACCCCACCTTGAGGAAATTGCCAACCACGACCACCCGGGCGACGACCCAGAAACACCTCGCCATCATCGCGCATCAGGATGATGCCGACGTTCGCGCGAAAACCGTCCGAGTCGATGAGGTCGCCCATGTGTCCGTTGCAGTCTGCCACAAGCCGTGCTTGGGGTGAGTAAGGTCGCGCTAAGCTTAGCCCGAATGGGCCAGCGTGCCGCGCGGCGTGAAGAGGTTATCTTGTGTGGATGTCGAGCTCGTCGAGAGTCGCCGCCTGGAAGGGCTTGAGCGCGCTGGTGGCGTTGGCCCTGGCAGTATTCTTCGCTTCACTGCTCATCGGAAGCTCGGGAATCGGCGCCGGCCGCATGGCCAGTGTGTTGCTAGGCAGCGAGGATGACGCCGCGCGCAACGTGATGTCGGCAGTCCGATTGCCGCGGGCGCTTGCCGCGTTTGGAGTGGGAAGTCTGCTGGCACTGGCTGGTGTACTCCTGCAGGCCCTGTTTCGGAATCCCCTGGCGGACCCGTATGTCCTGGGGGTTTCAGGCGGGGCGGCCATCGGTGCCTTGCTTGCCATGATTGCGGGCGCCGCGGCGCTGTCGGTTCACTCGGGCGCTGTCGTGGGAGCTTTGTGCGCGGTAGCCATCGTTTACCTCCTTGCCCGCAACGGCGGTACGCCGCGCCTCCTCTTGACCGGAGTTGTACTGGCAAGTGCCTGCGGAGCCGTGATCAGTGTTTTGCTGGCCGTGGCGGACGCCTCCCGCGTCCGGGGCATGGTGTTCTGGCTGGCAGGCGATCTGGAGTGGGCTTTCAGCCCATGGACGAGCGCCTTGGCGGCGCTGGTGGCGCTGATCCTGGCATTGTTGATCGGACGGCCCCTCAACGTGCTCGCAGCCGGAGAGTTACGCGCGCGCAGTGTCGGCCTGGAGCTGGAGATCTGGCGTCCGCTCCTGTTTTTTGGATGCGCGATATTGACAGGGGTGGCGGTAGTAAGCGCCGGGACCATCGGGTTTGTCGGTTTGATCACCCCCCATGCGGTGCGACTCACATTCCGCACGAGCGATCACCGCACCGTGGCGCCCGCATCGGCACTGTTGGGTGGGACGCTGCTGGCGCTGGCCGACCTCGTCGCGCGAACGATCGCAAGTCCCCGACAGCTTCCTGTAGGAGCGATCATGGCGATTATCGGGGCACCCGTGTTTATCGCCCTGCTACGCGGCCGACCGCGCTGAGCGTTTGCCCACGTGCCACTAGGCTTCGACTCACTTCACGATGTTCGACGAGGTAGCAACCCGGTTGCGGCCGCCGGTCTTGGCGCGATAGAGGGCCGCGTCCGCTTCGGCGATCAAGCGCTCCGCCATCTGCTTGAGGTCTTTCGCGTCGGGACTCGGCGCCGCGGCGGCTACGCCGATGGACAATGTGACAGTCTCGCTGCCATGCGAGCCGATCTTGATGGGTTGGCCGCCAACAGCGCGTAGAACTCGCTGCGCCACGCGCTCGCCGTCCTCGAAGCTGCTCTGAGCCAACACGATGGCAAACTCGTCACCGCCAAAGCGAGCACCCGTGTCGCTGGTGCGCATCTCCGCGTCCACGCGGCGCGCAACTTCACGCAGCACCGCATCGCCCGCCAGGTGTCCATATTGGTCGTTGACACGCTTGAAGTGATCGACATCGATCATCAGGCAGACGAGGTACTGCCTCGCGCGTTGGGCGCGGGCCAGCTCCTCGCGCAGACGGGACTGCAGATAACGGCGATTGTGGAAGCCGGTGAGAAAATCGGTCAAACCACTCCGTACCAGGCGCGCGCGGTTGACGGAATTCTCGATGGAGATCGCCGCGACGACACCGAGGTGGGCCAGGAAATCGCTCGCCAGCTCCCGGTGAAAGCGCATGGGATCGCGGCTGCAGAACACCAGCAGTCCATCGAGCTGCTCGTTACGCCACAAGGGAATCAAGGCGATGCTGCCCGAACGAATGGCCCCCTGAACCAACAGCTCGTGGTCGTCCTTGAAGAACGGCCCGAGCCACGGCCGCTCGAGGTCCGGAAGTTGGGGAGCAACGTCCTTGAGCGAGTCGACGAAGCGCACTTCACGAAGCTCGTTCACCAGAAAGCCGTCCCCAGCCATCAGGTGCCGGATCTCATGTTGGGGATCGTTCAGGACGAGGGTGACCGCGTCCAGTTGATACGAGACTCTCAGTCCATGGATCAAGCGCTCGAGTAACTGCGCGAGCGAGCTGGCGCGCAAGAGCTCGAGCTCTCGCTCTTGCGTTTTGCGCAACAGTAGCTCGTTCCGCGACACCTCTTCCGTGAGCTCACGCAGACGGTCCTGTAACCCGCGATTCTCGCGCTCGAGCGCGCGAACGCGCTCTTCGGTAGGGGCCGGACGTCTCGAGGTGCGTTCAGACACAGCAGGTCGCTCAGGCGCGGCGCTCGGCCACGCTGCGACGGTCCTCGAGGTAGTCACGCCCGCGACGCATCAATGCCGCGAATGCATCGTAATCCTGGGAAAGCACCGCGGCGCGAATGCGCTCCACCGCCTTCGCAAGGGCTTCCAGCGATTCCGCGCCATAGTCGTTCAAACTCTGGATCTCGTAGTAAAGCTCGGGGCTTTCCTGAGCGACGCGAGTAGCGACGTCGAGCTGTGAGTCGAACGTCGTACTCGACATTCGCGCAAGTTTCGGCGCGGCTTCCCCGCTTTCCGCCAGCGCCGTGAAGAACGCGATGTTGAGCGCGTGCGAAAGTCCGAGCACATAGGCGATGAGGCGATCATGGTCATCGAGGCTCATGACAACCTGCTCGGCCATTGTTGGAGAGAACAGCGCGCGCGCGCTCGCAAGCGCCTCGCCGTGGCCCAGATCGACGAAGATGACGTGGCGCCCGGAAAGCAGTTCCGTATCCGGACCGAACATCGGGTGCAGCGAGGTCACTCGGCAGCCGTGCGACTTCAAGGCAAGCAGACCCGAGCGCAGGGGCGATTTCAAGGAGCCCACGTCAAAGATCACACCGGTAGGCCGACGCAGAGCCAGGTCGCGCAAGATCGCGTCCGTGACACCCAACGGGGTGGCGAGAATGATGTAGTCGTATTGGTTGAGATCGGTCTTGCGCCAGTCCTCGACCCGCGGCACGCCGGGGGGGCCACCGCTGGGGTCAGCCACCTCGACGGTGAACCCTTGGGACATCAGGTATCCGACGAACCACCCGCCCATTTTGCCGCCGCCGCCGATCACGAGCACGCGCCGACCGGTCCCAGCCTGGTGCGCCAAGACGCTCGCTTGCTCTTGGGTGGTCAAAGAGGAACGGATCAAAAGCCGCAGAAGTTCTTCCGCCAAGGCCGGAGAGACACCCAGCTCCGACGCCGTGGCGCGCACGCCAAGGATCACCTCGCGCTCCCGCTCGTAGTCCCGAGTCGGGTGGCCCGTGGAGCGCTTTACGCGCGCAACCTCGGCGCTGACGGCTTTGCGCTCCGCCACCAGCGAGATGAGCTGGCGGTCTATCTCATTCAAGCGCCGGCGCAGATCGTCCAGCGTCACGTCATCGCGCGTCATGGCGAGGGGGTCCCAGGGTCGCTTTCGAAGTGGGCCCCTTTCTATCGGCCCCCGGTGTGGGCTGCAAGTGCCTGGCTCAAGTAGCGCCGACGGGCGCGCGAGTACCGTCCCTGGAGCGGTGTCCGGCCGGCCAT
>CAYNTW010000095.1:0-8910 GCA_964400085.1 uncultured Steroidobacteraceae bacterium | reverse complement strand
CCATGGCCGGCGCTCGGGCCGGGACAACGGCCCTCGCCGTTCGGCAAGCGCGCAGATGACCGTGGTGGAGGGAGCCTCTAACATGGCGGCTCTATGAATCACCCTACCGAGCTTCTCCCGGATCCCTTGCCGTCCGAGCCGCTGATCGTGCTGAGCCAATGGATGGCCGAGAGCTGGCAGCAGCGGCTGCAGCCCAATCCCAACGCCATGATCCTCGCCACCAGCGATCCGGACGGCCGGCCGTCCGCGCGCGTCGTGCTTTGCAAGGAAATCGCGGCGAAACCCGGCTATCTGGTCTTTTACACGAATTACCTCTCCCGCAAAGGGCGGCAGCTCGAGCGCAATCCCCGAGCGGCCGCCGTGATCCACTGGGATGCCCTGCACCGGCAGGTGCGGGTGGAGGGGCCGGTCGTGAAGGCGCCCGCGGCCGACAGCGACGCCTATTTCGCCTCGCGACCGTGGCAGAGCCGGGTGGGCGCCTGGGCCAGCGAGCAAAGCTCCCCAGTGGCCTCGCGGAAGGATTTGCAGAAGGCAGTCGCGGAGACCGCCAAGCGTTTCGGGGTCCCCGATCCGGCGGCGCCCGGGTCCGGAGGCGAGGGGCAGACGGAGTTTGTCATTCCACGACCCCCCCACTGGGGCGGGTATCATCTCTGGGCCGACTCCGTGGAGCTCTGGGTCGAGGGCGAGGCCCGGGTGCACGATCGCGCCCGCTGGACTCGCGAGCTGACACCTCAGGCCGACGGGTTCTTCGGCACGAGCCCTTGGACCGCAACGCGCTTACAGCCCTGACATCGGCGCGCCGCTCGTGTGGAAAACCATACGGATTACCGTATTGATGATTGTGCTGGTCATCGTTGCCGGCCGCACGTGGCTCGACCGGGTGGAGACCCAGAGTTGGAAGAGTCCTTTATGGGTGGGTATCTATCCCCTGAACGCCGACAACAGTCCCTCAGCGCAGGCCTACATCGCCGACCTCTCTCCAGGAGATTTCGCGGCCATTGAGACGTTTTTCGAGCGCGAGGCGCATCGGTTCGGGGTTGCGCTCGATGAGCCCGTTCATATCGAGCTCTACCCGCAAGGGAAGGAGCTTCCGCCCCAGTTGCAGCAAGGGGCCGGACCCCTGAGTGTCATGTGGTGGAGTCTCAGGATGCGCTGGTTCGCCCTGCATGCCAGTAAGGTGCCCGGTAGGACGCCTTCGCGCATCCGCATTTTCGTGCTCTACCACGACCCGAGCTCACTGCAGACCGTGCCGGACTCGCACGGGCTGCAGAAGGGGCTGATGGGTGTGGTCCACGCATTCGCCACCCGGAGCATGACGGGTATGAATAACATCGTGATCGCTCACGAGTTCCTCCATACCCTGGGCGCAACCGACAAATACGACTTCGCAACGGGGGCGCCGCTATTTCCGTCAGGTTTCGCGGATCCCGACCAAGAGCCGCGCTTTCCCCAACAGCGGGCGGAGATCATGGCGGGGCGGCGTGCCTTGTCCCCAAGGGATTTCGAGATGCCCGCGAGTCTTCGGGATGTGGTCGTTGGAGCCGTTACGGCGGACGAGATCCGGTGGACGCACAACTAGGGCTCGCCGCACAGCAGGTGAGCGTGCGTGTTGGAACACGCGAGCTCGTCAACGAGTTGTCGCTGCAATTCGCCGCGGGCGAGCTCGTCGCCATTCTCGGATGCAATGGCTCTGGCAAGACGCTGACTTTGCACACACTCGCCGGCCTACGGCCGCCGGATGCGGGAGAAGTGCACCTGGATGGCGTGCCATTCGAGCGGCTCAGTCGGCGCGCGGTGGCGCTGCGACTCGGTCTGCTCGCGCAGGATCTCGAAGACGCGTTCGTGACCACCGCGCTCGAAATGGTGTTGATCGGGCGACACCCGCATCTGTCGCTATGGCAATGGGAAACCGCCAAAGACGAGCAGATCGCGCGCGAGGCGCTGCGGGCCGTGGACCTGGGTGATTTTGCCGAAAGACGCTCGGATACCCTCTCAGGAGGTGAGCAACGACGGGTCGCCGTGGCGGCGCTGCTTGCGCAGCAGCCGGGGATTTTTCTGTTGGATGAGCCAACCAACCACCTGGATCCGCGTCACCAGGTGCGGGTGTTGGGTCTGTTTCGAGCTCTCGCCGACCAGGGGAGCACGGTAATCACCACGCTTCACGACCCGACACTCGCGGCACGTTTCGCGGACCGGGTGGTCCTGCTGTTTGGGGACGGACGCTGGCGCGCCGGGCCAGCGCGCGATGTGCTGACCGCCGAGAGCTTGGGCACGCTCTATGACTCTCCGATGCTCGAGATCGAGAAGGATGGGCGACGCGTGTTTGTCAGCGCGTAGTGGTGCGCGGTACTGAGGTTCGCGCGTGGCAGAGCTGGGGCACCATCACGGGGCGAGCGCTTCGAGTACCGTCTCGTGCAACGCCCCGTTCGTGGCTAACACCGTAGTTGTTCCGAGACCCACTCCGGCGCCGCTGAGGTCCGTGAATGTGCCGCCCGCCTCGCGTACGATGACGGTGAGCGCGGCGATATCCAGAATGTTGACGTCCGACTCGATGACCACATCCAACGAGCCGCGCGCCAGCAGGTGATAGTGCACAAAGTCGCCGTAACCGCGGATGCGGCTCACGCGGGGGATGAGCTCACCGAAGCGACTCCATTGGCGCGAGCGCGCCAAGGTTTTCAAATTTCCGGTGGAGACGATGGCTGCCGAGAGCTCGGCAACACGGCTGACGCGTATGGGCTTGTCATTCAAAAAGGCGCCGCCGCCCTCCTCGGCCCACGCCAACTCACCGTAAGCGGGGGCGCTGGACACTCCCAACACCAGCCGACCCGCGCGCATGAGCGCGATCTGTGTGGAGAAAAAAGGGCACTCGCGCACGAAGGACTTGGTGCCATCGATCGGATCTACCAACCAGATGCTTTCGGCGGTCATGGCGTGTTGCCCGGTCTCCTCGCCATAGAATCCGTACGCGGGGAATCGCTCGCCCAGGACGCGCTTGATGACTTCCTCGGCACGCACGTCGGCCTCGGTTACAGGCGATGCATCCGCCTTCGTCGTGACCGCGAGGTTCTTCTGGTACAGGGAGCGAATGATCTCGGCTGCGGCCTGCGCGGCCTGTAGCGCTGCTTGGAGCTCGGGAGATGATGCCATAATCGGTTCGGGAGCCTGCCTGGCCAATGCCAGCGCGTTACGGAGGTCGGGAGAGAAGCATGGGCAATCGGTTGAGCAAAATCTATACGCGCACGGGCGATGATGGAACCACAGGTCTCGGGGATGGCTCGCGCGTGCCCAAGGATAGCGCGCGCGTGGAGGCTTACGGGACTGTGGATGAGCTCAACAGCACGGTGGGTGTGCTGCTGGCCGTACCCGGGCTGCCTGGCGCCCTCGTTCAGTGCCTGACGGAAGTGCAGCACGAGCTGTTTGATATGGGTGGGGAGCTGTGCATTCCGGGGCATCGCGCAATCACGGACGCGCACGTCACGCGTCTGGAGGACGCGCTCGACAAGTTCAACGATTCATTGCCGGCTCTGAAAGAATTCATTCTCCCGGGCGGCGGACCGGCGGCGGCCGCATGTCATGTCGCGCGCACAGTCGCAAGGCGCGCGGAGCGCAGAACCTGGTCGCTCGCGCGGCAGGAAACCGTGAGCCCCGAGGTGTTGAAGTATTTGAACAGGCTTTCAGACCTGTTGTTCGTGTTGGCGCGGGTGCTGGCGCGACATGAGCGCGGTGCGGAAGTGCTGTGGCGCCATGATCGGAGCAAATCCGGCTAGTTCAATTGGCGCAAATTCGGCTGCGCCGCAGGGGACGCACTGGTGCCGGTCACGGTGCAAGCAAGCGGCGAAATCGGGGCCAGTCGAATGCCGGGCCGGGATCGGTTTTGCGGCCGGGGGCGATGTCGCTGTGGCCGGCGATGTGGGTGGTCGATAGCAGCGGATAGGCGGGCAACAGCGCGCGCACGAGCGCGGCGAGTTGGTCGTACTGCGCGTCGGCGTAGGGGATATCGTCGGTTCCCTCCAGCTCGATACCGATCGAGAAGTCATTGCACGCGGGGCGACCGCGATATTCAGACTGTCCGGCGTGCCAGGCGCGTGCGCTGAACGGAACGTACTGGACGACCTGTCCGTCGCGCCGGATGAGTGCGTGGGCTGAAACGCGGCCACGAATCTGTGCAAAGTAGGGATGGGCGTCCGCGGGCAGATTGCCGGTGAACAGGCGATCGATCCAAGGACCTCCGAACTCCCCGGGCGGCAGGCTGATGCCATGCACTACGATGAGTTCCGGCACGGCACTCGCCGGACGTGCGTCGAAGTGCGTGGACAACACCTGTCGCACACCGATGAGAAGACCGGTGGCGGGGTCAACTTTCAGGAGCGATGGGCTGGACATGGAAGGTAGGCACCCGCGCGGACCGTCAACCGTTGCACACGGATCATGCCACAATCGCTTCATGAACAACGGTAACGCTTCTTACGTGGCGCGTGACCTGGCGCACGTCTGGCATCCCTGCACGCAGATGAAGGATCACGAGCGGCTGCTGCCGCTGATTCCGATCCGGCGGGGCGAAGGTGTGTGGCTGGAAGACTTCGAGGGACACCGCTACCTGGATGCCGTCAGCTCATGGTGGGTGAACCTGTTCGGGCACGCCAACCCGCGCATCAACGCCGCGGTACGCGAGCAGTTGGATCAGCTCGAGCAGGTGATCCTGGCCGGATTCACCCACTCCCCCGTGATAGAGCTGTCGGAAGCACTGGTATCGGTGGCTCCCGCTGGACTGACGCGCTGCTTCTACGCGGACAACGGCTCGGCCGCCGTGGAAGTGGCGATAAAGATGAGCTTTCACTATTGGCGCAACACGGGGCGCTCCGGCAAGCGACGCTTCATCACACTTTCGAACAGCTATCACGGCGAGACATTGGGCGCTCTCGCGGTGGGTAATGTCGAGTTATACAAGGAGATCTATCAACCCCTCCTCATGGATGTCATCACGGTGCCCTCGCCCGATTGTTACGAACGCGAGGCCGGTGAAAGCTGGGCCGAGCACTCTCGTCGCAAGTTCGCGCACATGGAAGCGGCGTTGGCTCGGCACGCCCACGAAGTGGCGGCCGTCATCGTCGAGCCGCTGGTGCAATGCGCGGGAACGATGCGGATGTATGACCCGGTCTACCTCGAATTGCTACGCGAGGCCTGCGACCGCTACGAGGTCCACCTGATCGCGGACGAGATCGCGGTGGGCTTCGGACGAACGGGAACTCTGTTTGCTTGTGAGCAGGCGCACGTCCGACCGGATTTTATGTGCCTGTCAAAAGGTCTCACGGCGGGCTATCTGCCCTTATCGGCGGTGCTGACCACCGAGTCAATCTATGCCGCTTTCTACGACGAATACACGAAGCTCAACGCATTTCTGCATTCGCACAGCTTCACCGGTAACCCCCTCGCGTGCGCGGCCGCGTTGGCGAGCCTGCGGATCTTCCGCGAGGATAATGTGCTCGAGAGCAATCGGACGCTGGCCGCGCACCTGGGCGCACGGGCGCGCGAGCTCGAGAGCCTGGCCCATGTGGCGGAGGTCCGGCAACGCGGCATGATCGTTGCGATCGAGTTGGTGAAGGACAAGGTAACGCGCGAAGCCTATCCGTGGCAGGAGCGGCGTGGCCTGACGATCTATCGGCATGCCATTCACCGTGGTGTTCTCTTGCGGCCGGTGGGCAACGTGGTTTATTTCATGCCGCCGTATGTCATTACTCGCGATGAGATCGACTTGATGGTGTCCGTGGCGCGCGAAGGAATCGAGCTCGCAACATGCGATTGACCCGGGTCTACGTGGAAGCGGCGGTCGCTCCCGGCGCGCGTCTCCTGTTGGGAGGTGGCGCCGCGAACCACATTGCGCGCGTGTTGCGACTTCGCAGTGGTGATGCGCTCACCGTGTTCAACGGCAGCGGCGGGGAGTTCGCCGCCCGCGTCGAGGAGATCCAGAAGGATACTGTCGCGGTGAGTGTGACGGAGCATCGGAAATTCGACCGCGAATCCCCGCTCTCACTCACGCTCGCGCAAGGCATTTCGCGAGGGGAGCGCATGGACTGGGTCATCCAGAAGGCGACGGAGCTCGGCGCCTCGCGAATTGTGCCGGTGTTTACGAAACGAAGTGTGGTGCGGCTGGATGGGAAACAGGCCGAACGAAAGTTGCAACACTGGAGGGGCATCGCGGTCGCGGCGTGCGAGCAGTGCGGGCGGAATCGCGTTCCCGAATTGGCCGCGCCACTGGACTTTTACGACCTGCTCGCCTCGACTGACGCGGGCGCTGCGTCTGCGGGGGCTGCGGCCGCTCGCGCCGCCCCTGGCACCGCCGCACACTCCGACCGTGCAGCGTCTGCGCGCTCGGTCCCCGGCGCATCCGCACACTCTGGCCCCGGCGCGCGCGTTGGCTCTGGGCCCGTGCGCGTGCTGCTCTCCCCGAGCGGGGATGCTCGCCTGGACGATCTGGAAGGCGTTGGGGCCGGAATCATGGTGCTGATTGGGCCCGAGGGAGGGCTGGAGGATATCGAGCATGAGGCGGCCCTGGGAGCCGGTTTCAAGGCCGTGCGGGTGGGGCCTCGCGTGCTGCGCACCGAGACGGCTGCGATCGCGGCATTAACCATAATCCAGCATCATTTCGGGGACCTTTGACCTCGGCCAGGGAAGCCGGGAATCTAGTCACCATGGTGCCCTGCCTCATCACCCGCTCGCCGCGGCGGCCGATTCCGGTGGACCCGTGAAATACGTGCTCATCGCGCTGTTAGCGCTCGTCCTGGGTGGACTCATCGGCCGCATGATCTGGGCGGAAAAACCTACTCAGCCGGTCGACCCGATCCAGGTCATCCTGACGCAGGTCCGAACGCACGCGGTGGTCGAGCATGAGCGCCAGATCGCCATCTGGTATCGCGCTTGTCCCCAGGTATTGGGGAAAACGCCCCAGATCTTCATCGCCTGGCCCGCGAAGCTGGTCTATCAGCTCGAGTTGGGCGATGTGCGGATCACGAAGTCGGGCGATGTGATCAAGGTGAGCACCGCGTCGATCCACTCCCAGGAGCCTTCGGTGCCGAGCGATTTCGTCGATTACCTGGCGACGACTTCGATTTTTACGTTCGCGAACGAGCAGGAGCTCGTCAATCACGAGCTCGGCAAAGCCTCCCCGATCGCTCGCTATCTCACGACCTACTTCATGGCGCGTGACCCTTCCGTGGCCGACGACTTTGCCGACGAGTTGCGTTCGTTGGTCGAGCACCTCGCCGGGGCCCTGGGAGTGCGCTTCTCACGCGTCGACGTGGAGATTCCGAAGGTCGTCGTGCGTAATCCCGATTGGCCGAGTCTGCCTAAGCTCGAGTTGTGCGAAGGCTCCTTCGCCGCGGTGAATGGGCTGCCGTTCGCTAAATCACAGGGCGATTACACATCCCCGATTGCCTTCCGGCCGCCCGCAACCCGGCATCTATCAAGCAGCACGGCAGCCAGCGGCGCCTCATCAAACGCGGCGGATCGACCTAAAGGAACGGCGACGATCGTACCGGCCCCGGCATTGATCAACAGTGGTGCACCCGGCAAGTGATCCTGGTCTTCGGACGGGCGCGGCTCCCGCAGCGTTAGTTGCTACCGATCGTGGTCTCTTCCGCGATCATTTCCTCGAGGCGCTCGAGGTCTGGGACCAGCGGCGTCTCGTTGATCATCCGTACCTGGCAGATGACGGGGGCGCGATCGGGGAAGACGCGCGAGTTGTCGGGTCGAACGACGTCGTTGCTGACCCGTACGAGCTGCGGGAAGCCCTGGGAGACCAGGGCGAAATTGCCACCCTCCACACGGGTGCCGAGCGCATGCAGGATCACGATGCGCGTGCGGCCGGAGGCGGGCGGGATCATCTGGCCACAGGCGCCCTCGAACGAAATCAGCGGTATCGCCTTGCCATTCCAGGGGACCGTACCGATGTACCACGGCGGGGCGCCAGTCATCTCGGATGGTGTCTGGAAGCCGATGACCTCGGCGACGCAGGCGCGCGGGATGATCAGCCGGCCGTCCACCAGGGGCACGAGCAGGCTGTAGATTTCCGTAACGCGTTCAGCCATGGGGTCTCTCTCAACCTAACTCGGCGGCATACAAATGGCTGCCGATTGCCATGCGACGACGCTCCACCAGCGGCGCGATAGCTTCCAGGAGCTGCGCTTCCTGGTAGGGCTTGCCGAGATAGTCGTCCACTCCGAGCTCGATCGCCCGCGCACGATGTTTCTCACCAACGCGCGAGGTGATCATGATGATCGGCACGTCTTTCAGGCGTGGGTCATTGCGCACGTGCGCGGCCACCTCGTAACCATCCATGCGCGGCATCTCGATGTCGAGCAGGATGATGTCAGGAATGTTGTCCTGCAGGAGTGCCACCGCGTCCATACCGTCGCGCGCGGTCAACACCCGCATACCGTTGCGCTCGAGGAGGCGTTGGGTCACGCGGCGGACCGTGATGGAGTCGTCGACCACCATCGCGAAGACCCGTTTGTCGGCCTTTTCCTTCGGCACCACCGGAGCCTGCGGCCGGGAGCGCCACTCGGCACGCACGAGCGCTCCGATGTCGAGAATGATCACGATACGGCCGTCGCCCAGGATCGTGGCGCCGGAGATTCCGCGGATGCTCGAGATCTGCGGACCGACCGACTTCACGACGATCTCACGGCTGCCGACGAGCTCGTCGGCGACGAGGCCCGTCGAGTGTTCGCCGGCTCGCACGAGCACCACTGGAATCGTGACGTCCTGCTCCGGCAGTGGCGAGGGCTCGAGATGCACGAACGTGGCCAGGTGTTGGAACCGGTATTTCTGTCCACCGTAGTCAAACGCCGAGGCGTCGCGACCCAGGTGCGCCATCACTTCCGCCTTCGACAGCCGCAGCACACCTTCGAC
>CAYNTW010000094.1:9360-22506 GCA_964400085.1 uncultured Steroidobacteraceae bacterium | reverse complement strand
TCGTGAAGGCCATGCGCGCTCACTGTACGAGCAAGCCGTAAACCGCACGCAGCCTTTAAGGGGAAGATGGCGCGCCCGGAGAGATTCGAACTCCCGACCACCTGGTTCGTAGCCAGGTACTCTATCCAACTGAGCTACGGGCGCGCAGAAAACCCTGCGGCGAAGCCGCCGCGCCCGCCGCGCTCGACGGCGTGCGGCCGGAGGCGCTGTTCGCGGGGGCGCGAATCCTACCATACCCTGGCGGGACCGGAAGGGGAACCTCGCGGTGAGCCTGCCGAGGCCGCGGCCGCGGCCGCGGCGCGCGGGTCATGGGGGCGTCGGAACCGTCAGAAGCTCCTCGAGGAACCCCCCAATCTGCCGCGACCGGTCCACGAAATGGATCTCGAGGATCCAGTGGCGCAGGTTGCCGTTCTCATCCGGCTCCCGAAGCCACTGCTCGTTGCCCGAGCGGATCGAGAAGCGCTTCGGATCCGGCGAGCGCTCGTGGGGAAAGTGGCCGATCAGGTGCCCGGCGGTGGGCGCGCCGAATTCCCAGCCGTAACCGCTCGCCAGGCCAGCGACAAAGTCGTAGAGGGCCCCCGCGGTCAGATTTGGAGTGTTCTCGTAAAGCTCTTTCCCGCGGCGAAATGCCTCGCTGAGATCACCGACCAGGCGATGTTTGTGCGGATCGGAGCCGAGGGCATAGGTGCGCCCGAAGTCGGCTTCCCACGAATCAAAGACGGGCCCCAGATCCAGAAAGACGATGTCGTCCGCCGCGATACGCCGATCGGCGCTCTCCTCGTAATAGGTGAGCAGCGTATTCGGGCCGGCGCGAGCGATGCGTTTATGCCAGTGCCGACGCACGCCATAGCGCTCGCGCGCCAGCTCGTGAATGTCCTCGGTGAGCTCACTTTCGAGCTTGCCAGGTTGAATCAGGCCCTCGTCCACGATATCCGCGAACAGCGCCATCGCCTTGTTTTGCGCTTCGAGCAACGCCTGCGAAACAGCATCCATCGAGTCATCCTTCGATTGCAGCGGCCGCATCGGTCACGGCGGGTCTCATTTTGCCAGACAGCGGTGGAAGCGCCCATCGACCCGATGAGCATACCAACTGGTCGTCAGCGCGCGACTGATTTTGGGCCCATGCAACTTGATCACCGGAACGATCGCTCGCGGCAAGGGGCGCTTCGCCGCGCGCTCAGCGAGCGCGAAGACCTTCTGATAAAGCTGCGTTCGCGCGAATTCCTGCGTCTTCCCCTGCTCGAGGGCGCTATGGATCGCGCTCTCGGTCATATCGAGGCGATCAGCGATGGTGCGCAAGGCCAGCTCGGTGTTACTGAGACCGGTCTCGCGTGACAGCAACGCACCATCCGTATTCAACGGTATTCCGGATGCCTTGACGACGGCGGCCTGAAACGCAGCGTTACGACTCGCATACTGACCGGCGTTGAAGTCGGCGAAGCGATACAGGTAATCCGTATATGGCGGCTGATAGGCAAACAGATGCGCAATGCCAAAGTACACACTGCCACGTCGCGTAAAGAGCTCTTCGGCGATGGTGCTCTTCACCGGATAAGGATACGGTCTGACCGACGCATACGCCTCTGCAAAAGCGACATTGACCTGCATTGGGCCGCGCGTGCGGATCGGATTCCAGTCCGAGAACAGCCGCCGCCCCAACGGAACCGATCCAATGAAGTCTTCGTAGATATCACTCAGATCCTTCTCCGTCTTGGCGGCGTCGATCCGCTCGCTATAAGTACGTCCCGTCGGGGAATGCAACTCCAGAGCGGCATGCACGAGCACGCGCGGTAGACCCGCACGTTCCGCGCGAGCATCGATTTCCTTCCACGCCTTCGATCCCAATCCCGGCACTACAGGATTGACGTGAAAATTCGATTCCTGCTCGATGACCGCCACGACGGCACAAACGTTCTGAGGCGTCGGCTGCAAGCCCTGGACGGTGAATCCGGAATAGATGTCATTGACCCAACCCGCCCGATCCGACACGCCGGCCGGCAGCGATTGATCGATCACATCGCGCGCCTGCTCCGGGCTCACGGCCGGGCCGTTGT
Source organism: uncultured Steroidobacteraceae bacterium (assembly GCA_964400085.1). GTDB lineage: Bacteria > Pseudomonadota > Gammaproteobacteria > Steroidobacterales > Steroidobacteraceae > 13-2-20CM-66-19. Next base: position 20,452 of record CAYNTW010000094.1, on the reverse strand, counting down.
GCGGCGATCTCTCGCTCGCGCAACCGGCCAGAAAGGCCATCAGGCTCGCGGTCACGATTGTCCAGATCCGGGCCAAGCTGCTCCTACAAAAAATAATCCCTTTTGTTGATTTTCAGCGCAACCATACGCCGGTGCAGATAAGTCCGCCTGACACCCAGCTCCAGCGCCGACTGGCTGACATTACCATGGTTGCGCTTCAGCGCCGCAATGACGAACTCGCGCTCGGCCTTGTCACGGAACTCCTTCAGGACGGAGGGCTTGCCGGGCTCGCCCGAATCATCCCGCAGCAGTTCCTCGGGAAGATCCCGGATCGAGACACTCTCGCCGCTCATGATCAGCATGCGCTCGAGAACGTTTTGCAGCTCGCGCACGTTGCCTGGCCAGTGATAACGCTGCAGCTCCCAGACCACCTCTTCGTCGACAGCCTTGGGCTTGAGATGATTCTTCTCGCACATACGACGCACGAAGAAATTCACGAGCAACGGGATGTCCTCGGGACGCTCACGCAGGCTTGGCACCCTGATCGGGACAACATTCAACCTATAGTAGAGATCCTCGCGGAAAGAGCCGTCCGCCGCGGCCTGCTTGAGATCCTTATGGGTACCCGAGAGGACCCGGACATCGACCTTCACACTCCGTTGAGCCCCCACCTTCTGGAGCTCACCGTTCTGCAACACGCGGAGGATCTTGGCTTGCGCCGGCAGTGACAAGTCGGCCACCTCGTCGAGAAAGATAGTCCCGCGGTGCGCCGCTTCGAACAGGCCTTTCTTGGCGGCCGCCGCACCGGTAAACGCGCCCTTCTCATAGCCGAACAACTCGCTTTCCAACAGGGTGTCGGGAATCGCCGAACAGTTGACCTTGACCAGGGGGCCGTCGCGGCGCTCGCTATGCGCATGGATCGTGCCGGCGATCAGCTCCTTGCCGGTCCCGCTGGCGCCCACAATCAATACGTTGGCCTGGGTTCGCGCCACCTTGAGCGTATCGGCGATCACCTGCTTGATGGCGCGGGACTCGCCGACGATCTCCGCGGGATCGGCGCGCTCATCGAGCAGCCGTAGCCGCTCCTTGATGGCCGACATCTCCAGGCAGCGCCGTACCATGACGACGATCTTCTCCGCACTGAAGGGCTTCTCGAGAAAATCGAACGCGCCACTTTTCACCGCCAGCGCGGCTTGTGTCAAAGTGGCGTGCCCGGAGATGAAGATGGCGGGAATGTCGAAACCCTCCGCCTGGGCCTTGCGGAAGAAGGCGATGCCGTCGATCTCCCCTAGCTGGATATCGATGATCATCACCTCCACGATCCGCTCGTGCAGGGCGCGCAGAGCGCTGGAGACATCCGCCGCCGCGATCACAGCCAAGCCTTCCTGCTCGAGGGCAAGCTCGATCGACTTGCGGATGTTCTTCTCGTCGTCGAGGACGAGAACCGTCGCGGCGGTCGCCGGCTCGTTCATGAGCGTACTCGCGGCAGAGTGATGTTGAAGACAGGTCGACCGCTTACCTCCCGGTAGACGATCTCCCCGCCATGCTCGATCACGATCTTCTTCACAATCGCCAGCCCCAGGCCCATGTTGTCCTTGCCGCTCTTGCCGGACACATAAGGGTCGAAAATCCGCTCCACCAGCTCGGCGGGCACCAGGCACCCATCATTGGCTATCGAGATCGTCACCCAGTCCGCGCCAGCGACGAGACCAACGTCGAAACAAACAGCACGACCAGGATTCGCCTCCACACCGTTACGAACGATATTCGTGAACACGTGCCGCAGCAACGCAACGTCGCCGCGTATCTTTGCTTGCAGCGGCGCGGGCTCCTCGCTGACACGTAGCTGAGCAGTGTCGAAGCTCGCCGCCACCGCCTTGACGATTTTCCCCACCACGCCCGCAAGATCCTCCTCGACCAGGTGGGCGGCCGGCAGTCGGGCGAATTCGCCGAACTTGTTCACCGTCTTCTTGAGATAGCCCAACTCCTCGATGATCATGGTCTCGGCGCCCTCGAGCAAGGCGCGGAATTCCGCCTCGCTCTTGCTCCGGTAGGCTTTGGAAAGCGAAGTCACCAGGACCTCGATCGGCGTCAGGGGATTTTTGATCTCGTGAGCCAACATCCTGGCCAGGTCCTGCCACGAGGCCATCTCCTCCAGGTAGCGGACCCGCTGCTTGTGCCGGATGAGCTCCGCCACGGTGCGCTCGTATGAGCGCGCGATTCCCCTGCTGAGGAGTATGGCGAGCAACATGGACAACACGACCGCGGCGACCAGCCCGACGCCGAAGAAGATCCGCAGCGAGTCCAACACCTCGCCCTTGAGCGTCCCGGGGTCCGAGTAGACGCGCGCCAGGCGCTCCACCGCTGCGAACTGCCGGCGATAGCGCTCCGCACTCCCGGGGTCGAGCCGTTTCAAGGTTTTGAGGTTGCGCGAGCTGTCCTCCAGCGCCTGCACGACCGAGCGGTTGAAACCCAGGTCGAGGCTGGTTTCCACCGCATGGTCGAGCAGGTAGAACGCCGCGGCCAGAGGCAACACCGCCATGACGAGAATCGCCAGAAATAGCGCTCCCCTGATGCCCCCCGGGTTCATCTCCACAGGCTCTCCCTACCGGAATCTGCCATGATCTTTAGTGTCCGTGCCGCAATTCTTCGAGCCGGAAGGGCGCCGAGGACACGGTCTCCTTCCAGGCGGCAGCCACCGGAGCGCCCGCGGCATACTGCTCGAAAATCCTGTTGAATACGCGCGAGCTGGTGGACGGCCGCGCCGGCAACCCGGAGCTGACGCTGGTGGGATCCGGCGGAATCGGACGGTCATTCTCGGCCACCCACTTGCGGATTTCCTCCAGGCGCGCCTTTTCGATCGGATCGAACAGAATTTCCGCCACCAGCGTGAGCTTACCGCTACCCACGCTGCCAAGGACGCCCGCGGAGAACAGCGGCGACAAAGTCAGGCTCGTCAGGATCGAGATGACCTCGTCCACCGTTCGACAGGTTTGTGACGAGAAGGGAGCGTCATCCAGAGTCATCTGCACGTCGAAGGTCTCCTCCCAAAGGTCGTATTTTACGGCAATGCCGACGAGTCGCTGCGCGCTCGGCTGTCCGCCGTTCAGCAGGATGATCCGAATCACGATCCTGTTGGTAAGCCCACTCACGAGATCCTTGCGGAACGAGAGGGGTAGCCCGGCGCCCAAGAGGCGAACGCCGAGCTCCCCATCCTGCAGCACCGGGGTCAGCTGTGCACCGAGCGCAGCGAGCGGCGCAAGCAACAATACCGGAGCCAACAGGAGCAGCCGCCGTTTGGAGTTGAATGGCGGTCGCATGCTAGTCCCCGGTCCGCACGAGGTGACTGGCGATGACGTAGAGATTCACGGTGCCGAAGTACTTCGTTTCCAGGCGGACACCGCCCTTGAGTCCGACCTCGTACGAACGAAAGCCGGGCAAGTGATTCAAATCAGTCACACCAGGTCCGATAAACCAGCGGGCTCGGCGAGTCGCGCCCGTTTGCGTGTCGGCAAACAGCGTGTGCGAGTAGACGATCGAGATGCCCAGGTCATCATCGAACAGGGAGCGGAAGTCATCGAACGGCCGGGCCTGGAAAGTCCAGAAGGAGTCGCTTCCGGCGCGCCACGTGCCCCGCACCACGACACCGGCGAAGTTGTCGTGCAGATCACGCACAGCGCCATAGGCGTGGAGCAGCCAACCGCGCGTGGGGAAGAAGGGATCATCCTCCGTATTACGACCGATAGTGAACAGAGCGACGCTTCCGGGAGAGGAGCTCAGGGTGGTAATCACGCCATCCGAGGTCAGATACTGGCTGTCGGCTGAAATATTCCGGAGATACAAGTAGCGGTAGCCGGCCGTCAGGTAGGTATACGCGCCCAGGTGCATCCCCACCGAGACGTCGAAACCCGCGCCGGAGTTGGCATAGCCGCCATCCTTCGCATACGGCGAGGTAATCGAGAAGTTATAAGCGGCCCGCGAGTAGAACCCGCCCACAGTCAGGAAATATTTGTGTGAGCCGAACAGCTGTGGATCGACGTACTCCAGCCGGGTCGCGTACTCACCGCCGGCGCCTTTGTCGGGCCACGCGCCCATCAGTGCGAGATCCAGCACCTTGCCCGACCCGAAGACGTCATGATCCGTGAGCCTGCCCGCCAAGGTTTGCAGCTGGGCGCCCCCTCCGCCGACCTGTAGGAGCGATCCGGCCGCGAACGCCGTGGTCAAAGGACTGATCTCCATCACGTCAATGACCACGATCACCCTTTGCTTGCGGCTCCCCTTGATCAGGTGAAGATGCACGGCACGGACGTTTGGTAGCGCTTCCAGCCGCAAGCGCGCCGTTTCCACCTCCCGCTCATCCAACTCCCGGCCCAGGGTGATGCCGGAGCGCGCCCGGATCAGCTCGCAGGTGATCGAGGTGTTGCCGTTACACTCGATGCCCTCGACGACCGGATTGGGTGACTCGGGCAGGTCGGCCGCAAGGGAGCCGTGCGGCGTCAGAATCAACAGCAGCAGGCAGATACGGACCAGGCCCACGAGACTCGTTATACGGAACCCGCACAGGTGTCCATTTTTGTGGACACCCGGTCCAGGGGCGCTTCCTCGTTTTGACAAAAACAGCTTCCAGCGTTCGCCATATCGGTCCGTACCGTCACCGCTATAATACCGTGCCCCGCCGTCGCGCCGCTCGGATAGTGGGCCGCGGTGATGTTGTATGCGTCTGGTCCAGGCGCTGTTCATGAGCCGCGCTCCCTCCCTCATTGATCGATGCTCGTGCGCGAGCGGTCGGACCAAAGCAAAGGCTATGCCAACTCCGGAAGCACCATCCGGCGCACACACGGGCCCCGGATCCCGACCGCGGGTGTCCCGTAGATGGACAGCTGTGCGACAATAGTTGTCCGCTTCTGCACTGGGGCGAATGAGATGCGTGCGTTGCGAATCGTTGGATTCGTGGTCGGCGGACTGGTTTTACTGCTGGCTATCCTCCTGCTTGCCGTGCGGTTGTTGGTCGACCCGAACGACTACAAGGGCCGGATCACGCAAGCGGTCAAGAGCTCCACCGGCCGTGAGCTGACGCTGTCCGGCCCGATCAAGCTGTCGGTTTTTCCGTGGCTCGCGCTCGAGATCGGGCCCGCGAGCCTCGGCAATCCGCCAGGCTTCAGCACGGAGCCGTTCGCGGCCGTGCGGCACGCGGCATTCCGGGTCAAGCTGCTGCCGCTCCTGCGCAAGCAGCTGCAGATCGGGAAGGTGGAGATCGAGGGCTTGGACCTTCGGCTGCGCAAGAATGCCGCGGGCCGGGGCAACTGGCAGGACTTCGGCCGCCACCCCGCGGCAACCGAGCCCCCGAGATCCGGCTCCTCCTCCGGAGGCGCCATCTCTGACCTCGCCGGGCTCACCATCCAGGACAGCCGCTTGAGCTACCAGGATATGGTCGCCGATCACATCGACCTGGAGTTGGGTCACCTGGGCGGCGGCAAGCCGATCCCTTTGAAGCTGCACCTGGATCTGACCACCAGCCCGGAAGCCAAGCCGATCGGCATTGGCCTGACCATTGCGGAGTTGAGCCTGGATCTCGCGGCGCAAACCCTGGCCGCGCCGCAAATCGTGGTGGATCTCGCCGCCGCGCATCTCGACGGAGCATTGCAGGGGACCAGGATCGTCGACGCTCCGGACATCTCCGGATCATTCAAACTCGACCCTATGCGACTTCGCGACCTGATGGCACAACTCGGCATGCAGCCGCCCACCACGCGCGACCCGCAGGCGCTGACGAAGTTCGCGGCAAGCGGCAAGCTCGTATATCGCACCAACACGGCCGCCGCGGAGGATCTCGACATTCAACTCGACGACTCACGGCTGCGCGGCAAGGTTGAACTGGACAACCTGGCGACGAAGGCGACGAGATTCGATCTCGGCATCGATCGGATCAACATCGACCGGTATCGCAGCCCGCCGGAGCTCGCGCAGAGCCCTGCCGCAATGCGCGCGCGCAACAACGATACCGCTGCTGGCCCCGCCGAGCCTGCCCCCAGCGATGTCTTCAAGACACTGGATCTCGACGGCACGTTGAAGATAGGCGACGCCACCGTCGCCGGCCTGAGCGTGAGCCAGGTGCTCGTTACGATTGCCGCCAGCAACGGCCTCACGCGAATCTCACCGGCGAAGGCAAGACTCTATGGCGGAGCCTACTCAGGCGACATCACGCTGGACGATCGCGGCGCCCTGCCTACCTTGAAACTCGACCAGAGCATGACCGGCATCGACGTCGCGCAACTGATGAAGGACCTCGCCAAGTCACAACACATCTCGGGCCGCGGCACGATCACGACAAACCTGACGGCGCACGGCTTGGCCGGAGAGGCGCTCCTGAAGACTCTCGACGGCCATGTCGCCGCGAACCTCGACAACGGGGCGATCGAAGGCATCGACTTGTGGTTCGAGATCAACCGAGCCATGGCCTTGATCCAGAAGCAACCCTTGCCCACTGGCAACAGCAGCGGCCGCACGAAATTCGATGTCTTCAAGGCCTCGGCGGATCTGACCAACGGTGTGGCCTCGACCCACGATTTGAGCATCGCTTCACAGAATCTGCATGTTACGGGCCAAGGGACCACCAACCTCGTGACCGATGGAATCAACTACCAGGTGAAGGCGACGATCCTCAAGCAAGCGGGAGCGAGCGGCACCCTGGCGGATATTCCACTGAACATTACAGGCACCCTGAGCAGCCCGATGGTGCGTCCCGACCTGGAGGGCATGGCGAAGGCCCGGGTGCAACAGGAGATCGAGAAACACAAGGGCGAGCTGCAACAGAAGTTGATGGACAAGCTCAAGGACATTTTGAAATGAGCCGCCCCTCAAGCGTCCACATCTTTTTCTTTGCTTTCGAGCTCACGCGCACGCCGTTGCGCGCGCTCCAACACGTCCTTGGAGGGCATGCCGGACCGTGTGGTTCTCAGTAGGGTCAATACCGTGCCTGCAAGCACGATCATTACAACCACAATGATGATCATCACCATAGGAGAGCGCACGCGCCGCTCCTAACGCTGGAGATTGTTCAGATCGACACCATACCGTGCCGCATTGCGCTTCATGTATTCACCGCGCGGCTCTACCGGCTCGCCGCGAAGCGTGGCGTCCAGAATATCCAGAAAGGTATGCCATCCCATGCTGTTTTGTTTTTCGAAGCGCTCCAGGATGGGAAAATGCACGAAGCTCAGCAGGACCTCGGCCCCACGCTCTTCGAGATCGAAGGTCAGGTATGACTCTGGATACGCCGACTCCGTTTCATCCGGGCTGAATACGTTCCAGGAGTAGACGAGCCTGCGAGGGGGTTGCCACTGGGTCACAATGCCCCGGATGTGCCCACCCATGAAGTTGACGCTACCGCCCGCGCGCGGCTCCAGATAGCCGTCGGCGCCAAACCAGCCGGAGAGTTTGTCGCAGTGGGTGAGATGCTCCCACACCCGCGCGCGGGGACCAGGCAGAATGCGCTCGAAGCGAACCGCGAGCACGCGAAAGGTCTGGCCGAGATCACTCATGGTCGGATTCCTGTTTTAGCTGCGCCCCGAGCCGGTCGAGCCGCGTGGCCCAGGTGCGGCGGATACACATCACCCACTCTGATAGCTCGTCGATGCCGCGGGCGTCCAACTCGTAGATGCGGCGCTGTGCATCCACTCGCACGCGCACGAGCCCGGCGCGTCGCAACGTCTTCAGATGTTGTGAGATGGCGGGTGCGCTGATCCTGAAGCTCTCGGCGATCTCGCCGGAGGACAGGCTGCCCGCCGCAAGCATCTCCACGATACGTCGCCGCGTGGGATCCGCCAGGGCCGCAAGGCTGTTCATGCGCCTAATTTAGCGCTATCCTTAATTAAGTCAATACTTCATATCGAGCCTAGATGGTGACGTTCCCAGAAATCGCGACGGCCGCGCGCACGGCGCCTTCTATTTGCTTTTTGACGCCCAGTTACATCCGCGACATCGATCAGTTCTCCGTCCTGCGCCGCTCGCTGGCTCTGTTCGCACCTGGCCTGCCGCACCTGGCGATCGTGCAGACGGAGGATTGCGAACATTTCCGCGAGCGCTTTCGCAACGAACCCAACCTGGAAATCATTCCGAGCGCCGCCGTGTTGCCGGCGGCGGTTGAGTTACATCGGCGCAAATCCGGCCCACAATGGCTCAACGGCAGCTGGCGACACGGCCGTCGCTTGATCGAAGGCTGGCACGCCCAGCAACTGGCGAAGATCTTCACCCTTGCTCAGTGCCCCTATGAAGAAGCGATTTTCCTCGATTCGGACGTATTCCTGTGCCGGCCGCTGGATGTCGATTTTTTTCACGTCGATGGACGGTTGAAGCTGTTTCGCTGTCCTGCCGTGAACGCCGAAAGTCTCGATTTCGACATTGCAACTCATGACCTTCTCGGCAATCCGCTGCAGCAGGTTATCGAGCTCTACGACTACATTTTTCACCCAGCGTGCTTCCGGAGATCCAGTGCGGTTGCGCTACTGGAGGAGTTCAAACGGCGCAAGCGCTCCACGTGGGTGCGGCGCTTCCTCGCGCAGACGCGCCCTTCGGAATACAACCTGCTCGGTTATGCGGCGACCGTTGTCGAGCGCTGCGCGGGATACCACCTGATCGAATGTCCGCCCACTGAGCTGCACCACTCGATCCGCTTCCCCGAAGACCGCGTCCGCCTCGCCGAGGAAATCGAGCTCATGCGGACCGCGCCAAAGCACTTCGCATTGATCCAGTCCACCATCAAGGTGCCGCCGGCCCAGGTGGCCAAGGTATTCGAGCAGGTGGCCGAAGCGCATCGACGGATGCCGCGTCCTTCGACGCTCTAGCCTCATTCCGCCAGCGGCCAGCACACCTCCGTACGCCAATCGGCCGGATCTGGATGTTGAGCGGGATCGGTGACGTAGGATTCCCACGGAGCTCCACCGACACGCAAGCCGTGCTCTTCAATCCATCTCTCGATGGCGGCGTTGGTTTCGGGTAGCTGCTCGTATGGCCCGGCATGCAATCCCATGACAACGGGCCCGCCAGGAAGGAGGCCCGCCTCCATTTCGCCCTTTCCCGGAACCGCGGTAGCAACTGGCATTGCCGCCTCGACGGTCCAGAGACCGGCCCCCATCGATACGTAACGCGCCAGGGGCCAGCCCGCGATCGGCAATCCCGCTTCCTGACCATGCGCGTAGAGTCTGCCAAAGCATTCCGCGAGCATGCTCTGCAACTGTGTGCGCGCGATCCGCCGCCGGATCAGAAGTATGGGTTGTGCCGCTCGCTCCTGGCGCGTAATCGACAATATCGCCATGTTCATTTTCCTCGGAGGATGTTGGGTCGAGATGTGGTGGAGACGAATGCACGGGCCAATCGCGGCCGTGAGCGCGATGTGGCTGGCGCGCGCGGCTTCGGTCGCAGCGGCGAGCGCGCCGGTACGATAAGCCACCGGACTGCAACCGAATTGCCGCCGAAAAGCACGAGTGAAGACCTCGTGACTGGCGAAGCCGCAGGAGAGCGCGATCTCCAGCACGGAGTCATCCGTTCCGATGAGCTGGCCGGCCGCTCGTTCCAGCCGGAGGCGTTGGATGAATTGCCTCGGGGTCTCTCCCAGCAAACGGCGCAAGGCGCGGTGCAGATGGAAACGCGATCGACCGGCCCTGGTAGCCACTATGGAGAGCGTCACCGCGCCGTGCAGGTCGGCGCGTAAGTCGCGCAATAGTGATAGCAAACCCCGATCCATCGCATCATCATAGGCGCACTGCGGGGCGCCCTCTTGATCTTTCTTGCGCGGGCAGCAACGCTACTGTGGGGGAGGGGATATGCGATCGTTGCTGTGGTCGATCATGCTATGCGCGGCACCTGCGCTTGCGGATGCTGAGTCTCTACCCGCCAGCATCCGAGCCTGCGCCGCCGAACCGGACTCGCTCAAGCGGCTAGTCTGCTATGACCGCGAAGTCGCGCGCTTTCCGGAGGCCAAGCCGACAACCAAACGCGAGCCGGCGACGAATCCGCCCAACGGCGGCGCCCCCGCCGCGAGCGCCACGATCCCCGCCAACACTGCCGCGACGCCCGCTACTCCGAGCTCTTCGAGTGCCGGCCCTGCGAGTACTTCCCAACAGGACAGCGGCGGCAAGGTCACCGGGCATGTCTCGGCACGCGTGGTGAGCATCGACCGCGTCCCGAACGAAATGGTGCTTCACCTGGACAACGGGCAGATCTGGCAGGAGACGCAGAGTGTGCCCGGAGATCTGAGCCTGCAGGTTGGAGATACCGTCAAGATCGACAAGCGCCTGGGCTCGTACTGGCTGACAGGCCCGCATGTCTCAGGCATGAAGGTAAGACAGAAGAGCTGACAGCGCGAGGGCTGGCCCTGATGCTAGCCGGATTTGAGGCGGTCGATCAGCGCTTGCGCAGCGGCCGGATTGGTTACCTTGTGCCCGTTGATTACGTAGAGGAATACATCGCGCTCAACGCGCTTTGTCACCCCCGTGGGACCAACAGTTTCCAACTCTTCCGGAACGGCGCCGGTCGCCCAACAGCGGGCGCGTTGCGCCCAGCGATCGAGCGCGGCGGTTGAATAGCCGAGGGGCTCACCCTCCTGGGTCCCCATGATACGGGCGTAGACAAACGGCGCAGTGGGGTCCGCGATTTGCGGGTACTCCGAATCGCCGGCCACCACGATCGCCACGCCATAGTGGCGCATCATGTCCACGAACTCGGGCACACGAAAGCTTTTGTGACGTGCCTCCACGGCATGACGCAACGTGCGCCCCGCGGAGCTGCGGGGGAGCAACTTCAGAAAGCCCTCGAAATCAGCCGCATCGAACTTCGTGGTGGGCATCAACTGCCAGTTGATTGGGCCCAGCTTGTCCTGCAACTCCAGCACGCCCCCACCCAGGAAGCGCTCCACGATGGGCGCGGCCCCGGATAAGGCGCGGCGATGGGTGGCGTACCGGGGCGCTTTCACCGCGAACACGAAGTCGGCAGGGGTCTCATCGCGCCATCTGACGAAACTCTCCGGCTTCTGCGCGCCGTAGAAAGTCCCATTGATCTCGATCGAGGTGAGCTTGCTGGCGGCGTACTCGAGCTCGCGCTTGTGCGTGAGGTCGGC
>CAYNTW010000094.1:0-9260 GCA_964400085.1 uncultured Steroidobacteraceae bacterium | reverse complement strand
GGAGATTTGCAGCTTTGCGCCAGGGCCGCAATACTCGCCGCCCCATGAGCCGATACCGCGGCAAACACAATACGCGCTTCCGGCGGATCTCGGAGGCCCTCTTCATCTCCTCGCTGCTGCGGGGGTGGCTCACAAAATGGAGTTATCGCTGCGGCCTGCACGGCAAGCTTCGCATTACGACCCACGAAGTCCGGCTACCGCAGGGGAAGCGACTCCCCAAGCCCCTGGTGCTCGCCTTCGCTTCCGACTTTCACGCCGGACCCACCACTCATCCCGAGACCTTCGCAACTCTGGCGAACGCGCTGATCGAGCTGCGACCGGACCTCATACTTCTCGGTGGCGACTACGTGACCGGCGCGGCAACCAACGTCGAAGTGCTCTCGGAAGCGCTGTCACGATGCAACGCTCCGTTGGGAAAATACGGCGTGTTGGGGAATCACGACCTGTGGACTGACGATGAGCACATCAGGCGGCACCTGACGAGCGCGGGCGTCAACATCCTGGTGAACAGCAATCGCACTCTGCCCCCGCCCTACGACTCCGTGTCGGTTTGCGGAATCGACGATCCCTGGACCGGGGAGGCCGATGTAGCCAAGGCTTTCGCGGGTGCGGCCGAGATTCGGATATTCCTCACCCACTCTCCCGACGGCCTATTGCTACTCGGTCGCGAGCAGTTCGACGTCGGTCTCGCCGGCCATACTCACGGCGGTCAGGTAGCACTGCCCAACGGCACCCCTATCGTCAGTGCCGGCGGGCCGTTGGCACGTACTTACGGGCGCGGCCGCTTTGAGATTTCCGGCAATGGGCCCTTGATCGTGAGCCGCGGTATCGGGTGCAGTAATCTACCGATCCGAATCAATGCCGATCCCGACCTGGTCGTCTGCACTGTGACCTCCTGAGCGAGACTTCGCGCAGACCCTCCGCAACCCCGGATCGTGAATAGCGACAACGCGCGCTGACGCCCGGATTTGCCAGATTTCCGCCACCACGTCGCCCTCATCGCAGGGCAGCTTGAGGACGTGATCGGGAGGAGAAGTACGGATGTCTGCGCGTCTGAATTGCGTCCTATTGTTCTTGGCATGCACCCTGCCCCTGAACGTCGCTGCTGGCGCGGAGTCTGCCACCGATGCTCGAGCGCAAGTCCAATCCTTCTCCCCGGAAGGCTACGTCAAGCAGGTGCGCCAGGTTACGGCTCGATTCACCGCGCCTATGGTCGCGCTCGGAGATCCTCGCTTGGAGGACCCCTTTACGGTGAATTGCCCAGTAACGGGACACGGCCGGTGGGCGGACACGCGCAACTGGGTGTATGACTTCGACGCGGATCTGGACGGCGGCATCCGTTGCGAGTTTCGCCTGAAGCAGGGGCTCGAGACGGTGGCGGGGACCGTCGTGGGGGGCAAATCCACCTTTCAATTCAACACGGGCGGCCCGGCGATCATCACCTCCCTCCCCCGGGAAGGTTGGGAAGTCATCGATGAGACCCAGGTGTTTCTGCTGCGGCTGGACGCCCCCGCGACACCTCAATCGATCGAGGCACACGCCTACTGCAGCGTCGATGGCCTGGCCGAGCAGATCCCGCTCGAGGTGCTGACGGGCAAGGATCGGCAAATCATCCTCGAGCAGCGCCAAGCCCTGGGATATGACTACATGGAACTGCTCTGGAAGAGCGGTCTCGTTTCCGATGTTCGAGTACGCAACCGGGCTCTTGAAAGGAGAGAAGAGCTGATCACCGTCGCCCGTTGCCAGCGTACTCTGCCCCCCGCCTCGAGAGTGACTCTCAACTGGAGCGCGGGAATCACCACTCCGAGTGGCATTGCTACACAGGAGGATCAACGGCTCACCTTCAAGGTTCGCCCGGCTTTCACGGCGCAAGTGGAATGCACGCGGACAAACGCGCACGCCGGGTGCATGCCGATGATGCCCATCGCGGTGAGCTTCACCGCGCCAGTGCCGCGCGATCTTGCGCTCCGCATACAGATCAAAACGAGCGATGGTCACACCTACACGCCGACGGTCGGCGAGACCAAGCAGGTACCTACTGTCGAGGGCGTCACGTTTTCCGGACCGTTTCCGGAAAAATCGGTCGTGACCGTTGTGTTAGCTGACGACCTGAAGGACGACGCCGGCAGAGCGCTGGAGAATGCGGGGCGTTTTCCCCTCGAACTGCGCGTGGATTCCTATCCACCCCTGGTGAAGTTTTCGGCGACCTTCGGAATTCTCGAAGCGCACGAGGGCGGCGTCCTCCCGGTGACACTCCGCAACGTAGAGGCGTCGCTCGGCGGACAGCGCGCCCAGATACCCGCGCAATCGCTCCGTGTCGATGCGGACCCGAAAGTCATCGCCGACTGGCTCCATCGTGTGGAGGAAGCCGAGCGGCCCAATGGATATTGGTCCGCCGAGGTCTGGCACGACACGACCGGCAGCCAGTCGGTATTTCAGGAATCCGATTCCACCACGCGATTCAGCCTGCCCAAGCCATTGGGCGGCAAGCCTGAGGAAGTCGTTGGTATCCCGCTTGGACGGCCGGGCTTCTATGTCGTGGAGCTGCAAAGCCGGGCGCTTGGCTCCGCGCTGCTGGGTCGCGATCAGCCGCGCTACGTGGCCAGTGCCGCACTGGTCACCGATCTGTCGGTGCATTTCAAATGGGGCCGCGAGAGCTCGTTGATCTGGGTCACCCGCCTCACGGACGGCACCCCTGTGGCCGAGGCAGCGGTCACCGCCGCGGATTTCTGTACGGGCGAAACACTCTGGCAAGGCAAAACAGGTCGTGACGGCGTCGCGCGGGTCACGAGCTCAGTGGGCGACCCTTCCGGCTACGGCGGTTGTCCGTGGCGGCACCCACTCATGGTGATTGCCCAGAAAGGACAGGACTTCACCTTCACCGAGTCCACCTGGAACCAGGGCATCATGCCCCAGGAGTTCGGGCTACCGATCGGCAACGAGGCTTCCGCCAACATCTATCACACGGTCCTCGATCGCTCCCTGTTCCGGGCGGGTGAGACCGTATCGATGAAACATTTCCTGCGGCAACACGTCTCCGCCGGCATTGTCATCCCCGTTCGAGCGCAGGCGCTTCCCGGCTCCCACAAAATCACGATCACTCACCTGGGCAGCGGCCAGAGCTTCAACATCAAGAGTACGTTCGATCCAACCGGAGTCGGAGTCAGTACGTGGCGGATACCCGAAGAGGCGAAGCTCGGGGACTATCGTGTGACCATCGACGGTCATCCCAGCGCGGATTTCAAAGTCGAGCAGTTCAGACTGCCTTCCATGCGCGCGACCATAGCGGGTCCCCCGCTTCCCCTGGTGGCGCCGCGGCAGGTCGATCTGAACATCCACGTCGCCTATCTGGCCGGCGGGGGCGCGGCCGGACTGCCGGTGAAGGTGCGTACCCTGGTGGAGCCCCAACCGCAACACTTCGACGCCTATCCCGATTACGAGTTCGATGGCGTGCCGGTCCACGAAGGTGTCACGACCGACGGCGCGGGCCCGGCGGACTTTGACTTTGAATCTCAGGCAAGCAAGGAAACGACCCGCACACAGACGACGCCCCTCACGCTCGATCCTTCCGGGTCCGGCCGAGTGACTGTGGCATCCGTACCCACCTTGAACGGCCCTTCCCGGTTGGTTGCGGAGCTCGAATATGCCGACGCCAACGGTGAGCTGCTGACGAGCACGGGTTATGTGCGCCTCCTTCCCTCGGAAGTCACACTAGGCATCCGCCGAGAGAGTTGGGTCGGAAGTCCCAAACAACTGCGATTCCGAGTGATCGCGTTGGGTCTGAACGGCAAGCCGTTGCCGGGTCAGCCGGTCCAGGTATCGCTTTACCAATCGAACACCTATTCCTATCGCAAGCGCCTGATCGGCGGATTCTACTCATACGAAACCACGCGCGAGGTCAAGCGGCTCGCTCCCGTCTGCAGTGGCAAAACCAACGCCCAGGGATTGCTCTCCTGCGAGCTGGCGCCAGGCAGCTCCGGTGAGATCATCGTCAGAGCGGAAACACGAGACGCCCACGGCTCGGTGGCCGGGGCCACAACAACCATGTGGGTGATGAACGACGACGCCTGGTGGTTCGGTGGCACGAGTGGCGATCGTATGGACGTTCTACCGGAGAAAAAAGAGTACGAAGCCGGTGACACCGCCCGGCTGCAAGTACGCGTGCCGTTCCGAACAGCAACGGCTCTCGTAACCATCGAGCGCGAAGGCATCCTGAGCAGCTTTGTGACCCGGCTGCGCGGCAACGCTCCAATCGTGAGCGTGCCCATCGATGCGAGCTATGCCCCGAATGTGTTCGTCTCCGTGCTCGCTGTCCGCGGTCGAGTCGCTCACCTGGAAGGGCCCAGGTCGGGCAAACCGGACGAGGTCACGGCCCTGGTGGATCTCACCAAGCCCGCTTATCGGCTGGGCGCCACTGAGATCAAGGTGAATTGGCGCCCGCATCGATTGCTGGTCGCGGTGGAACCGGAAAAGACGGTTCTCAAGGTGCGCGACGAGGCGCGTGTTCGAATCCACGTGACCACGGCCACGGGCCAACCGCTACCGTCCGGTACGGAAGTGGCCGTAGCGGCGGTGGACGAGGCGCTGCTCGATCTCGCACCCAATCCGAGTTGGGATCTTCTTCAAGCCATGATGGGCCAACGCGGCCTCGAAGTGTGGACCTCGACCGCGCAGATGCAAGTTGTGGGCAAGCGCCACTACGGCCGCAAAGCCATTCCCACCGGGGGTGGTGGCGGCCGGGAGATGGACCGGGCACGCGAGCTGTTCGACAGCCTGTTGTTCTGGGAGCCGCGCGTGCCACTGGATGCCCAAGGCGAGGCGATTGTCTCGATCCCCTTGAATGACTCGCTGTCATCCTTCCGCATCGTGGGCATCGCACATGGAGGGGCCCAACTGTTTGGCACTGGCGGCGCGTCCATCCGCACGACGCAGGACCTCATCCTGACATCGGGACTGCCCCCGCTCGTGCGCGAAGGCGACCACTATGCCGCCACTTTCACTGCTCGCAACACGACGGATCACACACTCAACGCCCACGTCCAGGTCAATAGTCCCACGCTAAAAACGAGCCTCGCGCCGCGCGATGTGGCGATTCCCAGCGGCCAGGCGCGCGACCTGACCTGGCAAGTGATCGCGCCGGTTGGCACAGATCACATCGACTGGGAGGTCACGGCTGCCGATCCACATGGCGATGCTCACGACCATCTCAAAGCTCGCGAGCAGGTCATCCCCGTCTATCCTGTCAGGACGTACCAGGCCACCATCGAGCAACTCGTCCCAGCGGTCTCGATGCCCGCCCAACAGCCTCGGGGCTCGGTCCCGGGGCGCGGTGGACTCGACATCACGATTCAGAGCCAGCTCGCTGGGAATCTTGCCGGCGTCAAGGAATACCTGTCCCTGTATCCCTACACGTGTCTCGAACAACTCATCTCCCGTGCGGTAGGACTCCGATCACGCGAGCAATGGGACAGGATGATGCAACGCCTGCCCGCTTACATGGATGCGGACGGCCTGTTGAAGTACTTCCCGACAGATCGCCTGGACGGCGATGACACTTTGACGGCTTATGTCTTGGCCATCGCACAACAGTCCGCGTGGCCGATTCGCGAGGACGACCGCTCACGTATGCAGGGCGCGCTGACCGCGTTCATCGAAGGCAAGATCCAGCGCCGTTCAGCGCTACCCACGGCCGACCTGACCATCCGCAAGCTGCAAGCGCTGGAGGCACTGTCCCGATATGGATTGGCACGGCCGGCGATGCTGGATAGCCTGACTTTCGAGCCCAACCTGCTGCCGACGTCTGCCTTGCTGGATTGGGTCGGGCTCCTGGAGCGCACTCCCGATATCCCGAATGCCGCGGCAAAGAGCCACGAGGCGTTGGCAATCCTGCGCGCGCGCCTGAACTTCCAGGGAACCACCATGGGATTTTCGACCGAGCGCACCGATGGTCTGTGGTGGCTCATGATCTCGTCCGATTCAAACGCGAACCGCCTGTTGTTGACCGTACTTCGCAACTCCGAGTGGCGTGAGGACATCCCGCGACTCGTGCGGGGGGCGCTCGGGCGCCAACAGTATGGTCACTGGAACACCACCGTGGCCAATGCGTGGGGTGTGCTCGCTATGGAGAAGTTCTCCGCGGCATTCGAATCGACCCCGGTTGTCGGCACGACGACCGTCCGCTACGGCGCGGACGAGAAGAATGTTTCCTGGCCGCAGCCGCAGGGACAACCGGCCACGGTAATCAACCTCCCCTGGCGCAGCGGCTCGGCCACACTCCAACTCCATCACAACGGCAGTGGCGCGCCGTGGGCCATGGTGCGGGCGACCGCCGCTCTGCCTTTGACCCAGGCGCTTTCGACTGGCTTCAAGATCACTCGCAGCGTGATTCCAGTGGAACAACAGACTCCAGGCCACTGGTCCCGCGGTGACGTGGCGCGAATTCACCTCGAGCTCGAAGCCCAATCGGACATGAGCTGGGTCGTGGTGGACGATCCCGTTCCGTCCGGCGCCTCCATTCTCGGCAGCGGCTTGGCGAACCAGTCGAATCTCCTCCAGCGCGATGACACCAGCACAGGTTGGGCCTTCCCCGCATTCGAGGAGCGCCGCTTCGACGGCTTCCGCGCCTACTACCGATTTGTACCCAAGGGGACCTGGACGGTGGAATACACGGTCCGTCTGAACAACCCAGGGACGTTCGAGCTCCCGGCAACGCGGGTCGAGGCGATGTATGCGCCGGAAATGCTGGGTGAGCTGCCCAATGGCACTGTGTTGGTTCAACCATGAGATCGCTCGCGCCGCTGCGGCGCCTCGCGGGATCGCGACGGTTGCTCTGGGTGGCGGGGGCTACCTTGGCGACCAGCGCGTTGGTTGCTGGACTCATCGCTTGGCCCGTGAGTGTGCCAACCTTCCAAGCGGTTCGCTCCGCCTACGTCCCTTCGGACGCCTGGCTGCTGGATAGAAACGGCGTCGTGCTCGACTCCAAGCGCGTTCGCTTCGACGTGCGTCGCCTGCAGTGGGTCAATCTACGCGAGATCTCCCCGGCTCTCGTGACTGCCCTCGTGGAGGGTGAGGATCGGCGCTTCTGGACTCACGACGGCGTGGACTGGAGCAGCGCTCTCGGCGCGGTTCGCGATGAGCTCTGGCGACATCGGCGGCGCGGCGCTAGCACGATCACCATGCAACTCGCCTCGCTTTTGGAGCGTCAAGGCGGCACCTCAGGAGTGGGGCCGCTCGCACGCAAGCTGCGGCAGATCCGGACGGCATTCGCCCTCGAAAGACACTGGACCAAGCCAGAGATCCTGGAGGCCTATCTCAATCTCCTCGAGTACCAAGGTGAAATGCAGGGAATCAACGCAGCTTCCCGTGCCTTGCTCGGGAAACCGCCATCGAGCCTGTCTCTTGCCGAGGGCCTCGCGTTGGCGGCGCTGTTGCCTCAGCCCGGCGCCACCGCGGATCGGGTGACTGCCCGCGCCTGTGCGCGCGCTCGAGCCGCTCAGACACCCGTAGAGTGTGAGGCAATTCGCTCTGCGGTCGGGACGCTGTTTGCCGCGGGTTCCCAGATAAAAGCCGAGCACCTTGCACCCCAGCTCGCGCAAACGCTCCTCAAACGACCTGGAGACTATGTCCGCACGAGCCTCGATGCCGGCGTGCAACGTCTTGCCGAGCGGATCGTGAGCACCCACCTGGCGGCACTGGCCGATCGCAATGTGCGCGACGGAGCAGCCCTTGTTGTGGACAATGCGACCGGCGAAGTGTTGGCCTATGTTGGTTCGGCCGGCACTGTGTCTCGCTCTCCCTACGTGGATGGGGTGCGGGCACGCCGGCAGGCGGGCTCGACTCTCAAGCCATTTCTTTACGAGCTCGCGCTCGAGCGCCGCTATCTGACAGCGGCGTCACTCCTTGCCGACTCCCCGCTGGCGTTGGATACCGCCAGTGGGCTGTACATCCCACAGGACTATGACCACGACTTCAAAGGCCTCGTCAGTGTCCGCACAGCCCTCGGAAGCTCGTTGAACGTACCGGCGGTGCGCACTCTCGTCCTGGTCGGTGTGGAGGCGTTTCGGAATCGGCTGCATGATCTCGGATATGCCGGAATCAAGGAGAGCGGGGAATACTATGGCTATTCACTCGCGCTCGGCTCGGCGGAAGTCAACTTATGGGAGCAGGCGCAAGCCTATCGCAGCCTGGCTCTCGGGGGCGCCTGGTCGCCGCTGAGTTTGGGTGTGCCGGGCTCGACTCCTCAACTGCTGACCGCCGATGTTCCCGCTCCGGGCTCGACTCCGCACAGGTCGGGCTCGGCTGCGCACGCGCCAGGCTCAACCCCACCGGCATCCCGCTGGAGCCCGCAAATCCCGCGCTCAACGCCCACGGCCGCCGCCCTTCTCTCGCCCCAGGCGAGCTTCATTGTGAGCGACATGCTGAGCGATCCGGCGGCGCGTGCCGTGACCTTCGGACTGAACAATCATCTGGATACGGGATTCTGGAGCGCGGTAAAGACGGGCACCAGCGAGGATATGCGCGATAACTGGTGCATTGGATATTCGCGCCATTTCACGGTGGCCGTCTGGGTCGGCAACTTCGAGGGTGACTCGATGCGGGACGTGAGCGGAGTCAGCGGCGCGGCGCCAATCTGGCATGATCTGATGACCGAGTTGCACCGCGGGCTTGCATCCATCGAGCCCGCTGCGCCCAGTGGCGTAACCTCATTGATGACTCACTTCACGCCCGCCGTGGAGCCGCCACGTCACGAATGGTACTGGAGTACCGAAGCTCGCGGCGCGATCGCAGTCAACGTCGCACCCGGCTCAGGACCCGCGCGAATCGAAACTCCAGCCAATGGCATGATCATTGCGCTCGACCCGGACATTCCGCCGGCGAAGCAGCGCGTCCTGATCTCGGTCCGCGGGGCCCAGAGTAGCATGCGCCTCGTCCTCAACGGACACCCGCTCGGCGCAGCCAACTCCCCACAGCTCTGGCCGCCCCGGCCTGGGACCTACCACCTGAACCTCGAAGACGGTAACGGTCGTCCCTTGGACGCTGTCTTCTTTACAGTGCGTGGGACGAATTAGCGCCACGTACGGCGCTGCTCATTTAGTCCGTCGCTATCTCCGACTCCGAAGGTGAATTCCGCGGTCATGATCGAGCCGATGGGTCACGCTGCAGCTACACGCATTTCCCACACGCAATCGCAGCTCCGGTTTCACTGTGGTGAACCGTACGCAAGATTCGCACGCCTACTGACACGCAACATTCAACGCCAC
>CAYNTW010000093.1:8784-22767 GCA_964400085.1 uncultured Steroidobacteraceae bacterium | reverse complement strand
GTCGGAAACTCGAAAGTTGGCGCGCTGTCGAGCGCGGCCGTGCCCCCGCGTGAACGCGGTAGGCAATGAAATCCTGCAAATCTGCGCGAGTGGTGCGCATGATTGGGGTCTGCCGCTCGTTGAGCCAACGTGCGAGCGCAGTCAGGTCGGCCCGATAGGCCGCGAGCGTGTTGGAGGAAAGCCCACGCTCCATCCAAACTGCATCGAGAAAGCGTGATACCGCCGGGTCGGCAGCATCGGCGTTGGGCGTCATGGATATCGCGACAGCCTGGTTGGACAAAGCCAATCTCACTGGAACCCGCGCGCACCGCCCGGCGCGCTAAACCATACGGGCCCTCATCATCCTTCGTTAACTACGGCCCGCAGTATGGTGAGCACGGCCAAGCCACCGGCGTGATTGCCTTCACATCCGGGTCTTGGCATTAACATAAAGAGAACCAGTTCACATCGCCCCCACCGCCTTTCGTCGCTAACCTCCCGGCATGACAGCACCGCCAGCGAATGACACTCCGCAGCAAGCCAGTCCTTGGTGGGCGCCCCTGCGGATCCTCTACGGCATCTACGCGATTGTCCTGTTCCTGCTCCTGGGATTTTGTGCCCTCGTTCTCGCCTTGGTGGTCCCCGGTGTCCAGCGGCGTCGGATGGTCGCGCGCGCCATGTCACGGACGTTCTTCCTTCTGGCGGGCATGCCATTGTCAGTGAAAGGGCTGGAGAGGTTGCCACGGGGTCAGTCTGTCGTGGTCTCAAACCACGCCAGCTACCTCGATGGGATCGTCTTTACAGCCGCCCTCCCCGCGCGATTCGCGTTCGTGATCAAGCGCGAGATGAATGCCGTACCCCTCGCCGGCTTGCTGTTACGGCGCCTTGGGTCGCACTTCGTGGAGCGATTCAACAGACATCGAGGCGCGACGGATACCCGGCGCGTGTTACGTGACGCCATCAATGGGAGCTCACTGGCGTTCTTCCCGGAAGGCACTTTTACGCGGACACCGGGACTGCTGAAGTTTCACACGGGGGCGTTCACGACCGCTCTTCGCGCCGGGTGCCCGATAGTGCCTGCCACTGTCCGAGGAACACGCGTAGCGCTATCACCCAGTGGTGGATTGCCGCGCCCCGGCCGCATCGAGGTGCGCATTCTCCCGCCTATCAGTCCGAATGCGGGAACCACGGAGGATGTGGCCCTCGATCTTCGCGACCGCGCTCGAGACGCGATCCTGAGCGACCTCGGTGAGCCGGATCTCACATGTTCCGACGATACTGCCCCCCCACCTCGTACAGAGCATGCGAGATCTGTCCCAGCGAGCAAACCTTGACGCTCTCCATGAGCTCCTCGAACACGTTCCCGCCGTTTGCCGCGACCTGCTGCAGCTTGCGCAAGGCGGCCGGTGAGCGGGCGGCATTGCGAGCCTGGAAAGCGCGCACCGCCGCCACCTGATCCTGTTTCTCCTGCTCCGTGGAGCGGATGAGCTCGGCGCCCTTGTGCTCCTCGCTCGCATCGCTTGCCGAGAGGAAAGTATTCACACCGATGATCGGCAGGCTGCCATCGTGCTTGCGCGTCTCGTAGTACAGCGATTCTTCCTGGATCTTGCCACGCTGGTACATGGTCTCCATCGCGCCCAGCACGCCACCGCGATCGGCGAGCGCCTCGAATTCCTTGTACACCGCCTCCTCCACGACATCGGTGAGGTATTCGATGGCGAAAGATCCCTGCCACGGGTTCTGATTCTTGTTCAGGCCCAACTCGCGATTGATGATGAGTTGGATCGCCACCGCGCGTCGCACGCTTTCCTCGGTCGGTGTCGTCAGCGCCTCGTCGTAGGCGTTGGTGTGCAGACTGTTGCAATTGTCGAAGAGCGCATAGAGCGCCTGCAGCGTGGTGCGGATGTCATTGAACGAGATCTCGCGCGCGTGCAGGCTGCGCCCGGAAGTCTGGATGTGATACTTCAACATCTGGCTGCGCGGGCCGGCACGATAAAGGTCTCGCATGGCACGCGCCCAGATGCGGCGCGCGACGCGGCCAATCACGGCGTACTCCGGATCCATTCCGTTGGAGAAGAAGAATGACAGGTTGGGCGCGAAATCGTCGATCTTCATCCCGCGCGCCAGGTAATACTCCACGATGGTGAACCCGTTGGCGAGGGTAAAGGCGAGCTGCGAGATCGGATTCGCACCGGCCTCGGCGATGTGATAGCCGGAGATCGAGACCGAGTAGAAATTCCGGACCCGCTCGTCGATGAAGTACTGTTGCACGTCGCCCATCATGCGCAGCGCGAACTCCGTGGAGAAGATACAGGTGTTTTGCGCCTGGTCCTCCTTCAGGATGTCCGCCTGCACGGTGCCACGCACCGCCTGCAGGGCCTCGGCCTTGATACGAGCGTAGGTCTCGGGCTCCAGCAGTTGGTCCGCGGTCACTCCCAGCAAGGCGAGCCCGCTCCCATCATGTCCTTGCGGCAGGTCGCCTTTGTAGGTGGGGGTTGGAGAGCCGCGCTCCGCGGCGGCGCGATGCAACTCCTCGATCTTGCGCTGGGCCTCGCTCCAACGCCCCTCGGCCTTCAGATAGCGCTCGGCTCTCTGATCGATCGCGGTATTCATGAACATCGCCAGCAACATCGGGGCCGGGCCGTTGATGGTCATGGACACGGAGGTCGAGGGCAGGCAGAGGTCGAAGCCCGAGTAAAGCTTCTTCATATCATCGAGCGTCGCGATGGACACGCCCGAATTCCCGGTACGCCCATAGATATCCGGACGCGTGTCGGGATCTTCTCCGTAGAGCGTCGTTGAATCGAAGGCGGTCGACAGGCGCGGGCCGTGGCCTGCAGCAAGATAGTGGAAGCGCCTGTTCGTGCGCTCCGGGGCGCCCTCACCGGCAAACATGCGCGTGGGGTCTTCTTCCTCGCGCCGATAAGGATACACACCACCGGTGTAGGGGTAGGCGCCAGGCAGATTCTCGGTCAGGATGAAATGCAGAATCTCGCCCCAATCCCGGAATCTAGGCACCGCCAGCTTCGGCACCCTTTGGTGCGCGAGACTCTCCGTATAGTTCTCACCGGTGACCACCCGCTCACGCACCTTGTAGGAGTAGGTTTCCGCGGTGGCCGAGCGCACCCGGGCAGGCCAGGCCTTCAGCTCCCCAACGGCCTCGGCGCCCATCTCGTCCAACGCCGCGTTGTATTGCGTACGCAACTCCCGCCTGGTGGCATCCGCCGCGGGGTCGGCCAGCACAGCGTCAGGGTACCTCTCCAGCTCCCCGGGTAGCTGCGCATCGCGCAACGCTTTCAGAGCCTCGAACAGCCCGAACGCACGGCGCGCCGCCTCGACCTGCTGTTGAATCCGATCGGCCGTCGCGCGCCCATGTTGGGCAATCTCGGCGAGATACCGGGTGCGCGCGCCCGGTATCAGCGGCTCGCGCCTCGTCAGCTCCGTTGGACCCGTGTCGGCCGGCTCCCACGACAGCGTTCCAATCTGCTTCTGCTGCAACCTCGCGCAGATAGCGGCGAACAGGCCATTGACACCTGGATCGTTGAACCTGCTGGCGATGGTAGGAAACACGGGAACCGCGGCATCCGGCAGCTTCGCGGCGTCCGGGTGGTTACGGCGCCACTGCTTGCGCACGTCCCGCAAGCTATCCTCCGCGCCGCGCTTCTCACTTTTGTTGAGCACGATGAGGTCGGCATAATCCAACATGTCGATCTTCTCGAGCTGGCTGGCGGCGCCGTATTCGCTCGTCATCACGTACAACGACAAGTCGACGAGATCGACGATTTCCGTATCGGATTGCCCGATACCGGCGGTCTCCACCAGGATCAGGTCGAAACCGGCCGCCTTGTAGAGGTCAATCACGTCTTTCAACACGGCCGAGGTGGCGAGATTCTGACGCCGGGTCGCGAGCGAGCGCATGAAGATCGACTCGGCGGCGAGGCTGTTCATGCGAATGCGGTCGCCCAGTAGCGCGCCGCCGCTGCGCCGGCGCGTCGGATCCATCGCGACAACGGCAATCTGTCGGTCTGGAAAGGCGCGCACCAGGCGAGAGAGCAACTCATCCGTCAGACTCGATTTCCCGGCGCCACCGGTCCCCGTAATCCCCACCACCGGTGTCTTGTGGCGTGATCGGGCGAACGCGCGGCGGACCTGTTCGGCAATACCAGGTGAGTCGTCCGCGCCTTCGAGTATCGAGATTGTGCGCGCGATGTGGCTGTGGTCTCGTGCGTTGAGCGGCCGGGCTTCGTACTTCGGCTTTGACACGTGACTCACACGGGTGAAGACGTCGTCAATCATCCCGTTCAAGCCCAGCCGGCGGCCGTCCTCGGGGGTATAAATCTTCTCCACCCCGTGCCGCTCGAGCGCTTCGATCTCGTGCGGGGCAATCGTGCCGCCCCCTCCCACGATGACCCGGATATGCTCGCAGCCACGCTCACGGAGCATGTCCACCATGTAGGTGAAATACTCATTGTGGCCGCCCTGGTACGAGCTGACCGCAATAGCGTCAGCGTCTTCCTGGATGGCAGCGCGAACGATATCCGAGACGCTACGGTTGTGGCCGAGATGGACCACTTCGGCGCCATGCGCCTGCAGCAGGCGCCGGATCATATTGATCGCGGCATCGTGCCCGTCGAAGAGGGAGGCGGCGGAAACGAAGCGCAGCGGTGCCTTGGCGGCAACCTGCTCGGGGACGGCGCTACTCTTGAGGCCGACATTCATGGGAGCTCTCGCTTGAGGCGCTTGGGGTGTCTTCGAGGCGACACGCTTGGCCCTTGAAGGACTTACTTTACGCACCAGTAAGATGACTACCGGCGAGTATGATGGATGCGACCTTTGACGGTCAATCCGCGCCGAAGCGGCACGCCTTTTAAGGGTGTCGATAGGCCGCAGCCGGCGCATTCGGTCACGCGGCGCCGGGCCGCAGCCGGTATAATCCGCGTCTTGCGAGCCTTTCAGACACAGACTTGCACCCGAAGTCCAAGCGTACGCCCGAGCACAGCGATGGCCAACCGCCGAGCAGTTTCCCCCGCCGAAGTCAAACAGACCGCTTCTCCCTGGAGAGCGAATCGCGAGCGGGTGCGCGAGCGTGAAGTCAAGCGCGAGGCGGTGATCCGAGCCGCGGCGCACGCATTCAACCGCAAGGGTTATCACAACACTTCGTTGGATGATATTGCCGCGGCTCTCGAAGTCACCAAGCCGACCGTCTACTACTACGTCACCAACAAGGAGCAGCTCCTCTTCGAGTGCTTCGTGGCCGGCGTCGAGCAAATCCGCGCGGCGTTCCGCGAGGTCAAACAGCTCAAGGTTCCCGCGCGTGAGCGGCTGAAAGCCGTGCTCCGCCATTACGGCGAGGCGGTTGCCTCGGAGTTCGGCTGGTGCATGGTGCGCGCCGAGGAGCAGGACCTTTCGCCCGCCATGAGCAGCCACATCAAGGCGCTCAAGTCGGAAATCGACCAGGGCATTCGACGCCTGATCCGCGATGGCGTCGCGGACGGCTCCATCCACCCTTGCGATCCCAAAATGACCGCTTTCGCGCTCGCCGGCGCCCTCAACTGGATCGCCCATTGGTATCGGGAGAATCAGTCCATGACCGGCGCGCAGATCGCGGAATCCTTTGTCACCATCTTCGAGAACGGACTGCGTCCACGGACGGTGGTGGAGACTTCCACCAGCGCGCCCCAGCGGCGCTCGCGCGGCCGCCGACCAAGCCACGAGGTCTAACATGTCGAACCATGATGTTGTTATTGTCTCCGCTCAGCGCACACCCATCGGCGCCTTCCAGGGCGCCTTTGCACCGGTCACTGCCATTCAACTCGGTACCCACGCCATCCAGGCCGCCGTCGCGCGCGCGGGGCTGAAGGGCGGCGACATCCAGGAAGTGATCATGGGCTGCGTTCTGCCCGCGGGATTGGGCCAGGCTCCGGCCAGGCAGGCGGCCCTGGGCGCCGGCATTCCCAACGCGACGCCCGCCACCACCATCAACAAGATGTGCGGCTCGGGTCTCAAAGCGGTCATGATGGCCGCGGACCAGATCCGTTCCGGAGAAGCCGACATCGTGCTCGCAGGCGGCCTCGAGTCCATGACGAACGCTCCGTATTTGCTCCTCAAAGCACGCGGCGGCTACCGGATGGGCCACGGTGAGATCCTCGATCACATGCTCTACGACGGGCTCCAAAGTCCGTTCGACGGCAAGTCGATGGGATGCTTTGGCGACTCGACCGCGGCGAAGTACGGCTTCACGCGCGCCGCGCAGGATGCCTATGCAGCTGAGTCCGTACGGCGCGCTTTGCGGGCCCTGGACAACGGTGACTTTGCTGCCGAGATCGTTCCCGTAACGGTGAAAACCCGCAAGGGAGAAACCGTCGTCGCGCACGATGAGACGCCCGGTACCTGCAATATCGAGAAGATCCCCACACTCAAGCCGGCCTTCAGCAAAGACGGCACTGTCACTGCGGCGAGCTCGTCTTCGATTTCTGACGGAGCGGCAGCGTTGGTGGTGATGAACGGGGCAACCGCCGCCGCGCGTGGTCTGAAGCCTCTTGCACGCGTGCTGGCCTATTCGAGCCATGCGCAGGAGCCGGAGTGGTTCACGACTGCTCCCGTGGGCGCCATCAAGAAAACACTGGCCAAGCTCGGATGGCGGCCGCACGACGCGGATCTTTATGAGATCAACGAAGCGTTCGCGGTAGTGCCAATGGCAGCCATGCACGATCTCGACATCGATCACGCGCGCGTCAACGTCAACGGTGGAGCGTGCGCAATGGGACACCCGATTGGGGCGACAGGGGCACGCATCCTGACCACCCTCATTCACGCCTTACAGCGTCGAGGCGGACGGCGGGGCATCGCCTCGCTATGCATTGGCGGTGGCGAGGCCGTTGCGTTGGCCGTGGAAATGATAGGGTAATATTCCAGTTCGGGGAGACCAATGAAGCTACAAGATGCACGCGCCGTCGTAACTGGCGGCGCCTCGGGGCTGGGCAATGCCGTTGCCCGATATGTCGTCGCGCACGGCGGCAAGGTCGTCATTCTCGATGTCCAGGAGGGACCTGGTAGGGCGGCGGCCACCACTCTCGGCGCAAGCGCGCAATTCGTTCGCTGTGACGTAACTTCCGAGGCTGAAGTAAACGCAGCCATGGAAAGCGCGCGCGATCACATGGGTGGTATCAATCTCCTCGTGAACTGCGCTGGAGTCGTCGGCGCGGGGCGCGTACTCGGCAAGAGCGGCCCCATGGCCGGCGATTTCTTCGCGAAGGTGGTGCATATCAACCTCATCGGCACGTTCCTGTGCGACAAGGCGGCGGCGGCGATCATGCAACACAACACCCCCACGGCCGACGGTGAGCGGGGTCTGTTGATTCACACTTCGTCGGTTGCGGCCTTCGAAGGCCAGATCGGGCAAGCTGCCTACTCCGCGACCAAGGCGGGACTCGCCGGCATGACGCTGCCGATCGCGCGCGAGCTGGCGCGCTTCGGCATCCGTTGCGTCTCCATCGCTCCGGGCATATTCCACACGCCCATGATGGATGCGATGTCGCCAGAGCTGCAGGCTTCACTCGCCAGCCAGATTCCCTTCCCGTCGCGCTTGGGTCAGCCGGTGGAATTCGCGCAGCTCGTCGGGTCCATTTTCGAGATTCCCATGTTGAACGGTGAGACGATCCGCCTCGATGGCGCGATCCGCATGCAACCCAAATGAGGCTCGAGGACCGATCCAGTGAGTAGCGCCGGCGTGGAGATCGATACAGTCGAGCGCGATGTCATGGAATACGACATTGCGATCGTGGGTGGGGGGCCGGCGGGACTCGCTTGCGCCATCCGCCTGAAACAGCTCAAGCCCGATCTGAACGTGTGCGTGTTGGAGAAGGCTTCGGCCGTGGGCGCGCATGCGCTTTCCGGCGCGGTAATGGAACCGGGACCGCTGGACGCGCTCGTGCCGGAGTGGCGCCAATCGCCGCCCGCCATCTGCGTGCCCGCCAAGCGTGATGAATTCCGCTTGCTGACTCGCACCGGGAGCTTGTCGCTGCCGCTGCCGCCGCAATTGCACAATCACGGCAACTTCATCATTTCGCTGGGGCAGCTCACTCCGTGGCTGGCGCAAAAGGCCGAAGCCCTCGGCGTGGATGTCTTCCCGGGCTTCGCCGCTGCCGAGCCGCTGTTCAACAGCGACGAATCGGTCGCGGGAGTACGGCTCGGGGATATGGGCATCGCAAAGGACGGCACGCCCGGGCCGAACTACACGGCCGGCCCCGAGATCCGGGCCCGTACCACGATCATCGCCGAGGGCGCTCGCGGCAGCATCGCCAAACAGCTCGTGCGCCGTTACGGGCTTGACGCCCGCTCCTGTCCGCAGAGCTATGGTCTCGGCATGAAGGAGCTATGGCAACTTCCGCAAGGGCGCGTCGAGCCGGGGCTGATCCAACACTCCCTGGGCTGGCCGCTGGATTCGCGCACCTATGGCGGCAGCTTCATCTACCACCTCGACAACGATCGGGCCTATGTCGGTTTCGTCGTTGGCCTCGATTACGAGGATCCGCGACTCTCGCCGTTCGAAGCGTTCCAACAGTTCAAACATCATCCGAGCGTGCAGCCGTTCCTCGAGGGTGGTGAGATCCTGGCGGCCGGCGCGCGCACCATCGCTGCCGGCGGCTGGCAATCCCTGCCGCGCCTGGAGATGCCCGGCGCCATGCTCATCGGCGACTCGGGCGGCGGGGTCAACCTGCCGAAGATCAAAGGCATCCACCAGGCAATCCGCTCCGGCATGTTGGCCGCGGAGCACCTTGCGGAAGTCGGCTCGCCGGCCGGTTTCGACACCCGCTGGCGCGCCTCGCCTGGCGGCCAGGAGCTCAAGTCGGTCCGCAACTTCAAGCCCGCTTTCAAGCGCGGACTGTGGTTTGGCATGGCCAATGCGGCGCTGGAAGTCGTGACCGGAGGGCGCACTCCCTGGACACTGAAGGCCCGCACGCCCGACTACGCGCGCCTGAAGTATCTCGCCGACTCTCCGGAGGTCAATCGCGAATGGGTGGACCGCACACTCCCGCCGCGGGACCGCCTCGCGTCGGTGTTCTTCGCCTCCACCACACACGACGAGAGTCAACCGGCGCACCTGAAGGTGCGCGACACCAACATCTGTATCGAGCGCTGCGCGAAGGAGTTCGGCAATCCGTGCCAGCGATTCTGCCCTGCGAACGTCTACGAGATCGTGGAGGACGGTCAAGGTGGCAAGCGCCTGCAGATCAACGCCGCAAACTGCGTGCACTGCAAGGCCTGCGATATCAAGGATCCCTACGAGATCATCACCTGGACCCCGCCCGAGGGTGGGTCGGGACCCAACTACCAGTCCCTATGACCGAAATCTGGCGCCCCTCCGCGGCTCGTGTAGCCGACGCGAACCTCTCCCGCTTTATGGAGTCCCTGAATGCACGTAAGGGACTGCAGCTCCGCGACTACGCAGGACTCTACGCGTGGTCTATCGAGCAGCCGGCGGAGTTCTGGACGGAGGTAGCCCGCTTTACCGACATCCAGGCCGACTGGGGCACGGGCCCGGTTATCGCGGCCGACCCTGGTCAGCCCACCCGTGCTCTCTCGCAGCCTGCCGGTGATCCCAGCTCACCCATGCTGGGAGCTCGCTTCTTCCCAAACGCGCACCTCAACTTCGCGGAAAACCTGCTGCGCTACGCCGATGACGAGCCCGCTCTCGTTTTCAGAAACGAGCGTGGCGCGCGCAGAGTCCTCTCCTACCGCGAATTGCGCGAAAGCGTCGCGCGCGTAGCGGATGGGTTGCGCTCGTCCGGTGTGGTAGCGGGCGATCGGGTTGCCGCATTTGTGCCCAACCTGCCGGAAACGATCATCGCCATGTTGGCCGCGACCAGCCTCGGGGCAATCTGGTCATCCTGCTCCCCCGACTTCGGCGTGCACGGCGTGGTCGATCGGTTTGGTCAGATCGCACCCAAGGTGTTGTTCACCGCGGACGGTTATTTCTATGCCGGCAAGACATTGGACTCGCTCGGCGCCATGGCCGAGGCCCTGAAACAACTGCCTTCGGTCGAGCGCGTGGTGGTGATCCCTTATGTGGACGCGGAGCCGGACTCGAGCCGGCTGGGAGTTGCCGCATCCAAGGCGACACGTTGGAAAGATTTCGGCACGCCCGGGCAAGCGTTGCGATTCGCCTCGCTGCCCTTCAACCAGCCGCTCTATATTCTCTACTCATCCGGTACGACTGGCGTTCCGAAGTGCATCGTCCACGGCGCTGGGGGCACACTCCTACAACATGCGAAAGAACACGTCCTCCACACCGACGTGAAGCGCGGCGATCGCCTGTTTTACTTCACAACCTGTGGTTGGATGATGTGGAACTGGTTGGTCAGCGGACTCGCTACGGGCGCGACCCTGGTCCTCTACGACGGCAATCCTTTTCACCCCGACGCTGGCGCGCTCTGGAGAATGGCACAGGAGGAGCGGATCACCATTTTCGGGACGAGCGCGAAATACATCGCCGCCCTGGAGAAGAGCAGTTTCGTGCCGATGGATTCGGTCGATCTCACCGCTTTGCGGACCATCCTGTCCACCGGCTCGCCTCTGCTGCCGGATGGGTTCGATTACGTGTATCGCTCCATCAAGCCAGACGTTCTCCTAGCCTCGATCTCAGGCGGGACCGATATTGTCTCGTGTTTTGCCCTGGGCTGTCCGTTACGACCCGTCCATCGAGGCGAGCTTCAGTGCCGTGGACTGGGTATGCGCGTAGAGATCTTCGATGATGAGGGCCGGCCATTGCGGGGTGAGCGCGGCGAGTTGGTGTGTCTGGCGCCCTTCCCCTCCATGCCGGTCGGATTCTGGAACGATCCTGACGGCCGGAAGTACCGCGCCGCCTACTTCGAGCGGTTTCCGGGCGTGTGGCATCACGGTGACTACGCGGCTCTCACCGAGAACGACGGAATCATCATCTACGGACGCTCCGACGCGGTACTGAATCCCGGCGGCGTGCGCATCGGCACGGCGGAAATCTACTCGGCGGTCGAGGGACTCGAGGAAGTTCTCGAGGCGCTCGCCGTAGGACAGGACTGGGACAAGGACGTGCGTGTAGTGTTGTTTGTCAGGCTCAAGCCCGGCGTCACCCTGGATGAAGGTTTGCGGAAGAAGATTCGCGACACCATCCGCGCAGACACCACGCCGCGACACGTTCCTGCGAAGATCATCGCCGTGCCTGACTTGCCCCGAACGTTATCGGGCAAGCTGACCGAGTTGGCCGTGCGGAACGTGATCCACGGCCTGCCGGTGAAGAATGTGGATGCGCTCGCGAACCCGCAGGCGCTCGAACATTTCCGCGATCTGCCGGACCTTGCGAGCTGACCGTGTGACCGACGTGGATGAGGCAGCCGAAGGCGGCGCTGAACGAGAAGACCTGTCGGCGCCGTCATTCTCAATCACTGCAGCGAGCCTCCGCGATCTATACCAGCGGCGCCTCACCGAGCACGGCTTCACAACGGACCCTGCCCAACTCGTCGCCGTCGCCAAGCTGGACGATCTGCGCCGGCGCCTGATAGCCGCGCGCGCCTCCAACGGCTCGACGCTCCGTCGCTGGCTCACCCGACTGAGCGGTAACCCCAAACGGGAGCCGGAACGTGGGTTATATCTCTGGGGTGGTGTTGGTCGCGGCAAAACCTGGCTCATGGACCTGTTTTTCGAGAGCCTGCCGTTCCGCGAACGCCGGCGCCGTCACTTTCATCGTTTCATGCATGATGTCCACGTGCAGCTCAGGGAGCTGCAGAATCGCGCAGCCCCACTCGATCTCCTCGCCGCGCAAATCGCTCGCGACACGCAGGTCTTGTGCTTCGACGAGCTCTTTGTCACCGATATCGCGGACGCGATGATCCTCGGCGGACTCTTCGCGGGCCTTTTCAAGCGAGGCGTCACCCTGGTCGCCACCTCCAACATTCCGCCGCGTGACCTCTACAGGAACGGCCTCCAGCGTCAGCGCTTTCTGCCGGCGATCGATCTCATCGAGCACAACGTGGAGGTTCTGAATGTTGATGGAGCGATCGACTATCGACTGCGCCAACTCACGCAGGCCGGCACCTATCTCTCAGCAAGCGCCCCGGACACGCCACAGCGGCTCGAAGCCCTCTTCGCTGAGCTTGCGGACCGCGGCGCCACCTCGGGCGGCTCGATCGAGATCGAAGGACGCCCCATTCCCGTCGTCCGCCAAAGCAACAGCGCCGTCTGGTTCAACTTCTTCGCCATCTGCGCCGGCCCGCGCAGCCAGGACGACTACATCGAGATCGCGCGCGAGTACCAGTCGGTCATCGTCGCCGGCGTGCCGATACTCGAGGCACCACGCGACAATGAAGCGCGCCGGTTCATCGCACTCGTGGACGAGCTCTACGATCGGAACGTCAACCTGATCATTTCCGCGGCAGCACCCCCGAACGAGCTCTATCGCGGCGAGCGGCTCGCGTTCGAATTCGGGCGCACCGTAAGCCGACTGATCGAGATGCAGAGCGCGGAGTATCTCGCGCGCGAGCACAAACCTTAGTGGGCTGGGATTGGCGGCAGCTCTCGGCGACGCCGGCGCGCCCGAATCTGCCACAATCGTACCTCACGGCTGCCGGATTCGTGCAGCATTCTGGTGGCACTCACCTGAGTCTGGACGACAGTATGCAACCGGCTACCGATAGAGATGATAGTCAGATTGAGCTGGCGCGCGCCCCAGCTGCCTTCTCAGCGTTGGCGTGCGCCTTAGCCTGTCTACTTCTTGGATGCTCAACCGCCTTCGCTGGTGAACCCGCCGACTGGCGCACTCCGCTTGCGCCATTTCAGATTGCCGACAACCTTTATTATGTTGGAAGCCGCGATCTAGCTGCCTACCTGGTTACGACGCCGAAGGGCAATATCCTGATCAACGCCAATCTCGCTACCTCGCCGCCGCTCATCCGAGCAAGTATCGAGAAGCTCGCCTTGCGCTGGTCCGATATAAAGATCGTGCTAAACAGTCAGGCCCATTACGACCATGTGGCTGGCGCAGCAGAGATTCTCAGTCAAACGCACGCCGAGAATATGGTCATGGAAGGCGATGTCGACGTCGTCGAAAGCGGCGGTCGAACCGACTTCCTCGCCAAGTCTGGCTCGCTACAGACCTTCGCTCCCGCGCACGTGGACCGTGTGCTCCATGATGGCGACACTGTGGCGCTCGGGGGTATCACCCTCACAGCCCACAAGACCCCTGGACATACGCGAGGCTGCACCACCTGGACGCTTCGCTCACACCTTCCCGGCGAGCCTTTGGGTACACTCCGCAATATCGTCATCGTCGGTGGAGTCAGCTTCTGGTCGGACTTCCACTTCGTCGATCGCCCCGGACGCCCTGCGTCATACCCTGGCATAGCGAATGATTTTCGCCGCACCTTCGTAACCCTGCACGCGCTCCCCTGCGACGTTTTCCTTGGTGCGCATGGGGGCTACTTCGACTTGCTCGGTAAGCTATCCCGCCCCTCAAAAAGTGGCGTCTCGGTTTGGATCGATCCAGCCGGGTACAGAGCTTTTATCGATGAGGCTGAACGTGCCTTCAACACCGCGTTTGTCAGGCAACTGCAGGATGCAACGCAATAGGTATGTCTATCTACGTCGGGATGGGCGTGCCCTGGTGAAATCGTAGTTGCCAGCTTTTCGACGTCTTGGACCATATCGAGCTTCGGCGCGCAAGCAGCCGGCCACCTGCGTTCTCAGTCTCGCTGATGTAAGTAACCTGCGCTGTATTTTCGTCGAGAAGCCTGATGGCCAGTTCACGCAGTGGCAAGACGATGCCAATAACCTGACGCGTAGCGCTTAAGACGGCGTCGCGCGTGTACATCCTTCCAGACCTCCCGAATTCGAAGAAATCTGATGCAAGGGCGTCCTGCATGAACGACTCGTCAAAACGAGTCGCCTCTATCCACATGGACTCCTCGAGTCGAGTCAATTGACTGAGGTCTTCCGGTGACAGTACTGGCGTCATAGTGAAAGATTCTACTG
>CAYNTW010000093.1:5428-8684 GCA_964400085.1 uncultured Steroidobacteraceae bacterium | reverse complement strand
TTCTCCGACACGCGCAGCACGGTCTTGAGCTCCTGGGCGAAAAGCGAGACTCGAAACTCTTCAATCATCCAGCGTAGTTGGTCGACCTCGGCACGGGCGCCGTTCAAGGCCGGCTCGGCCATCAAGACTCGCAAGGCGGAGGCAAACGGCTTGACCTTCGCGGACAGCTCAGCGTCGCGTCGCTCGTTGGAGCGGAGTCTCTCGATACGGCGGGTGACTGCCTTGAGGTAGCGCGGCAGCGAGTCGAGCCAGGGCTGCGGTGTGGATTCGATGAAGTCGGGTGGCAGCAGCACATGCAATTGCGCCTCAATGTCGCTCGCCGCGTCGGCAAAGGATGCCGGGCGCAGGTTATCCAAAGCGGAGCGTGCGGCACGCCATTCGCGGAAGATTGATGTGATCGTTACGGCAAGGCGATCGGCGACATCACTGAGCCGAGCGCGACCTGCATCCAGCTGCCGACCGAACGACGACGCGTCGCGTGGCAATGGCGTATCACCTGAAAAGAAACACTCGCGAAAGGCGCGCTGGGTCAACGCCTCAGCCAACGAGTGCCGCAATGACAATCCACGACTCAGCAGGATGAGGTCACGGTCATCCGCCATGCGCTTGGTCACGTACTTGGCTTGCTGTGGTAAGGCCAACATCGCCAGACGAACCATACCGGCGCGCGAAACCGCCTCGGCGACCTGCGCATTGCGCGCCTCAACCAGCACCACGCCGGAACCACGATCTTCCAGGGCCGGATATACAACGAGCTTCAGCCTGTTGCGCTCGACCTCGCGGCTTTCGGACAGCTCACCGAAATCCCATTGTTTGTGCAGCGGCTGGCCCGCGGAGCCGGCGCTGCTCCCCGGCCCAGGGCCACCATGACCGGCGCCATCGGCGCGACTGTCTGCGTGGCCCAGACGGCCGCCCCCGCGCCCTGACAAAGTGGCCCCGTACAACCGCCGCTTGATCGCAAGCAGATCGCGTCCCTCAGCGATGACGCGGTCGTCAGCATCCAGCACACGGAGATTCATTCGCAGGTGGTCGGGGAGCGCAAGAGCGGCGAGCTCCGCCGCGCTAACGGGCGCGCCTATTTGTTGCGTCACCCATTGTGAGAGCCACTCGTGAAAACCCGGTAGACGCCCCAGGCGACTCTCCTCGCGCGCGAGATCCTCCAGGGCCGCTTTCGCGTGATCGGGAACGGGCACGAGCAACTTGCGCTGCGCCTTCGGCAAAGCGCGAAACATCACCGTGACCTTCTCGAGACGCATGCCCGGGACGAGCCACGCAATCTGCTCAGAATTCACCACATCCAGTAGCGGCTCCGGGATCACCAGAGTAACGCCGTCCGCAGGCTCCGCGGGCTCGAATTTGTAGAGCAGCGGCAGCGCGTTGCCGCCAACCGGCCACTCGTCCGGAAACAGCTCGGCGCTAGCCTCCGGCACTTCGCGCCTCATCAGATCGGCCGGCGACATGTACAACAGGCGCGAGTGATCGCGCTCCGCCGAGACACGCCAGTGATTGAACGCCGCGACAGAATTCACGCGCTCAGGAATGCGCGCGGCGTAAAAACCAACCAGAGTTTCCTCATCGACGAGGACGTCACGCCTGCGGATCTTCGCCTCGAGTGCTTCGATTTGCGCCTGTAAACGTCGGTTGGCCTCGAGGAAGTCGCCCTCCACCCGCGCGGCAGCGGCCGCGGCGCGGACGCGCTTGCCGCCGCCACGCGAAACCAGGTACTCCGTATCCGCCGGCGCGCTGTCGGTCGCGGACATCTTCTGGACCAACGCCTCGCGAATAAAGATGTCGCGCGCCTCCGCGGGGGCAATCGCGCCATAGTTGACGCGACGCCTTGCGGCGAGCGTCAGGCCGTAGAGCGCTACAGTCTCGTATGCCGAGACGAAGCCGCGCGTATGTACCCAATGCGGCTCGCTATAGGTGCGTTTCAATAAATGTGCCCCCGCGGCTTCGATCCAACCTGGATCGACCGCGGCGACCATCCTTGCGTAGAGTCGCGTCGTCTCAACGATACTGCCCGCCACGATCCAACGAGATGGCTTGGAGGCGAGCGGCGTGCCAGGAGCGATCACGAAACGTACACCCCGCGGGCCGTTGTACTCGCGCTTCTCGTCGAGCTCACCAATAGAGCCGAGAAAGCCCGTGAGAATCGCCTGGTGCAGGTCCGTGTAGCTTGCCACCACCTGGTTGGCACGGAGCTTGAGCTCCGCGAGGCTCTGCACGAGCTGACTATGGAGATCCTGCCACTCCCGCATGCGCATGAAGGACAGGAAATGCTCCCGGCAC
This sequence comes from uncultured Steroidobacteraceae bacterium, assembly GCA_964400085.1. Lineage (GTDB taxonomy): Bacteria > Pseudomonadota > Gammaproteobacteria > Steroidobacterales > Steroidobacteraceae > 13-2-20CM-66-19. The sequence goes on along the minus strand of CAYNTW010000093.1, from coordinate 6,395 downwards.
CATTTGCGCAACTGGTTGCGCGACAGCGCAGCCGACTGCTCGTTGAAAGCGCGCCAGACATTCAACACCGTGATGAAGTCGGAGCGTGGGTCGGCGAACAGGGCATGCTTTTCGCTGGCTTGCTGTTGCGCGTCGGTGGGGCGCTCGCGGGGATCCTGCACCTCCAGGAAGGAAGCGACAATGAGCATTTCGGTCAGGCAATGCTGACGCGAAGCCGCGAGCAACATGCGTCCCAGGCGCGGGTCCACTGGAATACCCGCGATCTGCTGACCCAGGCTCGTTACGCGCCGATCCTGGTCCATGGCCTTCAGCTCCTGCAGGAGCCGCACACCATCGTTCACCAGCCGCGTGTCGGGCGGATCCAGGAAAGGAAAGCTTTCGGGTTCGCCCAATCCGAGGGCCGCCATTCGTAATATCACGCTCGCGAGATTCGTCCGGAGCACTTCCGGAGGAGTGAAGTCCTCCCTTGCGGCGAAGTCCTCCTCGGAATAGAGCCTGATGCAAATGCCTTCGGCCTCGCGACCGCAGCGACCTTTGCGCTGGTCGGCGCTGGCCTTCGAGATGCGTTCGATCGGCAGCCGTTGCACCTTGCCGCGAACGCTGTAGCGACTGATCCGGGCCAGGCCGGAGTCGATCACGAAGCGGATGCCCGGGACAGTGAGAGAGGTCTCGGCCACGTTGGTAGCAAGCACCACGCGGCGCTGCGAATGGCGTTGGAAAATGCGTTCCTGGTCCGAGCTCGAGAGCCGCGCAAACAGGGGGAGTACTTCCGTGTTCGGCAGACGCGCCTTCTCCAGCGCATCGGCCGCTTCTCGAATCTGCTTCTCACCCGGGAGAAACACGAGGACATCGCCCCGCGCGCCTGGTGCGGTTCCTGGCCGGCTCGGAGTGTCCAACTCCCGCACGGCCTGGAGAATGCCTTCAGGCAACGAGAGCTCCTCGATATCGTCACCGTCATCGAGCGATG
>CAYNTW010000093.1:0-5328 GCA_964400085.1 uncultured Steroidobacteraceae bacterium | reverse complement strand
GGATAGCTCCGTCCCGACACCTCGATGATCGGCGCGCCTCCAAAGAAATCGGCAAACTTGCCCGGATCGATGGTCGCTGACGTCACGATCAGACGCAGGTCGGGGCGTTGCGGGAGGAGTTGCTTCAGCACGCCGAGAAGGAGATCGATATTGAGACTGCGCTCGTGCGCCTCGTCGATGATCAGGGTGTCATAGCGGCGCAGCCGCCGATCGCTTTCGAGCTCCTTGAGGAGAATGCCGTCCGTCATCAGCTTGACGCGGCAGTTCGGGCCGGTGCGATCGTTGAAGCGGACCTTGTAGCCGATCGCCCCGCCTACCGTGGTACCGGTCTCTTCGGCCAGCCGGCCCGCCAACGCGCGCGCGGCGATCCGGCGCGGTTGCGTGTGCCCGATGAGGCCGGAGAGGCCTCGGCCGGCTTCCAGGCACAACTTGGGAAGCTGCGTCGACTTACCGGAGCCCGTGGCTCCGCAAAGGACCAGGACGGGATTGCGGCGGATCGCCTCGATGACCTCGGCCCGATGGGCCGTGATCGGCAGCGCCGGGTCATATTCGATCTTGAAAGCGGTGGACGGGGTCTGGTTCTGGTCGCCGCCTCGGGTCTCAACTTGCATGCGCCAATTGTAGTGGGGGCGACCCGGCCTGCGTAAAAGAGGGCGAGGGGGTCGCTAATGTATAATCCGCGCCGCTCGCTCCCGAGGGGATAGGATTTGAAGACGGTCGCCGAGTTCGAGATCAAGTATTGCCAGTTTCTTGATGCGAAGGGAAACCTCGCGCCGGATGCACCGGCACTGGCCAGCGACACCGGCGAGCTGCTCAAGATGTACCGCTTCATGACGCTGGCGCGAGCCTTCGACGCCAAGGCTGTCAACCTGCAGCGCACCGGAAAACTCGGTACCTACGCCTCCTGCCTGGGACACGAAGCGACGCACGTGGGTGTCGCGGCCGCAATGCAACCCGAGGATGTGCTAGCTCCGGTCTACCGCGAATTCGGCTCGCAAATCTGGCGGGGTGTGAAGATGTCGAGCATTCTGCTCTATTGGGGCGGCGATGAGCGCGGCAACGATTTCACCGCCGCCCGACAGGACTTTGCCTGGTGCGTGCCGATCGCCTCGCAGATGCTTCACGGCGCCGGAGTTGCGATGGCGATGAAGATCCGAGGCGAAAAGCGCTGTTCCGTAACCTACATCGGTGACGGCGGCACCTCGGAGGGGGCCTTCTATGAAGGCATCAATGTTGCCGGCGCGCGCGCCCTGCCGGCCGTTTTCGTTATTGTCAACAATCGCTGGGCCATCTCGGTGCCGATCGAGAGCCAGACGGCCACGCGTACTCTGGCACAAAAAGCCATCGCGGCAGGCATCCCAGGTATTCAAATAGACGGCAACGATGTGATCGCCGTACGCCACACCGTTGGGGAGGCGCTCGCGAGGGCTCGCCGCGGCGAGGGACCTACGCTCATCGAGGCACTCACCTATCGTCTCAGCGATCATACGACCGCGGACGACGCGAGCCGCTATCGAGACCCACGCGAAGTCACGGAAGCCTGGACGCAGGAACCGCTCATCCGACTGCGGTCGTACCTGACGAAGCTGAGTATGTGGGACGACGCGCGCGAGGAAGCTCTCAAGAGCGAGTGCGCACGCGAGGTCGAGGCGGCCGTGGATGAATACATGGGTGCTCCAAAACCCTCCACCGACGAGATGTTCGATTACCTGTTCGCACGTCCTCCTCGCAGCCTGTTGGAGCAACGCGAGCAGGCGCGTAGGCGCCACGTAAGCCGTCGGACCGGAGACCATGGCAGCGGCTCCCCCGACTAGCGGCCCGGCTCCGACATGGCAAAAGTAACAATGATCGAGGCCATCAACCGCGCGCACGCGTGGGAGATGCGACGCGACGCGAGCGTCGTCGTATTGGGAGAGGATGTTGGCGTCAATGGGGGCGTCTTCCGCGCGACCGCGGGCCTACAGGAGCAGTTCGGAAAGGATCGGGTCCAGGATACGCCGCTCGCCGAAGGCATGATCGCGGGCATGGCGATCGGCATGGCCACGCAAGGCCTGAAGCCGGTGGCCGAAATCCAGTTCATGGGGTTCATCTACCCGGCCCTCGATCAGATCGGCAACCACATGGCGCGCATGCGTAACCGCACTCGCGGCCGCCTCACGTGTCCAGTGGTCGTACGCATGCCCCACGGCGGCGGGATTCATGCTCCAGAGCATCACTCTGAAAGTCTCGAGGCCATTCTCGCCCATCACGCCGGCCTGCGAGTAGTGTGCCCCTCATCGCCGGCGCGTGCCTATGGCTTGCTACTCGCCGCGATTCGCGACCCTGATCCCGTCATCTTTCTGGAGCCCGCCCGGCTGTATCGGCTGGTGAAGCAGGACATCAACGATGATGGTCGCGCCCTGCCCCTGGATGTTTGTTACCGGTTGCGCGAGGGCTCGGATGTGACGATCGTGACCTGGGGAGCGATGGTAACCGAAGCTCTGCGCGCGGCTGAGATCATGGAGGGCGAAGGAGTTGGCTGCGAGGTGCTCGACCTGGCCACCCTGTCGCCGATCGATCATGAGACCATTCTCGAGTCGGTGGTGAAGACGGGCCGACTCGTGATCGTGCACGAGGCGCCTCGCAACTGCGGTATCGGCGCGGAGATCGCTGCGACGGTAGCCGAGCGTGCGCTGTATGACCTCCACGCTCCCATCAAGCGAGTGACGGGCTACGACACCATCATGCCGTTGTCTCGTCTCGAGCACGACTATATCCCCGACGCCGCGCGCATCACGGACGCCGTGCGGGAAACCTTTGCGGAATGACCCACTGCTGCGGACGAACGGAGCGCAGATGACGACCTTCAATCTCCCGGATCTCGGCGAGGGCCTCGCCGAGGCGGAAATTCTTCGTTGGCATGTCAACGTGGGAGACGCGGTCACGGCCGATCAGCCCATGGTAGCGGTCGAAACGGCCAAGGCGGTCGTCGAGGTGCCGGCGCCGTTCTCCGGGGTGATCAAAAGGCTGCACGGCCAACCGGGCGATATCATTCCAACTGGCGCGCCCCTGATCGAGTTTGACACAGCGATCGCTGTTGCAACTGCGGCGCACCCTGGACAGATGCGAAGCTCCACCGCCAGCGCGGGTCTCTCCGACGCCGGCACCGTGGTCGGCAGCATGCCCGTCAGCGATGTCGAGTGGGTTGAGAGCGCCCAACCGGGCGGAGTTCCTCACGCTGGCCATGGCGCCCGCGAGACCGGCGATGCAGCCGAGGCCACGGCCGGCTCTGCCAACACGCAAAACAACACGTTGGGCGGACGCCTGCGTGCCGCGCCAGCCGCACGCGCCCTCGCAAAGAAACTGGGCATCGATTTGGAACAAATCAGCGGCTCCGGTCGCGGCGGGGTGATCGTCGTCGACGATGTTATCGCACGAGCCGCCGCTCGCGACGGCCTCGACGCGCGCCGCTCCGACAGCGGCAATCACGCCAACCAGCCAGGCGCAACTGCGGCGCCCTTCACCGGTGGTGAAAGACTCCGCGGCATGCGTCGCGCGATGGCACAAAGCATGTCCCTCGCGCGCGACAACGTCGCGAGCTGCACGATTTTCGACGATGCGGATCTCCACCGATGGAGCCCGGAACAAGACATAACAACGCGCCTATTGCGCGCGATCGCGGCCGCCGCCCGAGCAGAACCCGCGTTGAACGCCTGGTTTGACGGTAACACACAAATCCGCCGGCTAGCGACTCAGACCAACATTGGGATCGCTGTCGATACGCCCGATGGCCTCATCGTTCCGGTCATCCGGGACGTCGGCGGCCGCACCCCCGGCGAGCTCCGCCTCGAGCTCGATCGCCTCAAGCGCGCCGCAAGAGATCGAACAGTAGCACCCGATGATCTTCGTGACGCCACTTTCATGCTATCGAATTTCGGCATGATCGCAGGGCGCTACGCAACACCTGTCGTGGTGCCGCCGACCGTAGCCATTCTCGGCTCTGGGCGCCTCACGCGCGACATCGTCGCGGTGACGGATGGGATGGAGGCGCATCTGCGGATGCCGCTATCGTTAACTTTCGACCACCGCTGTGTTACGGGCGGTGAAGCCGCAAGATTCTTGGCCGCCATATTGCGCGACCTCGAAGAGGACAACTGAGCATGCACGCGCAAGTCGCACCCGATGACAACCGTCTCCTGCGTAGCATTCCCGCTGCGCGCATCGCTCTGATCGAGCGCATCGCCCAAGCGATTCCCAAGAGCCGCGAGGGGCGTCGCCTGCTGGAGCTGCAGCAGCGCTTCGTGCGCGCCTACTTTCACGGCGTAGGCGAAGAAGATCTCGCGGAGCGTGCCCCGGCACTGCTCGCTCGTGCCGCGCTCGACCATTTCCAGTTTGGCGCCAAGCGGACGCCCGGACAATCGTTGGTCCGAGTCTTCAACCCTGATCCCGAGCGGGATGGATTTGATTCACCGCACACTCTCGTCTTGACGGTAACGGATGACATGCCGTTCCTGGTCGACTCTCTCGGTATTGTGTTCAGTCGCGCCGAGCTGGCCGTCCATCTCATCGTACATCCGGTGTTGGAAGTCCGGCGGGACGGTCGCGGTCGCGTTCTCGAAATCAGCGCGGCGGGTAGCGCAATGATCGGTGGCAACGGCCATAGCAATGCGCATCCCGAGTCGTGGCAGCTCTACGAGATCGATCGGCAGACCGACCCCGCTCAGATCGAGCGACTCCAACGAGATATCGAAGCCACACTCGCCGATGTGCGCGCCGCGGTTGCGGACTGGACACCCATGCGAGAGCGGGCGCGCGCGCTCGTCGCTTCTTTGGAGAACAATCCGCCGCCCGTTCCGGCGGATGATGTCGCGGAGGCTCGCCACCTGCTGAACTGGATGGAAGCCCGTCATTTCGTGTTTCTCGGCTACCGTCACTACACCCTGGAGCGAGGCGCGCAGGAAGACCGCTTGCTACCCGACCCGCAATCCGGCCTCGGCATTCTCCGCGAAACCAAACGCAAGCGGAAAGACGCCGACGCGACGGTACTCAGAGGAGACATTCGCGCCAAGGGCCGCGAGCCGGAGCTCTTGATTCTGACCAAGGCCAACTCGCCCTCCACGGTCCACCGCAGCGAATATCTCGACTACGTGGGCATCAAGACTTTCGATGCCAAGGGGAAAGTCTCGGGCGAGCACCGTTTCCTGGGCCTGTGGACCTCCACCGCCTACCATGGCAGTCCCCGCGATATTCCGGTGCTACGGCGCAAAGTCGAACGGGTCGTCCAATACTTCGGATTGGACCCCCAAAGCCATGATGGCAAGGCCGTGCTGAACGTGCTGGAGACCTATC
>CAYNTW010000092.1:1723-22793 GCA_964400085.1 uncultured Steroidobacteraceae bacterium | reverse complement strand
ACGATCTGCTCACTTTCTTCGAGCAGGACGACAACACCCAGATCATCGCCCAGCATTGCGAAGACCTGAAGGACGGGCGCGCGTTCGCGGAAGTCGCGCGGCGCGTATCCAGGAAAAAACCGGTGGTGGTGCTCAAAGCCGGGCGCACGAACATGGGCGCCCGGGCGGCGAGCTCGCATACCGGGGCGCTCGCGGGCAACGACAAGGTCTACGATGACGTTTTCAAACAGTCGGGTGTCATCCGGGCGCGCTCGCTGCGCGATCTCCTCGAGTTCGCCCGGGGCATTCCGGTATTGCCCACCCCGAAAGGCAACAATGTCGTCATCATCACCGGGGCCGGCGGCTCCGGCGTGCTCTTATCGGATGCGTGTGTCGACAACGGTTTGTCGCTGATGGCCATGCCACCGGACCTGGATGCCGCCTTCCGGAAGTTCATTCCACCTTTCGGAGCCGCGGGCAATCCGGTGGACATCACCGGCGGCGAGCCGCCGACCACCTATCAGAACACGGTGCGGCTTGGTCTGCAGGATTCCCGCATCCATGCGCTCATCCTCGGCTATTGGCACACCATCATCACTCCACCGATGGTATTTGCGCGCCTGATGGTGGAGGTCGTGGAACAGATGCGCGCCCAGGGCGTCGAGAAGCCCGTGGTCGCCTCACTGGCCGGCGATGTCGAAGTCGAGGAGGCCGCCGAATATCTCTATCAGCACGGCATACCTGCCTATGCGTATTCGACCGAGATTCCCGTCGCCGTGTTGGGAGCGAAATACCGTTGGGCACGGGGCGCGGGACTGATACCGTCAGTTTGAGAGGTTCGAACAAGAAGGGGGAGCATCATGTTCACAGGCATCCGGGCGCGAGGCTCATTTGTAGTAGCGCTTGTTGTCTTGCTGGTTATCTTCAGCTATCCGGACCGGACCATCGCGCAAACCACCTCCGACCAGGACGTACAGAACAAGTTGCGCTCCCTTCAGGAGCGCATCGACGAGCTCCAGAAGGAGCTCCAGGCCGTCAAGCAGCAGCAACAGCAGCAAAACCAGGACGTGCAGAAAGCGACCGTTGCCGCCAACAAGGCCTCCGATACAGTGGTCAAGACCCAAAGCTCGTTCGATAAGTTCATGAAGGGCTTCTTCGGAACGCTCGACGTCTCCGTCGATTACACCACCAAGGGGATGGACGGACTGGTGGCGAACGACTGGGCGTACGCGGGCGGCGTACCCGGCACCGGATTCGTCGCCACCGGCACGAAGGCGCCGCCGTTCGGCAAGGTTGGCTGGCTCGGGGCCATGTCCAGCAACGGCACCAACGTCGGTTATCGCGGTAGCCACGCGATCGGCAAGTCAGGGGTGGATTTCATCTACCAGGTGTCCACCGCGTTCGACCTGGTCGCGGCCCCGGGATTGCAGAATACCTGGACCAAACAATCGAATACGGTGCAGGGCGCCGTCGGCCTGGGGGACACGTATCTCGGATTTCAGAGCAAGAGCTGGGGAAGGATCCGCTTCGGTGAGCTCTACATGCCGTACAAGATCGCGACCGATCGCCTGAACCCCTTCAACGGTCTGCTCGGCAACTATAGCGTGGTCATGGGCAATACGGGTGGGGACAACCGCGTCGAGTTCGCCACTCGCATGGATCACGTGGTCGATTATCAATCGCCCAACATGGCGGGCTTCAGCTTCGATCTGGGTTACGCCTTCGGGCAGCAGATCGATCCCTATAATAACATCGTGCCGCTCGGCTCGCCCGATTGCACGGGCTCGAACATGCCAGGCAGCGGCAACCTGCCCCTGAACTGTGACGACGGCGGGTTCGACGATGCCTATAGCGCCGACTTGAAGTTCGAGTCGCATGGCCTCTATCTCGTCGCGGCCTACGAGATGCACAAGCGGGTCAACCGCAGTAGCGACGGTGACGGCTCCAACAATCCCCTTTATGGGTTCTGGTTCAACGAGGGCCCGACCGGGCCGGATGCCAAGTATCTCGACTGGGCGGACTACCAGGCTTTCGCCGCCGAGTATCCGAATGCCGCGCCGGCAGGTACGCCGGAGTACGCGGCCCAGTATGACACCGCGGACGAATGGGCCATGAAATTCGGTGGCCAGTACGCGTTTGGATTCGGACTGACCATCTCCTATCTCTACGAGGACATCCATCGCACCCTGCCGCAGGTCATGCAGTTCCAGAACGAGCGCCAGCGCATTGGCCACTGGCTCGCGCTCGAGCAGGATTTCAACGCGGGCGCCGACCGCATCGCCATCGGCTGGGCGCATGCGGGCGCCACGGTCGGCGACCCGGGCGGGCAGCACAACTTCAATCCGAACGGCATCGGTCAGAACCAGGCGAACATGTATACGATTGCCTACTGGCACAAGTTGGACAAGCAACTCACCATCTATTTCGACGCCGCCGAGACCATCAACGACGGTAATGCGCACTACGACATCGGAGCCGGCGGCCACGGCGTCAAGACCGACTGCCACGACGCGACACATGCCCAGTTCATCGACTACAGCAGCGCCGGGCCGACGACCTGGGGCGGGTGCCATGAGATCGGAGTCTCCACAGGAGTAAACTATCGGTTCTAGGGGCGCGAGGAGAGCGAGCGTGTTTGCGACGATATGCAGAACGTTACGTCTGTCTGTCTTCAGCGTGATCGTGTGTGCTCTGGGGGCCTGCGCCATGGGGCCTCCGAAGACCGAGGCGCAAAGACAGGCGGATAACGCGATGGCTGACCGCGTGCAGCAGGCGCTCGCGGCGGACAAAGAGCTCTATAGCCGTCACATCACTGTCAAAGCCGACGATGGGGTCGTTCGGCTCACCGGCTATGTCTGGGACCCGCCGGATCTCGTCCAAGCGGAGCGCATCGCCGGAAGCGTTCCCGGAGTGACCCGGGTGGACAATTCCCTGGAGCTCCAACGCAACGGACAGGGCAACTCGCCGGTGAGCCGTTAGCCGGCGCGGCGGACCCGATGACCACGGCCTACATCACCCATTCCGACTGTCTGCGTCACGAGATGGGATCCGGCCATCCCGAGTCTCCAGCTCGCCTGGGGGCCATCCATGAGCACATGCGCTCGTCGAAGCTGCTGGACCAGGTGCGAAACCTCGAGGCGCCGCTGGCTGACCCCGACGATCTCAAGCGCGTTCATGAGCCCGAATACGTCGACCTGATTTTCGAGCACGCGCCCACTGAAGGGTACGTGCAGCTCGACCCCGACACCCTGATGAATCCCTACACGCTCGCCGCTGCCCGGCGCGCTGCCGGCGCCGGCGTGATGGCGGTCGAAGAGGTCATGTCGGGCCGATCCGCCAACGCATTTTGCGCCGTGCGTCCGTGCGGACATCACGCCACACGCCAGCGACCGATGGGATTCTGCATTTTCAACAACATCGCGGTCGCCGCCGCCGTGGCGCTCGAGAAGCAAGGCCTGGAGCGCGTCGCGATTGTCGACTTCGACGTCCACCACGGCAACGGCACCGAAGACATGTTCGCGGCACCGCGTTGGCAAGATCGCGTCCTGATGGTCGGACTGTTCCAACACCCGTTCTATCCCGGGAGCGGGGCCAAGCCGCTCGCGCCCAACATGATCAATGTCCCCTTGGCGGCGGGGACCGACGGGGCCGTCGCGAGGAAGGTTGCGCAAGAGAAGTGGTTCCCGGCGCTGGATGATTTCAAGCCTCAGCTCATCCTGATCTCCGCAGGCTTCGACGCCCATCGCGACGACCTGTTGGGCGGCCTGGGCCTTGTCGAGGACGACTACGTGTGGATGACCCAACAGCTCATGTCGTTAGCCGCTCGCCACGCCCAAGGGCGCATTGTCTCGATGCTGGAAGGCGGGTACAACCTGGAGGCGTTGGGCTCCAGTGTCGTGGCGCACGTGAGAACGTTGGTCACATCGTCAGCATGATCTTCCCGATATGACTCGAGCTCTCCATCAGCCGATGCGCCTCCGCGGCCTGCGCCAGCGGAAAAGTCGCATGAATGATGGGCCGCACCCGCTTCGTTGCCAACAACGGCCAGACATTACGTCGCACGCCCTCCGCGACGGCCGCTTTTTGCGCGACTGTTCGTGGCCGCAACGTCGATCCAGTGAGCGTCAAGCGCTTGATCATGAGGGTGTTCATCTTGATCTCCGCGCGTGCGCCTCCCTGCACCGCGATCACGACAATGCGTCCCTCGAGCGCCGCGGCTTCGATGTTGCGTTGGACGTATGTTCCGGCAACCATATCCAGAATGACATCCGCGCCTTTACCGTCCGTGCCGAGCTTGACGATTTCGACAAAGTCCTCGGTGCGGTAGTCGATCCCGCGCACCGCGCCGATAGCTTCACAAAACCGCGCCTTGGCGTGCGTCCCCGCGGTTGCAAACACCCGCGCTCCCCAGGCATGGGCAAGTTGGATAGCGGTCGTCCCGATCCCGCTCGTCCCGCCGTGAATGAGCACGTTGTCTCCGGCCTTGCAGCCGCCGCGCTCGAACAAGTTCGTCCATACGGTGAAGTAGGTTTCCGGAAGCGCAGCCGCTTCCACCAGGCTCAATCCGGCGGGAATGGGCAAGCTCAGCGCGGCGGCGGCGAGCGCGTATTCGGCATAGCCGCCCCCCGCGAGCAGGGCCGTCACTTCACTACCGATCGCGACCCCGGACACCTTTGGTCCGAGCGCCACGACCGTGCCCGCCACCTCCATCCCCGGCAGATCGGAGGCGCCGGGCGGCGGAGGATAGTGTCCCTGCCGCTGCACCACGTCCGGTCGATTGACACCCGCGGCGGCCACTCGAATCAACACCTCGCCCTCGCCGGGTTGCGGCACGGGCCGAGTCGCGAGCCGCAACTGCTCCGGGCCGCCGGGAGAGGCGATCTCGATCACCTGCATCTGTGCTGGGAGGTTTGCGGTAATGGGCCTGACTCCTCACGAAGCGGCAACGGGCTGTACAATCTAACACGTCCACCCGGCCCTTAGAACTGCTCGGCGGCACCAATGGAGAGACTGAAAATCTGCGTATACGGAGCCGGCGCCATCGGCGGCTACCTGGCGGTGCAGCTGGCGTTGGCCGGTCATGATGTTTGTGTGATCGCGCGCGGCGCCCACCTGGAGGCCATTCGTGAGCGTGGCCTCAAACTCGTCATCGACGGGAGCGAGCGCGTCGCGCGGCTGCCCGCCGCGGATGATCCGGGGCGGTTCGGGCCACAGGACTTCGTGATCTGTGCATTGAAAGCCCACCAGGCCTACGCCGCCGCGCCTTCATTCGCGCCGCTGTTGGGTCGCGATACTGCGGTCGTGACCGCGATGAACGGCATCCCCTGGTGGTACTTCTACGGCTCAGGTGGCCCGCATGAAGGCTGGCATCCGAGCTCGGTGGACGAGGGTGGCCGGCAATGGCGGGCCATCGGACCGGAGCGTGCGATCGGCTGTGCCGTCGAACCGGCCTGCGAGCTCATCGCCCCGGGGGTGATCGCACACGAGCAGCTCAATCGCTTCATCCTCGGCGAGCCGTCGGGCATACGCACGAAGCGCCTCGAAACTCTGAGCACGGCGTTGATCGATGCCGGCTTCGACGCCCCCATCCGCGACAATATCCGCTGGAACATCTGGCTGAAGCTCTCCGGCAACGTGTGCTTCAACCCGATCAGCGTCCTGACCGGCGCCACGCTCGATCGCATCGTAGGAGAGCCTAGGCTGCGGGCTCTCTGCAAGACCATGATGCTCGAGACGCGAGCGGTCCACGAGGCGTTGGGGATTCAGATCAAGGAGGAAATGGTGGAGCGGCGGTTGGCCGGCGCAGGAGCCGTGAAAGGCCACAAAATGTCCATGCTCCAGGACCTCGAGCGGGGTCGCGCGCTCGAAATCGATGCCCTCGTGACCGTGGTGCAGGAGTTAGGACAACGGGTGGGCGTCCCAACGCCAACGATCGATGCGGTGTTGGCCCTGGTACAGGAGAAAGGGCGCTCGCTAGGCTTGTATCCGCCTTAGCGAGCGCCCGTGAGGGGACTACTTACTTCTGGTACGGATACCAGCGGAACGATACGAAGCCCATGCTGATGTTGGCGATCGGATCGCCGCCCACACCACTGAAAGCTTTACGGCTCAGCCAGTTGTACTGCAACCCGACCTGGAAGTTGCCGATCTCGCCTGTGTATACCTTCCACCACTCTCCCAGGGTCACGTTTTGAACCAAGCGGGTGTTGGCGATACAGGTGCCGGCCGTGCCCTTCAGGCTGTAGCAGCCGCTGTTGTCATACAGAGCGCTGCCATAGCCGATCGCGGCGGTGCCGGCGGCGTTTGTATACGCGGTGCGGCTGGCCTGCTCTTCGCCGGCATAAAGATAGACGGTCAGATCCGGAATCGGCTTGACCACCAGGCCGGCAAGCGCCTGCCACTCGCGGATCGCGGCTACCGTACCATCGGGTCTGATGGTTGCATCAGGGAGCTGCGCGGAGCCATAGCGGCCATTACCCGCACCGGCCAGGCCGCTCGCCTGGAACTCGAGCATGTTCGGAACCAGCGGAAGAATCATACCGGCACCGATGCTGCCGGCCCAGGTCGTGTTGTTGGTGCCGCTGGCATTGCCCGGCGAGCGATCACGGAAGCCGCGGCCCAGTCCATAGACCTCGAAGTGGCCGAAGCCCGGATCCACAGCGGCCTTGACGACGATGTCAGGCGCGAAGTCGATCGAGTAGTTGGCCCCGCTGTTGAGGAGGCTGCCACCCGGGTTGGTGGTCGTGGCCGACGGCGGGGCGGCGCAAGCCGCGGGAGGTGTTGTACCCACCCCGTTACAGCCGGTATAGAAGCTCGTCTGCGGGCTCTCGATCGAAAGACCAAACGAGAACATCTTGCCAAAGTACTTGACCGCGCGCAGCTGCGCGTTGCGAGTCCAGTTGAAGCCCGCGACGTACTGCGCGTCGATCGTCTGCGGAATGCGCTCGCTACGGGGGCTGAGCTGCGCGTTGCTATACAGGGTCGCAAAACTCCAGTTCTGACCGGCGAGCAGATACCACTCGGCATCCGAGTCACGCAGCACGCCATAAAAGTGACGGATGCGCAGCGTGTAGCTGTTGCTTTCGGCCGAGTTTGAGCTGCTACCGGCGCTCAGGAAATCGGTCTCGAGGTAGCCTTCGCCGCTCAACGAGCCCGCCTTCGGGCCTTGCGCGAGCAGTGAGAAGCGGCTCTGGCGCGCGCTCTCGCGGAACTCGGAGACGTGGGCGTTCGTCTGGTAGGCGTACGGGATCGCGGAGTTGTAGTTCGAGCCGATGTCAGCGGTCTCATTCTTGTTGCGGTACACGGACTCCAGTGCCGTGAAACCGCCGAACGTGAGGGTCACCGGACCGGCTTTCACCGTCGGCGCGCTGCCCGAGGCGGCCGGGGCGGCGGCCGCGGCGGGCGCGGGCGTGGTTTGCGCTGCGGCCTGCTGGGCTTCCAGTCGGTCGATCTTGCGCTGCAGTTGCTGCACTTCGGATTTCAGCGCCTGCACATCGCTCTCGCTGGCGGATTGCGACATCGCGGCCGGCGCGAGGAACACTCCAAGGGCCATCGCGACGGCGGCCGCCACGGTGGTGGGGCGCACCCGGCCGCTCGGGCAGGCTATGGATTGATGCAGGTCGGCACGAATCGGTGTCATCTTCGGATTCCTGTGTTTTTGGTTAGGACGATGCGGAAATGCCACGCCGCGACTCCCATGACAAATGGAGGCCCGCACACTGTGCTGCAGTCGTATGACAACTAAAATGCAAACGCGTGACAGTTTTGTTGCAGTTCCCGGTTCTGCTTTTTGGGGTCCTTAAACAGCGGATTTTCCGCTACTTCCACGCTTCGGACGGAGGGCAGACGCGGTAGCAGGTTTCATACCTGTGACGGCCGCTCTCAGCCACCCCGGTAACCGTGGCGGCGCGCATTGTAGCCAAGGCTGCTTGGCGGTCCAGTATCGTTGCGAAGAAGCAACGCAGATCCAGTGGGGAGCGGCCGCAGGTCATGAATGGTTTTTAATCTCCGCTTGGCCGCCTTTTAATCCGCCCGCGTTCTACTGTTGCCGGCTAAAGAGACGGCGGCTATGCGCATCCTCCTCATCGAAGACGAAAAGAAACTGTCCGACCTGATCGAGCGCGCGCTGAAGGCGGAGCGCTACGCGATCGATGCCGCCGCTGACGGGCAGGCTGGCTGGGAGCTGGCCGACACTTATAGCTACGACCTGATCATTCTGGATCTCATGTTGCCGGTCCTGAGCGGCTCGGAGGTTTTGCGGCGCATCCGGCACAAGAACCACCAGGTCCCCATCCTGGTATTGACCGCCAAGGACGCCACCGAGGAGAAGGTGCGGCACTTCGAGGCGGGCGCCGACGACTACCTCACGAAGCCGTTCGCCTTCGCCGAGCTCATCATCCGGGTGAAGGCATTGCTACGACGCGGGCCCATAACGCGCTCCAGTGTGCTGCGGGTAGGCGATCTGGAGGTCGATCGGCTGACGCAGCACGTCAAGCGCGCCGGGAAAACCATCGAGCTCACTCCCAAGGAATACGCGCTCCTGGAGTACCTCGCCACGGGTCCGGGACGGGTGTTCTCACGCACCATGATCATCGAGCACGTGTGGGACCAAAGCTTCGAGGGCTTGACGAATATCGTCGATGTTTACGTCCGTCACCTGCGAAGCAAGGTGGACGATCCATTCCCGACGAAGCTCATCCGAACCGTGCGGGGCGTCGGGTATGGGCTCGTGGAAGGGAGTGAGTCGTGAACACGCGTTCCCTGAGCTTCCGTCTCGTGACCTGGTACGCGAGCCTTCTGACCCTCGTATTCATCTTGTTGGGTGTGCTCACACTGATCTTTCTGCGGCATTACCTCGAAGCCAACGTACTGGACACCCAGGAGCGCCGCGCCCGGCAAATCGCCGACACGATCGTCGCGGCGGCGAGCCGTACGGGCGAGGCCACCATGGGCCCGCAAATCGAGGACCTCTACTCCCCGGAGGCCAACGACCGTTTCATCCGCGTGACGGGGAGTCATCGAGACGTGATCTATGCATCCGGTGCTCCCAAGGACGGAAGCTTCGATCCGGCGAGCGTCCCGCTCCCACAGGACATGAGTGGAGGTGATGTTCTGCGCAAAGTGGTTTTACCGGAGGGCTCGCTACTCATTGCAGCCCACCCGTACCCTGGTATCGATGGCATGCGCTATTGGGTCGAAGTGGGCATCTCGAGCAACCGCACCGATGCGACTGTAAGACAGGTCTTGCTGATTCTGGGCGTAGGGCTGCCCATCGCGGTCTCTCTGGCGGTTGCCGGAGGCTTTCTCCTCGTGCGCCGTGCGCTCAAGCCCGTGGATCGCCTCTCCCAGAAAGCAGCGGAGATCACGCAGCACAATCTCAGCGAGCGTCTGCCTGTCGTACACACGGGCGACGAGCTGGAGCGGCTCTCATTGTCGCTGAACCTGATGATCAGCCGCTTGGAGGACGCCATCAACAGCTCGAAACAGTTCGTTGCGGACGCCTCCCACGAATTGCGTACCCCGCTGTCCGTACTGCGCGGGGAGTTGGAAGGATTGGCCCAGGACACCCAGCTGAAAGCCCAGACCCGCGAGACCTTCGGCAGCATGCTGGAAGAGGTTGACCGATTAGCGGAAATCGTCGAGGGCCTGCTGGCCCTTTCGCGTCTGGACACCGGCGAGGGAAAGACCGACTGGGTGCGGTTCGATCTGGCCGAGTTGGCGGTGATGACCGCCGACCAGATGAGCCTGCTCGCCGAGGACAAGAGCATCACGGTCGTCTGTGATGCCCCCGCCTCCGTCATGATTGAAGGCGATCGGTCCAGGCTCAAGCAGGTGGTCGTCAACCTCCTCGACAACGCCATCAAGTACACCCCGAACGGTGGCCGCATCACACTGAAGATCACCCACGAAAACGGCTATGCCTTGCTCGACGTCGGCGACGAAGGCGTGGGTATACCGGCGGAAGCCTTGCCCCATGTTTTCAAGAGATTCTTCCGGGTGGATGGCTCCCGCTCCCGCGATCGCGGTGGCGCCGGCCTGGGCCTCTCCATCGTCAAGTCGATTTGTGATGCGCACGGCGCGCGCGTCGAAGTGAGCAGCGTACCCGGTCGCGGGAGTCACTTCCGTATCCGACAGCCGCTGGCTGCGGAGCCTGTTACCCAACATTGGCCAACCACCAACTCCTCACAGTCCTGACATGTCGCTCGTCCAATATGTCCTGAAGCGACCCTACACGGTCGTCGCTCTCCTGATCCTCGTCGGTCTGCTCGGGATCGGTGAAGGACTGCGCATGCCGGTCGACATTTTCCCGGAGATGGACATCCCGGTCGTGAGCGTCGTATGGACCTATGCCGGCATGAACGCCCAGGACATTCAAAACCGCATCCTGACCTTCCACGAGCGGCAGATGGCATCCATCGTCGATGACATCTCCCGCATCGAGGCGACCAGCTATCAGGGTGTCGGCGTCGAGAAGGTTTATCTGCACGAGGGTGCCGACGTCACGCGCGCGATATCGCAGCTCGCCAGTAGCGCGCTCCTGGTGCTGAAGTACATGCCACCCAACATCACGCCACCGCTGGTGATCCGCTATGGCGCGACGGACGTCCCGATCATTCAGTTGAGTCTCTCGAGTAAGTCGCTACCGGATACGGCGCTGAACGACCTGGGCCAGAACATCATCAGGCCGGCGCTCGCCGTCGTGCACGGCGCCGAGGTGCCGTATCCGTACGGAGGCAAGCCGCGCGTCATCATGGCGGATCTCGATCAGCAGGCCTTGCAGTCGCGTGGGATGACCCCTGCCGATGTGAGCGAGGCTTTGCAAAAGCAGAACGTCATTCTTCCTTCGGGAGACGTGAAGATCGGCACGAAGGACTACATGTTGACCATGAACAACAGTCCGGATGTCGTCGAGGCGATCAACTCTTTTCCGATCAAACAGGTGAGCGGGCGTACCGTATTCATGCGGGATGTGGCGCACGTCCACGACGGCTTCCAGGTACAAACGAACTCCGTTGCGGTCGACGGAGTGCCCGGCGCGCTGATGTCGATCAGAAAGACGGGTGGGGTTTCGACTCTCGCGGTGATCGACGGCGTACGCGCGGCGCTTCCCGACATCGAGCACATGCTTCCGAGTGGCGTCTCGATCAGGGCGATCTTCGATCAATCGGTGTTCGTCAAGGCCGCGCTCGACAGCGTCGTCATGGGCGGTTGTATGGCCGCCGGACTCACCGCGCTCATGATTCTGTTGTTTCTTGGAAATTGGCGTCTCACCGTCATCATTCTCGCGGCCATCCCCTTGTCGATCGTGGCCGCCGTGCTGTTCATGGGCGCGGCCGGGGAGACGCTGAACACCCTGACGCTCGGCGGTTTCGCGCTCGCGGTCGGCATCCTGGTCGACAACGGCACCGTGGTGATCGAGAACATCGAGCGCCACGCCGGCCTGCATGAACGCCTCCAGGACGCGATCATCCACGGCGCTGGGGAGGTAGGGGTTCCCACTCTTTTGTCGACGCTTTGCATCTGTATCGTGTTCGTTCCGGTATTTCTGCTCGAAGGTACGGCGAAATACCTGTTCTCGCCCTTGTCGGTCTCCGTGATCGTCTCGCTGCTCGCGAGCCTGGTCCTGTCTTTCACCATGGTGCCGGTTCTGTTC
The DNA here is from genome assembly GCA_964400085.1 of uncultured Steroidobacteraceae bacterium. Lineage (GTDB taxonomy): Bacteria > Pseudomonadota > Gammaproteobacteria > Steroidobacterales > Steroidobacteraceae > 13-2-20CM-66-19. The sequence goes on along the minus strand of CAYNTW010000092.1, from coordinate 11,161 downwards.
AACGCGCTGATGCGCAACGCAGGCCCCGGCCAGGCAGCGCATCACGGGATGCTGTCCCTCGCGGGTCCCGCGCACCAGCGCCATTCCAACATCTTCCGGCGCATCCATCTCGAGTTCGAACGCGGGTTCGTCCGCCTGCGCGACGCCTATCGAAATGCGCTCGCGTGGGCCCTGGCCGAGGCCAAAGTGACGGTGCTCGCTTTCATCGCTCTGATCCTCGTCTCCCTGTTGCTGTTTCCCCAGCTCGGACGGGACTTCTTTCCGCAAGTCGATGCCGGTGAAATGCGTCTGCACGTGCGCGCGCCTCCCGGCACTCGCATCGAAGCGACCCAGGAATATTTCGCGCGCGTGGAGGCGGTCATTCGGCAGCTCGTCGGCCCACAACAGATCGGCGTGGTGCTCGACAACATCGGCCTTCCGTACAGTGGCATCAATCTCTCCCTGAGCGATTCGGCGACCGTAGGGCCCATGGATGGCGAGATTCTGATCTCTCTGACGCAGAAGCACTCTCCCACCGCGGACCTCACCGCGATGCTGCGCCGTGAGTTGCCGAAGCGGTTCCCTGAGCTGCAGTTCTTCTTCCAACCCGCCGACATCGTCGACCAGGTGCTGAACTTCGGCAGACCGGCGCCGATCGACATCCGTGTTTCGGCCTCCGACACCACCAGCGCGTACGCGCTCGCCTCACGGCTGGCGGGGCTGATCTCCAGTGTGCCCGGGGTCGTCGACTCCCATGTCTTCCAGGTACCCGATGCGCCCGCGCTCAGCCTCGATGTCGACCGCGACCTCGCCACGCAGGTCGGGCTGACGCAGCGCGAAGCGGCCAACAACGTGCTCGTCACCACCAACTCGAGCGCCCAGAGCTCCCCGAATTTCTGGGTGGACCCACGCAATGGCGTGAGTTACCCGCTGGTGGTCCAGCAGCCCACCTACAGCTTCGACTCCTCGCAGGACCTCGAGACCATGCCGGTAGCCACTGCCGACAAGGAGGGCAACGGTCAGCTGTTGATGAACCTGTCGGCCCTCGGGCGCCGCAAGCTGCCGATGGTCACCTCGCAGCTCAACATACGGCCCGTGTTCGATGTGCATGCCGATGTACAGGGGCGCGACCTGTATTCGACCTCGCAGGACATCGACAAGGTGATTGCCGCCAACCAGCCGCCCGCCCAGAAGGCGATCCACATCACGTTGAGCGGCCAGGTGGAGACCATGCGTGAGAGCTACACCGGTCTCTTTACCGGAATCGCGCTCGCCGTGATCCTGGTCTATCTCTTCCTGGTGATCAACTTCCAGAGTTGGATCGACCCACTCATCGTCCTCATGGCCGTGCCGTTCGCATTGTGCGGTGTCATGTGGATGCTGTTCCTGACGCAGACGCACCTGAGCGTTCCGGCGCTCATGGGGACACTGATGTGCATTGGGCTCACCACCGCCAACAGCATTCTGGTTGTGAGCTTCGCCAACCAGCGGATGGAGGTGGGAGATGACCCGTTGGTGGCGGCCGCGACGGCCGGCTTCACCCGCATCCGGCCGGTCCTCATGACTGCCGGCGCGATGATCCTCGGAATGGTTCCGATGGCGCTCGGTGTCGGGGAGGGCGGTGAGCAGAACGCTCCGCTCGCCCGTGCCGTAATTGGTGGGCTGCTGTTTGCCACCTTCGCCACGTTGGTCTTCGTGCCGGTCATGTATCGCCTGCTGCGTCGTCAGCCGGCCGCTCCGCAGACGCATTTATCCCGAGGCGCAGATGCAACAGTTTAAGCAGCAACGCGATCCGCAGACGGCTCACCGGGATGAGGCTCGGCGGACCGACTACGCGGATGACGTGACCAGAACCGAGGTGCACTCCGTCTCCACGCACTACGATCCCGATACGGGTCGTAAGATGAAAAGAGCGGCTTTGATCTTCGGGGTCGTTCTGGTCGTTGCCTTCCTGGCCGTGCGTGTCGATCGATACTTCAAGGATCGCGCGGTCGCGGCGATCGCGCATGAGACCGCTACCGCGCCGCGCGCTGTGGATACGATCGAGGCCAAAGCCGTCGGGTCAGTCCAACAATTCTCGTTGCCAGGACAGACCGCCGCCTGGCACGCGAGCACGATCTATGCGCGGGTGAGCGGTTATGTCGGAAAGTGGTTCGTCGATATCGGTGATCACGTACACACCGGCCAGGTCCTCGCGCTGATCGAGACGCCGGAGTTGGACGCACAGCTTGCCGGAGCGCAGGCGCAGCTGCAGGCCGCCAAAGCCCAGGTGTTGGTTCGCAAGGCGCAGGCGGACTTCGCCAGAACGACGTACGATCGTTGGCGCGATTCGCCCAAGGGTGTGGTCTCGGAACAGGAGCGAGAGGAGAAGCACGCCGACTACGACAGCGCCGTGGCCAACCTGCGGGCGGCCGAGGCCGACGTCACCCTGGACCAGGCTCGGGTGAATCAATACACGGCGCTATCCCAGTTCAAGAAGGTCACGGCGCCGTTCGATGGCGTCATCACCCAGCGCGAAATCGATATCGGCAACCTGGTCACGGCCGGTAGCACCAACACAACCACGCCGTTGTACGTCATGCAGCAGAACGACCCGATCCGGATCTTCGTGGATGTGCCGCAACGGGCGGCCGCGGATCTGATGCAAGACCGCGTGCCGGTGGAGATTCAGACTCCCGGCGGGGAGGGCCACGTCTATTCCGGGAGCGTCACCCGTACCTCCGATGCGATCAATGCGCAGGCGCGCACGTTGCGTGTCGAGGTCGATATCCCCAATGCCCAGCAGTCCCTCGTGCCGGGGATGTACGTGAGAGTTGCATTTGGGCTGAAGCCCAAGGGGCTGGTGCAAGTGCCGGCCGCCGCTCTGATCTTCCGCAGCGGGGGTCCCCAGGTCGCGCGGATCGACCGCTCGAGTCGAGTTCATTTCAGCAATGTCACCATCGCGCGCGATGACGGCAACTTGGTCGAGCTCGGCTCCGGCGTGTCCCCCGGCGATCAGCTCGCATTGAACGTCAGCAGCCAGATCGTCGATGGGGAGTTGGTGAAAGTCAATGCGCCGGAGCAGTCCTCCGCTGCTTTGCCGGCGAAGTCAGCCCATCCGGGCACCGAATCGCGGGCGATCGCCCCTCCACCGCCGGTGCCCGCTGAGCCTTCAGCTACCGCCCGTCGTTGATCGCATGGAGGGCACGATGAGCTGGTTTCGTCCCCTGGTGTCAGTACTCGCAGCCGCCGTCGTGACCGGCTGCGCCGTGGGCCCCAACTATCATACACCCGACGAGCATCCACCCGCCGAGTTCGCCGCCGTGCGTGGCCAGCTCACTATGCCCGCGAAACCCACCTCCAATGCCCCACAGGCGGCGGCGGTCGACTTCGCGACGTGGTGGCGCGCGCTCAATGATCCGGAGCTCGATTCCTTGGTGAGTCGCGCGGTGGTTGCCAATCCGGATGTCCTGATCGCACTCGACCGTCTGCAGGCCGCGCGCACGTACGAGAGAGGATTGATAGGCGCCGCATTGCCGGACCTCGATGCCAGCGCCGCGGCTGGCCGCGGCACGGGTACCGATCTAACGCGAAGCCGCGCGAATCAACAGTTGATCTCGGCGGACAGCAGCTCCGGTCTGAAGCACATCAACGAGATTGGTGGGTTCGATGCCATCTGGGAGCTCGATGTCTTCGGCAGATACCGGCGCGAGATCGAATCCGCTCGCGCGGATGCGCAGGCGGATCTCGCCGAACGTAACGCCGTCCTGGTTGCAGTGATTGCCGATGTCACGCGAGCCTACGTCGATATGCGAGGACTGCAAACTCGGGCCTCCATACTGCACCACGCTTCCGATACGTTGCAGGAGTCACTGCGCATCGTCCGCATCAGATATGAGCGGGGCATCACGAACGAGCTCGATGAAACCCTCGCCGCACGCGAGCTCGCCGTTCTGCAAGCCCAGATCGCGCCGGTCGAAGCCGCGGTCGCCGCTGCCCAATATACGATCGCAACACTCCTGGGACTTTATCCCGAGGATCTCGTGAAGGAGCTGACCCCGCCGGCCATGACCCCGTCGGTGCCCGCGGTGGTCCAGTCCGGGTTGCCGCTGGATCTCCTGCGACGCCGTCCCGACATTGCGCAGGCCGAACGGGAGCTTGCCGGTGCGACGGCACGGATCGGTGGGGCCACGGCTGACCTGTTTCCTCGGCTGGCTGCGGTGGGCGCTATCGGTTACCAGAAACAGGGGTTGGGGACGACTCCGGTGCTGGGCCAACATATCTGGTCGGCCGGGCCGGCGGCCGCGTGGTCGCTGCTCGACTTCGGTGCCCTCGACGCGCAGGTCGAAGTGGCCCGCTTGCGCACTCGCGCCCAGCTGGTGAATTACAAGCGAACGATCCAGAACGCGGTCAAGGAAGTCGATACGACCTGGGACGACTATGCCGCGCAGCAGGATCGACTGGCGAAACTCGGCGAGGCGCTGGTCGCGAGTCAACGCGCCGTGACCCTGGCCAACGAGCGCTACACTCGGGGCCTCACGGACTTCCTGAACGTCGTCGATGCCGAGCGGCAGGAATACGACATCGAGGAGCAGTACAGCGACGCGCAAGTCGCCGCCGCCGAGCAGTTCATCGCGCTCTACCGCGCACTCGGAGGTGGTTGGGAAAATTACCAGTCATTGCCACCTGTGCATGTCCCGCAACCGGCAATCATCGCAGCGTTCCATCGCCTGTTCGCTCGCGGTGGTGATGTGCTGAAAGAGGAGGGACCCGCTACACCATGAGACTCCCTCGGAGGGTTGTTGGTGCCGCGGCTGCCTGCGGTTGGCTTGTTGGTCTCGCCGGGGTCGCTGGTTGCGCCACGAGCGCGCCGCTCGCCAGCGTAGGCGGAGCGAGTCCGCAGCCAAGGTGTTCGGCGCCGGCGACGAGTGGCAGTCTTGTCGTGTATAGCGCGACGTATGCTCAAACTCTCGAGCAGTTCGAGTACCCCGCGCATACCAACTACACGGTAGCGACCACACGCGATGAGGTCCTCGAGCGCGTCGCGAACAACACCGGCTCCTTCGGTGCTTATCCGGCTGCCGTGACATTGCCGTGTGGCAACTACCACGTACGCGCGCAATATGGCCGTGGCCGATTTGTGGTGGTTCCGATCGCGATCCATGCGGGCAAAACGACCGTACTGGACCTGGATGGCGAGCCATTGTCGCCAGAAGTCGCCCGCACAAAAGAAGCGATTCGCCTGCCTGACGGCGAAATCGCCGGTTGGCGCGCGACAATCGGATAGCACGGCGACTATTTCACACTGTAGTTCCGCGCTGTGAGGCAGGCCGCCTCGGCTCGCAGATAGTTCTCACGCTTGGCCGCCCATTCGGTGGGCTTGTCTTGGCTAGGTTGCGCGGGATCGAAGCCGGACTGCTGGACAGCCCACTTGTGGCATTCGTCGCGATCGCGGACCTGCTGGTCCGTGGTCTGGCCGCCCTTCGGATAGGCAAACAGGTCGGTCCACCGATTTTGCTTGTTGCCCGTGGAGTCACTGCGCGGCGCGGAGGACGAACTGCTGGGCGTCGTTCCCGTAGCAGGAGGCTGTACCGCTTCATACTGCCCAGCATCAGGCGCGGCCGTCACGTTCCCCGTCGCGCCGATCGCCACCGTTGCGATGGTCGCCAAAACGCTGTTCCTGAAGATCGATACCTGTGCGCTCATTGGCATGTCTCCGGCAGTTCCCTTGAAGCGCACGCACGGCTCGCGCCGCCGCGCCCGCTCTGATGTTTACTCTAGCATTCCGCTTTAGCGTGCGCACCGCCGGTGCTCGCCGCCCCCTGCATTCCGACCTCTGTCGGGCTCGCAAGCTGCGCCCGCCGCCGCATCAGAACGTCAGCGCGAATCGCGTCGTCAAGGCTCGCTCGTCAGGATGGTCAGCCCCGCCCGCCGCGCCTCCGTTGAAACGGGTGACCTCGTAATCGAGCACCCACTTCACGTTGGCGTTGAGCCACCAGTTGATCCCCACGGCCCAGGCGCTGGCCCTACGTGCCGCGGCCGCCGGATCGGCGAACGACTGCGCACCTCCTGCAAACGCCTCACTATCAACAGTGAGCTCGCTATAGCGCGCGGCCAGCTCCCATGCTCCCCACCCGGGCGAGCCCAATTGAAACGTCGAACGCGGGGTGAAGCTGTTGTAGGTAGCCGTCTCACCCGTCAGGAAATAGGAAAACAACACCTGGTAGGCGCTGTTGTCGACTCGGCCCGAGCGCTTCGTATTCGTCGCGACCTGCCGGCTGACCTCCTGTTCGGTTTTCACATACTCCGCGAGCGCTCCGAACGGACCGACGAAGTAGTAGGCCTGCGGCATCCAACGCGAACGGGTGCCGTCCGCAAACGTGGCGGTCGTGCCCGTTCGATAGGAGAAGAACGTGTTCTGACCACCTGCCGTCTTATAGCTCGGGAGCAGCGTGTTCGTGGCGCTGCCCTGTTCCTTTTCGCGGCTTCCCGCGATACCGAAGCCGAGGCCGCGCAGAGCGGTGATCCCCGAGTTGACGAATGGCTGCGTGAACACCCGAGCTTCGGTGTCTTTCTTGCCGTTGTTGCTGTCGGCGTCGGGATTGGGGTTGGAATCGGTGCTGCTGCCGTCGCTGACTCCGTCGAACTCGCCGATCGCGTAGCCGAAGGTACCGCCCAGGAGGTCGCCGCCGATCTCGACGCCAAGGTCGCGATTCGGGACCAGCGCGGAAGGCAGGCCCAGCTCCAGGAACCGGTTGTACTGGTCCGGTTGCAGGCGCTCGAGGCCGATCGGGCCTTTGAATTTGCCGGCTTGCACAGCGAGCCACGGCAACAGGCGCGCGGTGGTGAAGGCTTCCAGGATGATCGTTTTGCCACCCGCGAATTCCGGCGTGAAGCGGAAGTCGTAGTCGTTGTCGATCGTGCCTTCGATGATGGGGCGGACCTTCCGGAACAGGAACGTGTCGGCCGACTCAGGGGTGCCATGATCCATGAACCAACGCCCGTCGATCGCGAGATTGCCGCGGAAGCGAATGACGTTGGAGTTGTCGGTGCTGGCAAAAGAGAAGCCCGCGGCACCTGCTCTGATGCTGCCTGCCGTGACGAGTCCGGGAGCCTCGTTCGCGGTCGCGTTCCGCTGGGAGACGGCCGCGGTGGCGCCTTGCACCGCTGTCGATGGCGAGCCTGGCAACGCGCCTGTGGTCTGGGGGACGGGCGGCTTCTTCGGCGGCGTCTGCGCAAGTTGCGGCGCCGGGCCGGCGCCGGGTGCAGAAACCGCCTGCGGCTGAGAGCCCGGCTGTTGCGTGGAGCCTGGCGGCTGCGCCGACTCCGCCCGCTGCGTGGCCCCCTGACTCACCGCGGCCTCCTGGCGCACTGCTGCCCCCTGCGTTTCCAGCAACTCCAGCTTGTGCTCCAGCGCCTCAATGCGCTTGTCCTGCTCCTCGATCCGCTTCAGGAGCGTCGCCGTGTCCGGTGTCGAGTTGGTTTGGGCCAATGCCGCCCCAAGAGGCGCGGACAGCATAAGGAGCGCGAGTACAGCGAACCGCGTGCTGACGGACATGGAAATTCCTTCGACGTTGTTAGTTGTGCGCGCTCGATTTCGGGCGCGAATGAGACCTGCCTGAGCGCGCCGAGCGAGCGCCGAACAGGCCTGAGCACTCTAGTCACCGGGCGGTAACAGAGTCAGTCGGGGCAGGGTAACAAGCCGGTTATGGAAGTAACGCGCCGGTTATAAAGCGCGTGCAAGACCCCCGACGCCGCCCTTCAGGTGCACGTTTTCACTTTGAGCCGTTCTCGGCCGCGGCGCACAAGCGTATTTCTGGGCGGATTGACCCCGGCCACCGGAGCATATACATTATGACTATACATCACATGGTGGGCGACGTGGTTCGAACGCAGATCTATCTTACGGAGCAGGAGCACCGCCAGCTGCACCGCCTATCCAGGCGTAGAGGGGCTTCGCTCAGCGAGCTCATCCGTGCGGCCATAGACCAGATGCTCGCGCAAAACCAAAGCGGCAATCGAGTGGAAGCCATGCGAGAGGCCCGCGGTATCTGGAAAGACCGCGCGGATCTTCCGGACTTCGGGCGCATGCGCCGCGAATGGGATCGAAATCAGACCTGACGCGTCCTCGTGGCCAAGACTCTCCTGATAGACACGGATGTGTTGGTCGACTACCTACGCGAGTTTCCGCCTGCCGTTGAGTATCTGGAGTCTCTTGAAGAGGACCTGTGCACGTCGAGCATCGTTGTTGCGGAACTTTACGGTGGAGTGCGCGAGGGCAAGGAGAGGCAATCCTTGGACAGCCTCCTGTCCGTCTTTGAGATCAAACCCATCGACGCGGATCTGGCTGAGCGCGGTGGCATACTGCGGCGGGACTTCGCTCCGAAACATGGGACGGGACTCGCCGACGCGCTGATCGCCGCAACGGCACAGCAATGCGGTGCTGAGCTGGTGACGTTGAACGCAAAGCATTTTCCAATGCTGCAGAACGTCGTCGTTCCCTATAAGAAGTGAGCAGGCTCCACGTTTACTCCGCCGCGCGGAGTAGCTCGTTGATCGAGGTCTTCGCGCGCGTCTGCGCATCCACCCGCTTGACGATCACGGCGCAGTACAGACCGTACTTGCCGTTGGAGGAGGGCAGGGTGCCAGGCACCACAACCGATCCGGCCGGCACGCGTCCCTGAATGATCGTATCGGTCGTGCGATCATAAATCCTGGTGCTTTGCCCGATAAAGACACCCATGGAGATCACGGAGCCAGCCTCGACGACGACCCCCTCGACGACTTCGGAGCGAGCGCCGATGAAGCAGTCGTCCTCAATGATGGTTGGACTTGCCTGCAGTGGCTCGAGCACCCCACCGATGCCAACACCGCCAGACAAGTGCACGTTGCGACCAATCTGCGCGCACGAGCCGACCGTCGCCCACGTGTCGACCATGGTCCCCGATCCGACGTGAGCCCCGATATTCACATAGCTAGGCATCAACACCACATTCGGTGCGATGTACGCGCCCTTGCGCACCACCGCGTGGGGCACCACGCGCGCGCCACCTGCACGCAGATCCGCATCGGAGCTTTCCGCGTATTTCATCGGCACTTTGTCGTAGAAACGTGTGAACCCCGCGTCCATGACTGTGTTGTCGTGCGCGCGGAAATAGAGAAGAACGGCCTTCTTCAACCATTCATTGACGACCCACTTGCCGTCGACCTTCTCGGCGACGCGCGCCTGGCCGGAGTCGAGCAGCGCAATGCTTTCCTCGACCGCCGCATTCACCTCGGCCGGCACGTTCCGCGGATTCATCTCCGCGCGACGCTCGAATGCCGCATCGATCGTGGCTCGCAACTTATGGAGATCAGCTGTCATTTGTTGTATTCCGTCGTAGTTCGTTCGCGCAAGCGCCTGGAAAGGTCCGGCCGTTCCGCAGGCCCGGCGTTCTAGCCCGCCCAATGGTGCTGCACAAAATCCCGGATCCGCTCCGC
>CAYNTW010000092.1:0-1623 GCA_964400085.1 uncultured Steroidobacteraceae bacterium | reverse complement strand
CACCAGCCTGCACGCCCGCGCTCTCGCGCGCCAAATAACTCCCCGGCAACACCGTGAGATTCTTCCTCGCAAACAACTCACGAGTGAACCGCTCGTCGTCGCCCCCCACATCGGGCCATAAATAAAACGCGCCCGCCGGCTTTTCGACCTTCATCACGGGGCGTAGGATCGGCAGCACCCGCTCGAACTTCTCCTGGTACAGCCGCCGATTCTCCACGGCATGCTCGTCTTCCTGCCAGGCAGCAACGCTGGCGAGCTGCGTCGGCACCGGCATAGCGCTGCCATGATACGTCCGGTAGAGCAAAAACCGCTCGAGGATTTCCGGATCCCCCGCGACGAACCCCGACCGCAGGCCCGGCACGCTCGAGCGTTTCGATAGACTGTGGAATACCACGCAGCGCCGAAACCTGTCATTGCCCGCCGCGACACACGCCTCCAGCAATCCGGGCGGCGGCGCGCCCTCATCCAGGTAAAGCTCCGTGTAGCACTCATCGCCGGCGATGACGAAGTCATAGCGCTCAGCCAGATCCAGTGCTCGCCGCAGATAATCGAGAGAGAGCACGGCGCCCGTGGGATTCCCCGGACTGCACAGAAACAACACCTGACACCGTCGCCAGACGGCCTCCGGTACAGCGTCCAGATCCGGCGTATACCCCGTTGCGGCAGTGGTATCGAGCATGTAAGGCTCGGCCCCCGCAAGCAGCGCCGCGCCCTCGTAAATCTGATAGAACGGATTCGGCATCAGCACGAGCGGCCGACCGTTCTGGCCGTCCGGATCAACCACTGCCTGGGTAAACGAGAACAACGCTTCCCGCGTCCCGTTCACAGGCAAAACCCTGGAGTCTTCTGACACGCTCCCAGCCGGCAGCCCGAACCGCCGCTCCAGCCAACGAGCACAAGCCGCCCGCAGTTCCGGCAAGCCCGCGGTCGCCGGATAGCTCCCCAACCGGTCGAGGTTTGCCCGCAGCACATCCAACACGAAAGCCGGTGGCGTGTGCTGCGGTTCACCGATCGACATGCCAATGTGAGCCAGACTCCCCGGCGGCACGACGCCCGCTTTCAACCGCGCCAGCCGCTCGAACGGGTAGGCCTGCAAGCGCTCCAGGCGAGGGTTCATAGCGAGCCGGCTCTGCGGTCCAAAGCCTCCTTCATCCGCTCCCGCAGGCTCTGCGCCGCCGCCGCGTCCAAGGGCCGATTCTCCAGGTCGGTGACGTAGAACACGTCTTCCGCCCGCTCGCCGACCGTCATGATCTTGGCGGCGTGCAACTCGATCCCTTGCTCCATCAACACCTTCCCCACGTCACACAGGAGTCCGGGACGATCGCCCGCGACCAACTCCAGCACCGACCGCCGGTTGCGCTCATCCACGTTCAAGGCAATCTGCGTGGGCGTGTTGAACATCCGCGCTTGCCGCGGCGCCCGCCGCGACACCGCGAACGCGGCATCGTGCGGCCGCTGCAGTGAGGTCCACAGAGCCTGCTCGATCTCACTCTGCCGGTCCCGGTCGGTAATCGGTGCGCCATCGTCTTCGAGCACGTGGTAGAGATCCAGACTGAACCCGTCGCCGGTAGGCGTAATCCGCGCGTCAACGATGTTGAGCCCGAGCTGATCGAGCACCGCGGT
>CAYNTW010000091.1:10027-23157 GCA_964400085.1 uncultured Steroidobacteraceae bacterium | reverse complement strand
CTCCATATAGATTGCAATACAAATCATCTGTAGATAATATCAACTTGCAATCTACCAGGAGGGCCGCCAGTGACCGCCGACCGGGCCAGCGCTGATTGGGAGCAAGTTGGTGCTGGGCTGGCACGACCGCCCATGACACGCGTGGATTCCAATGTGCGCCTGGCCAGCTGGTTCAAACAGTGGCGCTTGCCGATCCGTAAGTTCCTCCACAGCCGCGGTGTGGTGCCGCTGGCTGATCTGGATGACATCGCGCAAGAAGTATTCTTGCGGCTGATGCATTACGAGAGGACGGGGGTGATCGAGTCCCCAAGAGCCTATCTTTACAGAATTGCATCTAACGTTGCTGCAGAGTGGTCTTTGCGCGCGCGCTACGCCAAGCGGCACGAGCCGGAATGGTTGGCGGAACTTCCCTCGGAGGATAGGCCGGACGAGAACGTCGAGCGCGACATCGTGTGCGACGAAATCGCGCGCGCAGTGGGGATGCTCACTGCCCGACAAAGAAAAGTCGTGAAGCTGTTATTCGCGGAGGCGCTGGGTCACGCCGAGATTGCGGAGCGGCTGGGGACGACGCCACGCAGCATCAAGCGAATCGTCACCAAGAGCTACCAAAAACTACGGCAGGAATTGAGCCCGGAACTGCTGGGCACCATCGCTCGCGGACGCGAGCGACCGTAGACGAGGAGCCTCCCGAGCTCAACCGCCTCCTCGTCTGAGATACCGGCCCGGTGCCTGACCGGTCATCGCCCCATCTTTGAGTACCGCGACCCCATTGACGATGACATCCGAGATGCCAGCCGGCGCGGCTGTTGGATCTCTCCACGTCGAGCGGTCGATGATGACCGCGGGATCGAATACGACGATGTCGGCCGCCGCACCGGTTGCAAGGCGACCGCGGCTCTTCAATCCCAGAAAGTCAGCCGGCGCGGAAGTCATCTTACGAATGGCGTCCTCGAGCCTCAGCAACTTCAGGTCTCGGACATAGTGGCCCAGGACACGCGGGAACGCACCGGTGAAGCGCGGGTGGGGGTGGTCTTCCCCGGTCGCGATGGCGCCGTCGCTGGCGATCATGGTCCAGGGTTGTTTCATGAGGAATTGCATGTCCTCCTCGTAGAAGCCGCCCAGGCTGACCACGACGTCACCCGGCGTGTTCAACAGCATGCTGACGACGGCGTCGAAGCCATCGGTCTGATTTTCCGCCGCGACGTCGGAAACGAACTTGCCTTCGTACTGTTCGCATTTTGGACAGACCAGGATCAGTACCGAGGAGGGACCTGAGGACTTGTAGAGGCTGAAGCCGCTCGCACCGCCCGTCAGGGTCTCGCGACGAATTCGCGCGAGGGTGGCGGGTTGCCGGAGAGCCTGACGAATGGCTTCGTGGCGAGTCGGCTCGAGATGCAGGTCGGCCGGGTAGTTCAATATGGACCACAGCAGTGCGGTGGCGACTCCAGTATAGGGATATTGATCGGCGACGACCTGCGTTCCGTCCCGTCGAGCGTTTTCTATCTGCTCCACTACCGCTTTCATCAGCCCCCGGTGTTGCTTTCCGGGTGTGGTCAAGTGGGTCAGGTCGACGGGGATGCCGGCCTGCCTGCCGATCTCGATAGCCTCCCAATTGGATTGCAGTAACGCGCGATGCGGGTCGCGCACGTGACTTTCATAGATGCCGTGAAAGGGCGCCACCTCCTTCGCGAGTGCGACGACTTCGTCGGTCTCGCTGAAGAGTCCGGGCGAGTACATGAGTCCCGTGGACAGACCGACCATACCCGCTTGCATGCCCTGACGCACCAGAGCCCGCATGCGCTCGAGTTCCTGGGCCGTAGGAGCACGGTCCTGGTTCTTGCCCATTACCTCGGTACGAATCGCGTTGTGTCCCACGTAGAAGGCGACGTTGGTACCGATGCCGGTCCTGCGGTATGCGTCTAGAAGGTGGCGCAGGTCGCTGGGCGAAATCTCCCCGTCGGGGCCACCAACTACCGTCGTGACGCCCTGACGAATAAACGGTTCATTCAGATGCAAAGCGGGCATCGCGAGCTGCGGGGGCGTGTGGTTGTGTGCGTCAATGAATCCGGGAGCGACGATCTTGCCGTGCGCATTGATGACCGACGTGGCGTCGACCTGCAGGTTTGGGCCGATGGCCACGACTTGGCCACCGCGAATCGCCACATCGGCCCGCGTGGGCGGTGCGCCCGTGCCGTCGACGATCTCTCCGCCGCGAATCAGGACATCGACGCTCTGCGCCGCAACCGCGGCGGCGCCCTGGCATGCGAGGAATAGCAGCGCGGCGAGCGCGGTGCCGATAGTAACGCGAGTTTGGCGCATAGAGTGTATGTCACCCAATCTGTTGGATAGTACCGTTGCAGCAGTTTTATCGGCTCGGGGCCGGTGAGGTCGTAGGCGCTTGTGTATAAACCGGCACCTCGAGCGGTTGCACAGTGTAGCCGGAGGGCACATCAAACAGCGCCGGATCAGGCTCGGCGCGTCGGATCTGCTCAACATGATAGGTGGTATCGCCGATCAGTGGATCGTGCTGGGTACGGGAGAGGACAATGCCGAGATCCTGGCTGACCCACTGCTCGGAGGTGACGGTGATCGGCAACTCGTTGCCGATCTCCCCGGCGGGTATCGACCACTCGACCCGCGTGCCGGTCGCTCTCAGCCCCTCGATCGTTCGCTCGCCCAGCGAGATCGTCGAGCGCTCCGGACCGGCTGGGGCACCCAGCGGACCGCTCGGCAAATCCCCGCAAGGGGCGACGCCGGAGCCTTTGCCCGTGAGCGCAACACTCGCGCTGGGTCCACCTTCCGGTCCGTGGAGTGAGAAGGCTTGGAGAGCCGCCGTTGCCGTCGGCTTGACGTTGATATGGAGCACGTCGGCACGCTTGATGTCGGGATGAAGTACAAATTCTTGCCCGGAGGCGGGATTCCTGATGATGACGAGGCTCTTGCCCTGTTCGAGGGTGAACGGACCCAGTGCCGAGAGCGAATACTCGATTCGCGTGCGGCCGCTGCTGTCACGGAAGTAGCGCATCGAGTTGGTATGGGTTATCCGGTTGCCGTCGGAGGTGGTTTGTACGGTTTGCGTCGTGCCGATGGCGGAATAGGGCGCGCCCTTGACGAGCTTATCCGCCCCGGCGCCCCCCAAGGGTCCCGCGATGAAAGGGTGATTTGGGGCGGTGCCGATGCCCTGGAGCAAGCTCGGACCGTCGCAGGTGGACGCCTGCTTGGGTTGATCGGCCGTAGCGACCCCCGAGATTCCCAGCGCCAGCGCGATTGACAGCACGGTCAGGACCACTCGTACTCTCACAGCGGGCTGTGTGTTTCTCAGGATCTGGCCTGCGTTCGGCGTGAATCCACGATTGGGCTGCCACACGGGGCGTGCTCCTTGGAAGCGTTACGGAACAAAGGTATCGACGCCGCTCGCCGGCACGACGCGCACGATCTGCAGCGAACCGTCGCTCGCGACACCGACATCGACCCAGAAGTCCTCGCCGGTAACAAAGTTGGCATTCTCGCGATGAGCGGCTGCACTTGACCCCAAGGCCGCTCGCACACGGAATATCGCGGGCTCGGCGATCGGGCGAGGAGCGCCCCTGGCCACGTGAGGTTCACGAGGGATATGCACCGCTGCGCCTCGATCCTCGGAAGCGTGGTGGAGGGTTAAAGCGATCAGCGATACGGATGCGGCGGTTGCCAAAGCAACCGGCCAGCGGATGATATGTCGGTTCAGACTCCCCGATCGGACGTTCGACCACGCATTCACCGCGGCGTGAATCCGCTCATCGAGCACCGAGCTCGGCTCCTGCTTGTGAAGCACTTCGCGCAGCGAGGATAGCGAATGCCATCCAACACCTGGTATGCGATCGGTCATGTTGGGTTCTCCCCTCCCGCCAGGGTGATGGCAGCGATGATAGCGGGGTCCGCAGGCAGTGAGTCGCTGTCCGCGCGTGTTGCCTTGCCTCCAAGTGCGCTTAGCTGAGCGGCCAACAGAGAGCGCGCACGATGCAGGCGGGATCGGACCGTGCCTATAGGGCAACGGAGAATCTGCGCGACCGTACTGTAGGGCAACTCCTCGAGATCGCACCATGTGATGATCTCGCGATATGCGATCGGCAGCGCATAGACCGCTGCACGCAGCTGCTCGATGTCGCGGGCTCGGTCGATCTGCTCCTCGGGCGCGCCCTCGACTCTGTCGGTATCCGGCGCGACCGGGTCGCAATCGAACGGCGTGTCCTCCGTGTTCTCGTCGCCCCCCTGTGCAGTGGCCCGCGGCCCATCCGAGCGAAGACGCTTACTCAATTGATGCCGGGCAATACCGTAGAGGTAAGTGCGCAACGAGCCCCGACTGGAGTCGTAGGCTCCCGGGCGACGCAGCAGCTCCACGAACGTGTCGTGAACAATATCTTCCGCGGTCGCGACGCAGTTGGACATAGCCATTCCGAAGCGCAACAGGGCTCGCCCGTGGCGCTCGTAGATCTTACGGGCTGAGGCTGCATCGTGCCGTGCCAATCCTGCGGCGAGCGCAGCGTCCTCATCCATCGATGGGTCATTGGCCATACGAGACGCGACACGCTTTATGCCATTCCTGTCTCTATTTTGTCGTTTCCGCCGGAAAAAGTTCCCGCGTCAAAGCGAAAAAAATCGGCAGCGGTCAAAGATCCGAAAATCAGGCGTGGCCACCCACGCACGAACAGAGCGTAATACAAAGCAGTTGCATGGCAATCTGGCCGACGCGGCACGAAAAATCTTTCGTCCGGTAGGGTCCTGGTAGCCCACCAACACGGTCTAAGGTGCGTCTGCCGCGCCATTCGTTCGGCCCACCTGACGGAGTCACTCGTGAAACTCGTGTTGTCGACCATCGCCATCGCCCTTGTCGCCGCCGCCAATGCTCCCGCGTGGGCGGACGAGGAGGCGACGAAGAAGAAGAACGGAGATTCGGAATCTCTCGATCAAGTCATCGTCACCGCAACCCGTCGCGAGGAGAGCGTCCAGGAGTTGCCTGAGGCGATCACCGCCATCACGAGCGAGCAGCTCGATGCGCTGAATGCGCAGAGTTTCGAAGACTACTTCCGCACCGTGCCCGGCCTGGTCATGAACTCCACTGGCAGCGGCCTGAATCGCTTTGATTTCTCTCTGCGAGGCATCAGCTCCTTCAATTTCAACGCGCCGCCCACGAGTGCGACCGTGGGCGTGTATGTCGATGAAATCCCGGTTACCGCGGCGGGGCAGCAGGTCGATCCGCGGCTGATCGACATTGACCGGATTGAGGTGCTGCGCGGACCGCAAGGCACCTACTTCGGCGAAGATTCCCTCGGGGGCACTATCCGCCTGATCACCAAGAAGCCGAACTTAGGGGTATTTCTCGCCTCCGCCGAGAGCCGCTTCTCGAGAACCTCGCATGGCGGCCCCAACGATATGGAAGGGGCCATGATCAATTTGCCGCTGATCTCGGACAAGCTTGCGCTGCGCGCCAACTACTTCAATGCGCACGATGACGGGTTCATTGACGGTGTTACTCTCAACGGACAGCCCTGCGGCGCATCGACATGCGAGGTCGCCGGTGTTACACAGAGAGGCTTGAATCATAGCCGCGAGAGCGGTGAGCGCGGCATGCTGCTGTTCCAGCCGATCGACCGGGTTTCAATCCTGGCGGAGGCCATACACACCTACTCGGTGCAGGACGACACGGCGACCTATGCCCCCAAGATCGGCGACCTGATGATCGTTCCAACGGGGGAGGACGACACCTACGAGCAGACAAACCTCTACAATGTTTCCGTCAACGTGGATATCGATTTCGCCGAGGTGGTCTCATCGAGCTCCTGGGGATACCGCAATCTCAACAATGCGCGCCCGGGTAACGACCTCTTTACCGGGGCGTTCGTGAACACGGGTGTCATGATGATGTTCGACAGCTTCACCCAGGAAATCCGCCTCATCAGTGCCAAGAACGCCGCGAGCCGGTGGGATTACATCGCCGGCTTGTATTTCTCGCGCCTCGACAACCCCGCCTATGGCTACGGTCCGACAAATCCAAACAGCTTCAACTTCCATCAACGCAACGAGCAGCGAGACAAGGCCGGCTTCGGCGAAGTCGGCTACCAGATTACCGACAAGTTGATCGCGCGCCTGGGTGTACGCCATCAGACGGTCGACTACACTCGCAGCTCCACCCTCAGCTCGGGGCAGATCTCGGGCGGTTCAGGCAGCAACACGCCGACGACCGGACGGGTGACACTGAACTACAATCTGGCCGCGAATGAGGTCCTCTACGGCTCGGTCTCCAAGGGGTACCGGCCGGGTGGAATCAACAACACGCTCAACCCACACAATCCCTCGCAGCCGATTCCGGGCATCAACCCGACGTACGACCCTGATACGACGACCAACTACGAGCTGGGTTGGAAACTGAGCTTCCCGGCAGCCAGAGCGACCCTCAACGGCGCCCTTTATCATATCGATTGGCAAGACATTCAGGTCATGGGGCAGGCAAAGGTCCCCGGCGACACCTCGCCGCAGCAGTTCTTTCACAACGTGGGGGCTGCCAAGGTCGATGGGCTGGAGCTCGAAGGTGGAGCTGACGTGCTGCCACAGCTGGTGTCAGGCCTGCGGGCGCAGATGAGCTTCGCCTTCATGAATCCCGTCATTACACGCGATCAACCGTTGCCTGCCGATACCGCTGCCGGCTTTGCGGACTCCTGGTGCGCTCGCGGCTGTCCGGCGCGGGACGGCGATCAGATTCCCCTCGTTCCGAAGCTGAGCGGGAGTTTCACCCTCACCTACCATCACCCCCTCGGGTTCGCCAACTTCAATGGCTTCGCGGCATTGTCCGAGCAGTATCTCGGGCGCCGCTACACGGATTTCGCAGGCACCTGGAGGGGGCCGAGCCAGCCCGACGCTCCGTGTCAGAACACCACGATCGGAGGCAATCCGGGCGGCGGAATGGGGGGTGGCATCTCCGGTGGCGGTGCCCCGACCACATGCGCTCGAACACATACCGGAGATGTCAACAAATCCTTCCGTGTCATCCCGGCTTCGCTCCTCAGCAATCTGCAGATCGGTATTGAGAATGCTCACTGGCGCGCCTCGCTGTATGCGGAAAACCTCTTCAATCGGCGCGATCCCATTCTCATCATCCCGGCTGTGGGCGTTGATCAGAGCAACCAGGGCGACCTCTGGTATATCAACACGCCACGTACCCTGGGCGTCTGGATTCGCCGTACGTTCGACTGAGCCTTCCCGATGCGCGCTGCTTCTTGGAGAACCATCTTCGCGACTGCGGTGCGGCCTGCCGCCGTCATGGTCAACGCAGTTGCCTGGATGGCCGCACTTCTGGCGCCTGGTAGCGTGATGGCGGGAAATCGTACGTCCACGCCCGCGCAACAAATGCAATCACAGCGGAATCCGCAGGTGGACGCCGCCGTAGACGGGGTGTTGGATCTCTTCCAACGGAAGTCGATCGTCGCGCTGGGCGATGTGCACGGGCTTGCGCAGGAGGACGACTTCTACGGCGACCTCGTGCGCGATCCACAATTCGCCGAGCAGGTTGGCAATGTCGTCGTTGAGTTTGGTGGCGCGGTGGCACAGGACACCATAGACCGCTATGTAGACGGTCAGGAGGTTCCGTTCGCGGAGCTGCGTCGAGTGTGGTCGGATGTCGTCGGTTGGGTCCCGGGCGAGTCAGAAATTGTGGGTTTCGTCAATTTTTACGCCAGTGTTCGGGCGGCGAACGCGCAATTGCCCCCTGAGCGGCGGATCAAGGTGTGGCTGGGTGAGCCGAAGATCGACTGGTCCGCGACCCACACGTTTCGCGACGTGGCACAGCTGCTCGGCTATCGCGACGAGCACCTGTTCGGCATCCTGGATCGGCAGATCCTGCAGAAGCACAAGAAGGCGCTCGTGATTGTGGGATTCATGCATCTGCTCACCCCGGGTGGGGCCGGACCCCTGAGCGATAAGATCACGGATGCTTTTCCCAACTCGCTGGCCATCGTCGTGCCCGTTGCCGGATATCTCGAGCCGGCTTGCAATGCCAGCTTGCTTTCGAGGATGAAGGGTTGGGAGGTGCCATCGATCGCGACTCCCGTCGAGGGTACGTGGCTGGAATCGAGGCTGCGGATTGCCGGCTGCCACGCGCTTCTGCCGGCCCGGACGGCTGATGCGGTCCTCTACCTCGGACCGCCCCGCGCCTTCACGCGCTCACCGATCGAGCCCAGTCTGTATCTGGATCTGGCCTACTTCAACGAGATCAGCCGCCGTGCGCAGTGCTGCACGCCTGATCGCAGGCCGCTCAACTGGCAGCAGCTCATACGGCAGAATCCGGCGTCGCCGAAAGAATACGGGCCGCACTGATCGGCCACGCCGACGTTCCGCGTCCCGAGGTCGCACCTCGCGTGCGTGAAATAACATAACACCGGAACCATTTGGCGTGCCCACGACAATCTACAGGGTCAGAAGGAGAAAGTTGTGATGGTCATACCGTCTCGGAGCCTCGACCGATCAGGCGCGTGGTTGTGGGCCCTGTGGCTTGCGCTCGCATGGCAGGTGAGCTACACGAATGTAGCTATCGCCGACGCGCGGCAGGAGCGGCCGCCGGACGCGCAGATCGTGCAGGATCTGCAGGACCGGCTCGAGGCATTGTCGCAAAGCGACCGGTTCTCCGGGGCGGTGCTGCTGGCCAAGGGCGATCGGATTCTGTTCGAGCAGGCGTACGGGTTCGCCGACCACGCGTGCGGCGCGCGCAACAGGGTCGACACCCGGTTCAACCTGGGATCGATGAACAAAATGTTCACGGGCCTGGCGATTGTCCAGTTGATGCAGCAGGGCAGGCTCGCTCCCGAGGACACCATTCTCAAGCTCCTGCCAGATTATCCAAACAAAGACACTGGCGCCAAAGTCACCGTGGATCAATTGCTCACGCACACCTCCGGGCTCGCGGACTTCTTCAGCAAGGAGTTCCTCGAGTCCAACCTGGGCAGGTATCGCAGACTCAGCGACTACCTGCCGGTGTTCGCCGACAAGCCCCTGCGCTTCGAGCCCGGCAGCCGTTATTCCTACAACAACGCGGAGTACATCGTCCTCGGCCTGATCATTGAGCGGCTGTCCGGTGAAAACTATTACAGTTATGTTCGCGAACACATTTTCAAACCCGCGGGCATGCTCGACACAGACAGCTATGCAGTCGATGAAGATGTTCCAAACATAGCGCTCGGATACACGCGTACGCTGCCGGACGGCACCGAGTTGCCGCAGGATGCGCCACGGCATACAAACATCTTCCTCACGCTGGCGAGGGGCGTATCGGCTGGCGGCGGCTATTCGAACGCAGCAGACATGCTGCGCTTTTCGCTGGCGGTTCAGTCGAACAAGCTGCTGGACCCGGCGCATACGAGCAGCTTGCTGACGGGCAAGGTACCGAGCCGGCCGAACGCGAAATATGGCTACGGGATGGAGGAGGAATTCATAAATGGCGTCCGTGTGGTCGGCCACAGCGGCGGCAACCCGGGCGTCAGCAGCTACCTGGAGATGTATCCGGATCTGGGTTATACGGCTGTCGTCCTTTCCAACTATGACAACGGCGCCGCTCCGGTCATCCGGCGCATCGAAGCAGCGCTCACGGGCCAGAAGCGCCCGCCGCTGGCGCAGGTCGCGCCGGCGATCCTGCATAACTACGAAGGCGAGTATTCGATACCCGGCCGGCCGACTATGACAATCAGCGCCGACGCGCAGGGGCTGTGGCTGCACCTCGGGCCAACCGGCCGGCGGCTCCTCCTGCCCTTTTCCAAGACCGATTTCTTTGACGACGAGACTCCGATGTATCGGCATCACTTCTCGAAGGACCGGCAAGGCCGGATGACGATGACCATTACCGGTCTGGCGCCGCAGCCGGTGACGGCAACGCGCGCGCAGTGATCAGCGCGATTCGCTGGACCCCCGCGAGCGCGCCTTGCGGCGCAGAAGACGAGGCTGCTTTCAATCGAAAACCCACTGACATTCGAGAGGAACTAACATGAAGAATCTGCGCTCGACGAGAATAACCGGAGCCGCGACGCTACTCGCGCTGTGGACCGCGGCGGCGTTCGCCGGGGACCTGACCGGGAAGTGGACAGGACACATCACGGACCCGGGGGGAATCACGCACGAATTGACATTCACTCTCAAGAGCGAAGGAGACAAAGTGACCGGTACCGTGACCGGTGGGCCTCCCGTCGGCGATAAACAACGCATTGTCAACGGGAAACTGGAAGGTGACCAGCTCTCCTTCGATGTCAAATCGGTGGGACCGACCGGAGAAACCATGACCATCTCCTACAGCGGCAAGGTGAACGGCAACAAGATCACGGGCGCGATCGGTTCAGGGGGCATGCAGGCACCCAGTGGCGGAGCGACCGTGCCCTGGGAGGTTACGAAAAAGTAGGGGAGTCAACCGCGCCGGCGGGCATTAGTTTGCGCCGCCGGTCGCTGATTTGACCCGACGGAAACGTCTCAGCTTCTACCTACTTGCACATCCACAACCGCGCACCGCCCCTCGTTGCGTACCACCGAAACCGCCCGTTCAAGAGCTGCCTCCAGCTGATCGCGGAGTACCACCCGCTCGGCATGCGCGTCGCCAGCCGCCGCGGCGATTCCCGCATAATCCGGAGCGGGCTCAAAGCTCGTGCCGATATCGCTGTCACGGCTGGCGAAGCCCGCGGGATGAACGGCCACCGTGGAGCTTCGCGGCGCTCTCCAGCCCCCATTGTTGTAAATCACTTGCAGAAAAGGTGTCCCATAGCGTCGGGCCATCCAGTGAACGCTGGAAGGAACCGAGAACATGTAGGTCCCGTCCCCCGTCAAGCTGACAATGAGTGTATCGGGCAGTGCAAGCTTCGCCCCTATGGCAGCACCCCCGTTCCATCCGAGGGAGCCGCCACCACTGGAGAACAGAGTGCCGGGCCTGGTTCGACCTATGTGATCCGAGACGATCCGGTAGTTGGTTACGGCTTCGCTGATTACAACGGCGTTTGGTCCAATAGCGCGAGCGACGCATGCGGTGAGGTATTCCGGTGTGATGTGTGAGTCAACCGCGATTTCGCGCTTGCGGAGCTCGGCTTCGCGTCCTGCGTGATGACGCTCGTAGTACTCTCGCCGCCCACTGGCAGCCAACTCATCGAGCGGCATGTTCTCGAGGCAGTCGTTGATCTGGCACAAAGCCGTATAGGAGTCCACGCGGAAGGTGTGTTGGGCGCCGATGTACCACAGCGGAGTCTGTTGCTTGAGGGGATCGAGATCGAGGTGGATGATGTGGGCAGTTGCGGCGGGCCGATTCACGAGCGGGATCCACGGTACGTCACTGTCGATCACCAGCACCACGTCCGCTTCAGCGAGCGTGGGATTTTGGCGCTGCTCGTTCCACTGAGTTCCCTGGTAAAGGGGATGATCATGCGGGAAGCATAGACAGCTCGGAGCGGATTCGATGACCCCCACCCCCAACCGGTCGCAGAGCCTCACCAACTCTCTGACCGCCGCTGGATTGCGACCGAGATAGGAAGTGACGATCAACGGCCGCTGTGCTGTAGCCAACTTCTGTGCAATGAAATCGGCAGCAAGCGAGGGTAATCCAGCGGGTCGGATCGGCATCCATCGGTCTGGATCGACGGCGACGTTCTCGATCTCTTGTTCGAGCACCTCACGACACATGGTGAGGTAGACGGGACCTTGCGGGTCACTGTGGGCGAACTGCATAGCGCGGTGAACGATCTGTTTGACGTTCGCGCCCACGCGAACTTCATGCTCGTAGCGCATGTAGCCGCGCACCAAGCCCCGTTGGTCGAACGAGTCCTGTATCCAGTGGATGAATTCGTTCCGACTGCCGCGCGCCTCGCCCTCCTGGGTGGCGGGAGAAGTACCGGCGAAAATCAATACGGGGACCCGGCCACGAGCGGCATTGTGTACGGCCCCCGCGAGCGATTGCGTCCCGCATTCGACGTGCACGATCACCGCCTGTGCCTGTCGGGTGATCTGTGCGTAGCCATGGGCTGCGCTCAAGGCAACACTTTCGTGCGGGCAGGTGATCACCCGCGGCACAGCTCGGCGACTGTGACGCG
Source organism: uncultured Steroidobacteraceae bacterium (assembly GCA_964400085.1). GTDB lineage: Bacteria > Pseudomonadota > Gammaproteobacteria > Steroidobacterales > Steroidobacteraceae > 13-2-20CM-66-19. Next base: position 11,077 of record CAYNTW010000091.1, on the reverse strand, counting down.
CCTGGCCAAGGGCCTCGATGAGCGCGGTATGATCGCTCCCCAGATTGACGAAGAGGTACTCTACACCGGCGTCCAGGAGCGCCTCGAGAAATGCACTGGCAGTCGTATACATGTCGTCTGGTCCTTATTCGATGGGCGTCAGCCAGTCGATGTGGCGGGGATCTCTACCGGTTACGGCATCCAGATAGGCTGTCTGCAGTTGCGTTGTGATCGGCCCACGCGAACCCGATCCGATTTTCCGGTTGTCCAACTCCACGACAGGGGTGATTTCCGCCGCCGTTCCTGTTACGAATACCTCGTCCGCGCAGTAGAGATCGTCACGCGTCAGTCTGCACTCCTCGACACGCAACCCGCGATCGCGGGCCAATGTCATGACCGTGTCGCGGGTAATGCCCTCGAGAATCGTCGTGCGTTCGGGTGTGGCAATGAGGTCGCGACGAATCGCGAAGATGTTGGAGGTCGAGCACTCCGACACAAAACCCTGTGTATCCAGCAGCAGGGCGTCGTTGTAACCCTGTTGCTTCGCTTCGTGAACCGCTAGTGCTGAATTCAGGTAATGGCCATTGGCCTTGGCCTTGTGGAACGCCGAGTTGATGTGCAGCCGCGCGAACGAGGAGGTTTTGACGCGGATCCCGCGATCGTGGGCCTCCGAGCCGAGATAGGCGTTCCATTCCCAAGCCGCCACGAGCACGTGGACGCCGTTGCCGAGGGCGGACACACCGGCCTCCTTGCCGTCATAGACCACGTTGATACGGATGTAGCATTGTGAGAGTTGATTGGCGGCGACCACCTGTTTGTGGACATCGTTGATTTCATCGGCGGTGAAGGGCAGGGTCATCTGCAGGATTTTGGCCGAGTCGAGCAGCCGTTCCGTGTGCTCGCGCAGGCGGAATATCCGGGTGCCATTGACGCCCAGATAAGCGCGCAGGCCTTCGAATACACCTAGCCCGTGTTGCACGGTAGAGGAGAGCATGTGCAGCCGGGCGTCGCGCCAACGGATCAATTCTCCGTCGGACCAGATGTAGCCTTCGCGATTTTCCATCGACATGT
>CAYNTW010000091.1:1897-9927 GCA_964400085.1 uncultured Steroidobacteraceae bacterium | reverse complement strand
CTGTTGAACGCCTCGAGGCTTTGCCATTGCGCGTAGTTGATGACCTTTGTGCCATCGAGGCTGCGATGCAGGTTGGCTGAGACGAAACCCGGCTCGTGCCGCATGACGTCCTCGGTCGCCGGTTGCCAAGCCTCTATGAGCTCTTGCTGCCGGTCGGGGGTAACGGTGAACACGTTGATCAGGACCACGCCCTTGCCGACCTGGATTATGGCTTCTTGCATCACAACCGCTCCTTGTTTAACCGAGACCATTGTAGGCGCAGATAGATTGTAATACAACTCATTGGCACGTCGCCATCCAAGCTCGAAACCCGGATCCTCGCATGCCGTGTAAGATCACGACGATAGATTGTGATGCAAATTACTTGCACTAATGCCCATGCTATGCCAGATTGTTGGGACACAGCCGTTTTACGAAGATTCCGCTATGAGTACGTCGCGCAGATTGCCAGGCTCGCCGCTGCTCTGGCTTGCCCTGATGGCCATTGGGAGCGGAGCGCTGGCTTATGCCCCGCCCGCCGGGGACCAGCCGGATACCGAGGTCGATGCGCGCGAGAAAAACACAGCACTTTCGGCCTTGGCGTGTGAGATTCGGGACAGCTACGTTTTCCCCGACGTTGCCGACCGGATCGTAAAGATGCTCGAGCAGCAGCAAGCGCGCGGCGCCTACAAGGGCATCTTCAGCGCCAGGCAGTTTGCTGAGTTGCTCACCAAGCAGTTGGCGGACATCTCGCACGATCGTCATTTGCGGGTCATCTACAGTGCGGAGGCTCTTCCCGCGACGTCTGCGCCCGCCGGGGCACAGTCGCCGCCGACGGCGAGGTTGCGAAGAGCCAACTACGGCTTCGAAAAAGTCGAGCACCTCGCCGGCAATGTGGGGTATTTGAAATTCAACGCGTTCGCAGACCCCGGGCTGGCAGGCAATCGTGTGGCCTCAGCGATGAGTTGGCTCGCGGATACGGACACGCTCATTGTCGATCTTCGGGACAATGGGGGTGGCGAGCCCGGGATGGTGCAACTGGTGGCGTCCTATTTCTTCGCTGGCGGAGCACCGGTGCATCTCAACGACATGATCTACCGGCGCGCGGGGACCCGCATGGAAGATCCGACCCAGTGGTGGACGTTGCCTTATCTCCCGGGTCAGAGATACCTGGACAAGGAGGTCTTTATCCTCACGAGTCGGCACACGTTCTCGGCCGCCGAGGAATTCGCGTACGACCTCCAGACGCGTCAGCGCGCCACAGTTGTAGGGGAGACGACTGGCGGTGGCGCCAATGACAACGATTTCCGGCGCCTGACGGATCACTATCTTGTGTCCGTGTCCATAGGGCATGCCATCAATCCGGTCACTCATACCAACTGGGAAGGTACAGGCGTCGAGCCGGATGTCAAAGTGCCCCAGGATCAGGCGCTGCGCACGGCGTACCGTTTGGCGTTGCAGCACCTGATCGAGAGAGCTCGAGATGACGAGACGGTGCGCGAGCTCAAGTTGGCGCTCAGCGCTCTGGAAGGGGAGGTCAAGAGATCAGAATGAGTGCTCTCGTGACGAACCAGGGGGAGATCGCGCCTCCCGTATTCGACCTCTATTCAACGGACATCGACGTCGACCCGTTTCCATCCTATCACCGGTTGCGCGAGGAATTTCCCTGCTACTGGAGCGATCGGAACGGAATCTGGATCCTGTCACGCTATGACGATGTGCTCGCCGCGGCGCAGGACTGGCAGACATTCTCCTCGAGCGCCGGAAACATGATCGACGAGCTTCCGGGGCGTGCGGGCGCGACGCTCGGTACCACGGACCCGCCGCGGCACGAGCGTCTGCGCAACCTTGCACGTGCCGCCTTCACCAAGCGAAGCCTGGACCACTTGACTGCCCCCACTCGGGAAATCGCACGCAGGGCCGTGAGCGCGATTCTCGCGAGGCGCCGCTTCGACTTCGTCGCCGACTTCGCGAGCAGGATCACGGTCGGTGTGTTGTTTCAAATGATGGGGCTACCGCCGCGCGAGCCCGCGGCGATCCGGCGCAACGTCATCCTTTCCGTCTCAACGGACAAGGCCAGCCGCGGCCGCAACGCTACCCATGTTGCCGCGTTCGAGAACCTTGGCGAATTCATCGCCGAGCAGGTCGAGCTGCGCCGCAAGCACCCGGGGGAGGATGTCATCAGCGCGCTGACGAAAGCCGAAATCGATGGCGACCGGTTATCGGACCGCGAGGTCGTCCTCACGTCCGCGACGTTCGTCATGGCTGGCGTGGAGTCGCTGTCGAGCTTCATGAGCATGTTCGCGCTCAACCTGCACGACTTCCCAGAGCAGCGCCGCAAGCTCCTGGCGGACTGGAATCTCTTGGGACCCGCGATGGAGGAGTCTCTGCGATTCAACACCTCCGCGCAGCGCTTCAAACGCATTGCCACTCGCGACGTGCAGTTGCACGGACAAACGATCCGTTCAGGTCAGCATGTCGCCCTCGCCTACGGGTCAGCCAATCGGGACCGGCGGAAGTTTCCGAACCCGGATGCTTATCAGATCGAGCGCCGTCCCGTCGGCCATCTCGGATTTGGCTACGGGCCACACTTTTGCCTGGGAAACACCCTCGCACGTCTCGTTACCTTGACTGCAATGGAAGTGTTTCTACGAGCGATTCCAGTGTTTCACCTGACCGAATCCCTGCAGTGGATTCCCTCGTCCAATTTCCGCAGCCCCGTGGCTTTACCCTTCGAGGTCAGTGCGGCCTCGAGCAATTGATGAGGAGTTTGCCTTGCGAATCCACTCAAACCGCGAGCGGCCGGCGCACCTGGGCTCTTATCCCCTGGAGCGTCTCGAGAGGGCGCGGGCCGCCGCGGTGGGGGAGGGCGCTCTGCCGGAGGAGCCTCACCAGCGTTCGCCGCATTCCGTTATCGACTCGTTGGAAGAATATGCTTCGCTGTTTGCAACCCTCCTGGAGGGAGACACCGCACCTGCGACCGCGCCTGTACCGGATGATCCGCGCCAGCGTGCCGAGAATCTGAAGGCTTCCGCCTATTTTCTCGATGCGAGTCTGGTCGGTTGCTGCGGCATTGAGCCCGACGACTGGATCGTTGCTGCCTCCGGTTCCCATACGCACGCGCTGGTATTCCTCGTCGAATTCGGGCGGGAGCCGAGCGCTCATGAGCCCGCCGCCGAATGGATCCGGGGTACCAATATTGCTCGTAGCGATATGCGTGCAGCAGAGATTGCCGCGATCCTCGCGGGCTATGTCCGATGGTTGGGGTTCGATGCCAGAGGTCATTTTGCTGCAAAGACCACTCTCAGACTCGACAGGCTGGCCATCCGGGCTGGACTGACACGCCCGGACGCCGAAGGCATCCTTCGGGCGCCCTTCCTGCGGCGCAGCTTTCGGATCGGCGTGGTCAGCACGACCTATCGCGTGGAGCCTGACCAGCCTCTGTCGGCCGACGCCAATCTCCATCCCCTCGATGCGAATATTTACATGGGTGTGGGCGGCACCCGCCCCGGTTGGGAGCATGACCTCGAAGCGCAGCGACCGCTGCACCTCGGCCGGTATCCGATGGAGACGATCAAACGTGTCGAGGCGCCGACGACTTTGGTGATCCGCGAGGAGATCCGACGGCTTTCCAAGCGAGCGGACTTCTTCCAACGCGCGGAGGCGGGTGACATGGGTGAGCGGGCTCAGCGCGAGCGTCGGAGGTTTCCGATGAAACATCCTCTGGCGCTCGGGATGAAGCCGCTCATTCAGAGTATGGTTCCACTGCAGGGAACACGGCAGCGGCTCGATCGGACCGAATTCGGAGGTGATTTATCCGATCCACAGGCCAATGCGGAGGCCATCAAAGCCTTGGGATATTACCTCGGCGCGGACTTCGTGGGCATCTGCGCGGCCGAGCCATGGATGTACTACTCTCACGATGACACTGAAGGCACGCCGATCGAGGCGTATCACCGCTACGCGGTTGTGATGTTGATTGATCAAGGCTATGAAACCATGGATGGCGCCTCGGGTGATGACTGGATATCCGCGTCGCAGTCGATGCGGGCCTATCTGCGCGGTGCGGAGATCGCGGGCATCATGGCCGCGCATTGCCGCCGCATGGGCTTTTCCTCGCGCAGCCATTCCAACGCGCACTCCGAGGTCATCCACAATGGAGCGATACTCATGGCCGGTCTGGGCGAGGTGTCCAGAATCGGCGATACACTGCTCAATCCGTTCATCGGCCCCCGGTCGAAGTCGGTGGTATTGACCACAGACCTGCCGTTGGCAACGGATAAGCCGATTGACTTCGGGTTGCAGGACTTTTGCGCTCAGTGTCGCAAGTGCGCGCGTGAGTGTCCGTGCAACGCCATTACGTTCGGTCCCAAAGTAATGTTCAATGGCTACGAGATCTGGAAGGCCGATGTCGAGAAGTGCACGAAATACCGGGTAACACAGAAGCGCGGGTCAGCATGCGGCCGTTGCATGAAGATGTGCCCCTGGAACCGGGAGGACACAGTTGCCTCGCGCCACCTGATCGACATCTCCATCCACGTGCCGCAGGCGCGTGCGGCGATCATCCGCATGGACGATGAGTTGCAAAACGGCAGGCGCAATCCGACCAAGCGCTGGTGGTTCGATCTGGAAGTGATCGACGGGATCGCGCAGGTGCCGCCCTCAGGTACGAACGAGCGCGACCTGACTTTGGGGCGTGACACAAAGTTGATGGACGTGCAGAGGCTCGCGATGTTCCCTCCCTCCCTGCAACCGCCACCTGGCATGACGATCTCGCAAGTTTTTCCCGTTGATCGCGCGGCAGGTCTGGCGGAGTACCAGAAGGCGGAGAGTCCCGAGGCTGCCCGTGCCCGCCTCGGACGCGAATCGACGTCGTGAAGGGATCCGCGAGCACGGCTGTGGAGTCCAACGAGCGCCTGGCAGACTGGTTCCGGCAGTGGCGCCGACCGCTACGCAAATTTCTGATGAATCGCCGCTCCCTGCCCGATGCGGATCTCGACGACATCGCCCAGGAGGTATTTCTGCGGCTCCTGCGGTACGGTCGGACGGAAATCGTGGAGTGTCCGCAGGCTTACCTCTACAAGATCGCGACTAATGTTGCCGCGGAATGGTCGATTCGCGCGCGCTATACCAAGCCACACGGACCGAGTTGGCTGGCGGAATTGTCGGCTGAGGATGAGCCCGAGGAGGACGTTGCGCGTGATGTCGCTCAAAACGAGGTAGTCCGCGCGCTGAACACTCTTACGCCGCGTCAACGAGAGATTCTGCGGTTGCAGTTCTGTGAGGCGTTGGGATATGCAGAGATTGCGGAGCGGCTCGGGACGACTCGGCGTAGCGTGAAAAGGGTGGTGGCGAAGAGTTACGAGCGCCTGCGAAACGAGCTTACCCCCGACCTGCTAGGAGCCGTCGGCCGTGGACGCTCTTGAACGTCGCAAGCGGGCGAGTGAGGAAGCCGCGCAGTGGTGGGCGACCCTGCAAGGCGCTGGCGTGTCTCGCGCCACTCGCCAGGAGTTTGCGGACTGGCTGCGGGAGTCGCCCATCCACGTAGCGGAAATGCTGCGCATGGCCGAAGTGCATAGCTCACTGGAGCACTTCAGCCGTTGGGCGGAGGTTGCAACGTCGGGCTCGGATAACGAAGAGCCCGAAGTGAGCCCTTTCCCTGGTGTGTGGCATGAGCCACGGCGCCCAGGCGTCATGAGCCACAGGCGGGCATGGATAGGCGCGGTTGTGGTGGCTATCGGCTGCGCTGCAAGCGGTCTCACGTGGCTCCTCACGAACTTCGGTGTCGAAGTCATTCACACAACGAGCGGCGAGCGGCGCGAGGTGGAGCTCAGAGACGGCAGCGTGGTGGACGTCGACCCCAATACGCGCCTGCGAATCGACTTCGAGACGGGCACACGTCGAGTTTCACTGGAACAAGGTCGTGCACTGTTTCGTGTAGCCCGGAACCCGAACCGACCTTTCGTTGTCAGTGTGAACGGTACACTCGTTCGCGCGATCGGCACCGCTTTTGGAGTTGAACGGCGCGAGGAGAGCGTCGTAGTGACTGTAGCCGAGGGAACCGTCGCGGTATCGCGGAGTGGACTCGAGGATACGGCAATCCCCGAGGCCAGTCCCGCCACTGCGGACGAGGCGATGCCCGGTTCGCCGCGTGTGCAAAGGCCCGTTGCCGCGAAGCGCGCGCGAGCCGGTCCCGTGTTTCTCAGAGCAGGCCAGCAAGTGACAGTGACCCCAACGGGAGCGCCAGAACTCGTGCGTAAGGTGAACAGCAGTCGCGAGCTGGCCTGGGCTCAAGGTCTGCTCGTGTTCGACAGCAACTCCATCGCGGAGGTCATTGAACAATTCAATCGCTACAACCGGGTTCAGCTGCACGTGTCCAACCCGGTGCTGGCGCGCCGGACGGTGAGCGGGGTCTTCAATGCTTCCGACCCGGAATCCTTCATTGCCTTCGTCCAGGTGGCAAGCCCCGTACAGGTCGTGCGCAACGGGCAGGATATCACGCTGCACTAAACGGCCGATCCTGCTGTCGACACTAGGCAGGACAACGGACCTACATCAAATCATTGGTATCGCAATCAAACGAGATTCTCTCTCCCTGGAGGGGGCCCGCGTTGGACGACGCACGGTCTTACGCACGTCCGCACATTCATTGGTGCATCCGGGGAAATTCGTCGTGAGAGCCGCACTCGTTTCATTCATGCTGGCGCTTGGTGCCACCGCGACACCTGCGCGCGCACAGGCCATGTCCGAGTACTATCAGTTCTACATATCCAAGCAGCCTCTCGATGCGGCGCTAAAGGATTTCGCGCGCCAGACTGGCCTGCAAATCGCACTCTTCAGTGACGCCGTCAGCGGCAGCGTCATTGTGGGTCCCGTCGCGGGTGAGCTGTCAGCGGACCAGGCGCTTCGCTCACTCCTGGCCCCGCGGGGCCTCACGTACAAAGTAGTGAATGACCGGACCATTGCAGTGATACCGGTCCGTGATCCCCAACCTCCCGAGGCACAGCCGCGGACGACATCATGGAGCACGACTGGAGGTGCGGACTTGTTGTTGGCGCAAGCGTCCGCTGGGAATTCAGCCGCGAGGCCCGCCGGGTCCGCGCCGGCGCAAGCGGATCAGCAAACCTCCGGCCAAGACGATCTCTCGTACAAGGAGCCCGTGGTGCTCGAGCAGGTCGTCGTGACCGCCAGTAAACGCGCAGTGCCGGTCCTACATTTACCGCAGGCGGTGACCGCGATCACCAATGAGCAGCTCGATACCTTGAACGCCCAGACATTCGAGGACTACTTCCGCACCGTTCCGGGCCTCATGATGAATGGCAGTGGCGGCGGAGCGAACCGCTTCGACATGTCCTTGCGCGGCGTCAGTGACTTCAGTTCGCTGGTCCCCGTTCAGAACGCTACCGTCGGGCAGTACTACGACGAGATTCCCGTCACGGCCGTAGGCCAGCAGATTGATCCGCGATTGGTGGACATCGAGCGCATTGAGGTGCTGCGTGGTCCGCAGGGAACGTTCTTCGGAGAGGATTCTCTCGGCGGAACCATCCGTGTCATTACCAGAAAACCAAACCTGAGCGAATTCTCCGCTTCCGTCGAGGGGCGTGTTTCGGATACCCGCCATGGCGGGACCAACGACAGCGAATCGCTCATGGTGAATATCCCGTTGGTCACCGGCAAGCTCGCCGCTCGCTTCAACTATTTCAACGCGGACGATTCCGGCTTCATTGACGGTGTCACTGCCAGCTGCAGTGCGCCGAGCTGCAACGTCACGAATGTGGATTCGAAACGAGTCAATCCCGACCGCTCCAATGGCGGACGCGCCATGTTGCTCTTTCAACCGATCGAGCGAGTCTCGGTGCTCGCCGAATACATTCATAGTGACTATGTCGCGCGCGACAGTGCGTTCGAGGAGCCCAAGATAGGGGACCTCCAGGTCGCGCAGTACATCCAAGGCGGGGGACCCGGCGGCCCCGGCCCCGGCGGCGGCCAAGGTACCGGCGGTCAAGGTACGGGCGGTCAAGGTACGGGCGGTCAAGGTACGGGCGGTCAAG
>CAYNTW010000091.1:0-1797 GCA_964400085.1 uncultured Steroidobacteraceae bacterium | reverse complement strand
GTCAAGGTACGGGCGGTCAAGGTACGGGCGGTCAAGGTACGGGCGGTCAAGGTACGGGCGGTCAAGGTACCGGTAGCGGCGGCCTGACCCCGGGCGATCTGGCTATCAACGCACTGAATGATCAGACCAACCTCTACAACCTCACGACAAACATCGACCTCGGTGCGGCAACCCTGGTGTCATCCAGCTCGTGGGCGTACCATTTTGTCAATCAGGCTTCCCCCGGCGCCGGGGGTGTCCTGGGTGATAATGACGTCTCCTTCAACGACGCAGCGCACGAGCTGCGACTGATCAGCTCCAAGGACTGGTCGCAGACCTGGGACTATGTCCTCGGCGTCTACTACGCGCGCCAGGACGAAGTGGTGTCCCAGCACTCCGGCAACGGCAGCGGAGCCGGTAACTTCATCGAGCATGAGCTGCTGAGGCATGTCGCCGGATTCGGCGAGCTCGGCTACAAATTCACCGAGCACTGGAGTGCGCGCCTGGGCCTGCGTCATCAGACGGTGGATTTCACCACCACCAGGAGCTTTCAGCCGGGGGTGGAGTTGTCAGGCCGAAATACACCGACAACCGGTCGGGTCCTCACCAATTACGACTTCAACAACAATGCCATGGCGTATGCCTCCGTCTCGAAGGGATTCCGCGCTGGCGGGCTCAACAGCACTTTCAACGGCAACACACCCGGAACTCCGATACCAGGGGTGCCCGCGGGCTACGGCCCGGACACGACGACCAACTATGAAATTGGCGCGAAGCTGAGTTTCCCCTCGTTCAGAGCGACACTTGCAGCCGCCCTCTACCACATTGATTGGCAAAACATACAGGTGTCGAGTCTCGCATTCGTTCCGGGCACGGCGCCGCCACACGACCCGTGGAGTGCGCAGTATTTTCACAACGCGGGCACGGCAAAAGTCGACGGGCTGGAGTTGGAAGGGGGCATGGAGCTCCTGCAGGGCTTGCAGGCCCAGGCGAGTCTCGAGCTGATGAATCCGGTCATCACCCGGGACCAGGCTCTGCCGACCGACAATCCAAGCGCTGGAATCTATGCCGATCGCTACTGCGGAAGAGGTTGTCCGGCCCGCGCGGGAGATCAAATTCCATTCGTTTCGCGCGTGACCGGCAGCATCAGCCTCAACTATCGTCACGCCCTCGGCGTGGGCCATTTCAATGGTTTTGCGACCGTGAGTGAGCAATACACCGGGCCGCGCAATACCGATTTCGCCCGGACGTGGGCGGGTCCAAGTCAAACCGACGGTCCCTGTATGGGCGGTAGCGTTACCGGTGGTGGCGGTGCGGCGGGGCCCCCGTCGGGTACGTGCCCGCGCACCCGCAACGGTGATGTGAATCAATTCTTCCGCGAGCTCAGCGCGAACATCCTCACGAACGTGCAGCTGGGCATCGATAACGGGCGGTGGCGCGCCGCTCTGTTCGCCAACAATCTCTTCGACAGGCGCAATGTGCTCGGCGCCACGCCGTCGCAGCCTCCCATCAACACCAATGGAGACGTGGTACTGGTCGATCGGCCCCGCACCATGGGTTTGTGGGTCCGGTACACGTTCGAGTGACTGCGGCAGTGGGGTAACCGATGAATACAACTCGAAGATCTTTTCTGTGGGCTTCCTCCACACTGACGGCGCTGGGATTGTCGGGAGCGGGGCGATGCGCGCTTGCGCAATCCGCAGTCGCACCTGCCGCGAACCGCATGAGCGATGCGCAAATCGTGGCCGCGTTGCGTGCCCGGGTCGAGCAACTCGCCGCGGCGGATATGTTCTCGGGCGCGGTTCTGCTGGCGAAGAA
>CAYNTW010000090.1:0-23341 GCA_964400085.1 uncultured Steroidobacteraceae bacterium | reverse complement strand
AGTGATGAGTGTCTCAATTTACAGGAGGACGCTCGCACAGCTCGCTGCTGGGCTGCGCGCGAAAGAGTTCTCCAGCCTGGAGCTGACGCGGTTGTTTCTCGAGCGCATCGAGGCGAGTCAGCCGACGCTGAATGCGTTCATTTCCATCACGAGAGATGAGGCGCAGGCGGCGGCGCAGGCAGCCGATCGCGATCTCGCGGCCTCACGCGGCGGTGCACTCACCGGTGTGCCAATCGCGCACAAGGACATTTTCTGCACGGCGGGTGTGAAGACCACTTGCGGCTCGCGGATGCTCGACAACTTCGTATCACCTTACGATGCGACACTGGTCGCGAAGCTGAAGACTGCCGGCGCTGTGATGCTGGGTAAGGCGAACATGGATGAGTTCGCGATGGGCTCCTCCAACGAGACGAGCTACTACGGGCCGGTGCGTAATCCGTGGAATACCGCTCTCGTGCCGGGTGGCTCTTCGGGTGGCTCGGCTGCCGCTGTCGCCGCGCGCCTTGCTCCACTGGCCACAGCAACCGACACCGGCGGGTCCATCCGCCAGCCGGCGGCGCTGTGTGGAGTCACTGGATTGAAACCCACCTATGGACGCGTGTCCCGTTACGGGATGATCGCGTTTGCCTCGAGCCTCGATCAGGCGGGGACCATCACCGCCACCGCGGAGGACGCGGCGCTGGTGTTGCGGGAAATGGCCGGCTTCGATCCTAACGACTCGACCAGTGTGGACCGGCCGGTACCCGACTACGTGGCCAGTCTCAACGCGCCGTTGACCGGGTTGAAGATCGGTCTGCTCAAGGAGTTCTTCGACAAGGGTTTGGATCCGGCCTGCGAGCGCTTGATCCGTGATTCGCTGGCTCTGTATGAGAAGCTCGGCGCGCAACTGCGCGAGGTGAGTTTGCCCAATCTGCCGTTGTCGGTGCCGGCCTACTACGTCGTCGCGCCCGCCGAGTGCTCATCCAACCTTGCCCGATTCGATGGTGTGCGGTTTGGCCATCGGTGCAAGGAGCCGCGCGACCTGATGGACCTTTATAAGCGCTCGCGCGGTGAAGGTTTCGGCGCCGAGGTGAAGCGCCGGATCATGACAGGCACGTATGTGCTGTCAGCCGGCTACTATGACGCTTACTATCTGAAGGCTCAGAAGGTTCGCCAACTCATCGCCGCGGACTTCGCGCGCGCCTTTGGCGAGGTGGATGTTCTGATCGGGCCGACGACGCCGACGCCTGCGTTCGAGATTGGCGCGAAGACTTCCGATCCGATCACTATGTATCTGAACGATATCTACACGATAGGCGCGAACCTCGCCGGGTTGCCGGCCATGTCGATTCCCTGCGGGTTCACTCGGGGACTGCCGGTGGGCCTGCAGATCGTGGGGCCGCACTTCAGCGAGGCGAAGCTGCTGAACGTGGCGCATCTCTATCAGCGCGAGACGGATTGGCATACGCGCGTGCCGGAGCGTTATTCATGAGCTCGTCGGAGTGGGAAACAGTCATCGGGCTGGAGATCCATGCCCAGCTCGCCACGAAATCGAAGATCTTCTCGGGCTCCTCGATCGCGTACGGCGCGCCTCCCAACACGCAGGCGAACCTCGTCGACCTCGGCTATCCGGGCGTGCTGCCGGTGTTGAATGGTGAGGCGGTGCGGATGGCGGTGAAATTCGGGCTCGCCATCGGCGCTCGGATCGCGGGGCATTCGGTGTTCGCGCGCAAGAACTACTTTTACCCTGATCTTCCCAAGGGCTACCAGATCAGTCAGTACGAGCTGCCCATCGTCGCCGGGGGATCGCTGGACATTGTGCTCGATGACGGCTCGGTCAAGCGGGTTGGGATCACGCGGGCGCACCTGGAGGAGGATGCCGGCAAGTCCTTGCACGAGGGACTGCCGGGATTTTCGGGCGTGTCGGGCATCGATCTCAACAGGGCGGGGACACCGTTGGTGGAGATCGTGTCGGAGCCGGATATGCGCTCGGCCAAGGAGGCCGTCGCCTATATGAAGAAGGTGCACACGCTGGTGCGCTATCTCGAGATCTGCGACGGCAACATGCAGGAGGGCTCGTTCCGTTGCGACGCGAACGTGTCGGTGCGTCGTGTCGGCACGCACAAGTTCGGTACGCGCGCGGAGATCAAGAATCTCAACTCGTTCCGCTTCGTGGAGAAGGCGATCAACTTCGAGGTGGAGCGCCAGATCGAGATTCTCGAATCCGGTGGCAAAGTGGTGCAGGAGACGCGGCTCTATGATCCTGACAAGGGTGAGACGCGCTCGATGCGGTCGAAGGAGGAGGCGAACGATTATCGCTACTTCCCCGATCCTGACCTGTTGCCAGTGGTGCTCGATGAGGCGTTCATCTCAGACGTGCGCTCCGGCTTGCCGGAGCTCCCGGATCAGAAGGCGGCGCGGTTTTCGTCGCAGTATGGGCTGTCGCCGTATGACGCGGGCGTGCTGACGGCTAGTCGGGAGCTTGCTGCCTATTACGAAGAGGTCGCGCGGGAAGTACCCGGCGAGCCGAAGCTCGCGGCGAACTGGGTCATGGGCGAGCTGGCGGCTGCTCTTAATAAAGAGGGGCTGGAGGTCAGTGCCGGGAAGCTACCCGCTGCGCGGCTCGCGGGTCTGCTCAAGCGCATCGCCGACCAGACGATCTCGGGCAAGATCGCCAAGGAAGTGTTCGAGGCGATGTGGGCGAGCGGGGCGACCGCGGATGCCATCATCGAGGAGAAGGGGCTCAAGCAGATCACGGACAGCTCCGCTATCGAGCGCGCGATCGAAGAGGTCATGGCGAAGAATCCCGGCCAGCTCGCGGAATATCGGGCGGGCAAGGACAAGCTGTTTGGGTTCTTTGTCGGGCAGGTGATGAAGGCCACGCAGGGCAAGGCCAATCCGGCGCAGCTCAATGAGCTGCTGAAGAAGAAGCTCGCTGGGTGAGGGGTCATTGGCATGCACTCCGTTTCGACCGTGCTCGTGGTAGCCGTCCCTGGAGCCGCAACCCAGCCCGCCATCCATGGCGGGCGTTCGGCGCTTTGCGCCTCACCCATAGTGTGCGAATGACTTCCCCATCACAGCCTGTCGACGTGGTTCGTCGTTTTATTGTGGAGAATCGTCCTGTCCGGGGGCATTGGGTGCGCCTGGAGGGGGCGTGGCGGGAGCTGCGCGCTCATAAGGAGTATCCGGAGCTGGTTCGGGAGCTGCTCGGCCAGGCTGTCGCGGCGTCCGTCCTGCTGGCCGCGACTCTGAAGTTCAACGGGACGTTGACGCTGCAGCTACAAGGAAACGGCGCTGTGAGGCTGCTCGTTGCGCAGTGCACGCACGACTTTCGGCTGCGAGCTGTCGCGAATTTCGATGAAACCGCGGTGGAGGGGGTCACATCCGAATCGCATGGCAGTGCGGCGTTTCGGCGCCTCGTCGGCTCTGAGGGTCGCGTGATCGTGACCATCGAGTCGGAGGAGCGGAACCAACGGTACCAGGGCATCGTGCCGCTCAGTGGCGAGTCGCTGGCCGACTCGCTCGAATCCTATTTTGCCACTTCGGAGCAGCTCCCCACGCGGGTGCTGCTCGCTGCCGATGGTGAGCGCGGCGTGGGTGTACTGGTGCAGAAACTGCCCGACCCTGCCAACGCCGACGAGTCGGATATGAAAGAGGTGTGGGAGGCAGCGCAGCGAGGCATCGAACGATTGAGCACGACCGATCTGCTCCTTCGGCCGGTTGAGGAATTGCTCGAGCGCGGGTTCTCCGCCCATGACATGCGGCTGTTCAAGGGAACGCCGGTGCAGTTCGAGTGCCGGTGCAGCCAAGGGCGAGTCAGCAGCTTGCTTCGCGCGCTGGGCGAGGACGAGGTGCGAGATGTTCTCAAGGAGCAGGGCGCGGTGACGGTCACGTGCGAGTTCTGCCATCGGCCGTATCGGTTCGATGCGGTCGATGTCGAGGCGCTATTCGCGAGTGATCTTGGCGAGGGTGGCAAGCCGCCTTCGATTCATTGATGCGTCGTTCGACGCGGATTGTCTCGTATTTGAATTAGTCCATGGTGCCCGTGCGATGAGAGGTGCGTTAGTTCGATAATTAAAGAATTGTGCAATTCTGGAAAATGAGTAGACTTACCGGGGTCGCGAGAGCGAGGGCGGCGTCGGTATGGGTCCGAACAGGTCGGAAACGGTTTTGGGGTGGCTGAAGGCGGCTGGCGAGGACAGTCGGCTGAGGCTGCTGGCGCTGTGCGCGCGGCAGGACCTGAGCGTTTCCGATTTGGCTGAAGCGCTGCGGCAGAGCGAGCCGCGGGTGTCGCGGCATTTGCGAATTCTGTGTGAGGCCGGGTTGCTGGAGCGGCTGCGGCAAGGGCAGTGGGTGCATTACCGGCTGACGCAGAGCCCCGCTGCGGCGGGTTTCGTGCAGGGACTGCTGGCGCAGGTGGATCGGAATGATCCGCTGTTCGCGCGGGATCGGGAGCGCGCGTTTGGGCAGCCGATCCCGGCCGCCAATACAGGGGTTTCGCTGGCTACAGCCATCGCGGACCACCGGGCGCGGCGAGGTGGACGTGGCTTCGCGAGCGCCGGAGCCGGAGCCGTCAGAGGTGCGGGTGCGGGCGGCGCTGACCCGGGCGGCGCTCACGCGGGCTCCGGGAGTGACCGCGGCGGTCGCGGATTTGGAAGCGGCGGCGCTGATGGAAGTGGTGGGACTGTTGGAAGTGAAGCTGACGCTCGGTCTGCCGACCGGAGCGCAGTGCTGGGGAGGGCTGGTGGCGGCGATGTGGCCGCGCGCGGAGTGGACTCAGGCGGAGTGGCTGGAGGCGCTCGGGTAGCAGGCGCGGTCGTGCGAGGGCGGGCGGCTGAGTCGCGGTTGGGGAAGGCGCTCAAGGAAGTTGTCGAGACAGCCGCGGTGGGAGGCGAGTCGGAGGCGCGGCGGTCGGCGCTGGTGGTCGGTGTGGAGCATCTGGAGTTGCTGGAAGCAGTGGCTCTGGAGGCTGATGAGTGTGTCGCGATCGCGCACTCGCGGCGTGCGGCGCAGAGCGCGCGCGCGTTTGCTGAGCGGCGTGGGTTCGCGTGCCGGGTGTTGTTGGCTGCGAGCTCGGAAGCTTTGTGCGCAAGGGATGTCGAGGCGGCGGGTGGGGTGTTTGAGATGGTGGTGCTCGATCACCTGGTCGTACCCGACAGCGCGCTGGAGTCGCTGCTCGCCTATGGGCGTCGAGCGCTCGCGGCCGGTGGTCGCCTGTGGCTGTTTGAGCGCTATGACTCTCTGGAAATGTCGCGCGAGAAGGTCGTGGAGCACCCGATCGGACGACTGCGCCGGATGTTGAGTGATGTTGGACTGGCGTGCGAGCGCCTGAGCCCGATCGAAGCCGACGGGGAGCATGTGTTGGCTGCTATCGCGGTACCTTCGAGAGGCGCGTCGCGCGGGACTGGCGCGGCGGGTGCAGCGTGATCGCTCGGTTTAAGCGCGGGAAGTTTTTGGTGTCAGAGAGCGGCTGAGGGATCGGTCGTAGCAGTACGGGTCGTGCGGCGTTGGCCGTTGCGGCAATGGATCAACCGGGAGTCGAGGATAAATTATGAGTACGACGAACTTTGCGATAGGCACTCCTATCAGGGTTTCGTTCGAGTTCTTTCCGCCGGGGGACGCGGCGATGGAGGAGACTCTCTGGAAGTCGGTCAAGCGGTTGGCGCCGTTGGGGCCGCGTTTCGTTTCAGTGACGTACGGCGCGGATGGCTCGACGCGCGAGCGCACTCATAATCTCGTCACGCGAATCCAGCGCGAGACTTCGTTGGTGGGCGCGCCGCATCTGACGTGCGTGGGCGCTTCGAAAGGCGAGATCCTCGATATCGCCCGACGGTATTGGGATCAGGGCATCCGACACCTGGTTGCCTTGCGCGGTGATCCGCCGCAGGGACAAACCGGTTGGCAGCCGCACCCGGACGGCTTTGCGTATGCGTCCGATCTCGTCGAGGGGCTCAGTAGCATCGCCAACTTCGACATTTCCGTCGCGGCCTATCCCGAAAAGCATCCCGAGGCTCCGTCGCCGAAGTTTGATCTCGACAATCTCAAGCGCAAGGTCGACGCGGGCGCCTCGCGTGCCATCACGCAGTTTTTCTATGACACTGATGTATTCCTGCGCTTCCGCGACCGCTGCGCGACGGCAGGGATTCACGCGCCCATCGTTCCGGGCATTCTCCCCGTGACCCGCTTCCCGCAGGTGTTGCGCTTCGCGGAACGCTGCGGGGCCAGTATTCCCGATTGGCTGAAAGAGCGCTTCCACGGTCTGGAGGATGATCACGAGACGCGGCGCATGATCGCCGCGAGTGTTGCAATCGAACAGGTGCACGCGTTGGCGCGGCACGGGGTTCGAGATTTCCATTTCTACACGCTTAACCGCGCCGAGCTGACATACGCAATCTGTCACGCGCTGAACATTCGGCCGGTAGCACAACCGCCGGAGCAGCAGGCGGCACTTGAAGGAGTTATCGCATGAAATCGAGCGGCACCGGTCACCGCTGTGGCATTCACCATTCCGAGCCCGTACGCCTGCTCGATCCCAACAAGGAGGACGCGGCGCCCCGCGTGGCGGCGGCGCCGTTCGCGGTGACACCGATCGATGAGACGGAGCGTCGGACGCGCATCGAGCGCTTGAAGAAGGTGCTCGAGGAGCGCATCGTGTTCCTCGACGGCGCCATGGGGACCATGATCCAACAGCACCGGCTGGACGAGCGCGGCTATCGCGGCGAGCGGTTCCGCAATCATGGGCGCGACTTGAGGGGCAACAACGACATCCTCTCGCTCACCCGTCCCGACATCGTTGCCAGCATTCATCGGGCCTATCTCGAGGCCGGATCGGACATCATCGAGACGAATACGTTCAACTCGAACTCGATCTCACAGGCGGACTATGGCACCGAAGCTCTCGTGGCCGAGCTCAATTACCGCGGCGCCAGCCTGGCGCGCAAGGTAGCCGACGAGTTCACGCGCAGCGCGGGGCGGCCGGCTTTCGTCGCTGGTGCCCTTGGGCCGACCACGCGCATGACTTCGCTCTCACCGGACGTGAACGATCCGGGCTTCCGCAGTGTCAAGTTCGATGACCTCGTCGCGACCTATCTCGAGGCGTCGCGCGCGTTGTTGTTGGGCGGCGCCGATCTGCTGCTCATCGAAACCGTGATCGACACCCTGAATGCGAAAGCCGCGATCTTCGCGGCAAAAACCCTGTTCGACGAGATCGGGGTCGAGGTTCCCATCATTGTCTCCGGAACCATTACCGATGCCTCCGGCCGCGTGCTGTCCGGGCAGACCGCCGAGGCGTTCTGGAATTCGATCCGACATGCGGAGCCTTTGGCGGTCGGACTCAACTGCGCTCTGGGTGGCGCGGCCCTGCGGCCCTACATCCAGGAGTTGTCCCGAATCGCCGATACGTACATCTCCGCGTATCCCAACGCGGGCTTGCCCAACGCATTTGGGGAATACGACGAGACCCCGGCGGAGACGGCGGAGATCCTGCGCGAGTTTGGCTCATCGGGCCTCGTCAATATCGTCGGGGGCTGCTGCGGGACTACGCCGGAGCACATCAAGCTGCTGCATGATGGGCTGATCAAGCTCGAGCGGCGCAAGGTGCCCAGCATACCGCGCAAGTGCCGCCTCGCCGGCCTGGAGCCTCTCAACATCGACGAGGAGTCTTTGTTCGTCAATGTCGGCGAGCGGACGAACGTGACCGGCTCGGCCAAGTTCCGCAAGCTCATCGAAGCCGGCGACTACGCTGCCGCGCTCGACATCGCGCGCCAACAGGTCGCCGCCGGCGCGCAGATCATCGATATCAACATGGACGAGGGCATGCTCGACTCGGAAGCCGCCATGGTGCGCTTCCTGAACCTCATTGCCGCGGAGCCCGATATTGCCCGCGTGCCCATCATGATCGATTCCTCCAAGTGGTCGGTGATCGAGGCGGGACTGAAGTGCGTGCAGGGCAAGTGCATCGTCAACTCGATCAGCCTCAAGGAAGGCGAGGAGGTGTTCCTCGACCACGCGCGTAAGGTGCGTCGCTACGGCGCTGCCGCTGTCATCATGGCATTCGATGAGCAGGGACAGGCCGACACGATCGAGCGGCGGGTCGCCGTCTGCGAGCGTGCCTATGACCTCCTGGTGAATCGCGCAGGCATGGCTCCCGAAGACATCATCTTCGATCCCAACATCTTCGCCATCGCGACGGGCATGGAGGAGCACAACAATTACGGCGTCGCGTTCATCGAGGCGACTCGGCAGATCAAGAGCAAGTTGCCGCACGTCATGGTGAGCGGCGGCGTCAGCAACGTCTCATTCTCGTTCCGTGGCAACGATCCGGTGCGCGAGGCGATCCATTCCGTATTTCTCTACCACGCGATCGCAGCCGGAATGGATATGGGCATCGTGAATGCCGGTCAGCTCGGAATCTACGAGGAGATCAACCCGACATTGCGCGAGGCGGTCGAGGACGTCGTGCTCAACCGCCGTCCGGATGCTACCGAGCGTCTCATCCAGCTCGCCGCCCAGTTCAAAGGCGATGGCGCGGCGAAGCCGAAAGAAGATCTGGAGTGGCGCAGTTGGCCTGTTGCCAAGCGGCTCGAGCATGCCCTCGTGAAGGGCATCGATGACTATGTCATTGAGGATACGGAGGAGGCGCGTCTGGCGTTCTCCCATCCTCTTCAGGTGATCGAGGGGCCGCTGATGGACGGCATGAACGTCGTCGGGGATCTGTTTGGCTCTGGCAAGATGTTTTTGCCGCAGGTCGTGAAAAGCGCGCGTGTCATGAAGAAGGCGGTTGCCCACCTGATCCCCTTTATCGAGAAGGAGAAAGGCAGCGGCGGCGAGCGCAAGACAAATGGCCGGATTGTCATCGCCACCGTCAAGGGTGACGTGCATGACATCGGCAAGAACATCGTCGGCGTGGTCCTTCAATGCAACAACTTCGAGGTGATCGATCTCGGCGTTATGGTTCCGTGTGAGAAGATCCTGGAGACGGCCCGGCGCGAGAACGCAAATTTCATCGGGTTGTCAGGGCTCATCACTCCTTCATTGGACGAGATGGTCCATGTCGCGAAGGAGATGCAGCGCCAGAACTTCGTGGTGCCGCTGCTCATTGGAGGAGCCACGACCTCTCCGGCACATACCTCCGTCAAGATAGCGCCGCAGTACCGCTCTCCGGTGGTTTACGTAAAGGATGCCTCACGGTCGGTCGGTGTCTGCCAGACCCTGACGACAGCGACGCAGCGCGATGCCTTCATCAAGAAGAACAATGAAGAGCACGAGCGGCGTCGTGAGCAGCATGCGGGTAAGAAGGTGAAGACTCCGGAGGTGAGCCTTGCGCAGGCGCGAGCCAACCGGCGTCGCATCGATTGGGCGACGTTCGCGCCGCCGACACCACGTCTCGTCGGAGTGCGGGCGTTTGATGACTATCCGCTCACCGAGCTGTTGGGCTATGTGGATTGGATGCCGTTCTTCAATGCATGGGAGTTTGCCGGCAAATTCCCGGACATCCTGTCGGATCCCACTGTCGGTGAGGCTGCGAGCAATCTCTACGAGGATGCGCGGCGCCTGTTGAAGCAAGTGATTGCCGAGAAATGGCTCAGGGCGCGCGCCGTTATTGGCTTGTTCCCGGCCAACTCGGTGGGCGATGACGTGGAGATCTACACTGACGAGACGCGCACGCAAGTCGCCATGCGGGTGTCATTTCTGCGGCAGCAGAAGGGCAAGCCGCCGGGGCAGCCGCATGAGTGTCTGGCTGATTACGTCGCTCCGAAGTCCAGTGGGATCGCGGACTACTTCGGCGCTTTCGCCGTCACCTCCGGCATCGGGATCGAGGAGCATGTCGCGCGATTCGAGAAGGCGCATGATGACTATTCGAGCATCATGTTGAAGGCCTTGGCGGATCGCCTCGCCGAAGCCGCCGCGGAGCACTTTCACGAGCGCGTCCGGCGCGAGTTCTGGGGCTATGCGTCGCAGGAGACGCTCACCAATCAACAGCTCATTCAGGAGGAATATCGGGGCATCCGGCCCGCGCCTGGGTACCCCGCTTGCCCGGATCACACCGAGAAGGCGAAGCTCTGGAGGCTACTGGACGTCGAGCGCAACGCCGGGATCCGAATCACTGATTCCTTTGCGATGTATCCGACGGCCGCGGTGAGTGGCTGGTATATCGGTCATCCTGATTCGCACTATTTCGCGGTCGGGAAAATCGACAAGGACCAGGTGGAGGATTACGCGCAACGCAAGGGGATCAGTGTGGCGGAGGCGGAGAGGTGGCTGGCGCCGAACCTCGGGTATGACAACTGAGAGCTATCTCGCGGTTCGCTTCTTTGCGGCTGGCGGTAGGTTCTCGGCCTCGATCGCTCTGAGGTAGCTCGCGCCGCCCAGACCGCGCATCTGGCCGAGGATCCACTCCCGGCGCGAGAGCACGTAGGCGGACGGGCGATCGACCCGTAATCGAATCGGGTTGGGAAGGACGGCGGCCAGTAGCGCCGCCTCGCTGGAAGTCAGTCGGGCGGCGGGCTTGTGGAAGAAGTGATGGGCGGCGGCCTCTACACCGTAGATGCCGCTGCCGAATTGCGCGATGTTGAGGTAGGTCTCGAGGATCCGCTCCTTCGGCCACATCGCCTCGATGAGCACGGTGAAATAGGCTTCCAACCCCTTGCGGAAGAAGCCCCCATTCCAGAGGAATAGATTCTTCGCCACTTGCTGGGAGATGGTGCTGGCGCCGCGCAGCCGCTTGCCATGCTCGCTGGCCCGCACCGACTCGCGGATGGACCGGAAGTCGAAGCCCGCGTGAAAGGGGAATTGCTGGTCCTCGGAGGCGATGACCGCGATCGCGGCGTTGGAGGAGATCTCCTCCAGATCAACCCACTCGAACTGGGTCCGATAGCCGTGCTCTCCGGCGGCCGCCGCGTGTAAACGAGCCTCGAGCATGTAAGCGCTCGTAAACGGGTGGACCCAGCGCAGCAGCAACACCGTCGCGCAGGTCACCAGTACCCAGCCGAAGACGATCAAGGCGCACAGCTTGAACAGCGCGCCGAGGCAACCGCCTCGCTGCGCGCCGTGTGGTGCGACGCGCGCGTCGAGCGGGTGCGGTCGCGAGACTACACCCTGGCCCGACTTTGAGCGCGCAGCGCACGCGCTGGAGCCGGCCATGCGGACCGTCCGCACGTCGCGGGTTATTTCGCCTCGACTCGCCGCGCGGAGGTGATGATGACATCCTCCAGCGGGGCGTCCTGGTGGCCCTTGCGGCGGCCGGTCTTCACCTTCGCGATCTTGTCCACAACCTCCATTCCCTCGACTACGCGACCAAACACTGCGTAACCGTAATCGCGCGGGCCGTGGTCGAGAAAGGCGTTGTCGGATAGGTTCACGAAGAACTGCGACGTGGCGCTGTTGATATCGCTGGTGCGGGCCATCGACAAGGTGCCGCGCGTGTTCTTCAGGCCGTTCTTGGCCTCGTTCTTGATCGGCTCGCGCGTGTCCTTGTCACTGAAGTCCGCGGTCAGGCCACCGCCCTGGATGACGAAATTCGGCACGATCCGATGAAAGATGGTGCCGTCGAAGAACTTGTCGTCGACGTAACGGAGGAAGTTGTCGACCGTGACCGGGGCTTCCTTGGGGAAGAGCTCGATCGTGAAGGAGCCGTGTGAGGTTTCGAACTTGACCATGTATTTTTCCCGGCGCGCGGGCGCCGCTTGAGTGTAATGGGCTGTGTGTAATGGAATGTGTAATGGACAATTATAGCTGGGCTTCGGTCATGCGCTCGTGCCCGGCGAGATCGCGGTGCGAGCGTACATAACGGAAGCCGCGCGCGACAAGCGCGTGTGCCACCGCCGCCGCCTGGTCGGTGCCGTGCTCGACGAGGATCCAACCGTCACGCTCCAGGTAGTCCGGAGCTGCTTCGACAATTGCGCGCAGGCTTGCCATCGCATCCGGTCCAGGGGTCAGGGCGTGCTGAGGCTCGTGCCGCAATGCCGGCTCCCGCATGGCGGGATCGTCGGCTGCGACGTAAGGCGGATTGCTCAGGATCAGATCGAAAGTGCGTCCCGCCAATGGCTCGAACCAGTTCCCGATCAGAAACTCCACACGGCTGAGGTCGAGCGACGCCGCATTGGCGCGCGCGACGGCGAGAGCCTCGGCCGAGGCATCAGTCGCCGTGATCTGCCAGTTTGGGCGCTCGCTCGCCAGGGAGAGTGCGATGGCGCCTGAGCCTGTGCCGAGGTCCACGATCCTCCCCGAGTCTTGTGGGCGCAGAGCCAGGGCTCGCTCGACCAGGAGCTCCGTCTCGGGTCGCGGTACGAGGACCGCCGGCGTGACCATCAATTGCAGTGACCAGAAGTCCTTCCTTCCAATGATGTAGGCGAGAGGCTCACCCGTTGCGCGCCGCCCCAGCAACTCGATGTAGCGCGTGTACTCGGCATAATCTCCTGCGGGAGCTTCGGGGTGGGAGCGCAGCCGCGCCCGGCCAATACCGAACACATGCATGAGGATCAGTTCCGCATCGAGCTCAGGTGTGGCGCCCGGCCCTTGCGCGGCGGCTGAAGCACGCAGGCGCTGAGCGCCCAGCTCCCGTAGGGCGCCCAAGCTGTAGGGCTCACTCATGTAAGATTGCCGGAATGTCATCGGCTTTGTATCCACCTGGGCGCCCGCTGGCGATTGCAGAGGTTCTGGATCTCGCGGTCCAGATCTTCAAGGCTACCGTGGTCAGATGCATTCCATACGGCATTCTCGCCGTGACCTTCGAACAACTCCCGAACATATATGCCCTCGGCAGCGGTGCTGTCAGAGAGCCCTTTGGCGGTGGGCGGCCGATCTGGGTAGCGCTGTTCCTCGTCGGCACGCTGCTCGCGTTGATGACCTGGGCGGCGTTGCTGCTCAGGCAGCGTGCGATCATCGAGCATACTTCCACGACCTTCAAGGCGGAGATCAACGAAACGTTGCGGCGACTGCCGTCGTTCGTGGTCGCGACGATGTTTTTTCTCGCGGCGGTGGTGGGACCGTTGGTGGTGCTGGTTTTAGCGTCGCATCCACAGCACCTGTGGCCCCGCATTCCGCTCATTGTGTTGGGCCTCTACTTGGCAGTCCTGTTGTCATGCGTGTGGCCCGCCGTGATGCTTGCTCGGCAAGGGCCGCTCGGCGCCTTACGTCAAAGTACTCGACTCGTCTGGGGGCATTGGTGGCGTGTGATCGCCATCTATGGCGTGGGGGCTGTCGCCGTGTTCGTATTCGCCATCCTGGTTGGTATTCTCATCGCCCTGGTTGTTCCCGCACTCGTCGCCGACATCCCGGTGATGATGGCCGTGTTCACGGTGCTGGCGAATGCCATGGGCGCGATAGTAGCGCCCTTCGCCGGCGCGCTATTGCTTGCCGTGTTCGGCGATTTGCGCGTCCGCAAGGAGGGTGCCGACCTGGAGCAGCGGATCGCCAGTCTGGCGATCGAGTGATGGCTGCTGGCAGCGGCGCGGCATGCGCCCTCAGTTTGGTCCTGATGACTCCCCACGTCCTCGCCGCTATTCCTTCGGCTACGCGACCGGAGACCGCAGTTGCCTTGGAGGCGGTCGATTCCTGCCTCGAGAAACTCAATCCCGAGATCGACTTGGGCTACGAGCGGATCGCGGGGCGTTGCCCGCAGCTCGCGCGCAGGCTCGAGCAGAGTGGCTGGTCGCCATGGCTGCCCACAGATTGGAAACGGACCGGGAACGATTTATCCGCCGGTGGCTTGCGCGAGTTGCGGGAAATGCTGTTGCGTGAATCAGCCATCGTGAACGAGCGACTCGATCGTCCGAGCGTTGCCGAATTGCCTGCCGTGTTAGCGGATCTCGCGCCGGCGAGCTCAGCGCGCATCGGATGGTGGGCGCGAACCAAGGAGTGGCTCAGAGACGTGTTCGAGCGGAGCGAGCGGGAGAGCGATGCCGGTTGGCTCGCGCGTCTGGTAGGGCAAAATGGCCTCTCACAAGTGGTGCTGGAAATCATTTCATACGCCGCTCTCATGTTGGTCGTGGTGTTGGCGCTCGTGATCGTTGTGAACGAGGTCCGCGTGAGCGGTGTGGGAGCACGCTTGCGTGCCAGCTTCAGGCGGCAACGCGGACCGGCGAACGATGTCAGGGTGGGTCGCGAGGAACTGACTTTGGACGATCTCAGCGCCGTCGCTTTGACGCAGCGCCCCCAACTCCTGCTCGAAATGATCATAGCGAGGCTTACCGAGACGAGCTGCCTGCCTCCCGCGCGCGCGCTCACGATACGCGAGCTGACCCGGGCGGCGCGTCTGGCTGACGAGGCGGATCGCGAGCGGTTCTCGGAGTTGGCTCTGATCTGCGAGCGTGTCCGCTTCTCCAGCTTACGGGTTTCGAGCGAGGACCTCGAGGCCGCGGTCGAGCACGGCCGCATGCTGTTTGAGCATCTTGTCGGGCGCGCGCGCCAGGTCGGGGGCCCCTCGCCCGCATGAGAGAGCGGCTCATCACGTTGGCTTGTGCGATCGGGGCACTTGCCTTGTTCCTGGGCATGTTCTTGCGCAGAGACGAGGCTGCCAAGGGCGACGAGATGGCGCGACCGACCACCGAAGAGCGGCGTCCGAACGGTTATCACGGCGCATTGGTCTGGTTGGACCAGGAGCACATCAAGACTCTGTCGGTGCGTGATCGTTTCAATGAGCTGGTGACCCGTCCCGGTTTACCATCGAGTGGGAACCTGCTCATTGTGACGCTACCGGCGGCGACCGCTTTCAAGACCGAGGAGCTGCGTCCACTGGAGAATTGGGTTCGCTCCGGGAATACATTGCTCGTCCTCGCGGCGCTCGCGGACAATCCCAACTGGGCGTTCGCTCTCGGTCGCCCCGCCGCGGCCGACTTGAGCCTGTTGACCGGCTTGGAGTTCGCGACCGTGAAACGCGACGCGCGGGAAAATGACGTCGGATCACGCATCGCGAGGACGGCCAGGGCATTTGCTCAACCACGGATCTCCAGATTGGAGCCGAATGGCCCGCTTCCCTTGTTTGACGGCGTGCGTGCTGGCTTGGCGTTGTCCGACTATCCGGCGCAAACCTGGACAGTGAAGATCCCTTATGACGGCTTTGTGCTGTCACTCGCGCATGAGCGTGAGACGGGTGAGGGCGTGTTGTGGATGCGTCCGTGGGGCCGCGGGCAAGTCATAGTGAGTGGCTTCGGTTCCCTGTTCACGAATCGGGCCTTGGGGCTGGGCGACAATGGACGGCTGCTTGCGAACATGGTGGGCGCGAGCTTGCGACCGGGTGGCGCGGTGCTGTTCGACGATATGCATCAAGGTCTGGGCGCGGCCTACGATCCCACCAAGTTCTATAGTGATCCACGCCTCTATGAATCCGTGGCGATCCTCTCCGCCGTGTGGCTGTGTTGGGTATTGGGATCGACCCAGTTACTATTCTCATCGAGCCGGATGCCGGCGCCGCGCGAGGCGGAGCTGGTGCAGGCCACGGGTGGGTTCCTGGCGCGGGTGTTGACCAACGACGCGGGCGCGCGTGGCTTGTTCGATCATTTTTTTCACGAGGTCTGCCAGGGGCATCCTGGAGGCGCCGGAGCTCGCGCGGCATGGCAACTGCTCGAGGGGCATGCGGGCGTGGCGCCCGCGGACCTGCGCCAGCTGCAGGAGTGGTATGCGGCTGCCATGGCGGCCAGGAAAGTGCCCCTGGAGCGCTTGCACAATCTGATGTTGAAAATAAGGTCAGCCTATAAGCCATGAGCGGCGCTCTACAACAACTCGAATCCCGGCTCGAGCGTGAATTGAGTCGCGTCGTGATCGGAGCCTCCGCCTCGATCCGGGCGCTGGCCATCGCCCTGGTGGGACGTGGCCACGTGCTCGTCCAGGGTGTGCCCGGTCTCGGCAAGACCCTGTTGGCGAAGTCCCTCGCGCGTGCGCTCGGCGGCGAATTCAAGCGCATCCAGGGCACCTCCGATCTCATGCCGAGTGACATTATCGGCATCCACGTGTTCGACGAGTCGCGGCGCGATTTCGTGTTTCGACCCGGACCGCTGTTCGCCGATGTCGTGTTGGTGGACGAGATCAACCGCGCCGGTCCCAAGACGCAATCGGCGCTCCTCGAGGCGATGGAGGAGCGGCAGGTGAGCGTCGAGCGTTCGGTGATGCCGTTACCCCCGGACTTCCTGGTGTTGGCGACCCAGAATCCGCGCGAGTTCGAAGGCACCTACCCGCTGCCCGAGTCGCAGCTCGATCGTTTCATGTTGCGGATCGACGTGGAGTATCCAGGCCGTGCCGCGGAATCCGCGATCCTGGCCCGTTACGGCGCGGTGCTCGCGGGTCCTCCAGTTGGTTTCGACAGTATCGAAGTGCTGACTCCGGCTATTTTGGGGCACGCTCGGGCAGAGGCTGAGCGTATTCACGCCGCCGACAGCTTGTTGGGTTACGTTCTGGACCTCGCCGAGGCCTCACGTCGGCATCCGCGCTTGTCCCTTGGGCTCTCCACGCGCGGAGCGTTGGCGCTGTTGAAAGCCGCCCGCATTACGGCTGGGTTGCGGGGTGTCGAATTTGTGACCCCGGATGACGTGAAAGAAGCGGCGCCGTGGGTCATTGCCCATCGCCTGGTCTTGACGCCCGAGGCCGCGCTGGAGGGACTGACCGATCTCGATGTCGTGCGGAGTTTGCTCACCGAGACGCCGGTTCCACGTTGAGGCTTCGTCGGTGCATCTGGCCCAACGTGCCTACATCCTGATCGTTCTCACCGCCGTCCTGGCGGTCACCGGCATCTGGTCGAGTCAACCCGGGTTTGGCGGATTGTGGCGCGTGCCTGCGGTGCTGCTACTTCTGGGATTGGCTTGGGAGAGCGTCGTGGTGCGGCGTCTGGTGATCAGCGCGGACATCGAGACCGCCGCACGGGCTTTTTTGGGTCGCGCGCAGCCGGCCTGCTTCACCTTTCGCAACGATTCGGCACGGGCTGTTGTGTTGGAATATGCTCCAGTGTTGCCCGAAGGGTTCGAGCCGCTGCCGCAGACGCGCAAGGTGGTTGCGCCCGCTAATGGCACGGGACGAGACTCGTTTTTATTGGTGCCGGTGCAACTTGGAGCGCAGTCCCGTCGCGTGGTGCCGTCGCGCTTGCGCGGTCCTCTGGGGTTGGCATGGTGGTCGAGGGAGTTGCGTCCATCGCTGCAGCTTTCGATCGCTCCCGATACGTTGTCGCGGGCGCGGACGCAGCCGCGTGGGTACCCCTCGGGCGCTCGGGCGGGTCGGGCGCTCGGTGCCGGAGCAGAGCTCTACCAATTACGTGGCTACCGATACGGCGATCCGGTGGCGCGAATCGACTGGAAGGCCACGGCACGCGCACGGCGCCTGGTGACGCGCGAGTTCAGTGAAGACCAACACCTGGACATCATCGTTGCCATCGATGCGGGACGCTTCAGCCGTGTGCGTGTGGGATCGCTCGACCGCTTTGGTCTCTATGCCAATGCCGCCGCGCGCTTTGCCGAGCTGGCAACGCCAAATGATGACCGCATCGGGCTGATGGTGTTTTCCGACAGGCCCCTGGTCACGTGCGCGCCGGCACGCGGGTTGGTTGGGGTCACGCGTATGAGGCAGGCGCTCGAGGGGGTGCGGGTAGAGCCTGCCGAGGCGGACCCAATGGCCGCCGCGGTGCGGATTCGCGGCATGTTGAGGCGGCGTGGGCTGGTCGTGCTGCTGACGGATCTTGACGATTCCAACCTGACCGATCCGCTGGCGAAGTCCGTACGACTGCTTTCTCCGCCCCACTTCGTGGTCGTCGCGGGAGTGCGGGGCGCGGAGATCGCCGGCCTTGCGGTCAAAGAGGCGCGCGCATGGAGTGATCCTTGGGTGGCCCTCGCCGCGCAAGAGCACGAGGCGCGGATCGCTCTGCAACGCTTGCTGTTGCGAAGGTTGGGTACTTCGGTGATCGTAGCTCCTCCGGAGTCGTTGGAGCGGACGCTGTTGGAGGAGTACGAGGCGCTGCGCCGGTCGCGCCGAATCTAGGCGCCTGTCGGGCTCCTGGGAAGAGCCAGCCCCTGAGCAGGGCGATCATGAACAGCCAGTATGCGACACCCATGGCGACGCGAGCCCAGAGCGGGACGTGCGGGCGGGGTGAGATGTAGCCTTCGATCAGGCCTGAGCCGACCAGGAGCACGGCGCAGGCCATGAGCAGCTTGCCCGAGCGCAGCGCGGCCATCCTGAAGGACTCCATGCGCGCGCCGAATGAAGGACGGATGAGCGCTTCGCCGACCGCCGCGCCGGCGGCGCCTGAGAGGCACATGACCGACAGCTCGACACAGCCGTGGGGGACAATGAATCCGAGCAACGCGCCACCCAATCCATGGAGGTTTGTGAAGGCGAACACCGCTCCCAGCATGAGCCCATTCAGGCCCAGGATGTACAGGGTCCCCAATCCGAAGACGAAGCCGGCGCAATAGGCGAACAGGCTGACCACGATGTTGTTGGTCAGAATCTGCAGTGACAGCACGGAGGACGGTACGATGTTGAGTATGCCTTCCGTCCACAGTCGGCCGTGCTCGACGGTCGTGATCAGGTCGGGGGAGGCGAACAACCCGATGAGATCGGGGTAGGTGTGCACCATCCAGTAGCCCGCGAAGACGGTCAGGACGAAGATGGCCGTCGCCCAGGCGATGTGGGGTGCCAGCCAGCGGACGACCTCTGGAACTTCGTCACGGAAGAGTGCCAATAGCGCCTGCCCGGGCCGCCAGGCTGCACGATACAAGGTGTTGTGCGCGCGGGCGTAGGCGCCTTCCAGGTATTCCCGCACGCGACTGTTTGGCATCAGGCGGCGGACCCGGGTGAGATCATGTGCCAAGAGGCGGTAGTCGTCCGCCATTTGCGCGGCGTCGGCCAAATTTGCGGCGCGCTCTCGCGCAAGGCGCTCGGCGCGGGCGAGCGCGGTATCCCACAGTCTGGAGTGTTGAAGCAAAGAAACCTTCAGCGCTTCGTCACTGCGGGAGAGTGTCGGGGGCGCCTGCGTCGCGCCGATCTGGGCGAGACGTTCACGTAGTGCGGCGTCCGATTCCACCATCGGCGTAGCGCCATGTCGCGAGAGCAGAGTTCTCGCTAGCCGTCGTCGTGCCCGCGCATCGAGCGAGGTCCAGCGTGACAGCAGGTCGGCGATGATCTCACCATCAGGTGTTGCAAGCGCGCTCTTGGGAGCTGCGCTTGGTGTAGATAGGCCGTTACTGATTCGGTCGTGGACCAACAGCGTTCCGGCTGCCATGTCACCGATGCGCACATGTTCCGCGGTGACCAGTGTGGCCAGCAGGCCGACGCCGTAAGCTAGCGGGAGTGAGTCGACCAGTCGGAACACATTGCGGGTGAGCAGGGCGCCCAGGCTGGGCGGGCTGCCGTCGCGGGCGACAATGTGAATGCCGGCAATACGCTTGCCCGGAGTGCGGCCGCGCATGGCGACCTCGAGAACGAGGTGGTACAGAAAGTAGAGCGAGGCGGCCGGTGTGACAACCAACACGAACCACTTCGCGTCCGGGTTGACCGGGGCGATCACGCTCCAGCGTCCGTTGTAGATCAGGGCGGTCACCCCATACCAGGCGGTAAACAGGATCGCCCGGATGAGCCAATCGATCAGGAACGCGTAGCAGCGCGCGCCTGGTCCTGCCAGGGGCAAGGTCAGCTCGACGCCGGTGACACTGTCTACGACCAGGTCCGCGCGGCGAAGCTGTTGCATACGCGTGCCTTACTCCTCGGCTGCCAGGAGCTCCGCCTGGTGCTCCTGGTGGAGCGCATCCAGCAACTCGTCGAGCTGACCGTTCATGATCTGCGGTAGCTTGTAGAGTGTCAGGTTGATGCGGTGATCGGTGACACGACCCTGCGGAAAGTTGTAGGTGCGGATGCGCTCGGAGCGATCACCGGTACCGACTTGCAGGCGCCGCGAGTTCGCTTGCTCGGTTTGTTGCTTCTCTTGCTCGGCTGCCAGCAGCCGCGCTTTCAACAACGCCATGGCCTTCGAGCGGTTCTTGTGCTGCGAGCGCTCTTCCTGACATTCCACCACGATCCCGGTCGGAATGTGGGTGATGCGCACGGCCGAGTCGGTTTTGTTGACGTGCTGGCCACCAGCGCCGGAGGAGCGGTAGGTATCCGTGCGCAGGTCGGCGGGGTTGATCTCGATCGATTCGACCTCGTCGATCTCGGGAAGGATCGCCACGGTGCACGCCGATGTATGGATTCGCCCTTGCGCTTCGGTCGCGGGTACTCGCTGTACGCGATGGGCGCCGGATTCGAACTTCAGGCGCGAGAAAACCCCGCGGCCGGCGATGCGGCTGATGATCTCTTTGTAGCCGCCGTGCTCGCCGGGGCTCTCGCTCAGGATTTCCACCGTGTAGCCCTTGGATTCGGCCCAACGGCCATACATCCGGAACAGGTCGCCGGCAAAGAGCGCGGCCTCATCCCCGCCCGTTCCGGCACGGACTTCCAGGTAGATGTTCTTTTCGTCGCGAGGGTCCTTCGGCAACAACAGCCGGCGCAGATCCGCCTCCGATGCTTCGATTTCCCCCTTGACCCGAGTCAGCTCCTCGGCGCCCAGGGAGCGCATGCCGGCGTCGGGATCGGCCAGCATTTCCTGGGCTGAGGCGAGGTCACGCTCGAGACCATGGTAGCTGCGAAAGCGCTCCGCGAGCGGCTGCAAGCGGGCATACTCCATGGACAGGTCGCGAAATTGCGTGGAGTTGCCGGCAACTTCGGCGCTGTTGAGGAGGCGAGCGACCTCTTCGAAGCGCTCGGCCATTTTTTCCAGTCGCAGGCGAATGGATTCCTTCATAGGGGGCGGTGGAGATCGGGGCGAGGCATTTTCATGCAATAGCCGCACATTGTAACAAGGGTCGCGATGCGTACCGTCGCGAGAGTCTCTATAGTGTTCGGGGTGCAGACCATCAATTCATGGGTTCGAGCCGGCCAACGCGCCGGCAGGGTGAAGGCGGCCTTGGCGCTCGCCTTGTGCTGGGTGGCAGGCTGCTCGAGTGGGCCGCGAACCCAGGAAGAGACGCCGAAAGGCGACCCGGTCGCTCTCGGGGTGGTAGCGGAGATCGCGCTCGAGCGAGGCGATTGCAAAACGGCCTCCGAGACCTATGCCAAGGCCGCGCAGGCGAGCGGCGATCCCGCTCTGGCGCGTCATGCCACAGTGGTGGCCTTCGATAAGTGCGAGCACCTGCCGGCGGCGTGGGAGTCCGCATCCCGTTGGCGCGAACTTGCGCCTATGAACGGTGAGGCGGATGCCCGATACGCAGCCATAGCCGTGAAGCTCTACCATCTTCCGGAGGCTCGGGCAGCGGTCAACGATTTCTCACGTGTTCCGCCCCCGCCGCCGCGCTCGAGTGGTTCGGGTCAGGGGGACCAATCCGCAGGGTCGGCTGGGGCTGGGGAGACCGGCGCCGCCGCACCGGGCAAGTCAGGTCCAGCTGATGCCAAGGGTGGCGCTGCAGGCCCCGGTGGCCGAGGCAAAGATGACAAACCCTTATCGCTCAGCCTGACGGCGCTCACGGCGCTTCTCCTGGAGGAGGCCGAGGCGACGACCGTCCTGTCCGTCATGAGCAGCACGCTCGAAGCCAATCCGTCGCCAGAGGCGATATCGCTTCTCAGCGAGCTCGCCTTGCGCGGGTACGACGCCGAGCGCGCTGAGCGGTACGCGCAGCAGGCGTTGCAGCGCAATCCGAAAGACCCGGAAGCAAAGCTCGTCCTCGCGCGCGCGTATGTGATCCGAGGCGATGCCGCGAAGGCGATCGCGACCGCGCGCGAAGCGATGCATGACGATCCCGAGGGCAGCAGCTTCGACCTCGCCGACATACTGATCGCGCTGGATCGGTTGGAGGACGCGCACCAGGAGCTGGAGCGACTGCGCTCCCAGGAGCCGGCCGCCGAAATCGACCGGCGGCTGGCGCTGCTGGCGTACGAAGCCGGTGATTTGAAGGAAGCCCAACAGCGCTTCGCCGAGTTGGCTGCGAGTGGCGAGGGTAATGATGCGGCCCTGCTTTACCTGGCCGATATCGCCGCGCGCGGCGGCGATACCGATGCGGCGATCGCCGGTTATCGTCGACTCTACGATTCCTCCGTAGCGCTTCCCGCACGCTCGCGAGCCGCCTCGCTCCTGTTCGCTCGTAGCGATCGCAAGGAGGCGCTGACTTTGTTGGACGACTACGTCTCGGAACATCCCGACACGGAAGTCGATCTGACGGTCGCGAAAGCGCATCTGCTGGCGGATCACGGCGAAGCTGATGCGGCCGTCGAGTTGTTGAATACCGCTCTGGAGCGACATCCCAAGCATCCGTCGATCGAGTATGAGCGCGCGGTGATTCTCGAGCAGGCCGGACGGGTGCACGATTCCGTCGACGCTTTGCAACGGCTGCTCAACGAGCGTGCTGAGGATCCAACCCTGTTGAATGCACTGGGTTATACCCTCGCGGACCACAACCTGGAGCTGTCTCGCGCGGAGTCTCTGATTCGGCGTGCCCTGCTGGTCATGCCCGACCACCCGGCTGCGTTGGACAGCTTGGGTTGGGTGCGCTTTCGGCAGGGCGACTCCAAGGGAGCGCTCGTTTCGCTACAGCGCGCCTACAACATCAGTCATGACTCGGAGATCGCCGCCCACTGGGGCGAGGTTCTCTGGGTAAGCGGCGATCACAGCCAGGCGCGCAAGGTCTGGGCAGCGGCGCTGGCGCGCGAGCCCGACTCGCATCAACTCAAAGCGACTCTGGCGCGGTTCATCCCCGATGCGAAGTAGGCTGGCCCATTGGGGGCCTACCGGGCTGCTCGCGGTGGTCGTCCTTGCCGGCTGCCGCACGGCTCCCGAGCAACACGCTCCCACTTCCGGGCAGCCGTGGGATGTCACACGCGCCGAATTGCAGGCGCGGGATCATTTTACGTTAAAGGGCAGGGTTGCCGTCGCGGCTGGTAAGGATGGCTTCAGTGCCGCCTTGCGCTGGACGCAAGTCGGCACACGATCGAATGTATCGTTGGAGGGGCCTCTGGGGGTCGGTGCGGTGCAGATCACTTCTGACGGTGACACTCTCAACATCGTCAATTCCCATGGCGACCATCTCGACAGCGACGCCGCGCGCGCCGAGCTCGAAGCGCGGCTCGGGTTCGATCCGCCGTTGAGCAGCTTGCGTTACTGGGTCCTGGGGGTTCCTGATCCGGCAATGCCTGCCAAGGAAGCGGTGGACCCGGATCAGCAGCGGCTCCTGAGCCTCGAGCAGCAGGGCTGGCAGGTTGAATACAACAGCTATATGCCAACGGGGCTTACCGCGGTTGGGTCGGCCGGTGGGCTGTCGTTGCCCGCGAAGATGACGGTGCAGCGCCCTGGCGTTCGGGTTCGGTTGATTGTTGATGGTTGGAGCTCATGAGTGATGTAGACGGGCGCGCATCCCGGGCC
>CAYNTW010000089.1:0-23496 GCA_964400085.1 uncultured Steroidobacteraceae bacterium | reverse complement strand
GGGGGCGATGTGAACTGGTTCTCTTTATGTTAATGCCAAGACCCGGATGTGAAGACAATCACGCCGGTATCTTGGCAGTGATCACCATACTGCAGCGGTAGGAGCCTGTCTGGCTGATGCGCGCCGGGCGGTGCGCACGGGCTCCCAGTGAGACGGGCTTTGTCGAACCAGGCTGCCGCAATTTCCATGACGCCCACCGCCGATGCTGCCGATCCGGCGGTGTCACGCTTTCTCGACGCTGTCTGGATGGAGCGCGGACTCTCTTCCAACACGCTCGCCGCGTATCGGGCCGACCTGACCGCGCTGGCCCGTTGGCTGAATGAGCGGCAGAGGCCGATCATGGCCACCACGCGCGCGGACCTGCAGGACTTTATCGCCTACCGGGTGCACGCGGGGGCGCGGCCACGCTCGACAGCTCGTCAGCTTTCCAGTTTCCGCCGTTTCTTCCGCTATCTCATGCGGGAGGGACAGATCCGCGAAGATCCTACCGCCCAGATCGCAATGCCCAAGATCGGGCGCTCCCTGCCGAAATCGCTCACCGAAGAGGAAGTCGAGTCACTGCTCGGCGCTCCGGTCGTCAGCGATCCCCTTGGGAACCGCGACCGGACCATGCTCGAGGTGCTCTACGCCACGGGGCTACGCGTCTCGGAGCTGGTGAACTTGCGGCACACGCAGGTGAACACCACTCAAGGCGTCATTCGTATCCTCGGCAAGGGCAACCGCGAGCGCCTCATTCCGCTCGGCGAGGAAGCGATGCGCTGGTTGAAGGATTTCGCGAGTGGCTCGCGCAGCGAGATCCTGCTCGAGCGTCAGACAGACTATCTGTTCCCGACGCGTCGTGGCGACCGCATGACGCGCCAGGCGTTCTGGCACATCATCAAGCGGTATGCGCGCAAGGCGGGTATCTCGAAGGAGCTCTCGCCGCATACGCTGCGCCATGCGTTTGCCACGCATCTGCTCAACCACGGTGCGGACCTTCGCGTTGTCCAGATGCTTCTCGGGCACAGTGATCTTTCGACCACGCAGATTTACACGCATGTGGCTCGGGAGCGTCTGAAAGAGCTGCATTCGGCGCATCACCCAAGGGGGTGAGGTCGAGGCCCCATTTAAAGGGGCCCTGCGCTAAACTGCCGGCATGCCCTCTAACCTTATTTCTGCCCTGTTTCTCCTCGCGTTGACGAGCGCTGCGCTGGCCCAGCCCCAGCCAGCACCGTCCGCTTCCGTTGACCCTCGCGTGGAGATCGCCAGCCATATTCCGGGTACCAAGCCGGACGAGCTGCGCCCCACGCCCATCCCGAACCTATACGAGATGACCCGGGGGTCCGACATCGCTTACGTCACCACGGATGGCAAGTACGCGATCAGTGGTGACCTGTTCGACATCGCCAAGAATGACGACCTGACGGAAGCGCATCGGCGCGAGCTGCGCATGAAGCAGATCGATGCGATTCCTGAAAGTGACATGGTGGTCTTCGGTCCGAAGGATCCGAAGTACACCGTCACCGTGTTTACCGACGTTGACTGCGCATATTGCCGACAGCTCCACAGCCAAATCGGCGAGTACAACCGGTTGGGCATCCGCGTACGCTACATTTTCTATCCGCGCACGGGTCCCAACACCGATTCTTGGACGAAGGCCGAAGAGGTCTGGTGCTCGCCCAACCGCAATGAGGCCCTCACGCGAGCGAAACTTGGGCAGGCGCTGACGACGAAGCCCTGCGCGAATAATCCGGTAGCCCGCACCTATGCGCTGGGGCAGAACTTCGGATTGCAGGGTACCCCGGCCATCGTGTTGGCGAACGGCGAGATGATCGGGGGTTACATGCCGCCGGGCGAGCTCCTCCAGGAGCTCAAGAAGACGCACCAGCAGTAAGGGGACCGCGCATGGGGTGCCCCGGCGCGGCCGCCACGGACAGACAGGCTCCTAGCGCTGCAGCAGCTTGAACTTGTCCGGCTTGCCCTCCCACTCCTTGGCGTCCGCCGGGGGGT
The DNA here is from genome assembly GCA_964400085.1 of uncultured Steroidobacteraceae bacterium. Lineage (GTDB taxonomy): Bacteria > Pseudomonadota > Gammaproteobacteria > Steroidobacterales > Steroidobacteraceae > 13-2-20CM-66-19. The sequence continues at coordinate 21,507 of CAYNTW010000089.1, read as the reverse complement.
CCTTCTTCTCAGTGATCACCGGCCACTGCTTCGCCAGCTCGGCATTGAGCTGTTTGAACTGCTCCTGGCCGGGCGGCAACTCTTCCTCGGAGAAAATGGCCTCGACCGGGCACTCCGGCTCGCAGAGGGTGCAATCGATGCACTCATCCGGATCAATGGCGAGGAAATTCGGACCTTCGTGGAAGCAATCGACCGGGCAGACCTCCACGCAGTCCATGTATTTGCACTTGATGCAGTTTTCGGTGACGACAAAAGTCATTCGTTTTCCTAGAAAGATGGCTCGCCCGCGGGACCACGCGCTGGCGGCGGACCGCGAATTGTGCCAGTTCAGCCTTAGACTCGCGAGATGCGGCGGTCGACCTCGGCGAAATGGTGAGGCTCCTGGCCGGCCGCGCGGTCCTCGAGATAGCGCTCGAGGGTGTATTCAGTGCTCGGGAAAGCGATATCCGCCCAGGGAATGTCCTCCGGGCGGAACAGCTCGACCTCCAGGCTTTCCGCGCCCGGTCCGTACTCCGGTATGGGCAAGGTGGCCCGGAAGAACACATGGACCTGCTGTGCGTGTAGCACATGCACAATGGTCAGCAGAGAACCGATCCGCACGTCCGCGAGCGCCTCCTCCTTTGACTCACGGGCCGCGGCCTGCTGGAGCGTTTCTCCGTTCTCCATGAATCCCGCCGGAACGGTCCAGAAGCCGCGTCGCGGCTCGATAGCGCGCCGGCAGAGCAGAATTCGGCCTTCGTACTCAGGGACGCAGCCTACGACGAGGCGTGGGTTCTGGTAGTGGATGGTTCCGCAGGCGTCGCAGACGTGACGGGCAAACAAATCGCCCGGCGGTATACGAAGCTCGACTTTAGCGCCGCACTGGTTGCAGAAGTTCATGGTGCGTCCGGCAGGATACGGGTCTCGCCAGCCCTTGTCGACGCCGCCCCCCGATGCGGCGACCGGGTGTGAGCGCACGCCAAGGCGTCGTCAGCCCGGCTCGACGGGGTTGCTAGAATGTGCCCTTTGCCAGGTAAGGCCAATCGAGGTTTGCATGACACGTTTGCTCAAGTCGCTCGGCATCGAGCGGCTCGCGTTGGGTTTTATCGTCGTTCTTTGGGGCGGTGCCGCCCAGGCCACCGATCCTGCTGGTCACACGCTGATGCGCTATCCGACCATAAGCGGAAACACCATCGTGTTTGTGGCGCACGACAATCTCTGGTCGGTGCCGCGCACCGGAGGCACCGCGTCCCGGCTTACCGCCGACGCAGGTCGTGATGTCATACCGCGCTTCTCTCCCGATGGGCGGTGGATCGCTTTCACGGGGGAATACCAGGGCAATCCCGATGTCTACGTGATTCCCGCCGCGGGTGGCATGGCGCGGCGCCTGACGTTTACGTCCGATATCGGACCTGAAGTGGCGCTCCGCCATGGACCCAACAACATGGTGGTCACGTGGACGCCCGATTCGAAAAACATCGTGTTTCTATCGCGTCGGATGGCGTGGAACAGTTGGATCAATCGTCTATTTACCGTCTCGCTGAACGGTGGCCTGCCCGAGCTCATGCCGCTCGATCGCGGGGGCTTCCTGAGCTACAGCCCGGACGGCAAGCAGATCGCCTACAACCGGATCTTCCGTAACTTTCGCACCTGGAAACGCTACGAGGGTGGCCTGGGGCAGGACATCGACATCTACGACCTCGACAGCCGCAAGCTGACTCACGTGACGGACTGGCCAGGAACCGAGACGTTCCCCATGTGGTACGGGAAGACGATCTACTTCCTGTCCGATCACGACTCCCACAAGCGCGAGAACATCTGGGCGTACGACACGGCCAGTCACGAGTTCCACCAGATCACACACTACACCGATTATGACATCGACTTCCCGAGTCTCGGCAGCGGAGCGGGCGAAGCCGGCATCGTTTTCCAACAAGGGGGCAAGCTGCACGTGCTCGATATTCCCTCCGAGCAGGTGCACGATCTCGAGGTGATCGTGCCCGATGACGGCACGAGAACCGGTCCGCGTTATGTCGATGCGAAGACTGCGATACGTGAGCAGGACGCCGCGCAGCGCACCAACTACGATCTCGCTCCGAACGGAAATCGTGTGGTTTTTTCCGCTCGCGGGGATCTGTTCACGTTACCCGCGGAACATGGCAATACCCGCGACCTGACGCAGACCTCGGACGCGGACGAGGATCACCCGAGCTGGTCGCCGGATGGCAAGACGATCGCCTACACGACGGATTCCTCGGGCGAGCAGCAGGTTGCGATCCGTCCCGCGGAGGGCGGCCCTGAAAAGCTGTTGACCCATTTCCGTCAGGGTTATTTCTATACACCGCGTTGGTCCCCGGGTGGCGATCGGCTGGCGTTCTCCGATAATGAGCATCGGCTTTGGATCGTTGCGGTCGCGGGGGGTGAGCCGCAGCAGGTCGGCCAGGACCCTTACCAGGAAGTGCAAAGTTATGCCTGGGCGCCGGACGGTCGCTGGCTCGCCTACGTCATCACCGGGTCAAATCAACAAAGTGGCATCTGGCTTTACAATGTGGATGCGCGCAAGGCCACCCGGGTCAGCGATCCGCGCTCGAATGATTTCAACCCGGCCTTCGATCCGGCCGGTCGCTATCTCTACTTCATCTCGACCCGGCACGAGAATCCGACGCTCAGCCATTCCGAATTCAACATCGCCACCTTGAAGATGGCGGGGGTCTATGTCGCGACGCTCAAACGTGACGCGCCCTCACCGTTCGCGCCGCGCTCGGATGAGGGCGCGGTCGGCTCACAGGACGACGCGGATCACGATCGTAGTGGCCACGGCGGCAAGGATCGCGCGGAGGACAAAGACCGTAAGGATAAAGCCAACGCCGGCGCCGAGAAGCAGGGCGAGGGCAAGGAGGATCAGGGCAAGTGGAAGCCAGGCGCATCCAAGCCGATTCAGATCGATCTCGAGGGTCTCATGGATCGCGCGGTGCGTGTGCCCATCGAGCCCGCGGAGATCGCCCAGTTGGACGCTCGCGAGGACAAGTTCTTCTATCTGACGGGCCCGAGCCAGATGATCGAGGGGCCGCTGCCGGGTGAGAAACCGGCGCTTCACGTCTATGACATGAAGGAGCGCAAGGAGGCCAAGGTCGTCGAAGGCCTGAGCAGTTATGCGCTCTCCGCCGACGGTCACAAAGTGGCCTACAAGATCGGTGGGGATTATTTCATTGCCGATGCCAAGCCGGGCGATGGCAAGAGCGCTGAGGAGGGTAGAAAGAAGCTCGACCTTGGACACATGCGCGTGCGCATCGAGCCGACGCGGGAGTGGGACGAGATGTTCAACTCCGCGTGGCGCCTGGAACGCGACTTCTACTTCATGAAGGAGATGAATGGCGTCGATTGGGCCAGCGTGCGCAAAGCCTACGCCGCGCTGCTGCCTTTGGCCGGCTCGCGAGGCGATCTCAACTACCTCATCGGCGAGATGCTCGGCGAGATCAGCAACTCACACACGTATGTCAGCGGCGGCGACGATCCAACCGAGGAGCAAAGGGTGCCGACGGCATACCTGGGGGCGGATTTCGCACTCGATGGCGCTTCGGGCCGCTACCGGCTGGCGACCATCTATCCGGGCGATAACACGCGCGAGCGCTATCGCTCGCCGTTGACGCAACCGGGCCTGGATATCCACGCCGGCCAGTATCTACTCGCCATCGACGGGGTCGAGCTGAAGGAGCCGACGGATCCTTACAGTCTGCTCGTGGGCAAACAAGATCAGACGATCAAGCTCACTGTCGCCGACAAGCCCGACGGTAACCGCCGGGACGTGGTCGTGCAGCCCGTCAAAACCGAGCTGCCCCTGCGCGAGCAGGCCTGGATCGAGCACAATCGCGAGGTGGTCGACAAGGCTTCGGGGGGACGGATCGCCTACATCTACCTCTCTGACATGGCGGGGCTCGGCATGGAGCAGTTCATCCGCCAGTTCTATCCGCAGATGGACAAACAGGCCCTGCTGGTGGATGAGCGTTGGAATGGCGGCGGTTTCATCGACCAGATCGTCCTCGAGCGCTTACGTCGCGTGTTGATCGGTCTCGATGTCAATCGGGAGCGTACCCCGACCACCGTACCGCAGCAGTTGCTGGTCGGTCCCAAGGTCTGTCTGATCAATCATTTCTCCGCATCCGACGGGGACATCTTCCCGTTCTACTTCCGCAAGTACGGGATCGGCCCTCTCATCGGCACGCGCACCTGGGGTGGTGTGCGCGGCATCCGTGGCGAATGGCGATTGCTCGACGGCGGATATGTCACCATTCCCGAGGAAGCGCTGTACGGCCTCGACTCCCAGTGGATTCTGGAGAATCACGGCGTCGAGCCCGATATGACTGTGGATGACTCACCGGCCGACTGGCTCGCGGGACGTGACCCGCAGCTCGAAGCCGGGGTGGGCTATCTGCTCGATGAGCTCAAGAAACACCCGGGGGGCTTGGCGCCGCCACCGGCGCCGCTGCCGGCGTATCCGCCGGAAGGCCAGCACGGGCGTTGACCTACAACAGCGTCTCCCACAGCTTCCAGAAGCCCTCGCGCAGATGCTCCAGGGCGGAGCGCTGGCGCCAGCTTTCCAGGTCGATCTGCCGTGCGTGCTGCAGGTCGGCCTGGAAATCGGCGGCGAGCTTGGCGCCGGTCTCCTTTCCCAACACGACCGCGTCGAGCTCGTCGTTGAACAACACGCTGCGGTGATCGAAGTTGGAAGAGCCGACGATCGACCACACCTGGTCGATCACCATGGTCTTCGAGTGCAGGATGCCGTCGTCGCGCTCGTAGATTTTCACTCCGGCTCGCAACAGATCCCCGTAATGGGAGTGTTGCACGGCTAGAGCGGGACTCGAGTCGCTACGCGAGGGTAGCAGCAGCCTGACATCGACTCCGCGCCGCGCGGCCGCCATCAGGCCTTCCTTCTCCTGGTGGGTGGGCACGAAATAGGCGCCTGTGATCCAGATACTGCTCTCCGCGTTACGAATGGCTGATATGACCGTTACGTAGTACCGCCGCTTGAGTTTTGCCGGGCTGCTGCCGAGGATGCGGACGACCTCATCGCCGGGCGACTGTGGGGGTGGATCGGGATCCGTCTCGGCCGCGAGTGAGACTCCCACTTGCTCGCGCCAGTGCTCCCGGAAAAGTCGCTCCAATTCCGGAACCACCGGCCCGTTGATCTCAATGTCGGTGTCGTGCCAGACATCCTGCGCCGTCGCGGCGGGTGCTGTTGCCGGGTTGCTGCCGTTGAACCCGGAGGGCGCACTCTGATAAGTGGAGCTCAGATTGACGCCGCCCAGGATCGCGACCGTGCCGTCCGCGATGAGTAGCTTGCGATGGTCGCGCGCGTTGAGCGCCGAATGGTGTTTCCAAGGGCTGGGCGGGTTGAATTCGACCAGTTCCACTCCGGCGGCCTGGAGCTTGTCGAAGAAACTCGAATCCGTGCCAATCGAGCCGATCCCGTCGTAGATGATTCGAATCTTGACGCCGGCTTGGCTCTGATGGACGAGCAGATCGCTCAACATTTCGCCGTTGGAGGTCACGTCCTCGAAGATGTAGTACTCGAGGTAGAGGTAACTCTTGGCCGAGCGGATCGCCTCGAACATGGCGGGAAAGGTCTGCGCGCCGTCTCGCAGGATCCGCACCTGGTTGCCCGTGAACAGTGGACTGTCCGCGACGACTTGCTCAACGGCAAGGTGACGCTCGAGCGCTCCGGCATCGGGCGCCTGCGCCGCCAGACGGCCGAGCACGGCTTTGGACTGTCGCGCCGAAAGGGGGCCACGGGCCCCAAATACCTTGATTTGCGATCCGGCGGATTCTTTGAGGAGATCCGCCTCGTTCACCAGCGGGACGTGCGCGCAGCCTCCGACCGCGAGGCAGCCAATCAATGCGAGGAAAACTCCGATATTGGGACGCAGCATGACAGGGTGAAGATACCCCAATACATTGCCGCCTTTGGGGGCTATAGCCACGGTCCTAAGTGATTCCCGCAGACGCTGCGTAGGCGGTCACATCATTGCACGGGTAACTGTGCGGGATCTCACGGACCGGACGCGCTGTAGAATTTATTGTTACATCAGTCCCATAGGAGTCGATCGTCCGCAGATGAGTACCTTTCTCCAGAGCAATCCGCAGGGCGCCGAGTCTTCGGCCCGGCAGTTGCCGCTCGGTCTGGATAGTCCGGGGCATCTGGCGGATTCGACCGTCGGTGCGGCGCGGCATCTGCTTGCGCGACGGTCAGTGCTGGACGACACGGTCAATCGTACCCCTGCGGCGGGCGCTACCATTTTGTTGCGCTCCCCACCCACGCCGGCCGCGCTGCTGTGCCTTTCAGGAAAGCAGACGCGCGAGCGCTTCAAGAATCTTCTCAACATGGCGAACCTGGAAGTTGATGTGTCCAGCGGCGCCATCGACGCGCTCGAGCGGTTGGCAGAGCGTGTGCATGCGCTGTTGTTCACCGACGATATCGATCTCATCCGCAATGCGCGTCAATTGCCCGCGGGCGTTGCCACCCACATTGTGTTCGTGGGTGAATCCGGAGATGTGCCCGAGTCCGACGCGCTGCGAGCTGGGGCCAACGACTGCATGCCGTCTGATGCTCGTGGCGAGCATTTCTGGGCGCATCTGACTATCGCCCGGCGGATCGCCGATCTGGCCGCGTCATTGCAGCTCGCGCTCCGCGACAACCGGATGTTGTCCACCGTGGATGAGTTGACCCGTGCCGGCCGACGCGGGTTCTTCGAAGAGCACTTTCCTCGCGAGGTCGAGCGTGCCGTCCGGCTCCGCAGGCCGCTCGCGCTCGTCATGTGCGATATCGATCACTTCAAGCAGGTGAACGACCGCCACGGCCACCAGGTCGGTGATGCGGTATTGCGAGAGTTCACGGCGCGCATCAGCGGCAACCTTCGGGTTGGCAAAGACTGGGTCGCGCGACTGGGAGGCGAGGAGTTCGCCGTGGTATTCCCGGATACAGCGGCCAAGGACGCCGCAGTGGTGGCCGGCCGCTTACGTGAGCGGATCGCCAACGCGCGCTTCGAAGTCATGTCGCAAACGATCGGCGTCACGGCGAGCTTCGGGGTTTGTGCCTTGGAGCACTTTGGGCCGATGGGCCTGCAAGGCTTGGCGGTCCGCATGGTGCGGGAAGCCGATGCGGCGCTGTATCAAAGCAAACATCTTGGCCGCGATCGGGTCACGGTTTGCAATGCCTCCTTCAGCGAGATTCCTCCCGTCGATCGCGCTTGCGAAGAGCTCCCTCGCGCTGAGGCTCCGAAGGCCGGCTTCGCCTTAGGGTAGCGGTCCCCCCAAGGGCGCGGCTTCGGGCACGTGTCCTGCTAACTTGGCAGCCGCTGCTCGCTTGCGCCTGCTGCCCATGAACGATCTCAAGCTAACTGAGCACGACGTGCTGTCATTCCTGCGTCCGGACACCCTGTTCGGGGCACTCGTTTATCTGGTGATCTTTTTCACTGCTGCCTTGCTGTTTGCGCGCGGCCTGCGGACGGTCGTCCACGCGGCCATGACGCGCCAGGGACATATCGACCGAACCACGATCAGCTTTATGCAGCAGTTCGGTACAGCGCTGATCTGGGTGATCATGGTCATTCTCTATGCGCACCTGATCCCTGTATTGCGCTCTTTCGGCACGGCGTTGTTGGCCGGCGCGAGCATTGCATCCGTCGTCATTGGCCTGGCTGCGCAAAGTACCCTGGGTAATCTGGTCGCCGGCCTCTCCATCACCATCTATCGTCCCTTCCGGTTGGGCGACACGATTCAGGTGGCGGCGCCCACGGGGACGGAGATTGGCGTCGTTGAAATGATCTCGCTCGGGTACACGACGTTGCGTGCGCCGGACGGCCGACTGGTCGTGGTTCCCAATGCTCTTGCGGCGAGCCAGGTGTCTATCAATCTCGGCTCGACGTTCACCCCTTCGCTCATCAGCATCGCCATTCGTGTGGGTCGTGACTCGGATCTCGAGGCCGCGCGGAAACTGGCGCTCGATGTGGCGACGGCGACGGTCGGCGAAAAGGAGGTGCGGGGGTGTTTTCTGACGAAAGTTGAAGCGACCGCTGCCGTTCTGGAGTTACGCGTCCAATCTCCCGATACCGCGAGCCGGGACCAGGTGCGTGCACGCCTCTTGTGCCGGCTTGCGGAGCATTTCAGGGAGCCGGCATTTGCCGTAGGCACTGAGCGTCCTACGTTCGCGTGAGTTGCAGGCTCGTAGACGAGATGCGCTACGGCGCTCATCCGACTGATGGCGCGGTAATCGCGCGCAAATTGACTCGCAGAACCCTGCTCCTATACTGCGACGTCAATTTGCGCACTTAACCCGCGTGCGATCCTCGTACACGGGACGCCGCCGCGCGGTGAAGGGTGCGACACTGGAGAGCCCTGACATGAGCGATTCCAACAACCGCGATTCGAGCCGCCGGGTCGGTCGTAGATCTTTCCTCACCGGCGCCGCTGTTGCCGGCGCGGGCTTGGCAGTGGGAGGCGCAATCGCGCCGGGCTCAGGTGAAGCGGCCGTGCTCTTTCCGACCGATCCCCACGCGTTCGGTGGTGGAGGAAGCGCGGGTGGGGGTGTCAATCGCTCGGAGATCGAGTTGTTCGACTGCGAAGTGGAGGGGCAGTTGCCCGCGGATCTCGATGGCGCCTTTTTCCGCGTCGGCCCCGACCCTCAGTATCCCAAGCCCGCCAAGTTCGGCAATGACATCGGCTTCGACGGCGAAGGGCATGTCAGCTTGTTCCGGATCAAGGACGGCCATGTGGACTATCGCACCCGCTATGCCCGCACGCAGCGCTGGAAGGCCCAACACGCCGCGCGGCAGTCATTGTTCGGGATGTATCGAAATCCTTTCACCGACGATCCGCGCGTCGCGGGCTTGAGTCGGGGCACCGCCAACACGCAGCTCTTCTATCACCACGGCAAGCTGCTGGTGTTCAAGGAGGACAGCCCACCGGTCGCCATGAACCCGCTGACCCTCGAGACGACCGACGACTACTACACCTTTGGCGGCGCACTCAAATCGAAGACCCATACGGCGCATCCCAAGATCGACCCGGTCACCGGCGAATACGTGTCCTTCGGCTACGAGGCGAAGGGGCTGGCTTCGGATGACGTATACGTATTCTCCGCGGATCGCACCGGCAAGATCAACTGGGAGGCCTGGATCAAGGTGCCTTATGTCGGCATGATCCACGACTTCGCGGTCACCCAGAAGCATGTTGCATTCTTCATCACCCCGCTCGCCACCAACATGGAGCAGATGAAGGCGGGGCAGGTGCATTTCGCGTGGGACTCCACGCTGCCGAGCTACATGGGCGTAATGCGCCGTGGTGGTGACGGGCGCGATGTCCGTTGGTTCACGGGACAGCAGCTCATGTGCACGCACACCATGGGCGCGTGGTCGGATGGGGACACCTGCTACGTTGACATGGATGGTGGCGAGGGCAACCAGTTCCCGTTCTTTCCCAGCTTGCACGAGCCGTTCGATCCGCAAAAAGCCGCCGGTCGCATGCGCCGCTTCAAGATGAACCTGGCCAATCGACGCAACAAGAGTTACGAAGTGCAGACCGCGTACCCGCAGATCACGGGAGTGTTGTCACGGCAGGACGACCGTTATCACACCGTGCCTTATCGCTACGGCTTCATGAACTCTGTCGGACCGGGTGGCCGCGGCTGGGTGATGTTTGATCATCAGAAGCAGACGACGACCGCTTACTCCGCGGGCCCTGATGTGAGCCTGGCGGAGATGACCTTCGTCCCGAGGAATGCCAAGGCTCCGGAAGGGGATGGCTACCTGATCGGCATTGCCGATCATCGCAAGGAAAACGGTCGCTCCGACTTGATCCTGGTCGACACGCAAGATCTGGCCGCGGGACCGATCGCGCGCGTCAAGATGCCCTACCGCGTGGTTGGGCAGGTGCACGGGTTCTGGGTGCCGGGGGATCAGCTGCCGAAAGAAACGTGATCAGTTTGCCGCGTAGTAGTAGAAGATGACCTCGCGTTCGTCGGGCGACTCCTTTGCTGTGACTACAAACGTGGTGTTGTTGAGCCAGTCGTAGGCGCCCTTCGCATCGGCGTCGATATAGGCGATCGCACGATAGTAGCCGTCCGGGCGGCGATAGCCGACGTGCTCGACGTAAATCCACTCGCCGTTGGCTGCCTTGAGAATGAAGTGCGCGTCGACGTCCCGGACGCGATCGGCGCGGACGGTGTCATATTGACCGCCACTGTCGGCGTAGACCGTTGCGTTGAATCCCTCGCCGCGTACGTCCCCGCCAGTGATGTCCTGGTAGCGGAATTCTCCCTTGGGCGTATGGGATGGGTGGGGTGGGTCGAATCGCGCCTTGAGCTCAAAGGCATAACTCAACTGCACCTCGCCCATGATCTTCGTGTCGGTTTTGGGGACGACAAATTCGCGCATGGCTCTTCAGAGGACTTCGTAGTAGGTAAACACGGTGTGATCGGGATTGGACTGCCGGGTCGCGTTCGCGACGAAGACGGTGTGATTCATCCAGTCATGGGGACCGGTGGGCGCCGTGAATACGGGAGTGGCGCGAAAACGAGTCCACACGTGCTCGCCGGGCTCGGGTGGCGCGTTGCTGGGCACTAGAGGCTTGCCGGGCTCTGGTGGCGACTGGAAGCGCCGCATGGTGCCGCGATTGTGAATGAAGATCAGCGCGCCATCGGCAGCCTCGAACATGTAATAGGTGCTGAACGAGCCTTTGTAGTAATCGGCGCCACTGGCGGGGAGAACGCGGCCCTGCAAGCGGGGGCCCCAGATCTCGCCGCCGCCGACGGAGGTGTAGCCTCGCGGCTGCGGCGAGTTGATCATGATCCGATCGGCGAAGAACACGGTGGCTGAGAAGGCCCAGCGCAAACCTATCTTTGGGATGTCAGGGTCGGGGCCACCGTAGTAGGTTGCTGGTGGCGCATTGCCGTCGCGTGTCGTCCGCGCGATTGCGTTGGGCGGCAGAGCCATTGCGGCCAGTACCGCCGCGGCACCCGCAGTCGTCGCAACGCCAAAAAACGCTCGCCGGTCGAGAGCGCCGCTGCGGCCGGCTCTCTCGTCGGCCCCGTCTGTGAGCTCCCGCACCCGTGGATCGATTTTCTGGTCCATCGCGCCCTCACTCCAGGCCGAAGGCCAGCAACACGTTGCCCGGGTGGGCGGTGAAACCTCCATATCCGGAGTTGATGTACACCATGCCGTCGACCACCACCGGGCCGCCATGGTCCATCGCGCCGCCACGGGCGGTGACCCCGTTGACGGTCTCGAAGTCGCGATTGGTATCGAATTGCCATAGGATCGAGCCATCCTGCGTGGAGTAGGCGCGCACGCCGCCATCCATGCCATCATTGAATACCGCCCCTGGAATGGCGGTTGGCGCGCTACCCTGTCCGGAGCTGCAAGCCTGGCCCGGATTTTTCAAACACAACTTGGGCTGCGGCGGCGTGTCCCAGACGGGGCTCCCATCCGCGATGCGGATGGCGTGCATCCCTCCGGGAGTCGGTGTCAGCAAGTCCGCGGAGCCGATGAAGAACCGCTCGCCCTCGACCGCGAGTCCCCACTGACCACCGAGGCCGCTGCCCTTGCCGAAGCGGTGTTGCCAAACGATCTCTCCCTGCTTGTCGGGATCGAACGCATACACCATCCCGGACTTCTGCGGGGCGATGAGCAGGTCCCGCCCTTGGCTGTGCACGAGCACCGGTGACGCCGAGAAGTCGTAGTCGGGTCCCAACTCACCGGGGCAGGACGGGTTGTTCGGATTCTTGGGCAAGCACCCCATCGCCCAGTTATCCGCGCCAGCCACCTGCTTCATCCAGCGCACGGCTCCGCTCTTGAGATCCATGGCAATGATGGCGTCCGTGCCCGGCTGCGGCGGGTCGGAATAGCCGTTCCCCGTTCCAACATACAATAGGCCGCGGCGCGCATCGACGGTGGGCGCCGACCAGATCGCGCCGCCCGAGGGGCCGAACACCTCGACGCCGGCACTGTTTTTGCCTCGCGGCTTGGATTCCGCGACGGTGTACGTTTTCCAGGCGACCTCGCCCGTGTTGGCATCCAGCGCCGTGACGCTGCCGCGGAATGTGCAGCACGGATAATTGTTGGTGCCCCCGATGCTCTCTTCGCCTACACCCTGGGTCGGCACGAACAGGCGGCCCTCATAAAGCGCGGGCGCGCCCGTAATACCGGCCACGCGGTGATCATCGACCCTGCGCGTCCACAGCAGTGCCCCGGTCTGCGCATCGAGCGCGTAGACGTTTGCGTTTCGATCGCCCACGTAGACCGCGTAGCCGCTCGAGCCTGACGGAGTTTTGTAGGGACCGATCGACGGAGCGGTGCTTACCGCGCCATGCGCCTTGTATGTCCAGTAGGTGCAGCCGGTCTTCGCATCGAGTGCGTAGATGTCACCAGGCTCGCTCGACACGAATACGCGGTGTCCGAATACGGCAGGCTGCGCACGCAAGGTCACCGTGTTGATATATCCGAAGGCCCACTTGAGTTTGAGCCTTGGAAGGTCAGCAGCCGTGACTCCACCTCTCGTGCCAGATTGGAAGCGGGTATTGGCCGGCCCGTCACCCCAGCCGTTCCAGCTTGGCGCATCCTTGGATTGCGCTATCGAGGTGTGAGCCGTGCACGAGTTGGGCTTTTCCGTGTTGGGCGATCCGTACTTGGCCGCTCCAAAGTGGCTGCCGGTGGCATATTCCGCCACCGCCCGCCGCTCGGCGTCGCTGAGCAAGGACCCTTGCGCTTGCATCTTGCCGCTGGTGAGCGCGGTGAGCACGGTTTCCGGAGAAAGCTGCCGCAGCATTTCACGCGGCAGCGCACGCAAAGTGGCCTCATCCGGCGGGTGCTCGGTCGGGCTGGCCCTGGACACCAGGGAGGTGTGGCACGCGGCGCAAATGCGCTGAAAGGTGGCCTCGCCGAGCCCGGGCTGGGCGCCTTTGTGCGCATCCGTCTCCAATGTGGCCGCCATTGCCGATGCAAAAGAGCTATAGAGCACGGCGGCGAGCGCAAGCCGCCCAAGCCACGAAAACAACCGGTACGCCGGCCGGCGATCGGCCGCCCCCCACATTTGCAACATCATTCATTCACCTATTGAAGAAGGGGCTTCGCTCTGAGTCGACGCACCATGGGGCGAAGCCGAAATCGACCTACCTTACGACAATCGGACACGCGCCACTCGCACGTGCGTGCACTCGCGGCGCGTTATCCGCCAGGAGGTCGGTGGCGGCGGCCCCGAGCCCTCTCGAGGTCACCATGAAATAATGGGCGGTCCACTCGCAACCCTGGAGCTCGATGTGAAGCGCAATGCCGCCGGATTGAACCTGGGACTGAAGATCGTCACCGGCCTGATGGTCATGGCGTCATTGAGCCCGTTGGCGTGGGCGGCCGGCCACGATAAGCACGCGCGCTGCGCTCGCGAATGCCTCGAGGGCATCGCGCGCCAGTATCTCGATGCCCTGGTGCAGCGCAACCCCTCGGTAGCACCGCTTGCCGAGCATGTCACCTTCAGTGAGAACAACGTGCTGCTGCTGCCGGGTGATGGGTTGTGGGGGACCATCACAGGACGCGGCGCGCCCGCCACCGAGTTGCTGTTTGCCGATCCGCAGACCGGGCAAGTGGGCTTTTTCGGCATCGTGGACGAGCACGGCGTCCCCGGCTACTTCGCCGCGCGTTGGAAAGTGGAGGAGGGGAAGATCACGGAGGCCGAAACCATCGTCAACCGCGTGCCGCCGCTGCCGCCCGGGGCGAGTCCGCCTCCCTTCGCGACCCGTACACCGAAAGAGTTGCAACACTTCGCCGCGATGACCGAGACCGTGCCACCCGAGGAGCGCGTCTCGCGTGGCAGGCTCATCGACATCGCCAACGGTTACTTCAGTACACTGCAACAGAACGATGGCCAGTTGTTCACGCCCTTCGATGACACTTGCTCGCGGCTGGAGAACGGTAACATCACCGCCGGTGATCCCAACTCCAGCTATGTGCCCGCCAGGATCACCTGCGCGGAACAGTTCAAGAAGGGCGCCTACCGCTTCGACAGTGCCTTGCGCGACCGCGGTTTCATGTTGGTGGACGAAGAGCGCCAGCTCGTCCTGACACGCGCTTTCCTCGATCACAACGGCGTCCTGACCGACTTCAAGCTCGCCGACGGCACTCCCGCGGTGTCGAGCTTCAAAACACCCTCGACGTTGTGCGTGCTGGAGTTGTTCAAGATCCGTGCGGGAAAGATCTTCCGGGTGGAGACGGTCTATATCAACGTGCCGTATCACATGCCGTCGGTCTGGAAGGACAGCCCCTGAGGTCGGAGCCCGGGCTGTCATAGTGTAACGATTAGTAACATTTGCCCCGGCCGGGGGTGCTGGAGCAAACTAAACGCGCGCCGCGTTGCCCGGACATTCGCCGCGGCGCGCCTCAAGGGAGTCTGTCCATGTCACGGAAATCCGTCTTCCTCGCGTTGCTGTCCTTCACGGGTCTTGGCGGGACTTTAGCCGCAGGCGCCGCCGGTCCTTTCTTCGCCGAAGAGCCACCCGCCATAGCGGGTCAACCCTACTCCGCGGTATCCGAGACGCAGTCCACCACGGTGTTCGCCGACGGAAACCGTATCGTCCGCACCAACACGGCGCATTACTTTCGCGATACCCAGGGACGTACTCGAGTGGAGCGCAGTATTGCTGAGGTCGATGGTGCCGGGCCTCTTTCCCTCGCGAGCACCACGATTTACGACCCGGCGAAGTCGGAGCGCTACATGCTCAATCCGCGGTTCAAGACTGCCGTGGTGTTGAAGGTACCGGAGGGTGGTGGGGCCGGCGGCACTGCGTCGAAGGTCGCTGAGATGACGCCGCTCGAGGTTACCGCGCCGTTCGCGCTGTTGGGCCTGCGCATGGGAGTCGGCGCGACCGCCAGGACCGAATCGGCTTCCGAAACGACTGCCCTCGGCCAAAAGGTGGTGAATGGGGTGCTCGCCAACGGCACACGGCTTGTCAGAACCATTCCGGCCGGCGTGTTGGGGAATGAGAAACCGATCATCAGTACCCTCGAACGTTGGGTCAGCCCCGAGCTTCAGGTGCCCGTGCAGATCACGGAGACCAGTTCCATCGGTGGGACGGTAGTCTACAATCTGGAGCAGATCTCACGCGGGGATCCCGACCCCGCGCTGTTCGCCGTACCGGCCGACTACACCCGACAGAATGTCAATTTCCAGGCTACGCTCACAGCCACCGCGCAAGCACCGGCCGCGCCGGCGTCGGCGACTACAACCCTCACGGTCGTGAAGAAGCCCTAGACCGCCCACGTCGCCCGCCGGATCCCGGCGGGCTAGCCGTGGCGTCCCCGCCACCGCGCTGAAGCTTGGCAATGGCAACACTCAACGCTGTCCGGTGCTGATGGGCATTGCGGTAGACTGCGCGGCCGTTCGTCGAAAGAGTACAGGTATGGGGGACCATAGCCACACCGCGGACCCGGACCAATTGCGCAGTCATCTCGCCGCCATTGTTGCTTCGTCCGATGACGCGATCATCAGCAAGACGCTGGACGGCATCATCGTGTCCTGGAACGACGGGGCGGCGCGCATGTTTGGCTATGAGGCCGAGGAGGTGATTGGTAAGCCGGTAACCATCCTGTTTCCACCCGATCACCTGGATGAGGAGCCCGAGATCCTGGCGCGGCTGCGGGCGGGGGAGCGCATCGACCATTACGAGACCGTCCGGAGGAGAAAGGACGGCGCTCTCCTGGACATCTCACTCACGGTCTCGCCGATACGCAATTCCAAGGGTGAGGTCGTTGGCGCCTCCA
This sequence comes from uncultured Steroidobacteraceae bacterium, assembly GCA_964400085.1. Classification (GTDB taxonomy): domain Bacteria; phylum Pseudomonadota; class Gammaproteobacteria; order Steroidobacterales; family Steroidobacteraceae; genus 13-2-20CM-66-19. The sequence goes on along the minus strand of CAYNTW010000089.1, from coordinate 5,725 downwards.
AGATCGCGCGCGACATCACGAGCCAGAAGCGTGCGCAGGAGGCTCTCAGGGCCAGCGATAACCGTTTTCGCCTCATGGCCGACTGTGCTCCCGTGCTGATCTGGATGGCGGATACGACCCGCTCCTGCACTTGGTTCAACAAAACGTGGCGCGAGTTTACCGGCCGCGCTCTCGAGGACGATCTGGGCTTCGGCTGGACGCAGAACGTGCATGCCGACGATCTGGAGAAATGCCTGCACGTGTACACCAAGAGCGCGGACGCGCGAGTCCCTTTCGAGGTGGAGTTCCGGCTAGGTCGTTACGATGGCAAATGGCGCTGGGTGCTCAACCACGGCGCCCCGTTGTTCGAAGGATTGGTAGGCGCGTTTTCCGGTTACATCGGCTCTTGCATCGACATCACCGAATTCCGGCAAGCGCAACATGACCGTGACGAGCTACTTCGGGCCGAGCGGGCCGCGCGCACGGAGGCGGAGCGCCTGAGTCACATGAAGGACGAGTTCCTCGCGACGCTTTCCCACGAGTTGCGCACGCCGCTCAACGCCATCCTGGGTTGGTCGACGCTGTTACGGCGTCTGGAGCCCGGCAGTCCTGATCACCTGCGGGGGCTCGACACCATCGAGCGCAATGCACGGGTGCAGGCGCAGATCGTGGGCGATCTGCTCGATATGAGCCGCATCATCTCCGGCAAGGTGCAGCTCGATGTACAGCCGGTCGACTTGAGCGAGATTCTTTCGGCCACCCTGGAATCGGTGCGGCCGTCCATCGAAGCGAAAAAGTTGCGGCTGCGCACCACGTTGGATGCCAAGGGGGGCCGCATTCGCGGCGACGCCAATAGGCTGCAGCAGATCTTCTGGAACCTGCTGACGAACGCGGTCAAGTTCACCCCAGCCAACGGGCGCATCGATGTCATTCTCGAGCGGGTCAACTCCCATGTGGAGGTTTGCGTGGAGGATTCGGGAATCGGCATCAAGCCCGAATTCCTCGCCTTTGTGTTCGACAGGTTCCGCCAGGCGGACTCTTCCACGACGCGGCGCCATGGCGGGCTCGGCCTGGGCTTGTCGATCGTCAAACACCTGGCCGAGTTGCACGGCGGATCGGTGCGGGTGAAGAGTCCGGGTGAAGGTCTGGGGTCCACTTTCATCGTCGCTTTGCCCATCGCTGCCATCCGCGAGGGCGACAGCGGCGCTCACGAGAGACCGCAGTTCGCCGAGCTCGACGTGACGGCGTTGGCTCTGCCGGATCTCTCAGGTGCGATGGTGTTGGTTGTGGATGACGAGCCCGATGCCCGCACCCTGATGGAGCGACTCATACAAGAGCGCGGCGGGAAAGTACTGGTCGTCGCCACGGCGGAGCAGGCCATACGGACACTCTCGACCGATCACGTCGACATCCTCGTGAGCGACATAGGAATGCCGGAGGTCGACGGCTACCAACTCATCCAAAGGCTCAGGAAGACCCAGGAGCATCGTTATCTTCCGGCGATTGCCCTGACCGCGTATGCCCGGCCCGAGGATCGGCAGCGCGCTTTGCTGGCCGGTTACCAGATGCACCTGGCCAAGCCCGTCGATCCCCGCGAGCTGATCGCCGGCATCGCCTCGCTCCTGAGGTTGCCGCCTACGGACAGGCAGACCTGAGAGTGTACCCCCCGCCGGCACGGCCTTGCAGCGCAATGTTGCCAATTGTAGTTGGATAGTGAGAATAGGCGTGCGCGCAAGCGACTTCGCCAGGGGGAAAACCCCCTGGACAGTAGCAGGTTTTCTTGGCGCAGTGCCCACTGTTGGACCGGATACCGGCGGCCGCTGTCGGCGTTAGGCTCGCACCTGGCACGGCGCTGTCCGCTCGTCGACAGACCAGGGGGGCCGCGAATGTTGTGGTTGAAATGGGTACTGGGCTATTGCGTGTTGGTCGCGGTGGGCCTCTGGTTCGGTTATCGCTCCCGGCAGGTCGTGCACGATCACGAGCCAGGCCCCACGGCTCATGACCTTGACCGGACGCCTGAGAGCGCGGAGCCCGGCCTTCACGGCCAGCCGCGGTAGCTTCCGACCTTCCTTCGCTCGCGGCCGGCGGTACGCCTGAGAGTCCAACCGAGGAGGACTGCGATGGCATCGGTTCTGGTTGTCGATGTCGAGCGTGATGAGGCGGAGGCGATCGAGGCCGTGCTAGCGCATGCCGGCTTTACCGTCATAACGGCAGAGAGCGCCGCACAGGCCCTCGAACATGTCGCGGCTCATAAATTCGACATCGTCGTCACCGACATCATCGTGGCGAAGGTGAACGGCCTGGAGTTGATTCGCAAGTTGCGCGCCCGTCTGCCTCGCGTGCGCGTCATCGCCATCTCGGGAGGCGATAGCTTCGGTCCGCTCACTTTCAAGCCCGAGGCTAGCAGCACTCACGCTTTCATCGCCGCCGCCAAGGACGCCGGGGCGGAAGATGTGCTCACGCAGCCGTTTGCAATGGATGATTTGTTGGCCGCGGTGCGGCGGCATCTGCCGAACTGAGCACTGACGCGGAGACGGGTGCCCTGCTGTTCGTCGGCCTGATGTTCGATCCGACGAGCCCCTGAGCTGGAGCGTTTGCGTTCCGCATCGAAGAAGCCGATAATCCGCGGCCCCGAACGCCCCTGGCGTTCAACACCTTGGCCCCTTTTCGACCTGGAGGAGAGCGTTATGTCTGCCGTTGCACTCTCGCTGCAGTCGAGCCTGTCCGCCGGTCGGTAGTTTTTCCGGTCCATCGGACCGGCTCCCACAGCTCAAAGCGTTAGCAAGCTGACGGTCCTTGCGCCTCGTGCGCTTCGATCGTCGCGCAGGCGCTCGCGTCATCAACGCGTGCGTCCGAGGGAGACTATTGTCGTGTCGAAACGCACTCGCGAACGAGACGTTGCATCGGAATCGATCGATTTGGAATTTGCAAGGGGCTTGGAAGAGAGCACGGAGCGGCAAAAGGCCAGAGGACGTCGAGTAGAGCAGAAGACCCAACAGCTGTGCCGACAGGTACAACGGGCGCTGAACCTGGCGTTGGCCGGCCAATTTGCCGGCGGCGCTCTGGATGAGGTGTTCGTGGTCGGTGTATCCGCCGCCGCGGGATGCGGCCGGCTCGTGGCTCATGTGACAGTGCCGGCTGGCCGTCCGGTTGGTATTGTGTTGGGCGAGCTGCGGGATCGAGCTCCGCAGCTGCGTGCGATCGTGGCGGGTTATATCAGCCGCAAGCGAGCGCCGGAACTGTCGTTCATGGCGGCGCCAGTTGAGGGCGAAGCCCATGGCTGAGGAAGCGCTCGCGCCAATGCGATGCTGGTTGGTGGCGCCGATGGAGGATGAGGTGTCGCAAGCCATTCGGCGCTTGCGCCGCGCTCCGGATGTGCAACAGGTCGCGGTCATGCCTGACGTGCATCTCGCCGAAGATGTCTGTGTTGGGGTGGCTGTCGCCACGTCGGAGCTTCTGTACCCGCAGGCCGTCGGTGGCGACATTGGATGTGGAATGCTGGCCGTGCCATTTGACGTGGAAGCCGGGTTGGTGCGCGAGCCTCGATCCGCTGGCCGGATCCTGGGGCGGCTGGGTGAGTCCATTCCTGCACGGCGCAGACATCGACGGCGCGCGATTCGCATGCCCGATGATCTATCCCGGCCGGGATTGAGCGATGCCAGGTTGGAAACGCTCTGGGGCACCACGGGAGCCTTGGAGTTCGGCACCCTCGGTAGCGGCAATCATTTTGTCGAATTGCAGACGGATGAGTCCGAGAGGCTGTGGCTGATGGTGCACAGCGGGTCGCGCGCGCTCGGGCCGGCGATCCGCGATCATCACCTCGCGGGGGCGGCGGCAGTTGGTGGAGGACTGAAATCGCTGAGGGCGGGGGAGGACGCTGGCGCTGCTTACCTCGCCGATGCGGGCCTGGCGCGTCGGTTTGCTTTAGCCAACCGACGGCAGATTGCGCTGCTGGTCGAAGAGGCTCTGTTCGGGTCGGAGGGTGGCCGCTTGCAATGGGCCGAGGCAATCACGACGGACCACAATCATGTCGAGCACGAGATGCACGGAACGGCTCGTCTATGGGTGCATCGTAAGGGAGCCATGCCGGCCTGGCCGGGCCAGGTGGGCGCGCTTCCCGGTTCAATGGGCAGTCTCAGTTACCACGTCGAGGGACGCGGCTGCCCAGCTGCGCTGTGCTCGAGCGCCCATGGCGCTGGAAGAATACTCAGCCGAACCGACGCCCGGCGGTCGATCACCACGCGGGAGCTGCAACGTCAGATGGGGGATGTCTGGTACGACTTCCGCCAATCAGATCGGCTGCGGGATGAGGCTCCCGCCGCCTACAAAGACATCCGCGCCGTTGCTCGCGCCCAGCGCGACCTGGTCAAGGTCGTGCGCGTGCTGCGGCCGGTGTTGAATTACAAAGGTGTTTGAGCGGTTGGCCGTGATGCAGATCGACGGCTCACATGTGTTTGCCGGGTAGTTGGCTCGCTTGCTTCACCCAGGCGGCGAGTTGAGCCTCGTCGAGTTGGTCGTCCTCGTGGATGTCGAGGTAGCGCACTTCTTTTTGCTTGGACTCACCGGGCGGGAGAGGACGCAGCGACGCGCCCCGAAAGAAAGCCACTTTGACGTACTTCGCAAAGCAGTGGATCCCGAGGAACCAACCCTGACCCTCGACTCCGTAAAATGGCGAGTTCCATTTGACTGCCTTGCATACGCCAGGGACGGTGCGCACGATGAGCGCGTCGAGGCGGTGCCCGACATCGCGTTTCCAGCCCGGCATGGCGTCGATGTAGGCCTGTACGGGGGCATCGCCGTAGCCCTTCGCGATCTGAGGATTGCCGCCCGAGAGGAGGACCTGCTTTTTGGTGACCCGCTTGGCGGCGGCCTTCTTTGCGGCCTTCGGCGATTTCTGAGACGTCCTGGTCACTGTGTTCGCTCTCATGATTCCGCCGTAGCTCAACTTGTCGGGGATGCCTGCTATTCCGTTGTGACGCGGATCCATCTACAGCGATCTTAGGGGAGTTTATATAGTTTCGGTAAACTATCCTAAGTTCATTATAAACGGAGGAGATCCAGCCCTGCGCAAGCGGGCTGCCGGGCGGCGGAGTGTCTCGATTGACGTTTGGCCCACTTCTTCGGTCGAGCGAATCCACAGGCACGACGCCCGCGGTAGTTTGCTACGTGAGGGTGGAGTGATACGTCTGAATTCCTGTAGTACTGCCCGAGGTCGGAGTCGAAAAGCGTATCTTAAGCTATTGATTTAGCGAGCTATTCGAGTCGGCAGAAATCCAAGATACCCGCGAACGTACCCGCATAGCGGTCTCGTAGGTCCAAGGCGGCCCCCGCCGGTGCGTCAACACTGACGAGGGCCTACCACAAACCGACCTACTCGGAGGCCGATCATGGGTTCACTCGCCCGCGATTCTAAGCGCACGCGCCGTGCGCGTTCTGTAAAACCCGTTCGCCACCCCCGGCGCAAGCCGGTCCGCAAGCTCCCCGACCTTCACCCGATCATGGGAAGGCTCGCCCGCGCAATTGCGTTTGTGAGCGTCGCTCACCGTTCGCTTGACGCGCACGACATCGACGACACGATTGAGGACGCCTGGGTACTCCAGGCGGCTATAGCGGCTCTCAATGACGTGTATGACGACATCGACCGGGCCAGCTCCGCCCTGTGGAGGGCCGCGAAATGAGCGACCCGCGAGTTGCGACGTTGTACCGGCTTCGTGCGCTGGTTGCTTTGGCCCGCGCCCGTCAGGCG
>CAYNTW010000088.1:0-23552 GCA_964400085.1 uncultured Steroidobacteraceae bacterium | reverse complement strand
GTATAATGATCGGCTTCGTGCCGCGCGGGTCGGTAGCTCAGTCGGTAGAGCAGCGCCCTTTTAAGGCGTTGGTCGTGGGTTCGAGCCCCACCCGACCCACCATTGTCTTGATTTGGCTAGTGCTGGCCGTGGCCGCCTGGGTGACTGCCTCTTGGGGCACCGCGCAGGCACAGCCGCGAGGCGCGCCCGCCGGTCTGCAGCCCGAAGTGGTGTTTAGTGACTACACCCCGCTCTCGGGCGCGGCCGAACTCACACGCCGTCTCATGAGTCCGCTGAATGCGCTCCGTGTGAGCCGCGTGCTGCAGCGTTCCGGCACGACCCTGCGTGATCAGGTGATCGATCTCTCTCACGAGAAATTCGCCGTGTATGTTCCGATGCGTGAGCCGCCGGACGGTTACTCACTGCTCGTTTTCGTTCCCCCTTGGCCGCAGGCTGAAGTTCCGCGAAAATTCATCCCGGCGCTCGATCGCCACGGCACGATCTTCGTCAGTGCGGCCCACTCAGGAAATGAGGCTGACGTGCTCGATCGGCGCGATCCGCTGGCGCTGCTCGCCGCGGAAAACATCAAGCGCCGCTATCACGTCGATCCCACGCGCGTGTATATCGGTGGATTCTCCGGAGGCGCCCGAATCGCTCTGCGCATTGCGCTCGGCTATCCGGATGTATTCACGGGTGCGCTCCTCGATGCGGGCAGCGATCCGATCGGCGGCGCGGAGATTCCGTTGCCGCCGGCGGAGCTGTTGCGGCGCTTTCAGGAGACGACACGCGTGGTGTACGTGACCGGCGCCAGGGATGAGGACCACTTGCAGATGGACGTGGTCAGTCGGAAGTCGTTGGAGAGCTGGTGCGTCTTTGACCTCGTTACCATCGACATGCCTTGGGTCGCGCACGAGCTCGCCGACACGGGAGCTTTCAACAGTGCACTGCGCGCGTTGGCGGATCGCAAGCCGGGTGTGACCAACAAACTCTCAACATGTCGCTCCCGCCTCGAGGGTGAAGTGACCTCACAGTTGGATCAGGTCGAGCGGCTCGAGAGCTCCGGGAACAGGGCGGATGCCGGCAGCCTGCTGCAGAAGCTCGACGCCCGTTTCGGTGGGCTGGCCGGGCCGCGCAGTATCCAACTGGCGGAGCGGATCGGGGCGCAATGAGCGTTTAACAATATCTTTCCGACAATCGCTTCCCGGCGCCGGGTGCGTGTGAAGTTGGCACACCGTGTGCATCTTCCTGCCGTGGGGAGGCCCCGGATGCGAGTAAGCGACCAGCGAGCTCTTGAAATCCGGCGCTACAAAGCCAATCAAGGCACCGTTGGGATTGCAGGGGAATGCATTATGAAACTGCTCGATTCGGGGATCCGGGTCTTCACTCTCGCGCAAGGCTCGGGTGTTCGTTGGCTGAAGGAAGAGCTCGCCTCGTTGAATGTCAAAACCCCGCTGTCGGAAGGCTGCCAGGAGGAGCTGGTGCGCCACGCGGATAGCGCCGCCTGGCAAGCGCTGGGCGCTGCGAGCGGCTCGAGCTCCTATCTGGCCGAGTTGCGTCAACAGTTGCGGGTTCAGGCGACTTTGGTCCAGCGCTGGACCTGCACCGACGACAAGATACCTGACGACGACGCGCTCGCTCAGGAGTTTGTAAGAATTGCTCGTAAATACGCGCTGCCACGACCCTGGAAGCTTTCCGATCCGGTGGCCGTGGAGTCGCGGCGCCTGCGGCCGTTGAATTGGAAATGGGCGACCGCCCTCGACACGCTACCCACGCGCTCTGTTGCATAAAAGTGACATTGGAGGTCGGCCTCACCCGTCAGCCGGGTCGAGGCCGACATCCGCGGCCAGTGCCCGCGCCCGGTCGTGATCCAGATCGATCGAGCGGCAGGTAGCCAGATATACCAGGGCGGCGACTGGCAAGCCCACCAGCATCGCGATATCCGCTCCGCCGAGCGCGCGCGCGATCGGTCCCGTGTAGAGCGCGGTGCTAAAGCAGGGGATCATCACTATAAAACCAACAATGTAGGCGCTGAGGCCGCGCCAATTCCAACGGCCATACATGCCTGCGGGATTGAAGATCTCGCGGATGGAGTAATGGCCTTTGCGAACCACGTAGAAATCCACCAGGTTGATGGCCGTCCAGGGTGTGAACAGGTACAACAGGATCGCCAGGAGGTCGCCGAAGCGGCCGATGACGTTTCCCGAGGCGCCGAGCGCCAGGGCGGTCGCCACCACAGCGGCGGCCAACAGGCTCGCCAGGCGCTTGGCGGGGGTGGATTCGAGCGGCTTCCAGGTGTCCGCCACGCTCAACAATGTCAGGGACGCCCCGTAGAAGTTGAGCGCGGTGACCGTGACCAGGCCCAACAACGCGCCAATCAACAACAACTTTCCCAGTCCGGGCGCCACCGCGTCCGCCGCTTGCTCCATCGCGGCGGCCACGTCGAGCTTCGGGCTCGTCGCGGCGGCGGCCACGGCGCCCACCAGCATCATCCACGTGCCGCCGATGAATGCGCCGACATAGGTCCACCAGAACGACTCACGCGTGCCCACATCCCGCGGCAGGTACCTGGAATAGTCCGAGACGTAGATCGACCAACTCAGTTGATAGGATGCGGCCGCGAACAGCTCGGTCAGAAAGGGCACGGGCTTGAAGCCGGCGGGGTCCCACTGGGATGCGGGGAGGCCGAGTCGAAAGAGGGCGCCGACAGTGAAGACCGACAGCAAGGCGATGATGAGGTAGGCGAAGCCGCGCTGTGCAATGTGGATCTTGTCGTAGCCCACGGCCGCGAGTGCGGCGCCGGCAGCGCCGAGCAAGATCATCACGCCAGGTGAGCTCGAGGAGATGCCACCGGAGAGCTGGTGCAGGGATTGGGCCGCGAGCACCTCGTTGAAGGCGTTGTAGCCGATGTAGGCGATCAGCGCCACGGCCCACACCAGCAGGGCGCCAACATAGCCGAACTGCGGCCGTGACTGGATCATCTGTGGCAGTCCGAGCCGCGGACCCTGGGTCGAATGGAAGGCCATGAAGAAAGTGCCTAGCGCGCAGCCGAGGATCACCGCGAGGCCGGTCCAGAGAAGATTTCCGCCCAGAGTGATCCCCAGGACGCCGACTGTGAGAGTGGCGAGGTTGGCGTCTCCGGCAAACCAGACGGTCCACAGATGCCAGACCTTGCCGTGGCGCTCGGCGCAAGGCACGTAGTCGATCGAGCGTTTCTCGATGAGTTGACCGTTGGTCATCAATGCGACTCGCCCATTCCCGCAGCCACGGCTTTATTATATTATTACGACGACATTATAAAAGATAACCCGGGACGGCGTGATGCGACAAGTGAAAACGCTCGGACTGCTGGGCACCGGCGTGATTGGTGGCGGCTGGGCCGCGCGCGCGCTCCACTTTGGAGTCGATGTCGTGGCCGCGGACGTCAAGCCGGAAATGCAAGCCTGGATCCGCGATGCCGTCAGCAACGCGGAAGGAGCTCTCTCCCGGCTCACGTTCGCGCCGCTCCCGCGCAAAGGAACGCTGTCCTTCACGACCGATCTGTCCGCGATGGCGCGCCAGGCGGATTTCATTCAGGAGAACATTCCCGAGCAGTTGGAGCTGAAGCAGCGTGTGCTTGCAGAGGTAAGCCGGCACGCGGCTCCTGATGTCGTTATTGCTTCCAGCACGTCGGGCCTGATGCCTTCGGATCTGCAGCGCGATATGCGTGCGCCAGAGCGACTTCTGGTCGGACATCCGTTCAACCCTGTTTATCTTCTGCCGTTGGTCGAGGTCGTCGGCGGTAACAAGACCTCTGGTGAGGCGCTCGAGGCAGCAAGTCGCTTTTACACGGCAATCGGTATGCACCCCTTGCGCGTTCGCCGTGAGGTTCCGGGTCACCTGACGGATCGACTGCAAGAAGCGCTATGGCGCGAGATCCTGCACATGGTCAATGACGGGGTCGCCACCACGGGCGAGCTCGACGAGTCCATTATTTATGGCCCAGGGCTGCGCTGGGCAGGCATGGGTACGAATCTCATCTACCACCTGGCCGGGGGCGAGACTGGGATGCGCCACATGCTCAGGCAATTCGGCCCTTGCTTGAAATGGCCGTGGACCCGGCTCGAGGCGCCGGAGCTGACTGAGCAGTTGATTGATCGCATGGTCGAGGGCACGCAGGCGCAGGCCGCCGGGCGCTCCATCCGTGAGCTCGAGCGCTCGCGGGACGACTACCTGGTCGCTATCCAACAGGTGCTGCGCCAATTCAACATTGGCGCGGGTGCGACGTTACGCGCGTTGGAAGAGCGTCTGTATGAGCAGAATGCGGCTACGGCGCGGGGCGGCGCGGACGGCGGACAGTCACGGATGGACACACACGTGCGTCCGGAGTGGGTCGACTATAACGGACACATGACAGACTCGCGCTATCTCCAGGTTTTCGGGGATGCGACGGACGCGTTGTTCCGGTCCGTCGGTGTTGATGATTCGTATCGCGAGTCCGGCCGTGCAATGTATACCGTGGAGTCACACGTTACCCACGGTGCCGAAGCCAAGGCACTGGAGCCGCTGTATGTTCTGACTCGGGTGCTGGCTGTGGATGACAAGCGGGTCCATTTGTTCCATGCACTGCACCGGCGAAGGGATGAGGTGTTGGTTGCCACGGGAGAGCAGATGTATCTGCACGTCGATACCCGGGCAGGCAAGGCGGCGCTGATGGGTGCGGGGATGCGCGATAAACTCGAGCAGCTGCGGGCCTCGCAAGCGAGCCTTGCGCCGCCCACTCGTCTAAAGAGAAATTTCTAGCCAAGAGATCACGATGCCGAAGATTGTCGATCATGAGCAGCGCCGGGATGAGATTGCCCTGGTGGCCTGCCGGGTCGTGGCCGAGCATGGCTTCGATCAAGCCACCATAGTCCGCATCGCGCGCGAAGCCGGTTATACGACGGGCATGGTCGCGCACTACTACGACACCAAGCAGGAGATCGTGATTGCCGCATTGCGATTGATCCTGCGGCGCATTGAGGAACGCCTGACCCGGCCCGCCGGTGAGCAACCGGACCTGCTGACCGTGCTCACGGAAGCTCTGCCGGTGGACGAGCACCGTTTTATCGAGTGCGCGTTCTGGACCGCGTTCTGGGGACAGGTCTCGGCGGACAAAAAACTCAAGCGCATCAACGCCTGGGTGCATCGGGAGTACATGCGCTTGTTCGAGCGCTGCCTGGCACACGGTTGGCCCGCCTGGTCGCAGTGGTCAGCGACGGTGCGTGACCAGGTGTTGCGTTCGGTGGTGACCTTCATCAATGGTCTGACCGCGAGCGCGGTCGCCAGTCAGAGCGACTGGCCCGCCGCGAAGCAGATCGAGCAACTGCGGCTTCATCTGCAACTGCTTTACGGTTGGGCCTCTGAAATGGCAGGTACGGCCACCGAAAAGGCCCGCAAGGCGGCCAAGGCTCCCGCGGCGGGGTCGTCGGCGGCTTGAAGCAGGTTGGGGGGAGGCTCGATGGATTTCGCGCTCACCGAAGAACAGCAGATGATCGTGAAGGCCACCCGCGACTTCGTTCGCGAGGAGCTGATGCCACACGAGCAGCAGGTGGAAGAGACCGGCGTCGTGCCTCCGGAGCTACTGGGTGAGCTGAAAGCCAAGGCCATCGATGCCGGGCTGTACGCGGCCAATATGCCTGTCGAGGTGGGTGGCGCCGGGCTCGACAGTGTGGCTTGGGTGCTCTACGAGAAGGAGCTTGGACGCACGAGCTACGCTCTTCATTACACCTGTGTCGCACGTCCTTCGAACATTTTGCTCGCCTGTGAGGGCGAGCAAAGAGAGCGCTACCTGCTGCCGGCCGTCCGTGGCGAGAGGATGGAATGTCTGGCGATCACCGAGCCCGGCGCCGGTTCTGATGTGCGCGGTATGAAGACCACGGCGGTGGAGCAGGGCGGTGATTTCATCCTGAATGGGACGAAACACTTCATCAGTCATGCCGATCATGCGGACTTTGTCATCCTGTTCGCGGCCTCCGGGGAGGAGGACACCGAGCGTGGCAAGCGCAAGCTCATTACGGCGTTCCTGGTGGACATGGGAACGCCTGGCTTCGAAGTGAGGCCTGGGTACCGGAACGTCTCCCATCGGGGGTACAACAACAGCATCCTCCAGTTCAATGACTGCAGGATTCCGCGGAACGCCGTTCTTGGTGAGGTGCACAAAGGCTTTGAAGTGGCCAATACGTGGTTGGGCGCCACCCGGTTGCAGGTCGCCGCGACGTGCCTTGGGCGTGCGGAGCGCGCCTTGGAGCTGGCGAAACAATGGGCCGTCGATCGGGTGCAGTTCGGGCAGCAGATCGGGAAATTCCAGGGTGTGGCTTTCAAGCTCGCCGACATGGCGGTGGAGCTTCGCGCGGCGGAGTTGCTGACGCTCGAGGCGGCCTGGAAGCTCGATCAGAAGACCGCCACCGACATGGACATGGCGATCGCCAAACTGAAGGCGACCGAGATGCTGGCCATGGTGGCCGATGAGGCTCTGCAGGTCCACGGTGGCATGGGGCTGATGACGGATCTGCCCCTGGAGCGGATCTGGCGGGACGCACGCATCGAGCGCATTTGGGATGGAACGAGTGAGGTGCAGAGGCATATCATCTCGCGCGCATTGTTGCGCCCCCTCGGGGGGTGATCTCAAAAAAAGGGAGGACGCGCTGATGGCCCGTCGCATTGGTTTTGCTTTGACCCTGATTGCCGTGACGCTGACCGCGTACGGCGCGAAGAAGCTGTTGGAACACGTGCCGCTGCAATGGCGCCCGACTTCGCAGTTGAGCACGTTTGGCACCACGGAAACGACGCAATCCACAATCCAGTTCGAGACTTTCAAGGATGCGCGCGACAAGCCGGAGCTGATCGGCGAGAACCGCGAGGACGACAAGCCTAAACCGGTCACCACCTCGGATGACGTCGGTGCTTTCGTCAGCACTCATATGCGCGACCTGTTCAACAAGGCCGGCTTGAACACGGTCGACAGCAACGGCACGATGATCCTGAAAGGCGAGGTGCGGCAATTCTTTGTCGAGGAGACCGGTACCTACGAAGGGCAAGTGGCGGTGCACATCACCCTTGTCGACCGCAGCGGAAAAACGCTGTGGAGCGGCATGGCCTCAGGCGATGCGAAGCGCTTTGGTCGCTCGTACAAGGCCGAGAACTATTTCGAGGTGTTGTCGGACTCCGTTGTCAACACCACGAGCTCGATGCTGCAGAGCGCGGAGTTTCAGAAGGCCTTGTCGCATCACTGACGACGTGCAGGTCCGCCCAGGAGCTCATCAGGAGGTGATCTCCTGGGCACGGGGCCGCTTGGTCGTTGGTCGCCTATTTGCCGCTCCAGACCGGCTTTCTCTTTTCGGCAAAGGCGCGGGCGCCCTCCTTGAGATCCTCCGAGCGGAGGACCTTCTGCACGGCGTGGAGGCTATCGTGCAGCTCGAATGCCTGGTGCTCTGGGATCATTTCGGTGTGTCGGAGGAGCTGTTTGATCGCCGGAAACAATAGCGGCGGCCCCGCCGCGAGCTGCTGGGCGATCTGGCGGGCCTTTGCCAGGCTTTGGCCCGTCGGCACCACGTGATTGGCCAATCCCCAGTGTTTGGCTTCCGCGGCGTCCATCCAGCGTCCGGTCATCAGGAATTCCACGGCAACGTGATAGGGGATGCGCCGCCGGAGCTTGATGGCCCCGGCATCGGCGAGCACGCCGACGTTGATTTCGGGGAGAGCGAAACGGGCGTGCTCTTCCACGACAATGATGTCGGTCCCCAGCACGATCTCGAAACCGCCGCCGCAGGCGGTCCCGTTCACCGCGGCAATGAGGGGCTTGTCCAGGTTGCGCGGATAGTTCAGCCCGCCAAAGCCGCCCACTCCCCAATCCTCGTCCGACTTCTCCCCACCGGCCGCCGCCTTGAGATCCCAACCGGCCGAAAAGAAGCGGTCGCCCGCGCCGGTCACAATCGCCACGCGCAGCTGCGGGTCATCCCGGAAGGCGGTGAAAATGTCATTGAGTCGCCGACTAGCCGCGAGGTCGATGGCGTTCGCCTTGGGGCGATTGAGTGTCACTTCGAGGATGGGTCCGTTGGTGGTGGTCTCGATACCTTCGGACATAGCGTGCTCTCCTAAACAAAGCGGATCAGCGCGTCAACGGCGACAGCGCCACGGCCCGCGGGTCGAACGATGACAGGGTTGATGTCGAGCTCCAATAGCTGGGTCACGTTTGCTTCCGCATAGCGAGCGCACGCCAGCGCGGTTTCGACCAGCGCGCTGACATCGGCCGATGGACGGCCACGAAAGCCGCTCAAAAGCTTGCCGACGGCGAGCTTCCTCAGCGCCGACTCGATCGCGTGCGCGCTGAAGGGCGGCAGGAGGGTGACCGTGTCCCGGAGCAGCTCAGTGAGAATGCCACCGGCACCAATCACCAACGCCTGACCGAACTGAGGGTCGACGATCATTCCGATGAGTACCTCGGCCACGCCATCAGTGATCATCTCCTCGACGAGGAGAGTGTCTGAGAGCCGCGCGAGCGTTTGTGCCGCGGCTGCCGCCTCGGCGCGCGTGCGGATGTTGAGAATGACGCCGCCAATTTCTGACTTATGCTCCAGTGACGCGCTCGCGGCCTTTATCACCACGGGAAAGCCGATCGCCTGCGCCGCATTGGCGGCGTCCTGCGGATGTGTCAGGCTCGATCGTGGGATCCGCACGCCGAACGCCGCGAGAGCGGCCTTGCCCTCGTGCTCGCCGAGGGTTCGCCCACCCCCTTGCCCGCGTGCGGCTTTCCGCAGCTCGACCCGCGCGTCCGCCGCCCACGCCTCACCAACAGCAGCGGCGAGGTCGAGTGCCTCGAGAGCCTGGCGTTGCCCCTGAAGTGGCACCACGCCGGCGGCGAGGCACATTTCGCGAGTTTCCGCGGAAAGCGACTCGGGCATTGAGCTGATGATCGCGGTGCGCGTCGGGGCGCCGGGGACCGCGGCGATGAATTCCTCGATAGCGGCGATGTAGCTGCCCGGATCCGCCTTGTCCGCGGGCGGGCAGTCCAACATGAAACCCACCGCGTCGTAGCCCGACCGCTGCACCAACGAGAACATTGCGCGTAGCGCCGGCCGGTCGAACCAGATGTGGGTATGAAAGTCGAACGGGTTTGCAATAGTGACCTTGTCTGTGAGGATCTCCCGCAGGCTCTGTCGGGTGCCCTGCGGAATCGGCGCAAAGGCGAGCCCCAGGTCGCGCGCCGCATCCGCGGTCATCGCCATATCTCCACCCGAAGCCCCGAGCACCAACACCTTCCGCCCCGGGAGCGGACCGCCGACGTGGAATATCTTCAGCGTCTCGCACAGCGTTGCCAGCGAGTCACACCGGGCAATGCCCGCCTGGCGGCAAAACGCGTCAAACACCGTGTCGGCGCCGGCCAGCGCTCCCGTATGGCTGCGCGCCGTCCGTGCCGCGGCCTCCGTGCGTCCAGCTTTCACCAAAGCTATCGGCTTGCGCGCCGCGCGCGCCTTGGCAACGGCTCGAGCGAACCGCTCGGTATCCTTTACGCCCTCGACATATAGCCCAAAGGCGGTCACTCGCTCATCGTCAGCGAGCAGCTCGATCATATCCTCGACGGCGAGCCGCGTTTGATTGCCGACGGTCAACACATAGCCGACAGGCAACGAGCGCTGATTGAACAGCAGATTGAGCGCAATGGTGCCGCTTTGACAAATGAGCGCCACACCGGTGTCCCGCCGAGCGCCCACGACCTGGTCCGGCCAGAGCGCGGCGCCGTCGAAGAAGTTGATCAGCCCATAACAGTTGGGCCCGAAGAACGGCAGATCGCCCGCCTGCGCCACCAGGTCCTGGGTGAGCCGCTGCCCCTGATCGGTGGCAGTCTCCGAGAAGCCCGCGGCGAAGCACACGAACCCACCTGCGTCCCACCGCACCAGCGCCGCCGCGATGTTGGGCACCTCAGTATTCGGTGCCGCCACGAACGTTGCATCCGGCGAGCCCGGCAGTTCATCAATGGAGCGGTAGTAAGGTGTCTGCGCAGTCGAAGCCCGTTTCGGATGAACCCGCCAGATCTCACCCGTGTATCCGATGGCCCGCGACGCGTTCGCAACCGCGTCCGCCCAAGCCCCGCCAACTAGCGCGATCGTGCGCGGTGCGAGCAAGCGCGCAATGCGGGATCGACTCATGTGACGCCCGCCGCCGCTCTGCTAGCGGCCGGCAGCGGGTTCGGTGGCGTGGTGGGGCGAGTAGGCGGTTCCATATCAGCGCCGTTTCAGTTCCATCCGCCGCGAGCCGGGGCCTACCTCTGGCGCGCCGGCGGTGTCCGCGGCGAGCCCGGCAAGAGCGGTGCCGACGTCCGGTGGAAACGGCGCGGTCGTCACAACTTCGCCTTGATGCACATGCAACAGCATCAACTCCGCGCTCGCGGCCACTACATTGTCCGCCTCGCGCAGAATATCAAACGCCACATGTATGCGCTTCGCGTCCGTACCTAACATCCGTACGTTCACGAGAACGACATCATCCTTCTTCACTTCACGCAGGAAGTGAACATGCATCTCAACCGTGTAGAGCGTGTTGCGTGTGCGTTCCCGATACGCCGCATCCATCCCCAATCGATCCATGAGCGCATCACATGCATAACTCACGATCAACCCATAGTAAGCATCCCGCAGATGCCCGTTATAGTCGATCCACTCCGGCGACAACGCGGTCCGATAGATGATCTCGCTCACGACGCTTCAGCGGATCGCCAGCCGCTCGCGAGCCTGCGCCGGAGTGGCGATCCGTGCGCCCATCGCCTCGATGATCGTGCGTGCCTTCTCTACCAGTTGCGCGTTGCTGGCGTACACCCCGCGGCTCAAGTAGAGGTTATCCTCCAAGCCGACCCTCACGTTGCCGCCGACCAGGATCGACTGCGCCACCCACGGCATCTGCATGCGGCCGATCGCAAACGAGGTCCACACCGCATCGGGCGGCAGGGTGTTCACCATGGCCAGCAGATGTCCGGTGTCAGCTGGGACTCCATAAGGTATACCCAAGCAAAGCTGGATCAGCGCCGGGGAGGGGATCAGATCCTCCTTGATCATCTGTCGCACGAACCACAGGTTGCCCGTATCGAACACCTCGAGCTCGGGTTTCACGCCCAGATCGCGCAGGATGGCGGCGCCCTTGCGTAGATAGCTCGGCGTCGACACGTAGGCGCGATTGCCGTCGCCGAAGTTGAGGCTGCCGCAATCGAGGGTAGCGATGTCAGGGCGGTAGAGACCTTCGTGGCACAGATCGATCACGTGCCGCATCCGGTCCTCCTGACTCACGAAGTCAGTGCCGGGGGCGGGTGTGTCTTTCAGACCATGGTCGCCGACACAGATGTAACCCCCCATCCCGCAGGTCAGATTGACGATCACGTCCACTTTGCTTTCGCGGATGCGCTTGACCACTTCGCGGTAGTAGCGCGTCTCCATACTGAAGGCTCCCGTTTCTGGGTCGCGCACGTGGATGTGGACGATTGCGGCGCCGGCCTTGGCTGCCTCGATCGCCGTGTTGGCGATCTGCTCGGGAGTGATGGCGCAATAAGGACTCTTAGTGACCTTCGTGTCGTCGCCAGTGACGGCGCACGTGATGATGACATCGGAATTCATGAGGCCTCGCCTGGGAGTGCGCCCGCCGCGGGCGTTAAATATTATAATGACAATAATATAATGTGGCGCTGGACGGCCGCAAGCGAGCCGGGACGGGCGACGCGCTGCCGGGCGCGGCTGATACGATTTCATGGCCGGGAGCCGGCCAAGGATGGTACCTTCGCGCCCCCATGTCCTCATGTGAACCCGCGCCGACGCAGCCACCGGATGGTCAGCTCCCGAATCGCCCGCCGGCGGAAGGCGCGCTGGCGGAGAGCCGGTCACCGGAGGGTCGGCCCCCGGAAAAACGCGCTGAAAAACTGAACACCAAGGCCGCCGGCATCGTCGCCGTGGCGGTGATGTGTAGCCGCGTTCTGGGCCTGATCCGCGATCAGATCTTCGCCGCGCTCTTTGGCGGCGGACTTCTGATGGACGCCTTCACCATCGCGTTCCGCATCCCGAACCTGCTGCGCGACCTGTTTGCGGAAGGCGCGCTGTCGACCGCGTTCGTGACCACCTTCAGCAAAACGACTGCGCTCGAGGGCGATAAGGCGGCGTGGCGCCTCGCCGACAAAGTGGCGACCCTTACGATCGTGGTGGTGGGCGCGCTCACGATTCTCGGCATCGTCTTCGCTCCGTGGCTGGTGCACGTGCTCGCGCCGGGCTTCAAGGGCGACAAAGCCGACCTCACCATCACCCTGACACGGATCATGTACCCGTTCATCCTGCTCGTGTCGCTGGCGGCGCTGGTGATGGGCATGTTGAATGCAAAGAACGTATTCGGCGTGCCGGCGATGGCCTCGAGCTTCTTCAACCTGGGCTCGATCCTCTCCGGATTGTTGTTGGGCTGGTTGCTCGATCCGCACTTTGGGACCCGGGCGCTGTTTGGGTTCGCGATCGCCACGTTGGTCGGCGGAGCCTTGCAGCTGGGGGTACAAGTGCCGGCGCTGCGCCGCGTGGGCTACATTTTTCGTCCGGACTTTGCGTGGCGCGATCCAGGGGTGAAGGCCCTGCTGCGCCTGATGGGGCCGTCGGTGGTAGCGGGCAGCAGCGTACAGGTGAATGTGCTGATCAATTCCATGTTCGCCTCCAAGCTGGGTGACGGCCCGACCTTCTGGTTGCAAGCGGCCTTTCGCCTGATGCAGCTGCCTCTCGGGGTGTTCGGTGTTGCCCTCGGCACCGTGTCGCTGCCGCTGCTGGCGCGCCTGGCCGGTACGGGCAACGCGGCCGGCTTTCGCAGCGAGCTGGCCCGAGGGATGCGGATGGCCTTCCTTCTGACCATTCCATCGGCCATCGGTCTGATCATGCTGGCGGAGCCGATCATGTCGGTTCTCTTCCAACACCTGAAGTTCGGCGCGCACGAGGCGGCGGAGGCCGCCGCCGCGCTGCGCTTCTATGCGATTGGCCTGTGCGGGTACGCTGCGCTCAAGGTGTTGGTGAACGCGTTCTACGCCGTCGACAAGCGCAAGACCCCAATGGTGGTGAGTTTCATTGCCATCGGCTTGAACCTCTTCTTGAACTGGTTGTTCACCCTGCGACTGGGTTGGGGACACCGCGGGCTGGCGCTTGCGACGGCCTGCATCGCGATCACCAATTTCCTGACTCTCTATTTCCTGATGCGCCGCCACCTGCGCTACCTCGAGTCAGGGGCGATGTTGAAACTGCTGGCGCGGCTGGCGATCCCCTCCGTGCTGCTCGCCGGCATCTGCTGGGCCGGGATGCATTTCCTGCTCGCGGATTGGACCACCCAGGCGTTCTTGCCCAAAGCCGGGGCGCTGGCCCTTGTCATCGCCGTCGGGGCTGCTGCGTTCTTTACTTCGGCGACGGCGCTCGGCATCACCGAGCTGCAAGAAATCACGCGCGCCGTGAAACGCCGGCTGTCGCGCAGAGTCTAAGGGCTCTCGCGGCGCCGCGTTTGAAGCTGAACGGCGCCTGAATTCGGGCACGCTGTGTGCGACGCCGCCACGATTTCAATCAAGGAATAGCTGAGGGATGATAATGAAGCGTTACATTTACTCACTGGGCGCTGTCATGTTGTTTGGCAGCGCAGTGCCGGCCATGGCCCAGGGCTACTATGGTCCCGATCGCCCAGTGCACTTCTACGTGGACGGGGGCTACACCGTTACCACGGGACAAACATCGAACTACCTCGACAATGGATGGAATGTCGGCGGCGGGGTTCAATGGTACCCGCAGCCGGGTCCCTTCTCACTGCGTCTGGACCTGAACTACAGCCGCAACAACGCCAGCAATCAACTGCTGCAGGAAGGTGCGGCCGCGGACCAGACGCAGATCGATGACGGTTGGGCGGATCTCTTCACCTTCGACGTGGATGGTGTTTACGAGATCCCATTCGCCAATGGCGTAAAGGCTTATCTAATGGCCGGTGGCGGTGGCGCCTATCGGCGCATCAGCCTCACCCAGACGGTCGCATTTCAGGGTTACTATTGCGACGGCTGGTGGGACTTCTGCGAAAGTGGCTTCGTCCCAGGTGACGTGTTGGTAGACCGCACGGACACGACCCGCTTGGAATGGAACGCGGGCGTCGGACTCAACTTCCCGCTCTATGGCGGACAGTCCTGGTTCGTCGAAGCGCGTTACACGGAAATGCAGACGCCCGTGAAGACGTCATTTGTGCCGATTCGTGTTGGATTCAGGTTCTGACGCGAGATTGTTGGGACCGAAGGGCGGCAGCGCCGGTTGGGACCGGCGCTGCCGCTCGAGCCTCTCGCGGATCAGCCGCGCCCTGACGCGAATTCGACACAGGCGGCGAGGATGCGCTCCAGCGCCGCGCGCATCGGGGCCGCTACGGCGGGGTCGTAAGGCGTTGGCCAGTTCGCGGGAGTGACTTCCTCCGGCTCGCCCATGTACCCGCGACAGGCGAGCTCCATCTGAATGGCGTGCACGCCACCCGCAGGGCGTCCATAGTGGCGCGTGGTATAGCCGCCTGTGAACCGGCCGTTCGTGACTCGCTCGAAGGGCGTTGCCGCGCAAATCGCTTCCACGCGCGCGGTGAGCTCCGGGGCGCAGCTCGCGCCGCTGTGGGTGCCGATATTGAAATTGGGGAGCTGGCCTTCGAACAGGCGCGGAATGCGCGATCGGATCGAGTGGCAGTCATATAACACCACCGTGCCATGCTGCGCGCGGAGTCGGTCGATCGCCTCGCGCACCGCGCGGTGATAGGGCTCGAACCAAGCGACGCGTCGGGACGCAATCTCCTGTCCATCCGGTGCATAACCGGCACGATACAAAAGCTCACCATCGAACGTTGTCGTGGGGCACAGCTCGGTGGTGGCCTGTCCTGGATATAAAGAGATGCCGGACGGATCGCGGTTGACATCGATTACCGTGCGCGAAATGCTCGTCCTGATCACGGTCGCGCCGAGACCTCCAGCAAAGTCGTAAAGCCTGTCAACCCACCAGTCAGCGTCCTTCCGCGCGAGCCACGCAGACTCGAGGCGCGCCTCGATACCCCCCACGAGGTCCGTGCCGGTGTGCGGCATGGTCAGCACGAGGGGCGCGGTCCCGCGCCGGATTGTCAGCCACTGGGGCTCCTGCTCGTCGGTCATTGGCTTTCAGGCCCTAGCTGCTTTCTCAGCCTGCAATCATCGATAATGCGGCCCTACATGAGCAAGCTGTGGTTCGAAACTGCGTTGCTGCCGGAAGGCTGGGCTACTGGCGTGCGGGTGACAACGCTCGAGGGCCGTATCGCACGGATCCAGGCGGGCACGACCCCGGAAGCGGACGACGAGCGCCACTCGATCGGCGTACCCGGCTTGCCGAACGTCCACAGCCACGCGTTTCAGCGCGGGCTGGCGGGGCTTACCGAACGCCGGGGACCGACTGGCGACAGCTTTTGGACCTGGCGCGAGCTGATGTATCGCTTTGTCGAACGCCTCGATCCCGAGGGAGTCGAGGCAATCGCCGCATTGGCGTACGCCGAGATGCTCGAGGGCGGCTTCACTCACGTCGGCGAATTTCACTACCTGCACCATGACCTTGGCGGCGTACCGTTCGCGAATCCCGGCGAGCTGGTAGAGCGGATTGCTGCTGCTGCCGAGCTGACAGGGATGGGGCTGACCCTGCTCCCCACGTTCTATGCGCATAGCGGTTTTGGCGGCAAGGCGCCGAGCTCCCGGCAGCAACGGTTTATCAATGATGTCGACGCTTTCGCCAGGATCGTGGAAGCAAGCCGAGCCGCTGTGCGCCGATTGCCCGGCGCCGCGGTCGGTATCGCTCCCCACAGCCTCAGGGCGGTAACGCCACAAGAGCTGGCCGCCATTGTTCCGCTCGCGCGCGGTGAGGTCATTCATATCCATATCGCTGAGCAGACCCAGGAAGTCGCGGACTGCCTGGCCTGGTGTGGTCGACGCCCCATCGAATGGTTGCTGGAAAATCAGGTCGTGGATGAGCGTTGGTGCCTGGTGCATGCCACTCACGCTACCGAGTGGGAAGTACGCGGTATGGCTGCATCCGGCGCCGTCGTCGGGCTGTGTCCGATCACCGAAGCAAACCTCGGCGACGGTATTTTTCCAGCTTCCGCTTTCCTCGCGGCGGGTGGCCGATTCGGCATCGGCTCGGATTCGAACATTCTGCTCGATGGCGCGGAGGAGCTGCGGATCCTGGAATATTCCCAACGGCTCTCGCAGCGTGCCCGAAACGTGCTCGCCAAAGCTGAAGGCAGCTCGACGGGGCGCAGCCTTCTCGAGAGCGCGTATGCCGGAGGCGCCCGGGCGTTGCATTTCGAAACAGGCGCGGCGAAGACGGGCGCTCTGACGGTGGGCGCCTCCGCGGATATCGTTAGTCTGAACGCCGCACACCCAGCGCTCGCGGAACGCCGCGAGGATGAGATCCTCGATAGCTGGATTTTTGCCGCTGGCCGCGCAGTGGTCGATTGTGTCTGGCGTGCGGGTGCGAAGGTTGTTATCAATGGCCGCCATCATCGGCGGGAGATTTTGCTGACAGGCTACCGCCGTACGTTGAAGGGACTCCTGAACTGAGAGGCGCAGCCGGCAAAAGTCACGCCTTTTGCCGGCGGTAACGGAGCTGATGTCCGAAAAACGGCCGTAGGCCAGTTTTTCCAATTGACCAATAGGGGCGGGTTCTCATGGTGAACAAGATTTGGGGCGTGCTGCTCGCCGTGGTCGGCGGGTTCGCTCTCGGCGGCATCGCGCTTTACCGGCAGGAGCCGATCAACTCGCTCTGGATCGTCGTCGCATCCGTATGCATCTACTTGCTCGGATACCGTTTCTATGCCGCCTGGATTGCCGCAAAGGTCTACCTGGTAGACCCCACGCGCGCAACCCCCGCTGAGCGTCTCAACAACGGGCGTGACTTCGTCCCAACACAACGTTGGGTGGCTTTCGGTCATCACTTCGCCGCGATCGCCGGCCCGGGTCCGTTGGTCGGGCCGACTCTTGCGGCACAGTTCGGTTATCTGCCTGGCACGCTGTGGATCATTGTTGGCGCCGTCGTCGGCGGCTGCGTGCAGGACATGACGATGCTCATGTTGTCCATGCGTCGCGATGGCCGCAGCCTGGGACAGATGGCACGCGATGAGCTGGGTCCCTTCGGCGGCTTTGCCGCCCTGATCGGCACGCTGATGATCATGATCATTCTCATCGCGGTGCTGGGCCTGGTCGTGGTGAATGCCATGAAGCACAGCCCTTGGGGCACTTCGACCGTGTTCGCCACCATTCCGGTCGCGATTCTGGTCGGGTTCTACATGCGGACGTGGCGGCCGGGCCGGGTGCTCGAGGCCTCCGTCATCGGGGTGGCGCTGATCGCGCTCGCCGTGTTTGGCGGGGGTTGGATTGACCAACAGGCCGGGTTGCGCGGGATGTTCGATTATGCCGGGCCGTCTCTGGCCGGCTTCGTCATCGTCTACGGCTGGCTCGCGGCGATTCTGCCGGTATGGCTGCTGCTCGCGCCGCGCGACTATCTCTCGACCTTTCTGAAGCTCGGCACGGTGTTCGCGCTCGCGATCGCCATTCTGCTCATGCATCCGCAGATCAAGATGCCGGCGATCACTCAATTTGTCGACGGGACGGGGCCGCTCTTCACGGGCAAGGTATTCCCATTCGTATTCATCACCATTGCCTGTGGCGCGGTTTCCGGGTTTCATGCGTTGGTTTCGAGCGGCACCACGCCGAAGCTCATCGCCAACGAGCGTGACGTGCGGCTCATCGGCTACGGTAGCATGGCGTTGGAATCGCTCGTCGCCATCATGGCGATGATCGCCGCCACGCTGCTCGATCCCGGTGTCTATTTTGCCATCAACGTGGGGGCCGGCATCGTGGGTGCGACACCGGATGCCGCCGTGCACACCATCACGGGCTGGGGATTCCCCGTCACGACGGAGCAGATGACGAAGCTGGCGCACGACATGGGAGAGAGCACGCTGTTTGCACGAACCGGCGGCGCCCCTTCGCTGGCCGTCGGCATGGCGAGTATCTTCGGCTCATCCTTCGGTCGCGGCCTGTTGAGTGTCTGGTATCACTTCGCCATCATGTTCGAGGCCGTGTTCATCCTGACGACCATCGATGCGGGCACGCGTGTCGGCCGCTTCATGCTGCAGGATCTGTTGGGGCACGTCTCCAAGCCCCTCGGTCGGACCTCCTGGTACCCGTCGGTGGTCTTTTCGAGCACGTTGGTTGTCGCCGGTTGGGGGTACTTCCTCTATATCGGGGTGATCGATCCCAACGGCGGTATCAACATCCTGTGGCCGTTGTTCGGCATCTCCAACCAGATGCTCGCGGCGATCGCCTTGTCGGTTGCGACCGGAATCATCATCAAGTCGGGCAAGCGGCGCTACGCGCTGGTGACCGGCGGCCCATTGGCATGGCTCGCCGTGGTGACGACGGTGGCCGCTTGGCAGAAGGTCGTGAGTCCCGACCCGAAACTGGGCTTTTTTGCCGCCGCCCATGACATGGCCACCAAGCTGGCGGCCGGTGTTTTACCACCCGAGAAGGCAGCGGTGGCCGCACAGCTCATTTTCAACCAGCAGCTCGATGGCTGGTTGACCATCCTGTTCACGGCGATCTTGTGGTTCGTGATTCTCGATATGAGCCGTGTCTGCCTGCGGCGCCTGCGCGGGCTGGAGGTTGGCCCGAGCTCCGAAGCTCCCTATCAGCCGACGAGGCTGGAGGGCGGCGTGACCGTTGCGACAGGGCTGCACGGCGTGGCCCCGGCGGGGCACTGATGAGCTCGGCCCCGTTGCGTTGGCTGTCGGCGGCCTGGAGCTATTTGCGCGCAGTCTCTGGCGATGACGCGTACGAGCGCTATGTGGCGCATCATGCGGCGGAGCACGGGGACCAGCCGCTGATGTCCCGGAAAGAATATTTCGCTGAGCGTCAGCGACAAAAGTGGACCGGGGTTACCCGCTGCTGCTGACCGGTGCAGGGCTGCCGCCGTCAATGCACCCGCATGTTCCGGATCAACCGCCGGTCGATATACATGCGGGCATCGAGCACCAATCGATCCTGCGCCTGTTGGAGCTGATGTAGAAAGAACATCACCAGGATGCACGACACCAGGGCGGTCAGGGTTGCATTGAATGTAACACCCAGCCCCAACGTGACACCGGAGATATCGCCGTGCAGCGCGCCTTGCGCCTCCTGCAGCGCGCGGCCGATGCCTCGAACGGTTCCGACAAATCCAACCGCCGGGATCGCCCATGCGGTGAAGCGGACCATGGAGAGCTGCGCATCGAGGCGATCGAGCTCATTCTCGCATTCGGCCCGAACGGCTTCCGCCGCGTCCTGCACACTGCGCGTGGCGCCAAAGCGATTGAGGGCAACCATCAGCGCGCGCGGCAGCAGCATTTCCTGCTCGTCGCGCGGCAAGCTCTCGATCGGGCGCCCGTAGGCACGTGCGTCGTCCGGAAGAACCACGTGACCCTCGCCGAGCTCGACGTAGTTCTTGTCGAGCAACCGCCGGTTGCGGGTGACTTCGCCGGCCTGGTAGCCGATCAGGCACAGGGCCCAGGTCGCCAGGATGAGGGCGACCTCCTGCTCATAGTCCTTGAGGATCACGAACGGTGAGCGCAGGTTGCGCGTGATGGTCTGACCGGGACGCAGCTTGTCCTGTGGGATCACCGGCTGGGAAAGGATCGCGGCCGCCTGGGGCCGGATAACCGTGGCGTAGATCGTCTGGATGAGAATCGCGCTGATCAGCAGCGCCGCCACACTGAACACGGCCTCACGACCGAACACCGAACGCATCAATCTTCATGCTCCTGATGTGCCGCGCAGCTTTGGTCAGGGGCTGGGGCAAAAGTTCCCCGCTAATCAGCCCTCTACGCAAGGCTGAATGGTCCGACCACCCTATCGAGCCACATGGCGGAAACAGCCCGGAGTTCCTGTTCAATTGAGTAGCGTGGGTCGCGACAGTCAAAGAGAACGCGCTCCCTTTGCTGCACGTGAACGAGTGCAAAGGCCTTCTCAGACGATCGACTGTTGTCGAACATGAGTGTCATGTCCGCCAAAGGGGCGGCATGGCCCACGGCCAACTGTGTTCTGGGGAACCGCGACCGGAGTTTTTCCAACGGGACCCCGTGCCCACCTTGTTCTTTCCGAGTTTCAACACGCAAAATCGAAAGCTCAACCGTGGCCAGACCTACAAATAGGAGTACGACGAAATATCCGGCTGCTTGCAGAGCAGCTATGTCATCGGCCTTGGACTCGTAATGGCCGTTGGGCAGCTGCTTCCAGTGCGAAAATACCGTCTCGAAAGCAAAAGACATCTGCTTCTCCATGATCAGCGCGACAAGTGCCCGCACGCCTTCTTGGGATAATCGTTGCCAGCGCTCGTCGTGGTCTCTCAATCGCAGAGCCCAGTCCGGGAGACGATGAGTCCGAATATCTGGAGTTGGAAGAATGGATGCCGTGAGCCGATCGGCGTTCACCAGCGGCAGTTGTAACTCCGAGGCAAGTCTCTGGTACCAGAGGGTCGATTTTCCACTGCCGTTGTGACCGGCTAGCACAAATGCCACAGGCTTTCTTTCGCGACGGACGGCGTCTCGCAGCAGTCGCGCAACTGGGGGCGCGCGCCGTGGCCGGCTCACGATAACTTGAATTTACCTGAAACGACGCGACCAATTCTTTTGGTTCCGTCGAAGGCTTCACGGACCACCTTACTCGGGTCGAAGGGGTCAACTGAGTACGCGAAGACACTTGCGACACCAGGCGGGACGAAGATGGCGAGCTTATTGATACCTGGCCTGCCGAGAGCTTTCCCTAGCTTTTGAACGACTACGTCCGCCTCATCCGAGCGGCGAGTATCTGATCGGCGTTTCTTTGGCGGGCCAGTGCGCACCAGGGCTATCTCCTTGTCTAGCCCGGGTATTCGCGTCCCACGCAGGCGGATCTCGTTGCGGCTTTTGCCGCCGTGCGTTCTTGATTTTGAGTTTCTGGCTGCCATGTTCCAATCATCCTCTAGCGAGTGAAACTTTGCCAGCCCTGGGCTCTAGCGCGTCATCCGCTTACGAAACGCCGCCGGCGACTCCCCCGCATTCTTGCTGAAGAAGCGCGAAAAGTACGCCGGGTCGGTGAAGCCGAGATAGTACGCCGCCTCAGCGACCGTCATATTCGTGTACGTCAGGGTGCGCTTGGCCTCCAGGAGCAAGCGGTCCTCCAACACCCGGGCCGGTGGCTTGCCGGTGACTTCGAGACAGGCGGCGCGCAGGCGCGCGGGAGTAATACTCAACGCCTTCGCATACTGCGCGATTGACAACCCCATGCGCAGGTGCGACTCGACCTTCTCCCGAAAGCGCGCAACCAACGCCGCGCGCGCGTTTGTCGCTGCGGTGCCGACCTGCGCAGGCTCGTGCAGCGCGCGCACGGCACTCACCAACACTGTCGTGAGTCGGGCCGCTGCGGCGGCGCCGCTCGCAGGCGCGTTCCATACCAACTCGCGCCGGAGTTTCGGCACCGTCTCCACCAGCTCCTGGGTGTGAGCCGGGTCCGCCGCGAGGGAGGCGCACGCAGGTGATTGGAACAACCGCTTGAATGCCGACTCCTCGCGCGCCAGGTCCCGTAGCAAGGTGTCAGCGAGGGTGACGACATAACCCTCCGTCTCGGGCGTGAAAGCAAACCCGTGCACCACGCCGGCCGGTGCGATGAGCAAGGCGGGTGCGCGAAATGAATGTCTCTGGGTCTCGGCCTGCATGTCACCGCCGCCGGCGAGAATCACCAGCAACTGGTGCAGATCCCGGTGCGCATGCGGCCGGATGCGCCACTCGTACAGACGGCTGCGGTCGGCAATCGTCTCCACGTGCACGAAGCGCTCGTCCGCATCCCGGGGCGGCTCGCCGTACAGGAAGAATCGGGGTATCGCGGCCCGCGGCTCCGACATCCGAGTGAAATCCACGATTAGTCCAAGGAGAAGGCGTTTAAGTCCATGGGAGCGCCCCTGCGCTGGAACTAGAGTGTAACCATGCGTACCCAAGTTGCCATCATCGGAGCGGGCCCGGCGGGGCTGTTGTTGGCCCAGCTTCTCCATCAGCGCGGCATTGAATCCGTGGTCCTGGAGGCTCGCTCCCGCGAATATATCGAGAACCGCGTGCGCGCCGGTGTGCTGGAGCACCAGAGCGTCGACATTCTCAGAGCGGCGGGAGCAGGGGCCCGCATGATGCGCGAAGGCTTGCCGCACGAAGGCATTGTCCTGCACTTCAAGGGGCGCGATCACCGTATCGATTTCGCCGATCTGGTCGGCAAGTCGGTCATGATCTATGGCCAGCAGGAGGTGGTAAAAGACCTCATTGCCGCGCGCCTGGCGGCGCAGCAGCCGTTGTACTTCGATGTCGAGGACGTGGCGCTGAGTCAGTTCGATACGGACCACCCCAGCGTTCGCTACCGGGTCGGTGGCCGTGAGCAGACACTCGAATGTGACTTCATCGCCGGCTGCGACGGCTTTCATGGTGTTTGCCGCCAGAGTATTCCGCCGCGCGAGCTCACGATCTACGAGCGCGTATACCCGTTCGCGTGGCTCGGGATTCTCGCCGAGGCGCCCCCCGCGTCCCAGGAGTTGGTGTATGCCAATGACAACCGTGGGTTTGCCCTGTTGAGCATGCGATCGCCCACCGTCAGCCGGCTTTACCTGCAGTGCCGGCCGGAAGAGGACCTCAACCAGTGGCCCGACGATCGCCTCTGGAGCGAGCTCCAGGCCCGTCTCGGCTCACAACTGGCGCCCGGCCCGGTGCTGCAGAAGTCCGTGACACCCATGCGCAGCTTCGTGACGGAGCCCATGAGCAGCGGACGCCTGTTTCTGGCGGGAGATGCGGCGCATATCGTTCCCCCGACGGGCGCCAAAGGCATGAATCTGGCGATCGCGGACGTTCAGATTCTGGGCGAGGCCCTGGAGAGCTTCTACCGCGCCGGGCGCATGGACGCGCTGCGGGCGTACTCCGCGACCTGCCTCGAGCGGGTCTGGAAAGTGCAGCGCTTTTCGTGGTGGATGACCGCGCTGCTGCATCGGTTCGACACGGACAACGCCTTCGACAAACGTCGCCAGCTCGCCGAGCTCGAATACATCATCTCTTCCCGAGCCGCTGCCCAGACTCTAGCCGAGAACTACGTGGGACTGCCTCTCCTTAGGCATTGAAAATGCTACCATTCCCGCCCTAGAGCC
Source organism: uncultured Steroidobacteraceae bacterium (assembly GCA_964400085.1). GTDB lineage: Bacteria > Pseudomonadota > Gammaproteobacteria > Steroidobacterales > Steroidobacteraceae > 13-2-20CM-66-19. The sequence continues at coordinate 348 of CAYNTW010000088.1, read as the reverse complement.
AGCCTGCGCTCGCGAAGGCTGGACGGCCGCAGCCCCCTTGGTTCAAGCTGCGCGCCTTTATGCGCAGCCGGCAAAAACCATGCTTTTTGCCGGCGGCTTTCGAAGTAATGTCTGCTGAAAGCGCCGCAGGCGACTTTCAGCCAATCGAACTAGGATGGCGATGGCACTCAAGATCATGATTCTCGGAGCGAACGGCTTCATTGGCAGCGCGCTCACCAACGCGATTCTGCGCAACACGCCGTGGGAGGTCTACGGGATGGACCTCGCCCAGAACAAGCTCGGGGATCTGCCGCAGGACACCGGCCGCTTCCACTTCGTCGAAGGCGACATCACCATCAACAAGGAGTG
>CAYNTW010000087.1:8184-24258 GCA_964400085.1 uncultured Steroidobacteraceae bacterium | reverse complement strand
GGATGACCTTGTTCATCTCATCGAGAATGTGGAGCCGGCCAGCGCGCGCCTGGTCGAGAGCGACACGCATGATCTCCGGTGTGACCCCTTCGACCTTGATGTCCATCTGGAGCGCGGTAACGCCATCCTTCGTGCCCGCGACCTTGAAATCCATATCGCCCAGATGGTCCTCATCGCCGAGGATGTCGGTCAGAACCGTGAAGCGACTGCCCTCGAGCACGAGGCCCATGGCGACACCCGCGACGGGCGCCTTGATCGGCACACCCGCGTCCATCAGCGAAAGGGAGGTACCGCACACGCTCGCCATGGAGCTCGAGCCATTCGACTCGAGAATCTCGGACACGACACGGATGACGTAGGGGAAGGTCTCCATTTCGGGCATCACCGCCTGCACGCCGCGGCGAGCCAGGTTGCCGTGGCCGATCTCGCGACGCTTCGGCGATCCCATGATGCCCGTCTCTCCTACGGAGAACGGGGGGAAGTTGTAGTGCAACATGAACGGCTCGCGGCGCTCACCTTCGAGACCGTCAATGATCTGTGCATCACGAGTGGTGCCCAGCGTCGTAACCACGAGCGCCTGTGTCTCACCACGAGTGAACAACGCGGAGCCATGGGTTCGCGGCAGTACGCCTACCTTCACCGTGATCGGACGGACGGTCTTCATGTCGCGACCGTCGATGCGGGGCTCACCGTTCAACACCCGCTGGCGCACGATGTTGCTTTCCAGTTTGAACAACACGCCCTCGACCTGCTCCGACGTCCACTTGGGCGTTTCACCGCCCGTCAGCGTCGCAACCGTCTGGGACTTGACCTCGCCGATGCGGGTATGGCGCAGCTGCTTTTCGGTGATTGAATAGGCTTGCGCCAAGGCAGCCTGCGCGTGCAGGGCCACGGCACTGACGAGATCCGGGTCGTCCGCGGTCGGCTGCCAATTCCAACGCGGCTTGCCGGCCTCCTGGGCCAGCTCGCGGATGGCGCGGATGGCGACCTGCATCTGCTCGTGGCCGAACACCACCGAGCCCAACATGACTTCCTCCGACAGGCCGTTCGCTTCCGACTCCACCATGAGCACGGCACCTTGGGTGCCCGCCACGACCAGGTGCAAATCGGAGGTGGCCAGCTCCTTGTTGGTCGGATTCAACAGGTACTTGCCATCCTTGTAGCCGACGCGCGCGGCGCCAACCGGACCGTTGAACGGCACGCCGGAGATCGCGAGCGCCGCGGAGGCGCCCAGGAGCGACGGGATATCGGCATCGATCTCGGGATCCATGGACAAAACGGTCGCGACGATCTGGACGTCGTTGTAGAACCCATCGGGAAAGAGCGGACGGATCGGGCGATCGATGAGGCGCGAGGTCAGGGTCTCTTTCTCGGTCGGCCGGCCTTCGCGCTTGAAGAAGCCGCCCGGGATACGGCCGGCGGCGTAGTGTTTCTCAACATAATTCACGGTCAGCGGGAAGAAGTCCCGCCCGGGTGTTGCCGTTTGCTTCGCGACGGCCGTCACGAGCACCACGGTATCGCCCATAGAAACTTTTACGGCTCCATCGGCCTGGCGAGCCAACTCACCGGTCTCTATGGTGACGGTGCTGGAACCATAAGGAAAAGACTTACTGACGCTCAAGCTGGATTCCTCGAGATGAAAACGGTATGGCCAAAACACAAGGGCCGCGCGTTCATGACGGCGGCCCTTGGGTTTTCAGCGGCGCAGTCCCAGGCGCTCGACGAGCTCCTGGTACTTCTGTGGTTGGGTGGACTTGAGGTAATCGAGGAGCTTGCGACGTTGATTCACGAGCTTCACCAGCCCACGTCGCGATGAGTGATCGCTCTTGTGTGCGGCGAAATGCCCGCCGAGCCCGTTGATTCGCTCGGAGAGAAGCGCTACCTGAACTTCGGGGGAGCCGGTGTCGGACGGCCCGCGACGGAATTGCGCGAGGATGCCGCCCTTTTTCTCGCTGGTGAGAGCCATTGCCAGATTATCCTAAGTGCTTAACTTTAAAACGTTTGTGGTAAGCCGCCAATTGTACCTGGCCAGGCGGCCTCGCTACAAGTTTATGGCAGTGCTTCGTATACGGCTGCGTCTGGAGCGCCGACTTTCCCTGTAAGAGTTCCTCAAGAGGCCGCGGACGTGGATTTGCGAGTAAAGTGTCCCCATCAAGGGCGGCATGAAGAACGGTATGTTGAGAGCAATACTGATCGGAACCTGCTTCGCGGCGCTGCTCGCCGGCTGTGCAAGCCAAGGACACCCGCGGCAATCGGCAAGCGCGGTCGGCCCCAACTGCGTCAGTGACACCGGAAGTCGCTTGGCGGCACGGAGTCAGCCACCTTGCAGCACGTTCGGGCGGGCCTATAACGGAGACGATTTGCAGCGCACTGGCGAGATAAACGTCGGGGATGCACTGCAGAAGCTTGACCCCGCGGTGACGGTGCAGCACCACTAGGAACGGTGCCGGCCAGCGCCCGCCTGGAGGGGATAGCCTTAGCCTTGCACGCGCTGGGCCGGCCACGTGCAGCCCTAGTTCAGCCCGGCTCGTCGCTCCGAACGAATAGCCTCCGCGGCTGGACGTTGCCGCGACCGTCCGATTCACCAATTCCCAGGAAGCTGCCCGTTCCATCATATAGACGGATGCGAGGGGCGGCGTTCAGGCGTGGATCCGCGGTGGCATCCGCAGCACTGACGGGGATGGCTTGGCCGTGCATGAGGCGCGGCAGTTGCGCGGCGCTCACGGAAATCTTGGGCAGGTGATGCAGCGGCCAATCCGCGGGCAGTACTCTCGGCCACCGATCCTGGAGCCGGGCCTCCGCGATCGATTCCAACGTCTCCATGGGCTCGGCGGCAAAGGGCTCCACGTAAACCCGGCGAAGAGCGGTCACGTGTCCGCAGGTCCCCAACGCCTTGGCGAAATCCTCGGCCAATACCCGAACGTAAGTGCCTTTGGAGCAAACCGTCTCGAGCTCGACGCGCTCGCCCTCGAACCCAAGCAGCGCGAGCTCGAATATCTCGATGTCACGCGCCGCGCGCTCCACCTCCACACCCGCCCGCGCCAGCTTGTACAGCGGCTGTCCGTCGCGTTTCAAAGCGGAATACATGGGAGGCACTTGCGACTGCGGACCCAGGAAGCGTTGGCGCACAGCCTCCAGCGTGGCGCCATCCATATCGGGCACAGCGGCGGTCTCGACAATCGCGCCCTCGGTATCCCCGGTCGCGGTGCGAGCGCCAAGTCCAATGGTGAAGCGATAACACTTGCGCCCGGAGACGACATCGCCAGCGATCTTGGTGGCCTCCCCCAGGCAGATCGGCAGCATCCCAGTCGCCAGCGGATCGAGACTACCGACGTGACCGGCCTTCTCGACGCCGAGAGCACGGCGCACTCGTTGTAGTGCCGCGTTCGACGACAACCCAACAGGCTTGTCGAGCAGCAAGATCCCAGTGTGCATGAAAGGAGTCGCGGTAGGCGCCGTTGATCAGCGTTTGCCCCGATCGGGAGCGTCGGCCACGCGGCGTGCGCCGTCCGCGCTTTCCTCATCGCCTTCGCCGTCACCGTTCGCAGCTGCCGCGGCACGATCGCTCGCCACGGCTCGATTGATGAGTCCCGTCAGGTGCGCCGCCTTGTCAGCGGTATCGTCCACGACAAACTCCAGACGGGGTGCATGCCGCAGCCGCAAGCGCCGCCCGACCTCCCCGCGCAGGAATCCGCCCGCATGGGTCAGTCCGACTCGCACTTCCTCGGCCGGATGCTTCGAGACGAACGGTGTGAAGTACACCCGAGCCACACCCATATCGGCCGCGAGACTCACGGCCGTTATGGTCACATTGCCAACGCGAGGATCTTTCACCTCGCGCGCTATGAGCTCGGAGAGCACGCGTTGGATCTCCGCCTCGATGCGGCGTGTGCGTGCTTCTGCCACTACAACGTTCTCGCAACCTCAACTCGCGCGAAGCACTCGATCTGGTCGCCGGCGCGCACGTCCTGATAGTTCTTCACACCGATGCCACACTCGACGCCCGCACGGACTTCGTTGACGTCATCCTTGAACCGACGCAAAGACTCGAGAGCGCCCTCGAAGATCACGACGTTGTCGCGGAGCACGCGGATCGGATTGTTCCGCTTGACCACGCCTTCCGTCACCAGGCAGCCGGCTACCACACCAAACTTGCTCGAGCGGAACACATCCCGGACCTGCGCCACGCCGACGATCGACTCTTTGATCTCCGGCTGCAGCATGCCCGAGAGCATTTGTCTCACGTCATCAATGGCTTCGTAGATGATGCTGTAGTAGCGCACCTCGACGCCGGTCTCCTTAATTGCCTCACGAGCACCCGCGTCCGCACGGACGTTGAAGCCGATGATGAGCCCCTTGGACGCGGCGGCGAGCTGCACGTCGGACTCGGTGATGCCACCCAGGCCGCTCGCGATCAACTTCACCTGGACTTCCGCGGTCGACAGGTTGGTCAGAGACTCGCGCAACGCCTCGGCACTGCCCTGCACGTCGGCTTTGATGAGGACCGCAACGGTGCCGATTTTTGCCTCGCCCATTTGCGAGAAGACGTCCTCGGCCCGCTGTATGCGGCTCGCAAGCTTGACGTCGCGGAACTTACCTTGGCGATAGAGGGCGACCTCACGAGCCTTGCGCTCACTTTCAGCCGCGAGAAACTCATCGCCGGCATTCGGGGGGCTGGACAAACCCAACACCTGGACAGGCATCGAAGGCGTGGCCTCCTCCACCGCTTTGCCGCTCTCATCGAACATGGCACGGACACGACCGAACTCCGACCCTGCGATGACGGGATCACCCGTATGCAAGGTGCCCTTCTTGACGAGCACGGTGGCGACCGCGCCGCGGCCTTTCTCCACGCTCGACTCGATGACGATACCGGAAGCGAGGCCCGTGCGCGGTGCACGCAACTCCAACACCTCGGCCACCAGCAGGATGGACTCGAGCAATTGGTCGATGCCCTGGCCCGTGCGAGCCGAGACCGGCACGAAGATGTTCTCACCACCCCAGTCTTCCGGGATCACGTCCTGCTTGGCGAGCTCCTGGCGCACGCGATCGAGATCAGCCTCGGGCTTGTCGATCTTGTTGACCGCGACCACGATCGGCACACCAGCGGCGCGCGCATGTTGGATAGCCTCGACGGTCTGCGGCATGACACCGTCGTCCGCCGCTACCACCAACACAACGACGTCGGTCGCCTTCGCGCCACGGGCACGCATCGCCGTAAAGGCGGCATGGCCCGGCGTGTCGAGGAACGTAACGCCGCCCTTTGGGGTCTCGACGTGATACGCGCCGATATGCTGCGTGATGCCTCCGGCTTCGCCGGCGGCCACTTTCGTGCTGCGGATGTAGTCGAGCAGCGAAGTCTTGCCATGGTCGACGTGTCCCATGACCGTCACCACCGGCGGACGCGGCTCCAGGGCGGCCTCTGTCTGCACGCCCTGCAGATCCTCCTCGATCTGGTTTTCCTTGAGCACCTTGGCCGTGTGACCCAGCTCCTCGATGACCAACACCGCGGTGTCCTGATCGATCGGCTGATTGATGGTAGCCATGACCCCCATGTTCATCAGCACCTTGATGACTTCGGTCGCCTTGACGGCCATCTTCTGGGCGAGCTCGCCAACGGTCACGGTCTCTCCGACAGTGACCTCACGCACCACCGGTGCGGTCGGCATCTCAAATCCGTGCTTACCGCCCTCAGAGGCGGGTTGCATCGGCCGGCCCTTGACCCGTTTCTTTTTCTTGAAGCGCGAGCTGACATCGCCAGCAACATGCAACTCCTGACGGCCATAGCGGGTGCCGGTATCCTGCGCTCCTTGCGCAGCGCTGGTGCGCGCTTCGCGCGCACCACGTGAGTCAGGCGACTCGCGCGGCTGAGGCGCAGGGGCGGAGGCGGCAGCCTGGGGCTGCTGCGGCGGTCTACGCGCCGGCGGTGCGCTCGCGGCGGGTTGCATCGGACGCTCTCGCGTCTGCACCGGCGGAATGATCTGCGGCTTCTGGAATGTTGGATCAAACGCAGGCTTCGGCGGTTCCGTCCGCTTCGGGGCCTCGGCGCGTTTCGGCGGTTCGGGGCGCTTCGGAGGCTCGGGGTGTACGGCGACCTCCGGCTCCACTGCGGGCTTCGCAGCGGCCGCGGCGGCTTCGGCCTCACGCCTTTGCGCTTCCTCACGCTCGCGGGCGCGGCGCTCTTCTTCCTCGCGCGCGGCCTGCTCGGCGCGTTTGCGCTCCTCTTCCTGCGCTTTCTTCCTCGCGGCCTCTTCCTCGAGCCGGCGGCGATTATCGCTTTCGACGCGCTCGCGTTCGCGCTGCTCGGCCTCGAGTCGCTCTTTCTCGCGCCGCTGAGCCTCCTCGGCCTCGCGTCGCTTCTGATCGAGCTCGTCCTGCTGCTGGCGTGCCTTCTCCTGGAGAACGTCCCGATTGATATAGGTCCGCTTCGTGCGGACTTCGACGTTCACCGTGCGCGCGCGACCCTGGTTGCCCTGGAGCTTGATCTCCTGTTGGGTTTTGCGCTGGAGAGTGATTCTGCTGGGCGCGGCGTTACCGCCTTCGCCACTGCCGTGACTGCGCCGAAGATGCGTCAAGAGCTCGAGCTTCGCATCATCGCTGATGCGATCGTTCGGTCCAGAAACCTTGATGCCCGCCTGGTCCAGTTGCACGAGCAACCGGTCGACCGGCACCTTCAGCACCTCGGCGAATTGGGAAACTGTTACTTCTGCCATAGGCTATACAACCCCACTTCCGGCCTAATGGCCCGCGTCGAACCACGGGGCCCGGGCCGTCATGATCAGCTTGCCCGCTTCATCGGCGGTCAAGCCTTCGATGTCCTTCAAATCATCCACTGATTGATCGGCGAGATCCTCGCGCGTGCGGACTCCCCGTCGCGCAAGGGCCAATGCCAGATCGGGGCTCATCCCCTCGAGCAGCAACAAGTCGTCAGCGGGCATCGACTGATCAAGTGTCTCCTCGCTTGCGATCGCCTGCGTCAGCAGCACGTCGCGCGCGCGGTTGCGCAGCTCCTTCACAATGTTCTCATCGAACTCGGCGATGCCGGCAAGCTCAGCCTGCGGCACGTAGGCAATTTCCTCCACGGTGGAGAATCCTTCCTGCGCCAAGATGGTGGCCACGTCCTCGTCCACGTCGAGCTGCTTCATGAAGTTCTGAATGAGCGCCTTCGCTTCGGTCTCGCTCTTCGCCTCGGCGTCGGACTCCGTCATGACATTCAAGTCCCAGCCGGTGAGCTGGCTGGCCAGGCGGATGTTCTGTCCGCCGCGGCCGATCGCCTGTGACAGCTTGTCCTCGGCAACAGCGATGTCCATGCTGTGGGACTCCTCATCGACCACGATCGACATCACCTCCGCCGGCGACATGGCGTTGATGACAAACTGCGCCGGATTTTCGTCGTGAGGAATGATGTCCACGCGCTCACCGGCGATCTCGTTCGAAACAGCTTGCACGCGCGAGCCGCGCATACCAACACAGGCCCCGACCGGATCGACACGGGGATCGTTGCTGCGGACCGCGATTTTCGCACGCACGCCCGGATCGCGGGCCGCACCGAGAATCTGGATCAGGCCCTGGCCCACCTCGGGCACTTCGAGCTTGAACAACTCGATCAGGAACTCAGGCGCGGTGCGCGTTAGAAAGAGCTGCGGTCCGCGGGGCTCCGAGCGGACTTCCTTGAGGAAGGCCTTGATACGGTCCTGCGGCTTCACCTGCTCGCGCGGGATCATGTCCGTGCGCGGCACGAAACCCTCGGCGTTGCTGCCGAGATCTACGTAGATGCCGTTGCGATCGACGCGCTTCACCACGCCGCTCGCGAGCGTGCCAACACGGTCCCGATAGGCGTCCACGACCTGCGCGCGTTCGGCTTCGCGTACCTTTTGAACGATGACCTGCTTCGCCTGCTGAGCGGCGATGCGACCGAATGCGACGGACTCCATCGGCTGCTCGACATAGCCGCCGACCTCGACGTTCGGATCGATCTCCCGCGCGTCCTCCAGGCGTAGCTCGCGCTCGGGGACCTCCAGCTCCTTGGAATCATCGGCAAACACCTTCCAACGCCGGAAGGTCTCGTAGTCGCCGCTCTTGCGATCGATGGACACGCGCGCGTCCCACTCTTCCCCATGTTTCTTACGGGTGGCGGATGCCAGTGCAGCTTCGAGCGCCTCGAAGATGACTTCTTTGTCGACGCCCTTCTCGTTGGAGACGGCATCGACGACCATCAGGATTTCCTTGTTCATACTCTTACAAACCTCGCCACGCGCGTGCGCTGGTGGTGCTCATTCGGTCATTCGGGCGCCAAGCGGGCTTTGCCGATTTCGCCAAACTGCACCTCAACCTTCTCTTTATCCACGTCAACCGTAATGCCAGAATCACTCACCGCCAGCAGCGTACCCGTGTAGCGGCGGCGTCCGGAGCGCGGTACCCGCAGCTCGACAAACACCCGCTCGCCCACAAACCGCGCGAAGTGCGCGGGAGTCCGCAGCACCCGATCGAAACCAGGTGACGACACCTCCAACGTATAAGCGGTAGGAATAGGATCCTCGACGTCGAGCAGCGCGGCCACCTCACGGCTCGCCCGCTCGCAATCTTCGACTCTGATCCCCTCGGGCCGATCGATGAAGAGGCGCACCAATGCGCTGCTGCGCCCGGCGACATACTCGAGCTCGATGAGCTCGTACCCCAGCCTCCCGAGTAGAGGCTCTATGAGGACGATGAGCCGCTCACGCAAGGTCGCCGTCATCGCATCTTCCCGCCGCGCCCAAAACCAAGCCGCCAGAAACAAAAATGGGCCACGAGGCCCAGAAAAACAAAAAGCCCCTCGGGGGGCTTTCGGGTCAAGCACTGTCGGTGGTGGCCGGGTCGAAGCTCGCGCACCTTCGAAAATCCGATGAATCCACCGCCGCTCCCCCCGGCCGAGGGCTCGAGGGGGCGCGCATTCTACCTCTCGCACAGCTTTTCGCAAACTTCTTCCTCACCTATACCTGTATAGACAGCCCATCCTGCTACTGGCACCATATCCACCCGTCCGTGTCAGCAGCGAGCCCCACCCGTGACTTCTCCGCCGGCCGCCGCCCGCTATCTGCAGGTCAAGCAGTTCGTCCTGTCCCGGATTTCGGCAGGGACGCTCGCAGTGGGGGACCGCGTACCTTCTGAAAACGAGCTGGTGCGTGAGCTCGATGTTTCACGCATGACCGCGAATCGGGCGCTGCGCGAGCTCGCCGCCGACGGGGTACTGGTGCGGGTCGCGGGCGTCGGCACGTTCGTGGCCGAGCAGCGAGCACAAGCGCATCCCCTGGAAGTGCGTAACATCGCGGACGAGATCCGCTCGCGGGGTCACGAGCACCTCGCCAAGGTTGTGTTTCATGGCTCGATCGACGCCTCGCGCGAGCTGGCCGAGCGCTGCGGAGTCCCACCAGGGGCGAAGCTCGAGCACAGTCTGCTCATTCATTTCGAAGGTGGCGTGCCGCTTCAGGTCGAGGATCGTTACGTCAACCCGACAGTAGTGCCCGGTTACCTGCAGAACGATTTCTCACGCATCACGCCGCACGAATACCTCATGAAAGCGGCGCCGTTGCAGCGCGCAGAGCATACGGTCCGGGCCATCGTGCCGGACAAGCGAGTGGGCCGCATGCTGAAGCTCGAGACCGGCGATGCCTGTCTGCTCATCATGCGACGCACCTGGAGCTTTGGTCGGATCGCCACAGTCGCCGACCTTTACCATCCCGGCTCTCGTTACGAGCTGTCCGGGGCTTTTCAGCCGAGGTCCTCTCATGTCTAACGCCCAACCCCGCGCTCCCCAGCGCGCCCCGCGCGGTCCTGCGATCAGTTGCCGAAACTGGCTCTCGGAAGCCGCGTTGCGCATGCTCATGAACAACCTCGATCCGGAAGTCGCCGAGCGGCCGGATGAGCTCGTCGTGTACGGCGGAATCGGCAAGGCGGCCCGTAACTGGGAATGCTTCGAGCAGATCGTGCGCGCGCTGCGCGCCCTCGGCGAGGACGAGACCCTCCTGATCCAATCCGGAAAGCCCGTCGGGGTGTTCCGCACCCACGCGGATGCCCCCCGCGTACTGCTCGCGAACTCCAACCTGGTGGCGAAGTGGGCGACCTGGGAGCACTTCAACGAGCTCGATCGCAAGGGCCTGATGATGTTTGGCCAGATGACCGCCGGGTCCTGGATCTACATCGGCAGCCAGGGGATCGTGCAGGGTACCTATGAGACTTTCGTGGAGATGGGCCGGCAGCACTTTGGCGGCAATCTCAGCGGTAAATGGGTTCTCACGGCGGGCCTCGGGGGAATGGGCGGCGCTCAACCCTTGGCGGCCACCATGGCCGGGGCTTCGATGCTGGCGATCGAATGCCGGCCGGAGCGCATCGCCAAGCGCTTGCGGACCCGCTATCTCGATGTTCAGGCCAAGAACCTGGATGAAGCTCTTTCGATACTCGACCGCGCACGAGGTGATGGCCGGCCAGTGTCGGTTGGCCTGTTGGGAAATGTTTGCGAGGTGTTGCCGGAGCTACTGCGCCGGGGTATCAAGCCGGATGCCCTCACGGATCAGACTTCCGCTCACGATCCGGTGAATGGCTATCTGCCGCGCGGCTGGAGCCTCGAGCAATGGGACCGGATGCGGGTGGAGAACCCCGCGCTCGTGGCCAAAGAGGCGCGCGCGTCCATGGCCGCGCACGTCGAGGCCATGTTGGAGTTTCACCGCGCGGGCATTCCGACTTTCGACTATGGCAACAACCTGCGACAGGTTGCCTTCGATGAAGGAGTGAAGGAGGCGTTCGCCTTCCCGGGCTTCGTCCCCGCGTATATCCGACCGCTCTTCTGCCGAGGTGTCGGACCATTCCGCTGGGCCGCCTTGTCCGGTGACCCGCAGGATATCTACCGGACCGATGCCAAGGTGAAAGAGCTGCTGCCGAACGACAAGCACCTGCATCACTGGATGGACATGGCGCGCGAGCGTATCCAGTTCCAGGGATTGCCGGCGCGGATCTGTTGGGTAGGCCTGGGGGATCGGCACCGACTCGGCCTTGCCTTCAACGAGATGGTGGCCCGGGGCGAGCTGCAGGCGCCGATCGTCATCGGACGCGATCACCTCGACTCAGGCTCTGTCGCCAGTCCGAACAGGGAAACCGAAGCCATGCGCGACGGCTCGGATGCGGTGGCCGATTGGCCACTCTTGAACGCCCTTCTCAACACGGCCAGCGGCGCCACCTGGGTATCCATGCACCACGGCGGTGGTGTTGGTATGGGGTACTCGCAACACTCGGGCCTGGTGATCGTCTGTGACGGCACGCCGGCCGCGGCGCGTCGTATCGAGCGGGTGTTGTGGAACGATCCGGCCACAGGGGTGATGCGACACGCCGATGCCGGATATGACCTCGCTATCGAGTGCGCTCGGCAGCACGGGCTGGAACTGCCGTTTCTCGGCCACGCCCGATGAGAGACTCTCTTATCCTCTGGCGTAACGCCCGACTCGCCACGTGTGACGAGTCGATGCGTGTGATCGAGAAAGGCGCCCTGACGACCCGTGCGGGACGCATCGAATGGGTTGGCGCCGAGGCTGACTTGCCGGTGGCTTCGGCGGAATCTTACGAACAGCACGACCTGGGAGGCGCCTGGGTGACTCCCGGGCTCATTGATTGTCACACCCATCTCGTCTTCGCGGGGACCCGTGCGGGTGAATACGCTCAACGTCTCCGCGGCCGCTCGTACGCTGAGATCGCTCGCGAGGGTGGTGGGATCCTTTCCACCATGCGCGCGGTACGCGCTGCCTCGCTCCAACAGTTGGTCGACGAGAGTGCTCCACGGTTGGAGACCCTCCTGGCCGAGGGCGTGACCACGATTGAGATCAAGTCAGGTTACGGTCTGACGCTGGCCGATGAGGAAAAAATGTTGCGTGCGGCGCGGGCCCTGGCGGAAGCCTATCCCGTAACCGTCAAGACCACATTTCTCGCCGCGCATACCCTGCCGCCTGAATTCAACGGACGGGCGGATGAGTACATCGACACTATCGCGCGGGACTGGCTGCCGCGGTTGGCCCATGAGAGCTTGATCGACGCGGTCGACGTGTTCTGCGAGAACATTGCCTTCAATGTCGCGCAATCTGAACGTCTGTTCGATGCCGCGCACGATCTTGGCTTGCCCGTAAAGATGCACGCGGAGCAGCTGTCGAATCTCGGCGGGACACAGATGGCCGCGCGCCATCACGCGATCTCTTGTGATCACCTGGAGTACGCGACGCAGGCGGAGGCAACCGCGCTTGCCGCCTCGCGGACCGTCGCCGTGTTACTGCCCATTGCGTTCTACTGCCTGGCGGATGAGCGCAAGCCGCCGATCCAAGCCTTCCGCGCAGCGGGGACTGCCATGGCACTCGCCACTGACTGCAATCCGGGCTCCTCCCCCGCCACCTCACTTCTGCTGGCCATGAGTATGGGCACGCGTCTGTTTGGTTTGACCTCGGAGGAAGCCCTTGCCGGAGTCACCCGCAACGCGGCCCGGGCGCTGAGCCTGCACAGGGAGCGTGGCGTGTTGGCAAAGGGCTACGCGGCGGATTTCGTGGTCTGGAACGTGCACTCTGTCGAGGAGCTCAGCTATTGGATCGGGTTCAACCCTTGCCGCCATGTGGTTCGGGCAGGAAGGATCGTGACATGACCGAGAACGACCTGGGCGTTTTGCGGATCGGCGCCCGCCCACTCACGCTGAGTGAGCTGCGCCGCATCTACGCTGGGCCGGTGCGCGTGCGCATCGATGAGACCGCGGTGCGCGCGATACGGGATTCGCATGCCGCGACCTCGCGTCTCGCCGCGGGCGATGCGCCCGCTTACGGCATCAACACCGGATTCGGGCTGTTGGCGCAAACTCGTATTCCAACTTCACAGCGCACGTTGCTGCAGAGAAACATCATTCTCTCCCACAGCACCGGCGTGGGGCCCTTGCTCGATGACGTCATCGTCCGCCTCATCCTCGTGTTGAAGCTAGCAAGCCTGAGCCGTGGGTTCTCAGGGATCAGCGAGCGACTGGCCCGATTTCTGGAGCAACTCATCAACCTGGAGTTGCACCCCTGTGTGCCGGCGCAAGGCTCGGTGGGCGCCTCCGGTGACCTCGCGCCCCTGGCCCATTTGTCCCTGCCAACACTCGGCTTGGGGACCATTCGCTCCCGCGGGGTCATCCGTCCCGCCGCGGAATACCTGCGGGCCGCGGGTATCGAGCCGCTGGAGTTGGGTCCAAAAGAGGGGTTGGCCCTTCTGAATGGAACGCAGGTATCGACCGCCCTCGCGCTGGCCGGCTTGTTCGAGCTCGAGACCGTTTTTGGGGCGGCGGTGATCAGTGGCTCTATTTCCCTCGATGCGTTGCAGGGGAGCGATGTGCCGTTCGATCCTCGCATTCACGAGCTACGGGGGCACACAGGTCAGGCGCGCGTCGCCGAGACCTATCGCAGGCTCCTGGCGGGCAGCGAGATTCGTGAATCGCACCGGACGTGTGAGCGTGTGCAGGACCCCTACTCGCTACGATGCCAACCGCAGGTGATGGGCGCGTGTCTCGATTTGATCGCTCAGAACGCCGCCACCCTGCTGACCGAAGCGAATGCGGTGACCGACAATCCGCTGATCTTCTCGGCCACTGACGAGGTGCTCTCGGGCGGCAACTTCCATGCTGAGCCGGTTGCTTTCGCGGCGGACATCCTGGCGCTCGCGGCCGTGGAGATCGGCTCGATCGCGGAGCGCCGCATCGCCTTGCTGGTGGATCCGAAGATGAGCGGGCTACCGGCATTCCTCGCCCAGGACAGTGGGGTGAACTCCGGTTTCATGATGGCGCAGGTGACCGCGGCCGCGTTGGTCGCTGAGAATCGCATGCTGTCTCACCCGGCGAGTGTGGACAGCATTCCAACCTCCGCGAACCAGGAGGACCATGTCAGCATGGCGACGCACGGCGCGCGTCGGATACTGACAATGGCGGCCAACACTCTCAATGTCGTAGCCATCGAATTCCTCGCCGGTTGCCAGGGAATCGATTTCAGAAAGCCGCTGAAGACATCCGCTCCATTGCGGCAGGCGCACGATGCCTTGCGTGAGCAGGTGCCGTTCGCGGAGGCGGACCGGCTCCTGGCGCAGGACATCGAGGCCGCCGCTCAGGTGGTTCGGCAGCCCGCCGTTCAATCGCTGGCTACACATTTGCTGCCCAGCTTCAGCTGATTCCCCGCCCGTTGTTTCGCCCATACCTCAGACTGTTCGGTCTGCACAACAACTTTTTATGTCATATTTGCAGTGCAGCATGGGAACTTCCTAAGCCTTTCAAGGGTTATAGGAGAGCCTGATCCAGGCTTGGCCGTGTGCTGTGGCGTTATTGCAACGCACACGATTCATCTTTTCGCGCTTTGCGATGAGATTCTTAAGCAGGAGCTTTGCAGATGAGACGATTTCCCATCGGTGCCTTGTTGGTCTGCGCCCCCCTGGTGGCCTGGGCCGGCGATGAGGCCGGTCACTTCTATATCGGTCCCGAGGTCGGCGGAATTGTCGCCAGCGGTGACCGCGGCACCAAAGAGCACGACTGGGTCTATGGGCTCGACCTGGGCTACAACATCAACAAGGACTGGACGCTCGACCTGAACCTCAATCAGGTGCGGCTCAAGGACGAGTACGACCCCGGGCATCTGCGCCTCATGGCAGGCTCACTCGATGTGTTACGAGTATTCAACCGCGAGCAGGCGTTTGCGCCCTACATCGCCGCCGGCGGTGGCGTCCTGCACTACGACACGCCCTTCAATGCACCGGGGCGTGACGATTTCATCGCCGAAGCTGGCGTGGGCGCGTTCATCAAGCTCTGGGAGAACGGCAACGCCTCGAGCAGCTTCTCGCTGAAGCCCGACCTGCGCGTCCGCTGGGACGACCACAGTCCGACCGGGCATCTGCGCGACTACCTGTACACCATGAGCTTCGTGTTCAGCTTTGGGCCGGGGAAGGCGGAGCCACCCCCACCGCCCCCGCCGCCGCCCCCTCCACCGCCACCCCCGCCGGCACAGCCCGCGCCGGCTCCGCCGCCGCCACCGGTGACCACGATTCCCGACAGCGATGGTGACGGGGTGCCGGACAACATCGACCGTTGCCCCAACACGCCGCATGGTGTCGCTGTCGACAAGTTTGGCTGTCCGTTGAAGAGCTCCATCGTGCTCGAGGGCGTTACCTTCGAGACGAACTCAGCCATTCTGACGGCGGGATCGCGGCCAGTGTTGAACGACGTGGCCGACGGCATGGCCAAGCATCCGCGCCTGAAGGTCGAGCTGCAGGGATACACGGACTCCACTGGATCCGACAAGTACAACCTGGTGCTTTCCGAGAAGCGCGCGAACGCCGTCCGCGAGTATCTGATCAACCAGGGCGTGAAACCGGAGCAGCTTTCCGCAAAAGGCTTCGGCAAGGCCGATCCAGTCGCAAGCAACGCCACTCCGGCGGGACGTGCGAAGAACCGTCGCGTCGTGATGAAGGTGCTCGAGAACCCGGGTGACGTGACGGTCAAGGGGGAAGGCGAGACGCAGTAAACGTTCGCCCGCGTGCGCCACCCGCCCGCCGCAGGTGGCGCACGTTGGCTTGCGGATTGACGGTCAGAGCTTCGGCCAGGCCGCCCTCGCCTTTGCATTCCGCTCCCGACGTCCCTCCTCGAAAGCCAGGCGCTTGGAGGGTACGGGCTCGTCTGGAATCGCGGCGAGGACTTCGTCCAAGAGGGCACGCAGCTCATCCTTGAACTCTGGATGCGAGAAAATGTAGAAGTCGTTGCGCTGGATGGCGCGCAACACCTTGCCGCCAATCTCCTCTGGCGTCATCCCGAACTCATGGACTTGCGCCAATCCTTGCAAGAACCCGGGATCGGTCGGGATGGCGCCGGCGGACAACTCCGCGGGGCGGATCTTCTCACTCTCGTAGATCGTGCTCTTCACCAAGCCGGGGCATAACACGGAGACGCCGATCTTGTGCGGTAACAAACTCCAGCGCAACGCCTCGCTCATGCCGCGCACCGCGAACTTCGACGTGCAGTAGATACCCGCGATCCCGCTTGCGATGAAGGATGCCATCGAGGCG
>CAYNTW010000087.1:4802-8084 GCA_964400085.1 uncultured Steroidobacteraceae bacterium | reverse complement strand
GCAAACAATGTGGACTTTTCCAAACACACGCTCGGTTTCGTCCGCTGCGCGGGCCATCGCCTTTCGGTCGGTGACGTCGACGCGGATGGGATGCACTCGCGCGCCGCCGCTGAAGCTTTTCATTGCTTCGTCGAGATGGTCCTGGCGAATGTCCGCGATCACCACGCTCATTCCGGCGGCGGAGAACGCCTGCGCCATTCCGAAGCCGACACCACTTGCGCCGCCGGTGATGAATGCGACTTTTTCGGATAGGTTTTGCATGGGGCAACACCTCTGGTTTGTGGCGTGATGCGAAGCGTGCGACGCAGGGCCTGGAATTGTCGAGACGTTTCGTTCGTTATCCGCACGGTGGCGTGGCTCGGCGCGTGGGTGGTGGCTATAATTCCCGCAATTCGCTTACCCAGAGACTTCCCTTCAACCTGAGCCGAGGCCGTTATTACCAAGCACGTCGTCATGCGCGAGATTGCGCGCCCGGACCCTGCCGCCACTGAGGCGTTGGGAGGATATGGAGTCGCCACGGTGCACGAGGCGCAGGGCCGAACCGGCCTTTTGGCCGCATACATGCGCCCCATCTACGCGGGCGCGTCGGTATCCGGCTCTGCCGTTACGGTGCTCATGCCGCCAGGTGACAACTGGATGCTGCATGTTGCTGTTGAAGTGTGTAGGCCCGGCGACATTCTGGTCGCGGCGCCGAGCTCCCCGTGCTCCGATGGTTATTTTGGCGACCTGCTCGCGACGTCGCTACAGGCGCATGGAGTGAAAGCGCTCGTCATTGACGCCGGTGTTCGTGATGTCGCGACCCTGACGCAGATGAAATTTCCGGTGTGGAGCAAGAACATCTGGGCCCAGGGCACAGTGAAGGCGAGCCTCGGCGCGGTGAACGTACCGATCATTGTCGCGGGTCAGCGGGTTGAGCCGGGCGATGTCATCGTGGCAGACGACGACGGTGTCGTGGCGGTGAATCGCGCGGATGCGGTGAAAGTGGCCGAGGCCGCGAAGAAACGCATCGCCAACGAGGAAGAGAAGCGCAAACGGCTCGCGGCGGGCGAGTTGGGGCTCGATATCTACAAGTTCCGCGAGAAGCTCAAGGAGCTGGGGCTCGAATACAAGTAGCGCGACGTGAGGAGCTTCAGCCGTCCAACACCTTCATCATCGCCGGGGCGTGGCGGTCGCCGCGTACGGGGATAGCTTCGATTCGATTGCTGAGCTTCTGCTGCTCGGCGCGCGTGAGTGTCAGGGCGAGCGCGCCGAGATTCTCCGTCAGGTGCGCCCGCGTCTTCATTCCGGGGATCACGAACACCCCTTGCGCCAACACCCAGGCCAAGGCGAGTTGCGCGGCCGTGCAGTTTTTGCGGCGGGCACACTCTTTGATGACATCCGCGATTGCCGCATTGTGCTCAACGCTACCCTCCTGGAATCTTGGCACCTGCCGACGATGATCTTCGGGAGGTAAATCGCCGAGCGTGCGGAAATTGCCCGCCAGAAACCCGCGCCCGAGCGGGCTGTACCCCACGAATCCAACCCCCAACTCACGACAGGCCGCGAGCATCCCCTTCTCGGGCTCGCGAGACCAGAGCGAGTACTCGCTTTGCACCGCCGCCACCGGATGGACGGCGCAAGCACGCCGCAGCGTCTGCACGCTGCACTCCGATAGCCCGATATAACGGATCTTGCCGGCACCAATCAACTCCTTGAGGGCGCCTACAGACTCCTCGATGGGTACGTCAGGGTCGATACGATGGAGGTAGTACAGATCGATACGGTCGACACCCAACCGCCGCAGGCTCGCATCGCACGCCGCGCGCAGCGATTCGGGGCGATTATCGATCTTGAGTACGCCTTCCGGTGTACGGGTGATGCCGTATTTGGTGGCTAGAAACACGGAGCTGCGGCGGTCGCGAATGAGCCCGCCGACGAACTTCTCGTTCTCTCCGCCCTGATAGGAAGCGGCGGTGTCGATGTGGTTCATACCGCGGTCAACAGCCTCGAGCAGCGTGGCGCGCGACTCCGCGTCATCGCGGGTGCCATACCACCCCACCAGTCCCATGCAGCCAAAACCGATCGCCGACAAGTGCTCTCCCGTGCGGCCAAGAAGTCGTGTTTCCATCAAAAAGCTCCAGCCGATAAACGCACGCAGTTTCGATGTGGAATCCCCTTGGTTATGATGGCAGTCCATCTGAGCTCTTCACAACCCAAGCGAGCGCACCTGAGCATGATCATTGATTGTCACGGGCACTACACTACCGCACCTGGGGAATTGCAGAAGTTCCGCGACGCGCAGATCGCCGGCCTCAAGGACCCTTCCCTGGCGCCGCCCAGCGACAATCTGAACATCAGCGACGACCAGATCCGCGCCAGCCTGGAGGGCGCACAACTGAAGCTGCAGCGCGAGCGCGGTACCGATCTGACCATCTTCTCTCCGCGCGCCTCCGCGATGGCGCATCACATCGGCAACGAAGCGACGAGCCTCAAGTGGACGCGGGTCTGCAACGACCTGATCCATCGTGTCTGCACGCTCTACCCGGAGAATTTCGTCGGGGTTTGCCAGTTGCCGCAGTCCCCGGGCGTCGCGCCCGTCAACAGCGCGGCGGAGCTCAAACGGTGTGTCGAGGAGTTGGGATTCATCGGCTGCAATCTCAACCCAGACCCTTCAGGTGGCCATTGGAGCTCGCCACCGCTCACCGACCGCCACTGGTATCCCCTCTATGAGAAGATGGTGGAGCTCGACGTGCCCGCGATGGTACACGTCAGTTCCTCGTGCAATCCGAATTTCCACGCGACCGGCGCTCACTACATCAACGCCGACACGACGGCGTTCATGCAGTTCCTGACATCGGACCTGTTCAAGGACTTTCCAACCTTGCGGTTCATCATCCCCCATGGCGGCGGGGCTGTCCCCTTCCACTGGGGTCGCTACCGTGGACTCGCGCAGGACCTGAAGCGTCCGCCGTTGGAGGAGTTGTTGTTGAAGAATGTCTTCATGGACACGTGCGTGTACCACCTTCCCGGGATCGAGCTGCTGACGAAGGTGATTCCGATCGACAACATCCTGTTCGGATCGGAGATGGTGGGCGCGGTGCGCGGGATCGATCCACGGACGGGGCACTACTATGACGACACGAAGCGTTATATCGATGCCTTGCCGTTGAGCGCCTCCGACAAGAAGAAGATCTTCGAGGACAACGCCCGGCGCGTGTACCCGCGGTTGGCGCGAAAGTTGGAAGCGGCGGCCAAGTCGGCGAAGCGTTAGCTCGAGGGCGGAGCGAGGGAGCGTGTTGCCCG
>CAYNTW010000087.1:0-4702 GCA_964400085.1 uncultured Steroidobacteraceae bacterium | reverse complement strand
CCCGCATGGTTGTGAGTGCGACAGCTAGTTCTGCCGCTGTCCGGGGTCGGCTCATCGGGCAGCTCTGGTTTCAAGTGCTCGCCGCCACGGTCGCCGGCATTCTGCTCGGCTACTTCGACCCCCACCTCGCCGAGCAGACCAAGCCGCTCGGTGATGCGTTCATCAACCTCGTCCGGATGATTATCGGGCCAATCATCTTCTGCAGCGTCGTTCACGGCGTTGCTGGCATGAATGACATGAAGCGCGTCGGCCGGGTGGCTCTCAAAGCGCTCGGCTACTTTCTTGGGGTCACACTCGTTGCCCTCGTTCTGGCGCTCATCGCAGTCAATATATGGAAGCCCGGTGCGGGAATGAATGTCGACGCGACTGCGATCGATACTCACGCGGTGAGTACCTACACCACACAGGCGGGGAAACAAACCGTCACGCAGTTCCTGCTCAACATCATTCCCGAGACATTCGTGGGGGCGTTCACTCAATCGAATGTACTACAGGTCCTACTGGTTTCGGTGTTGTTTGCGTTTGCCTTGATGCTCGTTGGGGAGCGCGGACGGCCCGTGTACTCGTTCGTCGAGGCACTCACGCCGGTCTTCTACCGGATCGTGGGTTTCATCATGTGGGTCGCGCCGCTGGGCGCGTTCGGGTCCATTGCGTTCACCGTGGGCAAGTTCGGGACGAGCTCGCTGCTGCAGCTAGGCGCTCTCATCATCGAGTTTTACGTCGTTTCACTGCTGTTCGTGTTTGTCGTGTTGGGCGGGGTTGCCTGGTGGGCCGGAGTGAGCTTGCTACGGCTGCTTCGGTACATTCGCGAGGAGATCGTGATTGTCGCGGCCACCACCTCGACGGAGACGGTATTGCCGCGGCTCATGCAACGGCTTCGAGAGCTCGGGTGCGAGGAATCGGTGGTTGGGCTGGTGATTCCAACGGGGTACTCGTTCAATCTGGACGGTACTTGCCTCTATTTGGCGACCGTGGTGGTGTTTTTGGCCCAGGCCACCAATACGCCTTTGGACCTTGCGCACCAGCTCATTGTATTAGCGGTGCTTCTACTGGCCTCCAAGGGGGCCGCCGGAGTCGCAGGGGCTGCGTTCGTGGTGCTTGCCGCTACTTTAGGTGCGCTTGGCACCGTGCCAGTTGCGAGTATTGCGCTCGTACTGGGGATTCATCGCCTGATGGCCGAGGCGCTCACATTCGTGAATCTCGTCGGCAACAGCGTCGCTACTATCGTGGTGTCACGATGGGAGGGAGCGCTGGATGTTCAGGCGTTGAATGAACGCGTGGGGTTACGCTCCGCACGCTGATTCTGCTGCGCGACGAATGCGTCGATTTCGGCGTCCATTCGGTCCATTGTCTTACAAAAATCCCGGTATCCACCTATGATAGGTGAAGCATAAAGCCGCGGAAGATATCTGAGATTCGCCTTCAGAACAAATTTAATGTATTCCCAAAAATCACTCTTCATTGAACAACCCCTTCAACTTACTCCTGACATCACGAATAATCCGACTGGCGATGCACATGGCAGTAAAGACTACGATGGCATACTCCAGGGTCGTCATTACGTGACGAACAAACTTCGACTCGATGAAGGGCGAGGCCAGTGAGGTGACCACCGCTCCATACACCGCCTCAACCGCAAACAGTGTGAAGCCTACCGAGTAGATCAACACATGTCGAGCGAGTTCCCACGTCGAAAGCTCCGTTTGATGTCGCATTGCACCAGTCCTGTGGTGCGCTCAGGATGCGCTATCGCGACCATCCTGCCTAGCCTGAATAACGGGTGCGTTGGTTGAGAAATGCGAATTTCGCGATATCGCATGCACGAAGGCATCGGTCACGATGTGGGTCTGATGGTGTTGAACGACATAGGGAGCGGGCTGATGCCGACGTGCTTACGTTGTTAATCTCCTCGGCAACAGCGTCGCTACTATCGTGGTGTCACGATGGGAGGGAGCGCTGGATGTTCAGGCGTTGAATGAACGCGTGGGGTTACGCTCCGCACGCTGATTCTGCTGCGCGACGAATGCGTCGATTTCGGCGTCCATTCGGTCCATTGTCTGGCAAAAATCACGGTAGCCACCAACAATGCCCACAATGGGCGCGATAAGCAGCCTCGGCAAATACCTGAGATTCGCTTTCACAACAAATCCGATGTACTTCAAAGCATCATTGTTCATGAAAATAACCCTTTCAATTTATGCCAGAGATCACGAATGCTTCGAGCTGCTATGTACACGGCGTCAACAACTACAATGACGTGCTCGACGAGCGTCATCACCTGGAGAATAAACCTCGACTCGATCAAACGCGAGGCCAGCGAGCTAACCACTGTTCCGAAGACCGCTTCAATCGCGAACAGCGCAAAGCCCGTCGCATAGACCAACACGTGTCGAGCGAGTTCCCGCGTTGAAAGCTCCGTGTGATCTCGCATTGCACCAGTCCTGTGGTGCGCTCAGGATGCGCTACCGCGACCATCCTGCCTAGCCTGAATAACGGGTGCGTTTATTCACAATGCGAGTTTTGCGGCGCGCGCGGTACCTCAAACGCATCGGGCCGCGATGTGCGGCCCGATGGTGACGAAGGATGTCGCGAGCGGACGCTCGCGTGGACGTAGGGTCAGGACGCGCTCTTGAGCATGTCTTCAAGACGACCCAGCGTACGCATGGCCGGTAGCACTTGCTGCACGCTAGCGTTGGGCTCGCGCTTCTCGCGAATGGCGGCGATGAACTCTCGATCTTGAAGCTCGATGCCGTTCATGGACACGTCCACCTTGGAGACGTCGATGGGCTTGTTGTTGCCGTCGACCAACTCATCGTACCGCGCAATGTAGGTTCCGTTATCGCAGATGTAGCGGAAGAACGTGCCGAGCGGACCATCATTGTTGAATGACAGCGATAGTGTGCAGATCGCACCCGACGGCACCTTCAACAAGATTCCCATATCCATGGCGATACCGAGGTTCGGATGCATGGGTCCCTGCACCGCATACGCCTGCGACGCCGCCTCTCCGGTCTGGTACGAGAACAGGTCCACCGTATGGCACGCATGGTGCCACAGCAGGTGATCCGTCCAGCTACGCGGCTTGCCGAGCGCATTCATGTTGGTGCGACGGAAGAAGTACGTCTGCACGTCCATTTGCAGGACTTTCAATTCGCCAGCCTTGATGCGCTTGTGAATCCACTGGTGACTCGGATTGAAGCGGCGCGTATGGCCGGCCATTGCGATGAGCCCGGTCTCCTTCTGCGCCTTCACAACACGCTCGGCGTCGGCGACGCTATCGGCCATAGGGATCTCGACCTGGACGTGTTTGCCTGCACGAAGGCATTGCACCGCCTGATCCGCGTGCATCTGCGTGGGCGTCGCCAATATCGCACCGTCGACTCCCGGCTGGGCGAGACTCTCGGCCAGGTTGCCCGTCCAGTGCGGAATGCCGAACTTCTTTGCCACTTCCTCCGTCTGCTGCTGGTTCCCCCCGGTCAAAGAGACAACCTGCACATCCTCGATCTTTTGCAGCGCCTCGAGGTGTTTCACCCCGAAGGCGCCCTGTCCTGCCACGACGATTTTTACGAGCTTAGCCATGATTCTAACCTACGAGTCTGTCCTGAGAATGACGCGCCTGCCGCGGTTGTGACGCAGCGGCATCTTGCGGCGACGGTCCTACTTGTTCTCGAGAATCAGGTGCCCCAACGCAGTGTTCGACGAGGGCACGTGATAAAAGCGATACACCTCGCGCACGTCGCGCTCCAAGGCGCCGCGCGAGATCAACCACATCACGAGCTCGATTCCCTCGGAGCCCGCCTCGCGCACGTACTCGATGAAAGGAATCTGCGCGTCGACTTCCGGGTTCTTCACCAGATTGTCCAGGAAGCGCGTGTCCCACTCTTTGTTGATGAGTCCAGCGCGCTTGCCTTGCAACTGGTGCGACATGCCGCCCGTGCCGAAGATGACGACGCGCAGGTCCTCCGGGAAGGACTCAACCGCTTTCTTGATGGCCTTGCCGAAGTTGAAGCACCGGTTGCCGGTCGGCGGGGGATACTGGATCACGTTCACCGGAAGCGGGATGATCTTACAGGGCCACTCTTTCGGCTGCCCAAACATCAAGGTGAGCGGCACAGTCAAGCCGTGATCGACGTCCATCTTGTTGACAATGGTCAGGTCGAATTCATCGAGAATGACGGACTGCGCGATGTGAGCCGCCAACACCGGATGGCCCTTGACCGCCGGGACCGGCCGCGGTCCCCAACCTTCGTCCGCCGGCTGGAACTCCGCGGCGCAGCCGAGGGCGAAAGTCGGAATGATTTCGAGTGAGAAAGCCGAGGCATGATCGTTGTAGACCAGAATGATGACGTCGGGCTTCAGATCCGCGATCCATTGCTTCGAAAAGTCGAAACCCTTGAACACCGGCGCCCAGTACGGCGTTTCGGTCTTGCCCGTGTCCCACGCTGCGCCAATCGCTGGCACATGCGAGACGTTTACGCTTGCGATGATCTTAGCCACTCTATTTCGACTCCGACTTTTTGTTCCACTCCGACTTGCTGCGGTTGCCTTCGATGGGCCGCCCCCCCTTCAACATCATCTCGGCATACTGCTCCTGGGTCAGCCCCGTCATGGTCGCCGCGACGAACTGGAACGAGAGCCCGTCGGTCGAGAACAACTTGGAGAGGAAATAGATGTTGCCGCCGAGCTCGATCATGCGGCCCCA
>CAYNTW010000086.1:0-24509 GCA_964400085.1 uncultured Steroidobacteraceae bacterium | reverse complement strand
GAGTGCCTGACAAGGCGGTTTCGGCCATCGAGCGGCGCTATTACCAGTACCACCGTCGTCGCCACGGTTACGGCTTCGATCTCGGCTACGAGCCGAACGACGGCGCGAAGTATTTCATCCGGGCCTACGAGTCAGGCTATACCGAGTTCAAGTTCCGCGACATGTTGCAGTGGAATTTCGTGGATCCGACGGCGCTGGGAGGACTCGCTATCCCAGCGCCGGGCAATCCGAATGCCATCCTGGCGACAGTCGACAGTGTCAACGTGAACGTTGAGGACGAGAAGGAGACGCTCACGCAGCGTGTAGCCGAGATCGGTGGCAAGAACCGCCTCGGCGACAATACGCTCGACTATCACGTCGGTTATACCAAGGGCAGCTACTACAAGCCCTACGACTACAACTCGTACTTCACCAACACCGGACTTGCGACAGCCATTTACGACAACACGACTCAACCGGACTGGTCGACCGTCATTCCCGCAAGTCCGCCGGGCTTCAACCCGCTCGATCCCGCGGGATATACGCTCACTCGTCTGCGCAATCAGCGAACAAACATCAATGACCACGAGTGGGCCATCGGCGCCAATCTTGCGATTCCCACGCACTTCACAGACCGCGCCGACGAGGAGCTCAAGTTCGGCCTCAATGCGCGTATTCGCACGAAGACCGGCGACCAGACCAGCTATAGATTCAACATGGATGCCGCGCCTCCGTTACCGTTGAGCGCGGCGGTTTCCGGTGGCCCCGTGACGTACTACGACGACCACTACACGATTCCGCCGCTCGTCAACGTCGTCACAGTGCGCAACTACTACGCGGCCAATGGCGCCCTCGTGTCGACCGATCCGATCGACAACCTGCTCAACAGCACGCACGACGACGAGAACGTTTATGCCGCGTACGGCCAATACCAGTTCGGATACGGCCCACTCGGAGTCGTCGCGGGCTTGCGCGTGGAGAACACGCGGGCCACTTACTCCGGCTATTTCAATAACCAGGGTGACATCAACAACAAGACCTGTCCCGTGGGACAGACCTGCCCGGTTTCGACGAACCGCACCTATACCAACTACTTCCCGACAGCTCAGGCGCGCTACGAGATCTCGCCCGACCTGATCGGCCGCCTGGCGGTCTCCTCGACCCTCGCGCGTCCGGGTTTTGAGCAGATCACGGCGACCACGATCGTGGACTCGACCGGTAACATCACCAAAGGCAATCCGGGGCTGAAGCCGACCCGCGCGACGGGCCTGGATCTTTCGCTGGAGAAGTACTCGCCGAATGCGGGGATCGCCTCGATCGGCCTGTTCGCCAAATACATTCAGGACTATATCGTCACGGAATCCGTGGCGCTCAACACCCAGGTCTCTGGAGGCAACCTGGGCATCGCGAGGCTCTACTCGTTCACCAACGGCATGCCGGCGCGCGTCTATGGCGTCGAGGCGAACTTCGTCAAGCGCTTCCGCGATGAGCTGCCGGGAGTTTTGGGTGGCTTGGGAGTGAGCGCCAACTGGACCTGGGTCGATTCCTGGTATTCGGTCCCGGTGACGGATCCAAACGGCAACACAACACTGACACGCGTTTCGGTGCTGCCTTCCACATCGCGCAATACTGGGAACGTCGAGCTGCTGTACGAGAAGTATGGGCTCGAGCTATCGCTCGGCGCCTATTTGACCAGTCGGAACATCTTCCAACAGGGTCCGACAGCCGCTACCGATACCTGGACGCAGGACCGCGTCTCCGTGGATTTCGGCGGCAGTTACCAGGCGATGGATTGGATATCGGTCTATGTGGCGGCCAAGAATCTCACCAACACACCGCTGAAGTTCACCGACAGCATCAACGAAAACCGGGTGATCCAGAGGGAGTTCTACGGGGTTACCCTGCTGGCCGGGGTCAACATCAAGCTCTGATGGGGTCCTGGCGTCAAGCGGCGCCATTGCGGAGAGCTCGATGAAGCTTCGGACGGCGACCCTGCTCGTCCTCATTGCCGTAATGTTGGGCATGCCGTCCTCGTGGGGCTCGGATGTGCAAGCGCCCGCGCCGTTAGTGTCCAAAGCGCCTGCACCAGATCTGAAACTCACGCACGTGGTCGTTCTGGCCCGGCACGGCGTGCGCTCGCCGACCCAGGGGCCTGAGGAGCTTCACAAACTCGGCCCACGGGAGTGGCCGATCTGGCCTGTCGCACCCGGCGAGTTGACACCACATGGGGAGCGCGGCGAGAGGATCCTCGGCGGCTACTTTAGAGCGGCGTATGCCGCTGACGGGCTCCTGCCCTCGCAGGCGTGCCCAGCGCTCGAATCCGTCTTCGTCTGGGCCGACAATGCCGATCAACGCACCCGCATGAGCGCCCAGGCCTTGCTCGATGGGATGTTTCCCGGTTGCGGCTTCAAAGCCCAGTACGCGCCCGGTGACGTGCCCGATCCGCTGTTTCATCCGCTGGAAACCGGCAGTTGCCCAATGGACTCCGCCACCGCGGAGCAATCTGTGCGTCGCAGGGTTGGCGGCAACTTGGACGCGCTGGGTCCGGCATACGACAAGGCGCTCGCTGCGGTTGCCCCGATGCTCCAGAACCCGAGACTTCTCCAAGCCCACAATCACATCGAAGTGAAGGGCCGCGAGCTGCGTTTCGAGGGGCCTCTGAAGATGGCGGCCACGGCGGTGGAGGTGTTTCTGCTCGAGTACGAGGAGGGCTTCCCGGCTCAGCAGGTGGGTTGGGGCGAGGCGGCCTCGTTGGACAAGCTTGCGCTCCTCTTGCCAGCTCACAACGTCTACTCCGATCTGCTTCGGAAAGATCCATATATCGCCGCGCACAACGGCTCACTCATTGCACAGCGCGTCGTCGCAGCGCTGAATAGTCAGCAGCGCCTCACGGTCCTGATGGGTCATGACACAAACCTGGCCAACCTCGCGGCGCTGCTTGGGGCAAATTGGGAGCTTCCAGAACAGCCGGACTCAACACCTCCGGGAGGGGCGCTGGCTTTCGAAGTCTGGCGCGCGGCCGATGAAAAGCTGCTCGTCCGAACGGTATTCTACTACCAGACTCCCGACCAGCTGCGCGAATTGCAGTTGCTCGACATTCAACATCCGCCTGGCGCGACGGTAGTGCGAATCCCGGCGTGTACGCACGGACGTGACGACCTGTGCACGCTGTCGGAGCTCAGCTCCCTACTCGACCAAGCGACGGCAGCGATCTGTCGCAGACGCTGATTGAAGTACATCATGCATCAGCCGCTGCCTCGCAAACCGCATCAGTCAGCAACTACATCAACTTGGTAGCGTGTGCGTCTGACTGACGGGACTTGAGGTCGCGGATACGCGACCAGGTCACTACCAGTCTGCGACGGACTCGCCCTTCACGTTCACCATCCCGGTGATGATGAGCAGGCGTACGCCGGGCTAACCCGGCAGACAGGTGTCCACATCAGTGGACACCCCTCGGAACCGAGAAACCATTTTGTGCCGGTCGGATTGCAATCTGCCTCACGAGTCACGACCGGATCGACTGCGCAAAGATCAACCAGGAGATCTTCAAGCTGAATTTCCGTACACCCTTCCTGGTCGTCCATGCCTCCTCCGGTCCGCAGAAGGAGCCATACCTGGAAGATGCGTTCATCTGGTGCGAACCTAAACCCATCAATGCCGGAGCCATCAATCTGATTCAACGTTCGCTCGAGCTCGCCTGCCAGAGATTTGCCCCGGACTATCTGGTTCACCTGGAGGCGGATACCTGGATTCTCGACGAGCAGGTTATTTTGGGTTTCGTTCACGAGATGGAACGCTGCCCGCGCCTGCTGTTGGCCACGAGCGCTTGGCGTTCAGTGTCGCCCTGGCGCCGTATCCGTTACACGATCCGCGCCGCAGTCAACCAGCCGTCCGCTCTGCTGAAACATCGATTTGATCTCACGGACTTCTCAACACAATTCTTTATCATTCGAAATGATCCGGCGGTCCTGCGATGCATTCTCGACATACCCGGTGACGAGCAGCGCTCGGCGGAGCGGCAGTTCTTCGATGCGTACCTCGGCCGGTTCAATCTCGATACCGTGTTACGCATGCGCAAACGGGAGCCGGTCCATCCACACAACCGTCAGATGTGCGAAGCAGATCGGAAAAAAAGAAGCGCTGCTGAAGTTTCCGCAGATATGCCGCGGCGAGTCCATTCAGCGACTCCTGAACGCGACTTCGTTCGATTACTACAACCCCGGCGCAAGCAGAGATTGACCGCTAATGTCGCAAGAGCAGCTCATTTCACGGCCGACCGACGGCATGATCCGCCGCGCCCGCAGCGCTCGCGTCAGCGACGAAGCGAGACTATTGCGCGCCCGGACGCGATTGCACATCAGCCGACACGGGGCCGGAACGGGTTACGATCGTCCGTCGATACTCACTCATTTCAAGGATGACGAAATGCGGTCCCTCGTGATGAATTCCCGCCCTTGCACCGTGCTTACCGGGATGTTCATTGTTTGCGGCGTCCTCAGTGCTCCATGGAGCGTTGCCGATGGAGCTTCCAGCACACCGGTGGACGCGCAATTTCGGTCTCTCGTGGATTACTACCAGGGGCATTGGTCGTGCGATGGGCATTTCGCAAACGGCAAGGCTATTTCGTCCGAGGAGATGTTTGAGCCGTGGTCGGCGGGCATGTGGCTGCACGAAGCTCATGACGATCACCCGCCATATTCCTACCACGCGCACTCGATCTGGGGCATCGATGCGTCATCTCATTCGTTGACGCTCACGATTCACGACAATTTTGGAAACGTCCGTCTCTTCGTCAGCAAGGATTGGAGCGGTCCGTCGATCACATTCGAGCCTCAGCCAATCTTGGGTCACTCCGGACAACCTGAGCGCTTTACCTTCGTCCGGCATCCGCCCGCAGCATTCAGCTTCGAATATGAGGTATCAGGCGTCGGTGGCAAGTGGTCACTCGGTGATCACGTCGACTGCAGGAAGACGGTGGTGTGACCGGAGGAATCCCGATGCCACCCCAGCAGGTGATGACCCAGGCATCGGACCGTCCAGTGACCCCGTAATACGTCGAAGGGAGATTCGGACCATCGAAAGCGACGAGACGACGCAAAGGCGCGGCTGCTCGAAACTACCTCTGGGTTATGGAAAGCGGTTACGGTTTAGACTCGGGCCGTTACGCATTACCAAGGTTAGGCGATGGAAATCCTCACGCATCGATTGGGTTCGTTGGTGCTGGGTCTGGTCGCGCTGGCGGCGCCGTTGGGCGCCTTCGCGGACGCCGTTTCAACGGCTGTCGCCCCTAAAGCAGTCCTGGTAACCGGTGCCAGCACGGGAATCGGCCGCAACATCACCGAGCATCTCGCGGCGGATGGCTACTTCGTCTACGCGGGCGCTCGTAAGGACAAAGACCTGCAAGCCCTGAACGCGCTCAAGAACGTGCAAGCCCTTCGGCTCGACGTGACCAAACAGGCGGACATCGACGCGGCTGTCGAAACCGTCAAAAAGGGCGGTCGCGGACTCTACGCACTGGTCAACAACGCTGGCATCTACTCGGGCGCCAACATTCCGCAGACCACTCTGGAGGAATTCGACCTTGTCATAGCCGTGAATGTCGCCGGCCCATGGCGTATGACACGGGCATTCGAGCCGCTGATCGAAGCCTCCAAGGGCCGTATCACGAACATCGGATCCATCGCTGGAATTCTAGCCGACGGCGGAGAAAGCGCGTACGACATGAGCAAGCACGCGATCGAAGGCTTTACCGACTCACTCGCCGACGAGACCGCGCCGCTGGGCATCAAGGTCAGCATCGTCGAACCCGGCTCTTACAACTCCAATATAATTCAAAATGCGGCTCTCCGGGCCGGCCAAACAGTGAAGCCGGAGGAAGGTCACGACGGCAAGGAACCCGACGAAGTCGCGGCCGCCGTGGAACAGGCACTGTCAGAGCCAAATCCAAAGCGGCGCTACATGGTGGTCCCTGTGCGTCGCCAGGCCGAAATCACGATCAAGACCCAGATCCGGCAGCTCGTGCAACTCAACGAAGGACAACCCTACACGCTCGATCGGGATGCGCTAGTGAAAATGCTCGATGAGGCACTAGCCCATTCGAGACCCAGGACCTAGCGGAATCCCTCGAAGTGCCCTCAGCCGACGAGCAATATTTCGTGTATTTGATTGCGTGCCGCACTGACCATTCACTTCCGGTGAAAATAGGAAAAACCAAAAGCTTGGCACGCAGATTATCGAACATTCAAACCGGATGTCCTTATCAAATTACTCACGCGTTTACGATAACCTCGGAATATCAAGAGGAAGTCGATGGGCTCGAAAAGTTACTACATCAGCTCCTGAAAAATCGTACACGCGGGGAGTGGTACGACGGGTCAGACGCCTTCTTCCTATCCCTTCATCAACTCCTGCGGAAGATCAATTCCGGAGAATTCACGTATGAGGAGATTGAGGCGACCCCGGATTTCTGTGGTCCCGAGCTCGAGATCATGTTGCATTCTCACGATTTCAAATTTGCGGAAGTGATATTGCCAATTCGCGCACAAAAAGGGATCCCAGTGCAGTCCAAGACCATCGCGCCGGAAGACATCGTCAAAAAAATACTGGGCAAGTAACTGTCACAATGTCTTCGAGATCGTGGCTCACCAGGAAATCGCCACCACCACGATCCCAGAATGCCTCTGATCGACTTGGCTGCGGCCGTAGTTGCTTGAGGCTGTTATCTGTGAGCAGCCAGCGTAACGGCGGGCCTTTCTCCGCGACACGGATCATGGTGGAGTATTCCTCAGGCGGTCGAGTTGGCTGAGGCAGGAAGCGCGTGAGCATGCGAAGCCTTTTGCTGCTGTTTATCCGCATCTACCAGATCTACCTGTCGCCATACAAAGGTTTCCGTTGCGCGTATCACGCCCATACAGGGCGACGAAGCTGCTCAAAATTCGGTTTCGCGGCGATTGATAAACATGGCGCCATTGTCGGAGCGCGGCTATTGCGACGGCGGTTTCGAAAATGCGCCCACGCGGCCGAAATGACTGTAACCCGCACCTGGATCCCAACGCATCAGACAGGCCACTGCGACCTGCCAATCGGAGACTGTGCTTTTGGACATGGATGCCATGCTTCCGACGTCCTCGATTGCGCGCCCTACGATGATTGCGGTTGCACCGAGCGTGCATGGAGAAAACTGCGTCGGAAACGCGAATTCGCACAGATGTGAGATCGGCACTGAATCCCTGTCGAGCCTTCGCGCGAGTTTCAATAAGGACTTCTCATGCGTTGGCGGGAACTTCCAGCGACGCGACACCAAAGCGTCGACCGGGCGTCGTCTGACGCTGTGATCGAATGGCCCACACCTATACGCATCTCTTGCAGCGCCCCGTAGACGCCTTTGCTGCACGCATCTAGTACTCGTCGAACGTACGCGACATGCTCATTCGCAATCACCGTGAGTTCGCGTGCGCGATTCGCGCGGCGGAATTTCCGCTTGGTGACGTTAATAAGTCGATATAAGTGCTAATTTCGAATACAAACATTGGGGATCAGCACATGGACGACGCGTTCCATCACAAGGTATGCTTATTCCACTTCCATTACAGTTGGTTCGAGTGCCGAAGTGTGAACCGGCGTGGGCTCCAAGCACTAACAAGAGATCGCCTTGCGGATGCCAGGGCGCTTTTGCGGTCGCGGAGATATTCTGCCGCGTACTACATGGCAGGCTATGCTGTGGAGTGTGCTCTGAAATCCTGCATTGCCAAACGGATTAGTCGGCATGACTTCCCCGACAAGAAGCTCATTAATGACAGCTATACGCACGACTTGGCAAAGCTCATAAGCATCGCCGAGCTCAAGGACCGACTGGAGTCTGCTCGAGCAGCGGATAAGGGTCTCGGACTCAATTGGGAGATTGTGCGCGACTGGTCGGAGGAGGACCGATACAACCTGAACATCTCCAAGGAAGACGCCCTCGAGCTGTATAGTGCGATCACCATGCGGCAAACGGGCATCATGGCGTGGCTCAGAAATCACTGGTGAGGCGTTCGTTGTCGCAAGAAATGCTAAAAGCTGGAGAGAAGCTGCTGCATCTGCTTGGCAAGCGGGGCTTCCCGTTCCGAGCGGCGCTTTGGATCTATCTTTCTGAGGCAGAGGAGTGGCGCCTCTTCTTGGCAGTTCCTAAGGCGCGAGAAGAAGGAAAAAGGAAATTCTACAAGCGACTTCAGAACATAGTGGAGAAGGAACCTGACCTTCCTGAATTCGGAGCCATCGCCGTCGTTGACGCGAAGGACCCACTCGTTTACTCCATTGGCACCACTGTCAGAGTCGGCGACGTGACCGGACGCACACTCTCCCGCGGCAGAATAAACGGGCGATATTTCGAAGACGCGTATGTATATCCGCATACGCCGTAAGCGGCGAATACAACAAGCCCAATCTTGCCGATCTGCGGCAGCGACCGGAGGACGGACCATGACATGTACTTTGGCGATCGCATCCGCGACAGGCCCGGTGAATGTCCTGGGAACCAGGTACAGCGCGATTGAGTTCAGGGAACGTATCGAGCAACGGTTAGAAAGCTGCCAAACCGTTCAGGTCGACTTCGGTGGTGTGTTTGTAACTCAGTCGTTTGTCGATGAGTTGTTTGGCCCTATGATTCTCCGGATGGGACCGACCGTTCTTCAGCGACTCGCATTCTCGGGGTGCAGCGACGAGACAAAGGCGATCTTGAGTTTGGTATTCGCCGGTCGCCTACAAGATTTCGCTTCGCGACAGCAGACGCGCCGCCCGGTCACCGCCTGATCGACGACAGCACTTCGTATCACGGCAAACGAGGGTAGCCTGATGCGCGCCCTTCGTTCTTGCCTCGTGGCAGGGCCAGACGAGGTCGCCGATAAGCCCCAACTCTTTGTGACAGTGGGGAAACTGCAGTAAAATCGCAGTCGACGCGCTCGTAGCTCAGTTGGATAGAGTGGCAGCCTCCGAAGCTGCAGGTCGCTGGTTCGAATCCAGTCGAGCGCGCCATCTTCGACCCGCCGCCGCGCAGCGACGGCCCGGGACGTCAAGCGCCGGAGGCGGGAAACCCAAGCAAAACAAGGTCCTGCGCAGCAGCAGACAGCGCGAGCGGTCTGGCGCACAGACCGCCCGCGAAGGACGGCCTAGTGCCGGTGCTCCGACGCCGCGAGATCATCGATCTCGGAAATGAGCTGCTGCGGCCCCCCAGCCTTGCCCACGTCCGTCGAATACTTCCCATTGACCACGACCAGAGGAACGCCCTGGACCTGGTACCGCTGCGTGAGCTGCTCAGCGCGCTGCAGGTTCGAGTTCACCGAGAACGAGTTGTAGGCTTTGGCGTAGTCCTCGGGGCTGATGCCGTTCTCTTTGGCGAACGCCTGCTGCAGCTTGAGCGACTCGCTGTCCTCGCCATTGGTGGCGATCAGCATCTCATGCTTCTGCTGGATCGTGTCGAAGGCCTTCTCGACGAGGTCAGAGCGGTTGAGCGCCATCAGCGTGTAGAACAAGTGAGCGTGCGCGCGGTGGGCCGGACCCCACATGACGGGGACGCGCACGAACTCGATGTACGCAGGCTTGCTCTTCAGCCACGCTTGGATGTAGGGCTCGAGCGCATAGCAATGAGGGCAGGCAAGCCAGAACACCTCGAGAACCTCGACCTTCCCCGGCCCCACGTTGGTGGGCTGCGCCGGACTGAGCACGTCATAGTTGACACCCGGCTTCCACTTGCCCGCTGGAAGCTGCGCCTCTGCCGGCAACGCCGCGAGACGCTCCAAGCTGACATCGCCGCGATCGGGTGGTGTGTGGTCCTCGCCAGTGTCGCCCGCGGTTTCCTGCGCGGCGGTGGCTTGTTCGGTCTCATTCTGGGGTGTCGTTGGGACCGTCTCGGCGGGTGGCGCCGGCTGCTGGCGCGCGGCTTGACGGGTCGATTGTGCCGCGGGCGCGGTGTTATGTTGCTGCGTGGTGGACGCGTGTCCACAGCCGCAGACAACCAGGGTCAACAGCGATGTCAGTACGAGCGGTCGGATCATCGGAAGCCTCGATTGTTGAGCGGGCTCTTCAGTGAGCCCGCGCGGTGCTCAGCGCATGCCCTGAACGTATGACGCGACGTTACGAATGTCCTCGGGCGTCAGGCGCTTGGCGATAGTGGCCATCATCACACTGTTCGGATCGACCTTTGCGACATCCGTTCCGGTGTAGCGCGCGCCGCTCGCATAATCATTGAGCTGCTTTACTACATAAACGGACTCTTGGGCGCGCAATGCCGGGTAGCCGCCGACGAGGTTGCCGCGACCTACGGGGCCGTGGCAGGCGATGCAGGCAGGAATGTTCCGCGCCTTGTCGCCACGCTGATAAAGGTCCTCACCGGCCTTCCAGTACGACGGGTCGGCTTCGAGGCCCGAGATCGTCTGCGCCTCGTAGTACACAGCGACATCGCTGATGTCCTGGTCGCTGAGAGTAGCCGCCAGGGGCTTCATGATCGGATTGTTACGAGTCCCCGCGCGGAATAGACGCAATTGGTCCGCGATATAGATCGCGCTTTGCCCAGCCAGACGCGGCCATTCAGGATTCGTGCTGTTGCCGTTCGGCCCATGACACGAGGAGCACACCGCCGATTTGGTCGCGCCATTCTGGACGGAGCCGTGGGCGAAAGGATCGAGTGGGCTCGTAGGAGCCTCTACCGGTGTGGTGGGCGGCGTCGCCTGACTGGGCGGAGCGGCCTCAGGAACCGCGCCGGGAGGTTTGACCACACTTTCTGGGGTGGTCTGTGCGAGTGCTGGGACCTGTATCAGTGCCGATGCAACCGTGGCGGCCAGTGCTGCGCGCCTTACGGCCGGTGCTGCGCGGCCGAGCCAACTCATCGTCTTCGCCATTTCTTGTTTCCGCTTCGTTCCCCGCCAGGTGCAAGGGCGCCGAATTGTACACTACGGGACATGCCGCACCTCTGCCCGAGCTTCGTACACCCATGAGCCGCTTTCCACGGGCCGAGTTTCTGATCAGTGCCGCGGCCCCAGGGCAGTTTCCGGCGGACCGGGGAGCCGAGGTGGCCTTTGTAGGCCGCTCCAACGCAGGTAAATCGACCGCGATCAATACCATCGTGCAGCGACAAGGGCTGGCGCGGACCAGCAAAACTCCGGGGCGTACGCGGTTGCTGAACTTTTTCGAGCTCGCGCCCCTGCAGCGCATTGTCGACCTACCGGGCTATGGATACGCGTCTGGCCCGGAGACCGAGCGCCGCAATTGGCAACCCCTGATCGAGGCCTTGGCGACCCGGAGCTGCTTGCAGGGGTGGTTCCTGGTTGTCGATGCCCGCCGCGGGATCGCCGGTGGTGACGAGGGGCTGCTCGCGTGGGCGGCTCCTCACCAGCGCATCCACGTCCTGCTATCGAAAGCCGATAAGCTCAACAGAAGCGAGGCCGTGAAGGCTCTGCGCGAGTCCACGGCAGCGTTGGCGGGGCGGGGATCGGTCCAGCTCTTTTCAGCGACGGCCAAGACGGGAGTGGACGAGGCGCAGCGGACGCTCGAGGAGTGGTTGAGATAAAAAACCCCGGCGACCGAGAAGGTCACCGGGGCCAGACTAACCCGGCACAGGTCTCGTGAACCGGGTCGTACCCGCTCAGGGAGGGAAGCGGGGAGTGCCGTAGCACTCAGTAAGTCAGACGATAGAGGCGCCCGGAAGTTCCGAAAATTTTGAATCCATAATTCGCAACAAAATCAAATACTTGAAAATATAGCTGTATCGCCGCCGCTACAGAATGCTATAGGACACGCCCACGCTATAGATCTGAACATCGTCAGCTTCGCGCACGTTGTAGTGCTCGTATTCGATCCGCGCCGCGAAGCGACCGAGGAAATGGACTTGCCCGCCCACGCCCCAGGCAAAGTCGGTTCCGTTCTCGGACACCGCAAACAAGCCAGGGCTGGTGTAGTGGCCATCAAATTGCCACCGTGCCAGGCCGGCCTTGCCGTAAACATCGATGTCCGGAACCGGTATCGGCAGATATCCCACCGCATAAGCCGCGAATGCCTTCGAGCTCGCATGGGAGGCGCCGTGGAAGGTGGCCGCGTCGGCGCTTCCGAGGTCCAGGTAGTCCACATCGATGCCGAGTGGGAATCCGATCGGACGCAGTCCGGCGTAAAGCTTCCAGGAGGTATTACTGAGATGGAAGTCGGAGTGGAAGATGTCCTCCATTTTGGCCCTGGTGACGCCCGCACCGGCATAGAGCCCGAGCAACTCATCGGCGTGCGCGGCGCCGGTGATGAGCGCCAAGGTGCTGGCGAGCAGAAGTTTTCGCATGTGATCAACCTCGATGTTGAAGGGGGCGAGAAGACCTTGGATCAGTGCGCCTCGTCCCAGTTCGCACCGGTTCCGATGTCGACTCGCAGGGGCACTTTCAGTTCCGCTGCCCTCACCATGTGGTCGCGCACGGCGCCGCCGACAGCGGCGACCGCATCCGCGCGCACCTCGAGAACGAGCTCGTCGTGAACCTGCATGATGAGGCGCGCCGGCACATCCTCGCGCGTGCACCAGGCATCGACCGCTATCATGGCGCGCTTGATGATGTCGGCCGCGGTTCCCTGCATCGGCGCGTTGATCGCGGCGCGCTCGGCGTACTGTTGTGTTTGTTTGTTGCCCGAGCGGATGTCGGGAAGATAGAGCCGCCGCCCATAGACGGTCTCGACATAGCCGGTGTCGCGCGCGCGGGTGCGAGTCTCGTCCATGAACCTTCTTACGCCGGGGTAGCGTTGGAAATAGCGCTCCACGTATTTCTGCGCCGAGCCGCGGTCGATACCGAGGTTGCGCGCCAGCCCGAAAGGTGACATGCCGTAGATGAGACCGAAGTTGATCGTCTTCGCCAGGCGCCGTTGATCAGGGGAAACCTGCGCGAGCGGCACCTCGAACACTTCCGCGGCGGTCGCCTGGTGCACGTCCCGATCCTCGGCGAAGGCCGCCAGCAGGCCCTCGTCGGCCGAGAGGTGCGCCATGATCCTGAGCTCGATTTGCGAATAGTCGGCCGCCATCAGCACATGACCCGGTGGCGCGATGAAAGCCTGGCGGATGCGGCGTCCCTCGGGGCGACGGATCGGAATGTTCTGCAGGTTCGGATCGGCCGAGGACAGTCGGCCCGTCTGCGCGACTGCCTGATGATAGGAGGTATGAATGCGCCCGGTGCGCTCGTTGATCTGTTCTGGAAGCTTGTCAGTGTAGGTTGACTTCAACTTCGCCAGCGCGCGGTAGTCCAGCACGATGCGCGGGAGCGCGTAGGAGTTGGCGAGCTCTTCGAGCACATCCTCGGCGGTCGATGGCTGACCCGTCGGCGTTTTACGCGTGACCGGAATCTGCAGCCTCTCGAACAGGACCTGTTGGAGCTGCTTTGGCGACTCGATGTTGAATTCCGTGCCGGCCTCCTTGTGAGCCTGGCGCAGCAGAACTTGCAACTGAGTCGCGATCTCCTGGCTCTGTCGCCGTAGCAGGTCGCGGTCGACGAGGACGCCGCGGTGCTCCATGCGTTGCAGGACAGGAACTAACGGCTGCTCCAGCTCCTCGTATAGCCGCCGCAAGCCAGGCATCGTCTGCAATTTCGCCCACAGCTCGTTGTGGACACACAGGCTCACGTCCGCGTCTTCCGCCGCATAGCGGGCCGCCTTGTCGATCGAGACCTGGTTGAATGTGAGTTGCTTGGCTCCCTTCCCGGCGATGTCCTCGAAGCTGATGGTCGGCCTGCTGAGATAGCACTGCGCGATCGGGCCCATGTCATGGCGCGTGCCTACGCTATTCCAGACATACGATTCGAGCATGGTATCGAAACGCATGCCGAGGAGATGGATGCCGTGATTTTCGAGAATGTGGGCATCAAACTTGAGGTGATGTCCAACCTTGCCCCGCTGCGGGTCCTCGAGGAGGGGTCGCAGGGCGGCGAGCACGCGATCGCGATCGAGCTGCTCGGGTGCGCCGGGATAGTCGTGACGCAAGGGGACATAGGCGGCCACACCGGGCTCGATGCAGAAGGAAACGCCAACCAGCTCGGCTTTCATGTAGTCGAGACTGGTACTCTCCGTGCCGAAAGCGAACAGTTCGGCGGTGCTCAACGCGGTGATCCAACGCTCGAGATCCGCCCACTGGGTTATCGTTTCATAGCGTCGCTCGATCGTGGCGAGCGCGCGCGCGGACGCGTCGTCGACGCCACCTCCAGCCGCGCCCGCCGAGTCCGCCGAGCTGGTCATAACTCCGCTATCGATCGCGCCCGCACCCGTGGCGGGCCCCCCGCCGACGCCAGCGCTAGCCCCGGTTGCGCCGCCCCCAACACCCGCACCGTCACCGCCTGGCGCGACACCCATCTCCGCATCGAGCTGCCGCAACAGCATGCGCAGCTCATAATGCGTGTAGAGCTCGCGCAGCTTCGACAAATCCGGCGGCGTCGCTACGAGTTGGTCGGAAGAAAGTGGTAGGTCGAGATTGGTCCGGATGGTCGCCAGCTTGCGTGACAGCTCGAGCGTCTCGAGCCCCGCCCTGAGATTCTCGCCAACTTTTCCACCGATCTCCTGTGCGTGCGCGATCAGGTTGTCCAGTGTCCCGTACTGCCCCAGCCACTTCGCGGCTGTTTTGGGCCCGACCTTCTCGATTCCCGGAATGTTGTCCGAGCTGTCGCCCACCAGCGCGAGGTAGTCGATGATCTGCTCGGGGTAAACATCAAACTTGGCCTTGACCCCGGCACGATCCAGCAGTGTGTTGCTCATCGTATTGATCAGGGTGATCGAGCCGTCGACGAGTTGCGCCATATCCTTGTCGCTCGTCGAGATCAGCACGGTGTGTCCTTCGCGCGCGGCCCGGCAGGCAAGCGTCCCAATGACGTCGTCGGCTTCGACGCCCTCCTCGCGAAGAATCGGCAACCCCTGTGCGCGCAGGATTGTCAGCAGAGGCTCTACCTGTGAGCGCAGGTCGTTCGGCATTGGCGTGCGGTGCGCCTTGTATTGGGCAAAGATCTCGTCCCGAAAGGTCTTGCCGGAGGCGTCGAAAACGATCGCAATCCGCTTTGGCCGGTAGTCCTTTACAAACTTCACCAGCATAGTCAAGACGCCGTGCACGGCGCCCGTAGGCTCCCCGCGTGAGTTGGACAACGGGGGGAGCGCGTGAAAGGCCCTGTATATGTAGGAAGAGCCGTCGACTAGAACGAGATCGGGAGGGGAGGTGCTCATGGATTGATTCAACTTCCGGCGGGCGGGAAGTATAGCGGACTGGTCCGCGGCGCAAGCGACCCTCCCGAGGTCGCACCGTTCCGGGGCCGGTCAACCGCTCAGCTCGTCCCGCGCTATAGGGAAGGGTCCGGAGTTTTGAGAATGCTCGAAAAGCTCGCATCCGCCATCGCAGCCAATCGGTTTGGGCTAGGTGCCCAGCCCGGCGAGCTCGTCTCTATCGGCGGTGATGGACGCGATTGGCTGCGTGCGCAGCTCAAAGGTTCCCCACCGGGAATCAACGATGCGCAGCTGCGGGACTCGTCGGATATCCTGGGGCAAGCACTGGATCTGCGTCGCGAAATCCGTGCATCCAAGGTAAATACCAGCTCCGGGGACTCCGCGGCGGGCGCGGCTCTGCTGAAAGTGCCGCAGCTCCTGCGTCCGATTTATGTCACGGAAGTCACGGCGCGTTTTCGCCAGGCCGTGACAACCGATCGGCCCTTCATCGAGCGACTGACGCAATTCTGGGCTAATCACTTCGCGGTCTCGGTGGATAAGAGTCTGTTGCTGGGATTGGCGGGGTCCCTGGAGCGCGAAGCGATTCGCCCGAACGTGCTCGGTCGCTTCAGCGACCTGCTGCTGGCGGTCGAGCGCCACCCCGCGATGTTGATTTACCTCGACAATCACCTGTCGGTCGGGCCGAATTCCAAGGCAGCGCGC
This sequence comes from uncultured Steroidobacteraceae bacterium, assembly GCA_964400085.1. Lineage (GTDB taxonomy): Bacteria > Pseudomonadota > Gammaproteobacteria > Steroidobacterales > Steroidobacteraceae > 13-2-20CM-66-19. Next base: position 8,630 of record CAYNTW010000086.1, on the reverse strand, counting down.
AATGTCGAAAGACGCCATGCCGAGCGCAAGGTTGGAATCAACGAGAATCTGGCGCGCGAGATCCTCGAGCTGCATGCGTTAGGGGTCGGCGGCGGCTATACGCAGACGGATGTCACGACGTTTGCCGAGGTAATCACGGGTTGGTCGATCGGTGGGGAGCAAGGCCGCCATCCGCGAGGCGATCCCGGAAAATTCATGTTTCGAGCCGAGCTGCACGAGCCCGGCGCGAAGCGGATCCTGGGCAAACGCTACGCCGACACGGGTTATGACCAGGGAGTCGCGGTACTCCGCGACCTGGCCGGCAATCCCTCCACGGCAAAGTTCATCGCGACCAAGCTTGCCCGCCACTTCATCGCCGACGATCCGCCCGGCAAGGCAGTCGAGCGGATCGCGCAGGCGTACCTCAGCAGCGGCGGCGATTTACCAACAGTGTATCGCGCTTTGGTCGACTGTCCGGAAGGATGGGTCGAGCCGCTCGCCAAGTACAAGACGCCAAATGACTACATTGTCTCTACCTTCCGCGGTTTGCAGATTCCCGTGGACGCCGGCCGTTCACCGCTCGCTCCTTTCGAGCTGTTGGGGCAACGTACCTACGGACCGGGCTCCCCCGCCGGCTGGCCGGATCGGAGTGCGGACTGGGACGGCGCGTCCGCGCTGATGAAGCGCATTGAGTGGGCCGATGCGGTTGGACAAAGGATCGGCAGTCGACGCAATGCCATGGAGCTTGCGCCGCAGCTCCTGGGTGGAACTCTGAGCGATGGAACGCGGACGGCGATCGCGCGCGCTGCAAGCGCAGCGCAAGCCGTCACTCTGCTATTGGCCGCCCCGGAATTCATGCGGCGATGACTGAGGTGCTTCCCATGCGACGACGTGAGTTTTTGGCGTTCGGGGCGGCGGCGGCAAGTGCCCTGTTCACCTCGCGACTGGCATTCGCGAACACCACGACAACCGGTCGGTCCCGCTTTGTGTTCGTCATCCTGCGAGGAGCGCTCGACGGATTGGCAGCGGTTCCACCCTACGGGGATCGCGACTATGCTCCACTGCGGCGCGACCTGGCGTTTTCGGCCAACAATGTCCTGCCGCTCAACGATCTCTTCGGTCTGCACCCGTCATTGGCTTTTCTCGAGGAGTCATTCACCGCCCGCGAGCTCATTGTTTTCCATGCCGTCGCGAGCCCGTATCGCGAGCGCTCGCACTTCGACGGGCAGGATGTGCTCGAAAACGGCTATGTACGCGCGCACGCGGCGCAAAGCGGATGGCTCAACAGGGCATTGGCGACCGTTGCCGCCGACGGCCGTACGACCCACAAGGAGTTGGGTGTTGCTCTCGGCCAGAATGTTCCGTTGGTCATGCGGGGTCCGGCCGCGGTGACCTCCTGGTCGCCATCGAAACTGGCGGCGCTCGACGACGATACGTTGGAGCGGATCACTGACCTATATGCCACCGACCCCTTGCTCGCCGGGCGGTTGGCTGACGCGTTGGCGGCCGATGCGATCGCAACGGCGCCTGAGGCCGGCACGACCATGACTGCGAGTACCACCGCCGCCGCTGGCGCGCCCAACATGGTCGCCTCGGATACGGGTACGCAGCTAGCCTCGTCGAGGCTTCGCGACAAGGCTGCCGGAACTCCGGGCGCTCGCTACACGGAGGTCATTCATGCAGCCGCGGAGTTCCTGCGGCGTGAGGACGGGCCCAAAGTGGCTGTCTTCGACACCACCGGGTGGGACACCCACGCCAACGAAGGGGCAGGGCAAGGCCAACTTGCCGGCCGCCTGGCGGCCCTGGACGCGGGTCTACGTACCTTGAAGGGGCAACTCGGCCCCGTGTGGAACGAGACGGCCGTGCTGCTCGCAACCGAGTTCGGCCGAACAGCCGCGATCAACGGCACGCGCGGAACCGATCACGGCACCGCCACCGCGGCTTTTCTAGTCGGCGGCGCGGTGCGGGGCGGAAGAGTCATCGCGGACTGGCCCGGACTGTCCAGTCGCGCGCTCTACCAAGGCCGTGATCTAACACCGACGTTGGACATTAGAGCGGTGCTCAAAGGAGTGTTGGAGGAACACCTGCTCGTGCCTCGGAAGGCGTTGGACGCCACCGTCTTTCCGGACAGCAGTGCGGTGAAGCCGCTCGCGGGCCTCGTCCGCACCTGAGCGCGACATGTGGCGCTCGACACTAACGGCCGCTGAGGCACCGGCGCACAGGACCACGCTTACTAACTCCGCGGCTTCGAGTCGTCTTTGTCTTTGTCCTGCTGTGGCTTTGGGGCCGTGCCCTGCGACGTAGGTGACGGGGGCGGCTCAGGCGCGCGGTTTTGCGGAGTCTGCTGCGACGTGCCTTGACCCGATGTTGGTAGCCCCGGCGCGGTCGCATTGGGGGTTGGTTGGCCAGGTGCGTTGGCGCTCGAGCCCGCCGGCCGCGTAACGACCGCTGCGTTTTTGTCCGGCAGATACAGCGCGCCTTTCTGGCCACACCCCGAGGCAACCACACTGCCGCAGAGCATGAGAGTAATCAACTTTTTCATAGGTACATCGGTCTGCGATCGCGCAGAGCCAGCCAGCCGCGCGCGACGCGGTAGATAATCCAGATCGCGAGCGCCCCGAAGCCTACAATGAACAGCGGCACACCGATCAACACCACGAAAAGCGGCAAGGTGATCACCCAGATCAGGACTGCCCACAACAACGCGAACCAGAAAGTGCGAATCTGCCAACGGAAATGCGATTCGAGAAAAGTACCGTGGGTCGCCGCACGGCGCGCATAGTTCATGATGACGGCGACGATCGATGGGATACCGCAAACGAAGCTGCCCACGATGGTCGCGGCGGTAGTGATTCCGATGAGGACCGCCAGGGCATGCAGGGCGTAAATCGCATGTGTGTAGGTGATCAGTGTCTCATCAACCGCCACGACGCCGCCCGCGCCCGACCCAAGGTTGTCCGACATGACGACCTCCGTTCTATTTGCGTTCTACCACGGCCATGGTGAGGCGTGAGATGCAAACGAGCTTGTCGTCGGCATTGCGGATCTCGATGCTCCATACCTGGCTGCGCGCTCCGATATGAAACGGACGCGCCGTTGCGGTCACGAGCCCCGAGGCGACCGGGCGCAAGTGGTTGGCATTGATCTCCTGCCCCACGCAGAGAAACTTCTCGATATCGACGCATAAGTTGGCGGCCAGGCTACCCACGGTCTCGGCCAGCGCCACGGATGCGCCACCGTGGAGAATGCCCGACGGTTGGTGCGTCTGTGGGTTGATCGGCATGGTGGCCCGCAAGTAGTCAGGGCCAACCTCCGTCATCTGGATTCCAAGGTGCTCCGCGAGCGTATTGCGGGACCGCTCCTGGAGCTCCTGCGGGGTCACTTGGCGACGCCAGATCGGATTGCCACGAGTGCTCATGACTGGCTAGTCTAGCCGATAGCGCTTTCGGCCACGGAGCACTTTGCATGACCGATTTTGTTTTTCCGCCCCAGCCCGTCCCGAGCGCTGAGGTCTCCGGCACCCGCCAGCGTTTCCCCGTTCACAGGATCTACTGCGTTGGGCGAAACTACGCCGACCACATCCGGGAGATGGGGGGTAACACCGAGCGCGAGCCGCCCGTGTTCTTCAGCAAGCCGCCGGATGCGGTCATGCCCAACGACTCCGCGATTCCGTATCCGCCGCGCACCTCCAATTTCCATCACGAGATCGAGCTGGTCATCGCCATTGCTCGTGGAGGACGCAATATCGCCCAGGAAAAAGCGCTCGATCATGTCTTTGGCTACGCCGTCGGAAACGACCTCACCCGGCGCGATTTGCAACACGCGTCGAAACAGAAAGGGCTGCCCTGGGATACGAGCAAGGGCTTCGATTGCTCGGCGCCGCTCGGCGCCATCCGCCCCGTTTCCCGTGGACACTTGTCCAAAGGAAGAATCTGGCTGACCGTGAACGGTCGATTGCGCCAGGAGTCCGACATCGCCGAGATGATCTGGAGCGTGCCGGAAGTCATTGCCGAGCTGTCCACGTTGTTCGAGCTCGAGCCTGGGGATCTCATTTTCACCGGAACCCCGGCGGGCGTGGGCGCGCTCGAGCCGGGGGATCGCGTCGAAGGCGGCATCGAAGGGCTCGATCCGCTTCGTCATACCATCATCGCGCCGGCGACAACCTGACACATGAAGCTCTACACCTATTTCCGGAGCTCGGCCGCCTTCCGCGCGCGTATCGCGCTCAACATCAAGCGTGTGGCGTACGAGGCAGTCAACGTCGACCTGCGGCCGCCGGCGGCGGGGCAGCGCGCTACGGAGTTTCTTGCGATCAATCCACAAGGGCTCGTCCCGGCACTCGAGCATGACGGTACGACCATCGCGCAGTCGTTGGCGATCATTGAATATCTCGAGGAGCTTTACCCGGAGCCGCCGTTGTTGCCGGCCGCGCCACGCGACCGCGCGCGAGTCAGAGCGATGGCGCTCGCCGTGGCCTGTGACATGCATCCACTCAACAACCTACGCGTACTGAACTATCTACGCTCGCCGTTGGGGCACGACGAAGAGGCGGTGAACTCCTGGTATCACCATTGGATCGCAGTTGGTTTTCGCGCGCTCGAGGCGGATGCGAAGCGCTCCAGTGGCGATGGACGTCATATGTTTGGTACCACGGTAACGCTGGCGGACGTTTACATTGTCCCTCAGATGTACAACGCCCGTCGCTTCAAGTGCGACCTCGAGCCGTATCCGACGCTGCGGGCCATTTGCGGGCATCTGGAGTCACTGGCTCCCTTTGCGAAGGCGGCCCCGGAGGCACAGCCCGACGCCGGCTAGCGCTGCGCCGTAGCACGGGCGCCCCGGGGTATCACGTAGCCGTTGAGCGGCTCCCCACCTGACCCGCTATACTGCGCGGCCAACTGATCGCACCGACGAGCGCGGATGACATCGTGAGCAAGCAGGATACCCATTTCATCAACGTATTCAGCATGGTTATTGGCCTCCTGGTGGCGGTCGCCATCGTCCTGTTCGCGCTGGCGCGCATCGTGGCGAGCCAGACGCAGGACAAAGAGATCCTGGAGGACGCCAGCTACGTGAGGAATGTGGAGCAGCGGGTCTCGCCATTCGCCAAGGAAGCCATTGCCGGCCAGGACAATTCGGCGCTGACCATCAAGCCCAGTGCGGGTGCCGCACAGGCCGGGGCTGCCGGCACCGCCGAGATGCCGAAGACGGGCGAAGCTCTTTTTCAGCAGACGTGCAGTGCGTGCCATGCGGCTGGCATAGCGGGTGCGCCAAAAGCGGGTGACAAGGCCGCCTGGGCCCCACGCATCGCGAAGGGTATGCCGACCCTCTACGACCATGCCATGCACGGCTTCCAGGGCAGCGCTGGCGTGATGCCTGCCAAGGGCGGTCGCACAGACGCGCCGGATGACCTGGTGAAGCAAGCGGTTGATTACATGGTGGGGATGGCCAAGTAACCGCCGTAGTTGGCGCGGCGAGCGCGTCGGACCTTAAGAGGCCACATCCTCTGTTGGGCGCGTGCGGTCGAGACACCGCAGCATAATCGCCTGACTCACGTGCGAGGCGCGGACACCCTCGTCCTCGTCGAGATCGGCAATCGTGCGCGCGATCCTCAGCACCCTTCCTCGCGCACGAGCGGATAGGCCCAGTCGTCGCATCGAGCGCTCGAGGATAGTTCCGCCCGCTCGGTCGGGACGGCACCAACGTTCGACCTGCGAGTCCGCGAGCCGCGCGTTACATAGCCCTTGACGCCGGAGCTGCATCTCCCTCGCTCGAGCCACCCGCGCAGCGGCGCAGGAAGTGCTTTCCCCTCTCTCAGTCGCATCGTCGAACTCGCCTACATCGACACGTGTGACCTCAACGTGCATGTCAATACGATCGAGCAAGGGGCCTGAGATCTTCGCACGGTAACGCTGCACCTCCGCCGGGGTGCATCGGCAGTCGCATGAAACATCGCCTTGGTAACCGCAAGGGCACGGGTTCATCGCTGCCAACAGTTGAAAGACAGCGGGATACTGCGCCTGTACCGCGGCCCTCGACACCGAAACCACGCCGGATTCCAGCGGCTCGCGCAGCGCTTCCAACGTGGCCCGAGCGAACTCGGGGAGCTCGTCGAGAAAGAGAACGCCGTGATGGGCGAGACTGACTTCGCCAGGGCGTGCGCGCGAGCCACCGCCCACGAGGGCTGGCGCGGATGCCGTGTGATGCGGTGCGCGAAAGGGGCGACATCCATAGCTCCTTTCGTCGAAACCCACCGCGCTTACGGACGCGATCGAAGCTACTTCGAGCGACTCAGCGGTGGTGAGTGCGGGAAGCAACCCCGGTAACCTCTGCGCCAGCATGCTCTTTCCCGATCCTGGCGGGCCGATCATGAGCAAGCTATGACCGCCAGCCGCTGCAACAACGAGCGCGCGCTTCGCGTGGAGCTGCCCTCGCACGTCGGTGAGATCCAACAATGCGCTTCGTGTTAGCGGGCTGCCAGCCTGGAGAAAGCGGCTTGCGTTGTACACGGATAGCGGCTTTGTTCCTGCGACATGGCCACACACATCCAGCAGGTGTTCGGCCGCGTAAACCGAAGCATGTCCCGTAAGATGCACTTCCTGTGCGTTTGCACGCGGCACCACAATCTCGTGATCCCGCTCGGCGGCATTCACCGCCGCCAGGAGCAGACCGCGAATGGGCCTCAGATCGCCGGCAAGCCCCAGTTCCCCGTAAAACTCGGTCCGTTCGAACTTGGACATGGGGGTGATCTGGCCTGATGCCAGCAGAATGCCCAGGGCGATCGGCAGATCAAATCGCCCGCCTTCTTTCGGAAGATCCGCGGGGGCAAGACTCACCGTAATGTGACCCGAGGGAAATTCGAAGTTGGAGTTGATCAGCGCCGCACGGACACGCTCCTTGCTCTCCTTCACGACTGTCGCCGGCAAACCGACCATGCTGAAGGCGGGCAGTCCAGCTCCAATGCTGACTTCGACTTGCACGAGCGGCGCGTAGAGCCCGATTTGTGCACGGCAAGCGACTTTGGCGGGTGTCGTGGTCTTCCCTGACATAGCGATGGCTGCCGGCAACGCCTTCGGAAGCCTCGCCAGCGGTCGTTGAGATCCCGACATTGTGGACCTCTCAACGGGACAGATCAGCCACCGATATCGGGTGCATTCATCCAGAAATGCGTGATGCGGAGGGCGGCCTTCGCGGGTCACGCCGGTGGTCTGACGCCGTCAGTCGCGCCGCCGGTGGCAGCTTCTAGCTCGCGCACCCGTGCCTCGAGCGCTTCCAGTCGAGCGCGCGTGCGTTCGAGTACTCGACTTTGAACGTCGAATTCGTCGCGGGACACCAGATCGAGCTTGCTGAGGCTCGAGCGCAACACCGCCCGGAAGTTGCTCTCCAGGTCGCGCTGGGTGGCGCGGAACGCCGGCGGCAGGTTGTCCAAGAGCCGGCGCGTGATCTCGTCTAGGCGGAATGTATCCATCGGATTCCTCAATTGACATCGCCCTCTTTTGGGGCGGAGGCCGCGAATGGCGCTCCAAAACAGGGCGTCGGCCGGTGGCTGACGCGCGCAAGCTCCGGAAACTGCACTGAAATCTGCTGTGGCACGGAAACTGCACCCACATCGCGCGCCCCACTAGCTTACGCGTGTCAGGGCCACGCGTGCACTGTGCCTTTGTGGCGTGAACCGCTCGAAATGCCCACCCAAGAGACCAGAAACGTCCGGGAGATAAAATGCGCACCGCTCTAAGAACCTCTCCAACTTTCCGTCGGCTGACGGCCTTCGCTCTGGCAGCCCTCGGCCCCACGCTCGCCTGGGCGGCCGACGCGCCGGTTCCCAATAAAGGCGACACGGCGTGGATGCTGACCTCGACCGCGTTCGTGCTGTTGATGTCCGTGCCGGCACTGGCACTGTTTTACGGCGGCCTGGTCCGCACGAAAAACATGCTCTCGGTGCTGATGCAGGTGTTCGTGGGCTTCTCGTTGATCACCGTCCTGTGGTGTATCTACGGATACTCACTCGCCTTCACCGAAGGCAACGCCTTCTTCGGCGGGTTGAGTCGACTCTTCCTGGCCGGCACCTTCGATCCGAAGACGGGCGCCTTCTCCATGGCGGCGACGTTCAGCAAGAACACCCCGCTCTACGAGTTGGTCTACGTGGCCTTCCAGGCCACCTTCGCCGCGATCACCTGTTGCCTGATCCTGGGCTCCATCGTCGAGCGCATCAAGTTCTCGGCGGTGCTGTTGTTCCTGGTGATCTGGTTCACCTTCAGCTACTGCCCGATCGCTCACATGGTCTGGTTCTGGGCCGGCCCGGATGCGTATACCAGCGCGGATGCCGCCGCCAAGGCTGCTTCCACCGCCGGTCTGATCTATCAATGGGGCGCTCTGGACTTCGCGGGCGGTACTGTCGTGCACATCAATGCGGGTGTGGCGGGTCTCGTCGGCGCGATCGTGCTCGGCAAGCGCACGGGGTTTGGCAAGGAGCCCATGCCGCCTCACAGTCTGACGATGACCATGATTGGCGCCTCCATGCTGTGGTTCGGCTGGTTCGGCTTCAACGCGGGTTCCGCCCTGGAGGCGAACGGCTCCGCCGCGCTGGCGTTCATGAACACCTATCTCGCCACCGCCTGTGCGGTGCTGTCGTGGATGTTCTGCGAGTGGCT
>CAYNTW010000085.1:0-25014 GCA_964400085.1 uncultured Steroidobacteraceae bacterium | reverse complement strand
AGTTACAAGGGATGCCGCCCATGTTGTAGTGAACGGTGGGCTGCACGGGGATGGGCTGTTTGGTGACATCCACTCCGGCGAAGATGCGCGCCGTTTCGGCGATGCCGGGGAGCCGCTCGTGAATCACTCCGGGTCCGAGATGCTCGAGATGGAGCTCGATATGGTCGTGCTCGGCACCAACACCACGTCCCTCGCGGATCTCCATCGTCATCGCGCGGCTTACGACGTCGCGCGAGGCGAGGTCCTTCGCGTTCGGCGCGTAGCGCTCCATGAAGCGCTCGCCCTTGGAATTTGTGAGGTAGCCCCCTTCGCCGCGCGCGCCCTCCGTGATAAGGCAGCCCGCGCCGTAGATGCCGGTGGGATGGAATTGCACGAATTCCATGTCCTGTAGGCCCAGGCCGGCACGCAGCGCCATGGCGTTGCCGTCGCCGGTGCACGAGTGTGCGGACGTGCAGGAGAAGTACGCACGGCCATAACCGCCCGTGGCAAGGATTGTGGTGTGCGCTCGGAAGCGGTGCAACTTGCCTTCGGTCATGTCGAGCGCCACGAGACCGCGACAGACTCCGTTCTCCATGAGGAGATCGATCGCGAAGTACTCCACGAAGAAGGTCGCCTGGTGTCGGATCGACTGCTGGTACAAAGAGTGGAGCATGGCGTGACCGGTGCGATCGGCCGCGGCGCACGTGCGTTGCGCGATGCCCTTTCCGAAGTGCGTCGTCATGCCGCCGAAAGGCCGCTGATAGATACGGCCAGCCTCTGTACGGGAGAACGGCACGCCGTAGTGCTCGAGCTCGATGACGGCGGCGGGCGCTTCTTTGCACATCAGCTCGATCGCGTCCTGATCGCCGAGCCAGTCCGACCCTTTGACGGTGTCGTACATGTGCCAACGCCAGTCGTCCTCGCCCATGTTGCCAAGAGCGGCGCTGATCCCGCCCTGCGCGGCGACGGTATGACTGCGCGTGGGAAACAGCTTCGTCACGCAGGCTGTCGAGAGTCCCGCTTCGGCGAGTCCCAGGGTGGCGCGCAGCCCCGCGCCGCCAGCCCCTACGACCACGACGTCATAGGTGTGATCGATGAATTCGTAGTCGCTCATGCCGCGCCCCCGAATGCCACTTTCAGAACGGCGAACACGCCCGCGACCGCGAGGACCGCGTGAATGAAAGTCAACGCCACGAGAGTCAGGGTCTTCGCTCCGCCGTGAATATAGTCCTCGACGACCACTCGAACTCCGAGTTGCGAATGCCAGGTCGCCACGAGAATGAAAAGAATGAGGAACAGGGCCGTCCAGCTATGCGACATCCAGCTCAGCACCGCCATATGGTCGAGCGAAGGTAGCGTCAGCAGCGATACGACAAACCACACCGTCAATGGGACCAACGCGACGGAAGTCAGCCGTTGCACCCACCAGTGATGCACGCCCTCCTTCGCGGAGCCCGTACCCAACACCTTGCCCAACGGACTGCGCAAGCTCATGACTGGTGCGCTCCCGGACAGAAGGCCCAGTAGATGAAGGCGATCGTCAACAGCAAGCTGACCGTGCCGACGATCCACGCGCTCCGTTGCGACTGCGCTCGCTCGAGTCCGCGCCCCGTGTCCCAGATGAGATGTCTCACGCCGGCGACCAGGTGGTACGAGAAGGTGAAGAGCAACACGCCGTAGATGAGCTTGAAGATCGGTAACGACAGCACCTCCAGCGCGCGCTCATAAGCGGCCGCGCCGCTGGCTATGGCCATCAGCCAGTACACCAGGATCAGAAGGCCAATGGAAAGTCCCAAGCCGGTCATGCGATTGGTGATCGAGCTGAGTACCGAGTACCGGTACATGCGGTACACGCCCAGATGAGGTGACAGAGGTCGTTGTGGCATAGATAGGCTTTCCGCGCGGAGGATGGCGGTGAGGCCAGGCGCGGCTTTCGGTTTGACTTTTCAGTTGACCTTAAAAATCGATGCAGCGTCCCTTCTTTTCCCAGTCTCCGTACCGGGTGGGCTCGGGGCCGCTGGGGCCGCCGATTTCCCCCGGTCGCGGTGGAGTCGCTTGCGCGGGATCCACAGGGGGGGCGGACGGAACGGGATGCGGGATTTCGGCGTTCTTCTCAGCACATTTCGGCATCCCGCAATTGTGCCAGAATCCCGCCTTCTGGACCACCGGAAACCTCTTGAAAAACAATGTGTAGAGCCTCAGAGAACCTTTGCATGTCCCGAGCGCTTCGGCGTTGATGCGCATGAGTAACGGCTGGAATCTGGTCGAGCTTGACGATTGCGGTGTCTTGCGACTGCAAGGCCCGGACGTCGTCCGCTTTCTGCAAGGACAGCTTTCCAATGACGTGGAGCGCTTGTCGGCCGAGCGTTCGCAGCTCGCCGGGTATCACAACCCGCAAGGTCGCGCGATCGCGCTAGCGCGACTGGTGTATTTCGCGCCGGATGATGTGCTCGCCCTCATGCCGCGCGAGCTCGTGGCGCCGGTGGCGGCCCGGCTGCGAAAATTCATTCTCCGGTCGAAGGTGAAGATCGCGGACGAGTCGGAAAGCTTCAGCATCAAGGGTCTGATCGCGCCCCACGTGCCTGGAGAAGCCCCGGACAGCGCCGCCGCGCACGCCACGAATTGGGCGGCGAAGCAGTTCGAAGAGGCGAGCTCGCGAGCCGCCGCGGCTGGGGAGTCGAGTCTCGCGGCCGCGCAGTTGGAGAAAGAAGAATCCGTCGTCGCGCTTCCCGGGACTTCGGCGCTCCTGCTTCCGGAGGCGGTCAATGGCCAATCGCTTGCCAACACGACGGCCGGTGCGACGCCCATTACGACAGCGATAGTGCGCGTGGGCGCGAAACCCGCACGGTGGTTGATCATCGCCCCGAAGGGTGCGCCACTGCCGTTGTCTGGATGCGCGGTCGGCACCCGCGATGAATGGCGGCTGTTGGATATCGCGGATGGCCTGCCGCAGATCTACGCCGCCACTTCGGAAGAGTTCGTGGCCCAGATGTTGAATCTGGATATGTTGGGCGCGATCGCTTTCGACAAGGGCTGTTATACCGGGCAGGAGGTCATCGCGCGGGCGCACTATCGCGGGCGGGTGAAGCGGCGCATGCAGCGCTTCATGACGCGCGGACCGGCGCGGCTGGCTGCCGGCGACACGGGGCAGTTGGCCGACGGCCGTACTTTCACGGTGGTGGAGGCGGCCCAGCTCTCGAATGGACGCTGTGAGTTTCTGGCCGTCGCGCCGATGGTAAGTGACGCCGACGTGCTCGGGCAACCCGGACCGGCTGCCCATACACCGAGTGAGGTGGCGGCAGTCGGCGTCGCGGGGCCTCGAAGCGAGGGCCAGGCTGCGCAAACACAGCCAACAGATCAGACGCAGGGCGCAGGTCAGGCGCAGCCGCCACGCGATGCGCGGCCGGCGGGCGATGCGTCCGCCGAAACGGGGCGCACGGTCGACGCTGAGCCCCTGCCCTTACCTTACGCACTGCCGTAACGCATACCAACATCGCTCGGGCGTATCGCGCGCGTTAACGACGTCCGAGGAATGCGTCCGGCTGACCACGGTAGCAAACCGTCCGCCGACCGATAGGGCTCATCGGCGAACCAACATCAATCTCTTGCAGGATATCGGCTATTCAGCGCATCCTTCGCAAATCTGCACAAACACGCAACCTATTGCTCTATGCTGACCCGAACAACATCAGTAGCATGGCCCTCGAGATCAGTTCCGAACGATGAGGGTCCTACGAATGGAAGTGGTTGCCATGGATAAGCTGGTTGAGAAGGGCGAGGTCGGTCCACGACTCGCACAGGCCATCGCGGAAGCCATCGACATCGCCATCAAGGCAGCGAATCTCGTGACTGTCCCTATGATGGACGCACGCTTCGCGCAGCAAGACGCAAAGATGGAAGCCCGATTTGGCGCCCTTGAGAAATCGCTCGAGACCACCAAGGTCTGGGCAACCCTTCTCTACGCCGGTCTGCTCGTCATCTTTTTTGGCGCCCTCACCGCCGACCACCGGTGGCTCTCGAACCGGCAGGACCAGTTCATGGCGCAGATGCAGGCGCGCTTCGCGGCGGAGGAAGCCCGAACCGACAGGCTCATCGCGGAGGACCGCGCCCGAACTGATAGACTCGTTGCGGAGCAGCAAGCACACGCCGATCAGGCCGAAGCGCGCATGGACGCCAAGCTCGATCAGCTCCGCTCGCTAATCATCAACGGCCTACGGAAATAACCTTACAGGTCGACGAGCTCGACTTCGCCGGGGTTGATGGCGCGCGCGAGGAAGCGGCTACCGATGCGGGCGAAGCGCTCGATCGAGTCTGTAGCAAGGAAGCGCACGCTCGGGGTAAGAACGCTTTCCTCGCACTCACCTGCCGCGCGCGTGAGATTCTGCCGTTCCAACAGTTGATGAACGGCCCTGGCGGTTGTTTCAGCGGAGTCGACGATGTGAACGTGCGGCCCGACTGCGGCGCGAATCGCATCGACCAGCATTGGGAAATGAGTGCAGCCCAGCACGAGTGTGTCCGGGCGCGCTGCGACCGAGCGGCCAGCGAGGGAATCCCCAGCGGGGACGGATTCTTCCGCGCCGGCCTCCACCCGCACCACGTTGAAAAGCGGCTCCAGATAGTGCCGGGCCACGCTCTCGGCAATGGCGCCTTCGTGAAGCCCCTCCTCAGCAAGCGCGACGAACAATTGGGCGGGCTGCGCGACAACGCGAGCGTCGCGTCGGGTGCGGAGAATCGCTTCCTGATAGGCGCCACCGCGCACAGTGCCTTCTGTCGCGATCACCGCGATATGACCTGACTTGGACGCCGCGCAGGCCGCCTCCGCACCGGGCTCGATGACGCCGACGACGGGTATGCCTTCAATGCGCTCCCGAATGGCGGCCAGCCCGACCGACGAGGCGGTGTTGCAAGCGATGACCAGGCATTTCACGCCGTAGTCCAACAGGGCTTCGGCAGCCTGTAACGCGTACCGGGCAACGGTCTCGGGACTCTTCGTGCCGTACGGCAGTCGGGCGGTGTCGCCAAGATAGACAAAGTGCTCGTGCGGCAGCTCCGCCGCGAGCGCTTTGAGAACCGTCAATCCACCCACACCCGAATCGAACACCCCAATGGGGCACTCTCTCACTCGACCTCCGGCCTCAAGTGCGGGAAGAGGATCACATCCCGGATGGAGGGGGAGTCGGTGAAGAACATCACGAGCCGATCGATACCCACGCCGAGTCCAGCCGTGGGAGGCAAGCCGTATTCCAGCGCGCGCACGTAGTCCGCATCGTAAAACATGGCTTCTTCGTCGCCTTTGTCCTTGCGCGCGACCTGGGCTCGGAACCGCGCGGCCTGGTCCTCCGCATCATTGAGCTCGGAGAATCCGTTGCCAATCTCGCGCCCGGCCAGGAAGAACTCGAAACGATCCGTGACGAATGGATCAGCATCGTTCGAACGCGACAGCGGGGACACCTCCGCGGGGTACGCACACACGAACGTCGGGTCGATGAAAGTGTGCTCGGCGGTCTTCTCGAAGATTTCGGTCTGCAGCTTGCCCGGGCCGTCCAGCGCATTGACGGGAATGCCGAGCTTCTCGCAAATCTTGCGAAGATAGGTCGGATCCCGCAGCGAGAGCGGGTCGATGTCAGGATTGTTCTCGATGATGGCCTGTTCGACGGTTACGCGGCGAAACGGCTTACTGAGATCATAGGTGCGGCCTTGATAGGTGACCTGCAGTGAGCCGTTGAGCGTATCGGCAAGCCCACGCATCGCCTTTTCGATCCAATCCATGAGATCGCGATAGTCGGCGTACGCGAGGTAAAGCTCCAACATCGTGAACTCGGGATTGTGCCGGGTCGATACGCCCTCGTTGCGGAAGTTGCGGTTGATCTCATAGACGCGCTCGAAACCGCCGACCACGAGGCGCTTCAAATAAAGCTCCGGTGCAATCCGCAGATACATGTCGAGGTCGAGCGCATTGTGATGCGTGATGAACGGGCGGGCAGGTGCGCCCCCCGGGATCGCTTGCATCATTGGGGTCTCGACTTCGATGAAGTCCTGCGAGTCGAGGAAATCCCGCAAATAACGGATGATGCGCGTGCGCGTGCGAAAGACGTTACGGCTCGTCTCGTTGACGATGAGATCGACGTAGCGCTGGCGATAGCGCGTTTCATTGTCGGCCAGGCCATGCCACTTGTCGGGCAGCGGACGCAGCGACTTCACCAACAGGCGCAGGCCGTCCGCACGCACCGAGAGCTCGTTGGTCTTGGTGCGAAAGAGAACACCCGTCGCGCCGATGATGTCGCCGACATCCCAGCTCTTGAACGCGTCGTAGGTGGCGGGTCCGAGCGCCTCCTGCTGCAGGAAGAGCTGGATCTGCCCGGTGCGATCGGCGATCTTCACGAAGCTCGCCTTGCCCATGACCCGCTTGAACAGGATGCGGCCGCCCACGCTGACGTGGGTGGGGTTGGCATCCAGCCACTCACCGTTACGCTCGCCAAAGGCGTCATGCAACTGGGCGGCAAGAGCGTTGCGGCGGAAATCGTTCGGGAATACAGCCGCGCCGGTCTGCCGAGCCGCCTCGCGGAGTTGCGCAAGCTTGGCGCGCCGCTCGGCGATGAGCTTGTTCTCATCCGCGACCGTCGTCGCGACAGGCTCGGATCCGGCGCGGGGCCGGTCGTCGCTGCTGACGATCGTGTCGCCGCCGGATCGGGTTCCGCCAGGCTTCGCGCCGCCACCGTTGCCTTTCAATTCTGTCACCTACACTCCCGCTTTCAGCGATGCCTCGAGGAACTGGTCCAGGTCACCGTCCAACACCTTGTCCGTGGCTCCTACTTCCACTCCCGTGCGCAGGTCCTTGATCCGCGACTGATCGAGCACGTAGGAGCGGATCTGGTTTCCCCAGCTCACGTCCGACTTCGACTCCTCCAGCACCTGCGCGGCCGCGTTGCGCTTGTTGACTTCCAACTCGTATAACTTCGCTTTCAACATCTTCATGGCCGTCGAGCGGTTCTTGTGCTGGCTACGCTCGTTCTGACACGCGACGACGATGCCGCTCGGAATATGGGTGATGCGCACCGCCGACTCGGTCTTGTTCACGTGCTGACCACCGGCGCCCGAGGAGCGGTAAACGTCCGTCTTCAAGTCCGCCGGGTTGATATCGATCTCGATATCGTCGTCGACCTCGGGCGAAACGAACACCGAGGCGAACGAGGTATGGCGACGGTTGCCCGAATCGAACGGCGACTTGCGCACCAGGCGGTGCACGCCGGTCTCGGTACGCAACCAGCCATAAGCATAGTCGCCCTTGATTTCCACGGTCGCGCTCTTCATCCCGGCCACTTCGCCCGGGTTCGAATCGATCACTTCGGCCGAAAACCCGCGTGCCGCGGCCCACCGCAGATACATGCGCAGCAGCATCTGCGCCCAATCCTGGGCCTCCGTACCCCCGGCGCCTGCCTGGATGTCCAGAAAGGCATTGTGGGAGTCCATCTTCCCGTGGAACATCCGCTTGAGCTCGAGCCGGCGCACTTCGGCTTCGAGTCGCTGCGCGTCCTGATCAATATCACGCGCCGCGGCCTCGTCACCTTCGGCTTCCGCGAGCTCGAGCAGCTCAGCCGCATCGGCAATCCCTTTGGTGGTGCGCTCGATTTCGCCTGTATCGGCTTCCAGGCGCGCCCGCTCACGGCCCAGCTCCTGCGCACGCTCAGGCTTGCTCCAGACGGCCGGATCTTCCAGCTCGCGCCTTACCTCTTCGAGGCGCTCCTTCTTATGGTCGTACTCAAAGAAACCCCCGTAAGGAATGGATGCGCTCCCCGAGGTCTTTGAGCTGGCGCTTGAGCTGATTGACTTCCATCGTGCTGCCGTCTTGAGCGATTCTTCAGGTGAATCCAGCCATCCTAGCATCCCGCGGCTTGCACGGGCAGTACGTGGTCCACGAGGAGCTGCAAGCGGCGCTCGCCCTGGTATTCGTTCACATCCAGGCGATACACCAACTGCACCGAGCCTTCGGGCGGCTCGAACCGGTCGCGCTCTTCGATGTGATTGAATGCAATGGCGTCGAACGAGCGACCGGTGCGGGGCACTTCCACCCACATTTTCAAGTGACGGTCGCCCACCACCCGGGCATTGCGGATCGCAAACACCCCGTCGAAGCAGGGCTCGGGGAAGGCTTGTCCCCATGGTCCCCCAGCCCGCAAAGCGTGGGCGGTATCGAGCGCGATTTCCTCGACCGTCAGCTCGCCGTCCGTCTCGACCGTATCGGCGGCCGAGCGACTCGCCCAGCGCGTGACCTCCTCGTCAAAGGCTCTAGCGAAGCGATCGAGGCTGGCGCGGTCCAGAGTCAGGCCGGCTGCCATGGCGTGCCCGCCAAACTTGCTGATGAGCCCCGGCTCACGAGCCGCAATCGCATCCAGCACATCGCGGATGTGAATGCCGGCCACGGAACGAGCGGAACCGCGAAGCGTTCGCTCGTCGGCCAACGCGAATGCGATGACGGGGCGTCGTACACGGTCCTTCACACGGCTGGCGACCAACCCAACAACGCCCTGGTGCCAGCTCTCATCGAACAAGCAAACACCGCTGCGCTGGACGAAACGTGGGTTGGGTTCGCGTAGCCGACTAACGGCGGCGAGTGCTTCGAGCTGCATTCGGGCTTCCGTGGCGCGCCGCTCCTCGTTGAGCTGGTCGAGGCGTGCCGCCAACATCTGCGCGCCTGAGATGTCGTCGCAGAGGAGGCATTGAATCCCGATGGCCATGTCGTCCATCCGACCGGCGGCGTTCAGCCGGGGCGCTACCCCGAAAGCGAGATCGGTCGCCGTGAGATCGCCCAGGCGTCGGTCCGCTATGTCCAGGAGCGCACGAATGCCCGCGACACAGCGACCGGCACGAATCCGCTTCAGTCCCTGAGAGACGAGCACCCGGTTATTGGAATCCAGGGGCACGACATCGGCGACGGTACCGAGCGCCACCAGATCCAGAAATTCGGCTACCCGTGGCGCCCCCGGCGGAGCGAGCTGCTCTGTGTCGAGCTGGCGCCGAACGGCGGCCATGACATAGAAGGCCACTCCGACACCGGCCAGCGAGCGACTCGCAAACGTGCTTCCCGCGAGGTTGGGATTGACGATCACATTCGCGCCGGGAAGCTCGGCACCGGGCAAGTGATGATCAGTGATGAGAACGTCAATGCCTTGCGCGCGGGCGCAGGCTACTCCGGCAATGCTCGAAATCCCGTTGTCGACGGTGACGATGAGCGTGGGCGCCCGTGTCGCGGCGAGCGCGACGATCTCCGGTGTGAGGCCATATCCGAACTCGAAGCGATTGGGTACCAGGAAATCGACCGACGCGAACCCCCAGCTTCTCAGTGCGCGGACCATCAGTGCAGTGCTCGTCGCCCCGTCCGCGTCGAAGTCGCCAATGATGAGGACACGCCCCGTCCGATGCCTCAAGAGGAGATCGACGGCGGCAGGAACACCTTCCAGTGTGCCGACCGGATGTAGGCGCTCGAGGGACGTGTCGAGGTCCGCGGTGCTGCGCACACCGCGAGTGAGATAGACGCGCCGGAGGACCGGATGCAATTCGCCACTCAGGACCGACGCATCTTGCGAAAAGGACTCACGACGAACGATGCGCAGGTTCAAATGATCTCCTGGAAACAGTGGCAAATTTCCCCCAGGTGGGAGTGTAGATTTTCCGGAGGCGCGTGAACACCCGCACGGTCCATTGCGCGAAGCGCAAGAGGAGCGAAGCGCGAAAGCTCGTGAGTGGCTTCAATCCAAGCGGAGCGCGTCGAGGCCGGACGAGGGCGCACGACGCCAGAACTTCAAAGGGTCGCGGCGCTCGATGCGCAGCTCAACGTCGTTTGCCACGAGGATGACGCTGGAGATCTCGCCAGCGCGGAGCGCGGCGAGCGCTGGAGCGATGAAGCGGCGATCGAGCTCGGCCAACGATTCAAACATTGTCCACTGTGGATGGGCCTGCAGGAGGGGCGTCGCCTCGGCGACCAGCGCCATCCTGTGAGCGTGTGGATGCGCGGATGAGTTGGGGAGGCGCTCTGGTAATGGGAGACGCTCGTAGCCTTCGAGATGCCACAACCCGACAGCATAGGGATCGGATCCGAACCCGACATCGGCGGGACGACTCGCCGCCTGCACAAACTGGCGATCTTCCGGCGCGCCACCGCCCCATAGCCACAGAGTGCTCAAGGGTAAATCGCCACGCGAGGCGCGTTGCTGATTGATGGGGTGGGCGTGTAGCCACATTTCCAGCTCGGCACCCAATCGGCGCAGCACGGCCGCGTTCGGACCTGTCGGTAGGGATGCTTGCAGATCACGCACGACCGCTCGGGCCGGCTCGGTTGTGCTGGCGTCGATTGAATCTC
This sequence comes from uncultured Steroidobacteraceae bacterium, assembly GCA_964400085.1. Lineage (GTDB taxonomy): Bacteria > Pseudomonadota > Gammaproteobacteria > Steroidobacterales > Steroidobacteraceae > 13-2-20CM-66-19. The sequence goes on along the minus strand of CAYNTW010000085.1, from coordinate 14,678 downwards.
GACTTCGCATTATAAAAATCCCATACTCGCTTGCTTCTAAAGAAAATTCTAAGTCGCCGAAAGCCCGTGCGAAGTCATGGGTGAGCTGCGTGAGGTCCTGCGTCGGGAGGCGCAGGATGCTACGGCGATCGAGGTGCAGACTGGTCAGGCCCGCGATGAAATGGACGGGAGTGGCGAACCAGGTGCTTCCGGTGAGTCTATCCCCGAAGCCTTCTCGCGAAACACCGCGGCTCGCGTCGGCTACGACGGCGGGAGCAACGCGCGCGAGATCGTCCCGACCTGACCATCGAGCGAGCCAAGCGCGCCACCCGTCCGGGATGGTGCGCCTCTCCCCGAATCGAGCCATGTACGAAACGCTGGGTAAGCTCTCGGCCGCGCCCGCTCGCTGTGGTCCGCGAGACTCGTCGGTGGCGAGGTAAAAATCCGAGATGATGATGACAATTTCGCGCACGAGCCTATGGTACTGAGTGAGACCGGTCCTAAGCGCCCAGCGTAGCGGGCTCGTGACGCTCGTCCGCACTGGCGGTATCGTAAACGCATGAAATTCACACTCGAATCCAGCTCGCGGGTCAACCTGATCCGTGGCTATTCCCAACAGGAAATCCGTGTGGGTGAGCAGCGGCTGCACGCGAGCTGTATCGTCTCGGCGGATACGGTGATCGCGGATTGGGAGCCGGCGAGCTTCGCCGAGCTCGCCCCGGCGCACCTGGAGAGGATCCTGGCGCTCAAGCCGGAGGTGGTGCTGTTAGGTACCGGCCCCGCGCAGCACTTCCCCGCGGCGCAGATCCGCGCGGCGCTCGCGGCGCGAGGCGTGGGACTCGAAGTCATGGATCTCGGCGCGGCGTGCCGCACCTTCAACATCCTGGTGCAGGAGGAGCGGCGCGTGGTGGCGGCGCTCTTTTTGAGCTGAAGAGATCCGGCAGAAGACACAAGGGGAGGAATATCAACCAACCGACAATCATTCGAAGCTGACAGACTCGAACGACTGCACTGAGTGTTATTTTTCTTCTTTCAACTTGTTGCTCTTGTTTCGACTCCCCTCCTCCCTGTGTCTTCTGCCGGACATCCTCGCCCGGATGCGCGCCGGATGTCGTCGTTCGACGACAGGGCGCATGTTAAACATGTTGCAGATGTCCGCGCAAGCTCTTTGAGTGGCAATGATTTTGTACCCTGGAGCGAAGCCGACCGCGTCATGTTTGTCAATCCGTAAAAGCCGAAACATCAGGGGGTTGGCACGCCGCAAGGGCGCCTCCCCCCTCAAAGCTCCGGCCCAATAACAATCAAGAAGTTACATCAACTAAGTCAAATCGCCATGAGGTTCGGTTAGACTCGGTCAAGCAATTCCACCCAGCAGCGGCACGAAAGCAACAGCACCGAGCGACTCGCGCTCGATCCGCTGCTCGCGACGTGTGAATCGAATGAGCTCCTGCTCGCCTTCGGGACCGACCGGCACCAGCAGCCGCCCTCCGACCTTCAGCTGCTTGAGGAGCTCCTCCGGAACTACCAGGGGAGCCGCGGCCACCAGGATGCCATCAAAGGGCGCGTGTGATTTCCAGCCTTGCGTCCCGTCGCCATGTCGGAATCGGACATTGCGGATGCCGAGCTCCTTGATGCGTTCCTTCGCGCGCGCCACCAGCGGCTCGACCCGCTCGATCGTGTAGATGCGATCCACCAGCGGGCCCAATACGGCTGTTTGATAGCCGCAGCCCGTCCCAACTTCGAGGACGCTCGTCAGCGGGCCACCTTCCAGCAGCGCCTCCGTCATGCGCGCGACGATATAAGGCTGCGAAATCGTTTGTCCGAATCCGATCGGAAGCGCGGTATCCTCGTAGGCGCGCGTGCCGAGCGCTTCGTCGACGAAGATATGACGCGGCACGTTGCGGATGCGGTCCAGCACCGCCAGGTTGGTGATGCCCTGCTCGCGCAGGCGTTGCACGAGTCGGTCGCGGGTGCGCGCCGAGGTCATGCCGATTCCAGCCAGGCGCAAGTCAGCCATTGATACCTTCCAACCAACTCTGCACGGCCGGCAGCGCGGCATGTCGGGTCAAATCGATCTGCAAGGGTGTCACCGAGACATATCCCTGGGTAATGGTGTCGAAATCGGTTCCGGGCCCGGCATCCTGCTCGGCTCCCGCGGGACCGACCCAGTATACGGGGCGGCCGCGTGGATCCCGCGCGGGAATGATGGGCTCGGAAGGATGTCGGTAGCCAAGTCGGCTCGAGCGGAAGCCGCGAAGCTTGTCGAGCGGCACGTCGGGTACGTTGACGTTGAGAATGAGCGCGCGACGATCACGCTCCAGGGGCTTGCGCAGCAACTGGGCGACCAGCAGGCGCGCCACCGCGGCCCCGGTCTCGAAATGATGACCGCTGCCCGGCGAGGTGCACAAAGAGACAGCAAGCGTAGGAAGCCCGAGAAACCGGCCCTCGACCGCCGCGGCGACGGTCCCGGAGTACAGGACGTCGTCCCCTAGATTCGGTCCGTCGTTCACGCCGGAAACCACCAGGTCGTGCGCATGGTCAAAGAAGCCGGACACCGCAAGATGCACGCAGTCTGTGGGAGTGCCCGGGACATAGTAGACACCCGGCTCCGCTTCGAACACCCGTAGCGGGACATCGAGCGTGAGAGAGTTGCTCGCACCACTGCGGTTGCGGTCCGGCGCCATGACGGTCACGGACACACCGTCCAGCGTGGCGAGGGCTTCCCTCAAGCGGCGAATGCCTTCAGCGCGGAAGCCGTCGTCGTTGCTGACCAGGATCTTCACGTAAGAAGCTTTTGATTTGGCTCGAGCGTTTGAGGGCGCGACTATACTGGAAGCCCTTTCGGCGGAGGTAGCGTGAGCCCCACACCCGACGAAGAAGATGCGGCCAGCGCTCCGCGGAGCCGCGATTCGATGACCAGGGAGCGTGCGAGCGGCGACCGAGCGGTCAGCGAGGGAATCCCCAGCGGGGGCAACCGCGCAGGTCAAATCGGCTCGGCGGGCGATCCCGCGTGCGACGATCCGGCGGATGATGATCCTGACGCCCGGCTTTTTCGAGAGGCGGTCCGGGACGTCAAACCGCTGTCGGCCGGTGAGGCGCCTGTGGTGGGTCGGCGCCGACCTCCCCAGCCCGTGGCGCGCTTCAGCCGGGCCGACCGGCATGATGTACTCCTCGAAAGCTTGAACAGTCACGCGGGAGACCCGGAGCTCGCCAGCGGTGATGAGCTCGTCTATCACCGCGCGGGCGTGCAGATTTCCGTTCTGAAGAAGCTTCGCCGTGGACAGTATCGAGTGCAGGCGGAAATCGATCTGCACGGGCTGACCGTTGCCGAAGCCAAGCAGGCGTTGCGAGAGTTTCTGGCCACCGCGCTGGATCGACAATACCGGTGCGTGCGAATCATCCACGGCAAAGGATTGCGATCCGGACACCGGGGCCCGGTGCTCAAGGGCGTCGTGAGCTCGGTTCTACGGCGAGTTAAGCCCGTGGTCGCTTATGTGTCGGCGCGTCAGGTGGATGGTGGCACCGGGGCGGTGTACGTGCTGCTGGCCAACTGACGGTGTGCCTCAGCCCCCGTCGTGTCCTTCGTCAACGAGTGTGTCCGCGTCGATAAGCTCCCGCAGGACTGTCGTCGCGAAGCTCCCGCGCGTTAGTTGGAATTGCAGGACAATCGAATCGGCGCCGCGCTCGTAGGCCAAATCGCGCACCGCCAAGCGAAGCGGGCGGCGCTCTTGCTCCATGCCTGCCTCGGCGACCAGCGCGCACGGCTGAGCGAATTCCGCCGCCACCCGCACCTCCAGCTCATGCGGGCGGCCGCCGGTCGATGGCGGTCCGCGCCCCCACAGAGGTCCCGTGGGATGGATATCGAGTGCGGCGCAGCGAGCGGTGAGTGTGTCATCGAGCGTATCAACAGGAAAAACGCTGCCCCGTCCGTCCAGATTAGCGATATCCCCTGTTTCAATGTGGTCCCAGGTGCCCTCCGCGACTCGCGCGGCCAAAACCGCATTGAAGACCAGACTGCGCGCTGCGGACAAAACAAAGCCTCGCTCCGCGGCGCCGAGCGCGGAGATTCCCGCCGAGATGCGCGCGAGGTTCGCTCCATCGCGCCCGAATCGTTGTACCCCGAAATAGTTCGGCACGCCCGCGCGTCGGATCTGGGTCACGCGCGCGTCAAACGCGGCAACAGCGTCGAGGCTACTGATCCCCTGAATGTTCCGAACTCGAATTGAGAAACGATTCCCCGCCAGAGCGCCGCGAGGCAACTTGCGAGAGTGGGCCGCAGCCTCGAGTACCTCAAACTGCGGTTGGCGCACTTCGCGCCAGCCTTCCGGTGAAAGCCGGGAGCGCGGAACGGTGAACCATTGGGTGGCCACCGCGTGCCGATCCTTCAGGCCCGCATAGCCGACCTCGCGAGGGTGACAGCCGCAGAGCCTCGCCAGCTCGCGCGCCACCCACTGAGTGTTGGCCTCGCGCTTACGAACCTTCAGCAGGACATGTTGCCCGGTTCCGGAAGCGGAGAAACCCAACTCCTCTTCGACGATGAAGTCCTCCGGCTCGGCTCGCAAAATCCCGCGAGCCAACGGCGCGCCGTAGGCACGCGGCCCGTCGAGAGCGGCCACTCTCCACGATTCCGGCGTGGCGCTGTCAGGCGCCATGGCCGCAAGGGGTGCGGCCGTCTAGCCGTCGCAGAGCGCAGGATACCATCGACGCGGGCAGCCTGGGCGCGTTGGTCCGGTGCGAGGGGGGACGGCGGCACTGGGCCATGCTACGCATCCAACAACAGCACGATGGCTTGCGCGGCGATGCCTTCGGCGCGTCCGAGGAAACCCAGACGCTCGGTGGTCGTCGCCTTGACGTTGACGTGCTCGGGGCTGACTTCGAGTAACTCGGCGATCGTGCGGCGGATCTCGTCACGATGTGGCCCGACTTTCGGCGCTTCCGCAAGTACGGTCACGTCGGCATTGCCAACGCGCAACTTGCGTGCGCGGAGCATATCGAGAATGTGACGCACGAAGCCTTTGCTGTCAGCGCCCTTCCAGCGCGGATCGGTGTCTTTGAAGTGCTGGCCGATGTCTCCGAGACCGGCGGCGCCCAGCAGCGCGTCACAGAGCGCGTGGAGTATGACATCTCCATCCGAGTGCGCCACGACGCCGCGTGTATGCGGTACGCGCACACCGCCGAGCATGACGAACTCGCCCGGCCCAAACGCATGGACATCAACCCCCTGCCCAATTCTCATGACAAACGCTCCTGATATGACATCCCTGGTATGACTTTGAGGGCTTCGCTCAAGAGCGAACACTCAGCAGCGCCGCGGCGACCGCGAGATCGTCGGCGCTGGTAATCTTGATGTTCCTGGCCGAACCCGGCACCAACACGGGCCGCAGTCCTCTCCACTCCAGCGCCTGCGCCTCGTCCGTTGGGACGCGACCGTCCGCGAGTGCAACATCCAACGCTTCGCAGAGCATGCGATAGCGAAACATCTGCGGTGTCAGCGCACGCCACAGGCCAGCCCGATCGACGGTGTGTTCGATCTTGCACGCGCCCGTCGGATCAGGTGGACCGGCTGCGCGTTTCAACGTATCCGCCGCGGGCGTTGCCAACAAACCCCCGACCGGATGGGAGGAGAGTCGCTCGAGCAGGCGCCGCAGATCGGCTGAAGGCAAACAGGGGCGCGCCGCGTCGTGCACCAGGACCCAGTCGTCCGCCGCCGCGAAGGTCTCCAATGCAGCCAGCCCATTGCGCACGGTATGACTTCGCTCCTCTCCTCCGATGGCCACGAGGAGCTGAGGAGTCTGTCGTGGGCGCTTGGCAAGACGCTCGCCGATCTCGGCCCAGTAGGGATCGTCCGCGGCGAGAACCACCACGGCGCCCACGCAGCTGGCATCGGCGAGAAAGGGGGCCAGGGCCCATTCGATCACGGTGCGCCCCTCCTGGAGCACCGCATACTGCTTGGGCTTGGTGGTACCGAATCGGCGACCCACGCCAGCGGCGGGCATGACGAGCCAATAACGCATAGGCTGTTCGGGCGCGCTCAGGGCGCGGCCGCGGTCCGAGTGGGTGAGCGTGCGGCCGGCGGCGACCCAGCGGGCATCGCGGACGAGGGCGGCACCACCTGGTAGAAGGTTTCGTTGGAAGCGATCATGCCCAGGTCGCTGCGCGCTCGCTCCTCGAGCGCACCCATTCCAGTCTTGAGATCGCGCACTTCAGCGGCAAGTTGACGATTGCGCTCGGCGAGCTGCTCATTCGAGGCCCGCTGCGTCGCCACCGCTCTGCGCAGCCGATCGAGGTCGCGCACGCCATCCTCGGACAGCCAGATCCGGTATTGCAGTAGAAGGATGGCTAGAGCCAAGCCCGCGGCGAGCCATTTCATGAGTCAGACAGGGTATCAGACAGCGCGCCACGCGGGAACCATCCAACGCAACGCCCTGACACCGCCCACAGCTTCCTCAGATCTTCACCGGAAATGCATCGCGACCCGCGTACCGCACCTTCCCCAGCTCGGCCTCGATGCGCAGGAGCTGGTTGTATTTGGACATGCGGTCCGAGCGGGAGAGCGAGCCGGTTTTGATCTGGGTCGCGGCGGTGGCGACGGCTATGTCGGCAATCGTGTTGTCCTCCGTCTCACCCGAGCGGTGGGAAACCACCGACGCGTAATGCGCCTTGTCCGCCATGTCGATGGCGGCGAGCGTCTCGGTGAGCGTGCCGATCTGGTTGGGTTTGATGAGGATCGCGTTCGCGATGTGCTTGTCGATCCCTTCCTTCAGGATCCGGGTGTTCGTCACGAAGATATCGTCGCCGACGAGCTGGAACTTCTCCCCGAGCGCGCGGGTGAGCTGCGCCCAGCCGTCCCAATCCGCTTCAGCCATCCCATCCTCGATGGTGATGATCGGGTACTTGCCCGCGAGATCGGCGAGATACCGGGTGAACTCCGCGGATGAGAAACCGCGCTTCTCGGATTCGAGCTCGTATCGGCCGTTCTTGAAGAACTCGGACGAAGCGACGTCGAGGCCCAGGTAGATGTCCTTGCCGGGCTTGTAACCGGCCTTCTCAATCGCCTGCAGGATGATGCCGAGAGCGGCCTCGTTGGACTCCAGGTTCGGTGCGAAACCACCCTCGTCACCGACCGCGGTCGACAAGTCGCGCTCGTTGAGCAGCTTTTTCAAGGTATGGAACACTTCCGCGCCATAACGCAGCGCCTCGCGAAAGCTGGGGGCCCCCACCGGCAGGATCATGAACTCCTGGATATCCAGACTGTTGTTGGCGTGCGCGCCGCCATTGATGATGTTCATCATCGGAACCGGCATGACCGGCTCGCGCCCATCGCCAATCGATTCCCCCAGATATTTATACAGTGGCAGGCGCGCGTCGTTTGCCGCGGCGTGGGCCACGGCCAGAGAGATCGCAAGAAGTGCGTTCGCGCCGAGACGCGACTTGTTCTCGGTGCCGTCGAGCTCGATCATCTTTTTGTCGATGCCCGCCTGGTCGCGGGAGTCGTGGCCTAGCAGCGCCTGCTGAAGCACGGTGTTGACGTTCTCCACGGCCTTGAGCACGCCCTTGCCGGCATAGCGCTTCTTATCGCCGTCGCGCAGCTCGACAGCCTCCCGCGTTCCTGTAGAAGCACCCGACGGCACGGCCGCCCGTCCTTTCACGCCGGATTCCAGGATGACGTCAGCCTCGACGGTGGGATTGCCGCGGGAATCAATGATCTCGCGGCCGCGGATGGCGGCGATTCGGCTCATGGGCGTTAAGTCCTAGTGAGTGGGCCAGGAAGGGAAAGGAAAGATACTACAGCAGAGCCTCCTCCAAGGGCTTGGCCTTTACCGCCGCATCCAATGCCTTCAGCGTCTCCAGCAGCGGCTCCATGCGTGCCAGGGGCCAGGCATTCGGGCCGTCGGACAACGCCTTTGCAGGATCTGGGTGGGTCTCCATGAACAACCCCGCAATGCCGGAGGCGACCGCCGCACGCGCCAGCACGGGAATGAATTCCCTCTGGCCGCCCGATGCGGTGCCCTGCCCTCCCGGGAGCTGCACCGAATGTGTGGCGTCGAAGACAACCGGGCACTTCGTGTCGCGCATGATCGAGAGCGAGCGCATATCGGAGACGAGATTGTTATAGCCGAACGAGAAACCGCGCTCGCAAACCATGATGGCCTCGTTGCCAGTCGAGCGCGCTTTGTCGACCACGTTCTTCATCTCCCACGGCGAGAGAAACTGCCCTTTTTTGATGTTGACCGGTTTGCCCTGGCTCGCCGTGTTCAGTATGAAGTTGGTCTGCCGACACAAGAACGCCGGGGTCTGCAGGACATCGACCACCGCTGCGACCTCGGCCAAGGGCGTGTCCTCGTGGACATCGGTCAAGACCGGCACACCCACAACACGGCGCACATCCGCGAGAATCTTGAGTCCCTCGTCCATGCCTGGGCCGCGGTAGCTCGCGCGCGAGGAGCGGTTGGCCTTGTCGTAGGAGGCCTTGAAGATGTAGGGAACACCTAAGCGGCCGGTGATTTCCTTCAGGCGACCGGCGATCTCCTGGGTCAACGTGGGACTTTCGATGACGCAGGGACCGGCGATCAAAAAGAACGGTCGACCGATCCCGACCTCATGTCCGGCAAGTTTCATAGCCTTTACGCGCCGGCGGCTTGCGGCAGCTGTGCGGCACGATGCGCGCGCGCCGCGCGGATGAAGCCGGTGAACAGCGGATGACCGTCGCGCGGGGTCGAGGTGAATTCCGGGTGGAACTGCGTCGCCACGAACCAGGGGTGGTTCTGCAGCTCGATGACCTCGACGAGGCCATCCCGTGAAAACCCTGAAAAGCGCAACCCTGCATGGGTGAAGCGATCGAGGTAGGTATTGTTGAACTCGTAACGGTGGCGATGCCGCTCCATGATGACATCTTTCGAGAAGATGTCGCGCGCGCGAGTGCCAGCGCCAAGCAACACTTCCTGGGCGCCCAGGCGCATGGTCGCACCCTTGGCGGAATTTTCATCGCGCGCCTGGAAGCCGCGCGCCTGGTCCTGCCACTCGGAGATGAGTGCAATCACGGGATGCGCGGTCGCGCGGTTGAATTCGGTGCTGTTCGCGCCCGTGAGACCGAGGACATGGCGGGCATATTCCACAATGGCGACCTGCATACCGAGACAAATGCCGAGGTATGGAATGCCATGCTCGCGCGCGTAGCGCACAGCTTGGATCTTGCCTTCAATCCCACGCTCGCCGAAGCCGCCCGGCACGAGGATCGCATCCATGCCGTGCAGCATATGTGTGCCGTGCTGCTCGATGTCGGTCGACTCGATGTAATGAATGTTGACACGCGTACGGCTCTTGAGCCCGCCGTGCATCAATGCCTCGTGCAGTGACAGGTACGAGTCGCGTATCTGCACATACTTGCCGACCATCGCGATATCCACCTGGCCATCGGGGTTGGCTTTGGCGTTCACGACCTGGCGCCATTCGGACAAATCCGTCGGCGGTACCTCGAGTCGCAGCTTATCGACAATGATGGCGTCCATTCCCTGCTCATGCAGGAGGATGGGAATCTTATAAATGTCGTCCGCGTCGACACCGGAGATCACCGCTCGCTCTTCGACATTCGTGAACAGAGCGATCTTGCGTCGCTGCTCCTCGGGCAACGGATGCTTGCACCGACACAACAGCACGTCGGGTTGAATGCCGATGCCCCGCAACTCCTTCACGGAATGCTGTGTCGGTTTGGTCTTGATCTCTCCCGAGCCGCCCACCACAGGCACCAATGTCAGGTGCAGGAAGACACAGTTGCTGCGGCCCAGCTCGACGCCGAGCTGGCGGATCGCTTCCAGAAAGGGCAGCGACTCGATGTCACCCACTGTGCCGCCAATCTCCACCATGCACACGTCCGCGCCATCCGCGCCGAGCTGGATGCTGCGCTTGATCTCATCGGTGATGTGCGGGATGACTTGCACCGTGGCGCCCAGGTAATCGCCGCGCCGCTCCTTGGCGATGACTCGCTCGTAGATGCGCCCGGTGGTGAAGTTGCTGTGACGGCCGGTGACCGTGCGCAAAAAGCGCTCGTAGTGCCCGAGGTCGAGGTCGGTTTCGGTCCCGTCCTGGGTCACGAAGACTTCGCCGTGCTGAAACGGGCTCATGGTGCCCGGATCGACATTGATGTAGGGGTCGAGCTTGACCATCGCGACCCTGAGGCCTCGGGCCTCGAGAATCGCGCCCAGGGATGCGGCCGCGATGCCTTTGCCCAAAGAGGACACGACACCGCCGGTGACGAATACAAAGCGCGTCATAATGAATGTCAGGTAAGGATTTCCCGTCGCCCCAAGAAGAACCGCTGCCGTGAGAGCAGGCAAACACGACGGAACAGTAGGCTACCACACTGAAGGTAATCAGTGTGAGCGCGATGACTTTTTCCAGCGCAGGCGGGCGCGGTGCCGTGCCGCGGGGGTGGCCTGTACCGACTCATCGAGCAACAAGTCCGCCACGGCAATGAGCTTGACTTCCTGTGCCGTCGCGGACTGCGTCCCTGAAAAAAGAAGTGGCAAACGGGCACGCTCCGTTATGGGTACTCGAGCTTCCTGCAATAAGTTCTTGAGCGCGCGACGCGGACCGCCGCGACGGGGCGAGAGGCGCTCGCCACCGATACGCCAGCGAATATTCAACGGCTCAGGGAGCAGGTCAAGATCGATGTGGCCGCGGGAATCCGCGACGAGCTCGAGCGAGCCGAGATGATTCGGAAGGTCAAATCGGAGCGAAGTGCGCCAGAACCAGAGCAGATCCGCCCGCGTTGCCGCCGGCTCAGTGCTGTCAGGCGTGACGCCCGAGGTGTCGTCACTGTCAGGCGCGACGCGCGGAGTTGCGCCTGACGCGGGCGCTGCCTGGCGAGCACGGCGGCTACTTGCGCTCGCGGACAGCGAAAGCAAATCGCCGTGGCGTTGCACGCGCGCACCCTTCGCGGGATCGCCGCGGGCGCGCTGAGAAAAATCGCCGCGCGATAGTTGGCCATCCCTGGTGGCTAGGAGGATCCCGGTCGCATCGCGATCAGCGCGCGATCCTTTGTCGGAGCGCTGCCGGGCATCGGCAGTCTTGGCATCGCGCAATCCGCTGTCACCCGTGCCCCACTCGACGAATGGGTTCGCATCAGCGCGTGCGTTGAGTAGCGGACCGGCGATTTCCTCCAGCCGGCGGGTGTCGGGTGCGAGGTAGCCCGCGCGCGTGATCCAAAAGCGCAGTGCATTGCGACGTCGATTGAGTGGCAGCGCCCGCAGGGTCTTCACCGACAGTGATTCACCATAACTTGCGCGATCAACGTCCGCTCGGGCGAGCGCATCGAGAAGAGTCTGCGCCTCCGCGACGTGTCGCGCGGAGCGGGCCACGGCAGCCGCCGAGCCGGGCCAACGCGCCCGGATGAGCGGCAGAATCCGCCGGCGCAGATAGTTTCGATCCAGCGTCTCCTCGACATTGCTGTCGTCCTCCACCCAACTCAGGCCTTCACTGCGAGCCCACTCCTCGAGCTCCGCACGCGACCGGGAGAGGAGCGGACGGGCCAGCCACCCCGCCGCGAACGGAGCAAGCGCCGGCATGCCGGCGAGCCCCGGCAACCCGGCCCCGCGGAACAATTGCAATAGGACGGTTTCGAGTTGGTCATCGACATGGTGGGCGGTGAGCAGGATCTCTGCCGGACGCAGTTCGCTCCCGAGCAGGCGATAGCGCGCCTCGCGCGCCGCGGCCTCCAACGACTCGCCGGGGACGCGCGAGATCTTCGTGGTGAGCACTTGCAACGGGATGCCCAACCGGCGAGCGAGCCGCCGACACTCCGCGGCCCATTGTTTCGCGGCCGGGCGTAGGCCGTGATCGACGTGCAACGCGCGCAAGCGCGTTGGCGATCGCGTCGCGCGCTTCAGCGCAACCAACAAAGCGGTGGAATCAACACCACCGCTCAAAGCAACACACAGCGAGACGGCGGGATAACCCGGCAGCAACGCGGCCAGATGGGAGCCCAGCCATTCAGGGCCGAATTTTTCAGAGGATCTGCTCACCAGGAGCCGGCCTCGTGTTGGCGCTCGCGGAACTTGGCGCGATTTGCCGCGCCCGCCCGCGCCGCAATAGGAGCCTAGGTCTTGGTCTCGGAGAACACTCCGAACGCGGCGATCTTCTTCGCACGGGCGACCTTGAGCTCCTCGCGGGGAATGGCGTCGAGCTCGTCGAGGTGGCGGACCACCGCAGCCTTCAGCCGCGCGGCGGTGGTCGCGGCATCGCGATGCGCGCCGCCCAATGGCTCTTCAATCACCTCGTCGACCAGGCCCAGCTTGTTGAGACGGTCTGCGGTTAGGTTGAGCGCTTCGGCGGCCGCCTCCTTCTTGTCCTGGCTCTTCCACAGGATCGACGCGCAGCCTTCAGGGGAAATCACGGAATAGGTGCTGTACTGAAGCATGAGCAGCCGGTCGCAAACACCAATGGCGAGCGCTCCGCCCGATCCGCCCTCACCCGTGACGACCGTGACGATCGGGACGCTGAGGACCCCCATCTCGAAGATGTTACGAGCGATCGCCTCGCTTTGCCCGCGCTCCTCCGCGCCGACACCGGGATAGGCGCCCTGCGTATCAATCAGCGTAATGAGCGGGAGGCCAAAGCGCTCGGCCAGGCGCATCAGGCGTAACGCCTTGCGGTAGCCTTCGGGTTTCGGCATGCCGTAGTTGCGTCGCACGCGCTCCTTGGTGTCACGGCCTTTCTGGTGGCCGATGATCATGACCGCACGACCCTCGATGCGAGCCAACCCGCCGACAATGGCCAGATCGTCGGCAAACATGCGGTCGCCGTGCAGCTCGTTGAACTCGCTGCAGATGGCGCCGACATAGTCGAGCGTGTACGGGCGGTGGGGATGGCGCGCGAGCTGCGTGATCTGCCAGGGCGTGAGGCTCGCAAAGATGCTGGTCGTGAGCTGCCGGCTCTTCGCCTGCAGGCGTCCGATTTCCTCCTGGATGTTGACCTCCGACTCGGAGGTGACGTGCTTGAGCTCCTCGATTTTCGCTTCGAGCTCGGCGATCGGTTGTTCGAAATCCAGGAAGGCAACGGCCATGGACGCTTTTACCGTAAATCCAAATCGTGCGCGAGCGTAAGGGGGGCCCGCCTGGGGCGCAAGTCGGGCCTAATTTCCGGACATGCCGGCCGCTATGGCCGGGGGCGCGCCATACAAGACCTGTACCCCGCCGCGTCCGACGAGAGTCTCGAGTTGCTCGAGCAACTCGCGGCTGGCGCGCACACTCCATTCGTTTCCGAGTGTGAGCGCGCCAGTGGCGCTCGCTCCCGTGTACTCGACAGTGATGGGACAGGGTCCCGGACGCCAGGGCGCGAGCACTTCAGCGAGGCGATTGAGGAGCACCTTGGAGCTCGCGCCGCGCGGCCACTTCAGGACTAGGCGACGTGCCTGGGATTCGCGGACTTTGTCGAGCTCGACCAGGCGGCGCGCGGACAAGCGCCACGAATCGCTGAACTCATCGAAGCGCAGCATCCCGTCCACCAGCACCAGGGCATCCTTGGTGATGAGATCGCGGAACTTCTGGAACACGTCCTCGAACAGGTTCACCTCGATCCGCCCGGTACGGTCATCCAGTGTCAGGATGATCCGCGGGCCTCGTTTCTTGACCTCGTCGATGAGCCCCGCGACGGTGACCGGCTTACCCCCGCCGAAGCGGGGCCCTTCCATGCCGATGATCGGACGGTCGCTGATCAGGTCGCCGATACGATGGGAGACCAACCGCGCCAGGCCGGACTCGAACGGGCCGATGGGATGTCCGGTCAGATAGAGCCCGAGCGTCTCGCGCTCGCCGGTCAGACGGACACTCTCACTCCACTCGGGCAGCTCGACAGCCGGTACGACCGGGGCCGGGGCGGACGCGCGCGCATCGCTCACCAGCCCGAAGAGATCGTTTTGTCCGGCATCCTGCGCCTTGGAATTCTGATCACCGAGTTGCATGGCCGCGGGTAAGCGGTGCATGAGCGTCGCACGGTTGCCGCCCAGGCAGTCGAGACTGCCCGAGCGCAGGAGCGCTTCCAACACGCGCCGGTTGACCTTCTGCAGGTCGAGGCGCCGACACAGATCCTCCAGGCTCACGAACGGTCCCCGCGCGTCGCGCTCGAGGATGATCGCCTCGACGGCGCCCTGCCCCACGCCGCGGACCGCTCCGAGTCCATAGCGGATCGTGCGCTCACCCTGGACTGCAAACTGATAACCCGACGTGTTGATATCCGGAGGCTTGACCTCGAGTCCGATCTCGGCGCACTCCTGGATCAAGGTCACGACCTTGTCGGTATGATCCATGTCAGCCGACAACACGGCCGCCATGAACGCCGCCGGGTAGTGCGCTTTCAGATAGGCCGTCTGGTAGGTCAGCAGCGCATAGGCCGCCGAGTGGGACTTGTTGAAGCCGTAGCCGGCGAACTTCTCCATCAGATCGAAGATGTAGGCGGCCTGCTCCTGCGGCACACCGCGCTCGACCGAGCCGCTCAAGAAGATGGAGCGTTGCTTCGCCATCTCCTCGGGCTTCTTCTTGCCCATGGCGCGGCGAAGCAGATCGGCGCCGCCGAGCGTATAGCCGGCCAGCACCTGCGCGATCTGCATCACCTGCTCCTGGTAGAGGATGACGCCGTAGGTCGGCTTCAGCACCTTCTCCAGGCTAGGGTGCAGGTAGTCGATGGGACCATCGATCTTGCCGTGC
>CAYNTW010000084.1:0-25106 GCA_964400085.1 uncultured Steroidobacteraceae bacterium | reverse complement strand
TTGCGCACTGCCTCCACAAACGTCCACCAGTGCGGATGGCCGATTACCTGCTGCGGCTCTCCGCCGCTATGATCATCGACATGCAGCACGACATCGTACCCATAACTGTGGATGAAACCGCTGATCTCGGCACGATCATAAGTGTTGACGTGCACCTTCAGCCGCACGCCCGGGTCCAGGTAGCGATCCTCGACATATGAGTACCGCGAAAATTCCGCTATCGATTCACGCAGGATCACGCTTTTGCGCGCGGCCAACAGCAACCGTTCCAGTGGCCGGTGATAGTTGTCAACATTGGACAGTACATTGACGCAGACGACGTGATCAACTTCCGCGCGCAAGTCCTCGATGCGCATTTCCATCAAGCGCTCCGGCGGTAGACCATAGCGCGGCAGGATGCCGCGGCCGATCTCCAGCAGCGCGGGCGACCCGTCTATCCCGAAGTACTCCACGGGGACTTGCAGAGCCTCGAGCGAATGGAACAAGTAGCCGCTGCCGCATCCAACATCGAGCACCGTGTCGCCAGAGCGCACGTGAGCGGAAAGAAGCCGCACAGCCTGGGCGTGCGCCGTCATCTCCTCAGCTTCACGGCGACATCTCCGGGCATACAACTCCCGGATCCGCGCGCTATGTTCCCAGATATTGAAGCTCGCCCATCCGTCTCGGGCGATCACGCTCTTCTCCCGACCAACAGGAAAGCGGAGGCCATGAAGTGGCCGCGCCAGTCTCCAGGATCCTCCATCGCGAGGCTCTCGCGAAGAGAAAGCTCGGGGAACGCCTCGGCGAGCAGCGGCGGAACGGCATGAAAATGATAAAACAGCACCCGAACGTCCCGAAAACCGGCCGCTTCGAATTGCGGGCGCGCCGTGAAAGGATTGTGGGTTCGCGACAGGACCTCATCATACCCGGGCTCGCCCGCCTTGCCGCGACGTACTGGCGGCAGGTCCATGCGGAAAGGACTCTGCATCGCATCGAGCACTTGGGCGAGCGCGGGCCGTGCCGCACCGGAACGCGACAGCAACCCATCGGCCCGCACCAACTCGTTGCGCATGAATTCATAGCTCGCACGGTTCAGAGTGAAGAGGCTGAAGAGCTGGTTACGCGCCTCCACGATCGCCATTCCACCCGGACACAGCGCGTTGTGCAGGTTCCTGAAGACCAGTTCGTCATGTTCAGAGGCGACATGAGGCATCACACCGACGCAAACCGCCGCATCGAATCGCTCCGGAATACTCGTGCCGTGCAGACGGGAGTACGCTTCTGCGTCAAGAACGCTGCCCTGCCATAAGCGCTCAGGATCGAGGTGGAGGTCGCGAAAGACGCGCTTGCCCTCCATCACCATTTCTGTCGTCAGGTCAAAGCCGAAGAGCTCCAGCGGATCCTGTGAAAGGTGGCGCAGAAAGGATGCGGGCCCGCAGCCGGCGTCGAGCACTGTCTTCGCTCCCGACTCGAGCACGAGCCTGCGCAGGAGCTCGATATGCACCGGCGGGTAAGGCGCGCAGGGCCCGTAATATTCGCTGTAGTAGCTCGTTCCCCACGTGGAATAGCACCGCTGCACTGCCGCCTCGGTTCGATCGCGCCCTTCGTCTTTCGTTGACATGATGCCTCGACCTCGTACGCGCTAGCGATCGGGAACGAGAAATGCACGCAGCGTGAACTTACTACTCGGCTCCTGCAGACGCTCAACCCATACGGGTGCGAAACCAGCGCGGGTCGCCAGCATCGCCGTGGAAGTGAAACTGAATACGTGCAGATGCTCGATAAAGAATTCCTCGCGGGCCGATCCGGCACGCGCCGCCATCTCTCCATCGGGCAGCTCCATGTAAACGAATCCGCCTGGAGCGAGCACGGCACGAGCGCGCCTGAGCATGGCCACCGGATCCACCACGTGTTCCAGCACCTTGTTGAAGGTCGCCACGTCGAATTGCCCGAGGCCCTCCAGATTCATGAAGTCGCCACAAATCGCCTCGACCCCAACCCGCTCCCGCAGATGGTGGACAGCGCGCGGATCGGGATCTATCGCCGTACAAACCCAACCTGCCCGTTGCATGGCGTGCGGAAACACTCCTAACCCGGCGCCGACATCCAGCAGCCGCAGCCCCAGCTTCGGTTGGAAGTGCGCGTCGGCAAACTGCCGCACGCGTGCAACACGCGCCGCGTTGTCCGACTTCTCCGCAGGCAGGGCAATGATGCGTGCAAATGCCGCCGCGATGCCAGTCTCGTCCCGGTAGGTTGCGTCCATGTACGCCCCGTCGTATTGCGTGGCGACTTTCATTGCGTGGCACGAGACGAAGTGATTTGAGCCCGTGAACTGCCAGACCTCCCGGTAATATGACTCGCCGGCCGCGCGGCGAAAGCCGATTTCGCCGGCAGGGGGAGCCGTGTAGGTAAACACGAGCGACGCGTCCGTTCCTCGGAAAATCGGACACTCCCGCGGACGCAGCCGATCAACCATCGGCACCCACCTGCAAACGCCGCAGCGCCTCTGTGGTATCGAGCCAGGCGACGACCTGCAACGGCTCCGCGGCGACGTATCGGCCGAAGGCCTCTTCCTTGCCGCGCTCGACCAGGAGGATAAAAAAGTGCTCGACACGATTTTTGACGAGCACCGCACGCAGGTTGAAGTCCGCAAGGCGTCGATTCAGCGACGGGGTGGCATAGAAGCCCCACTCCTTGCGGGTGACGTCATACTCCTTACCATCGTCGGTCGCGAAAGTGATCTGCTCGTCGGGCGCCAGGCGCATCGTGCCGCAGTCGCGGATGATGCCTTTTCTGTCAAAGCCCACCACAAACTCCCTGGGCGGCTGTTCGGGTTTGAACTGCATACGGGATTCTCACCGCGGGTCGTGCTCGGACCAACTCCAATCGGGCAGCAAAAAGTCACGGATTCGCCAGGTTGCGCCATCGCGATACCAGATGTTGGTGTTGCGAAATCGCGCGCAGACCTCGAAGAAATGCTCGTGGCTGATGCCGATAAACCGGCACAGCTTGTGGATGTCGCCATGGGGCGTTTCGTCGCCGGTACGGCGGATGATCTCCAGCGCCTCGTCCCGGCTCAGTCTGCCATTGCGGATCTCCAGTGACAGGTTGTCATAGAGCCGCGTGAAACCGAACTTATACCATTTGAGCCAATGGTGAATGGAGATGAAATCGTCATCGATGTCGGCGTAGTCATACCAGCCCGTGCGCGCGCCATCCGGATTGGCGGTAAACCCATGAGCGGCCGCTACGGTGCGCGTGGTCTCGGGATCCCATTCGAAATAGTACCCCAGGAACACCGCGGAGACGCCGGCCGCCTCCAACTCCTGTGCCGTAGGGGCGAAATACGCGGTGAGCTCGCGGCGCGACAGATCCGCCGAGATCCAATCCCGAGCTGCGGTCCCGTGTGTGACTCCGTGCTGTTGCAACCACCGCGCATCCAGCTTGAACCCGGTGCGCTCCTCCTCTCGACCACCATACTCAAACGCCGAGTTCTCTCCCCAAACGATCAGGGGAACACCAAAGCGCACCGCAATCCTGGCCGGGATGCTGAAGAGGGCCATGTGCATCGGGATAGCGGTCGAGCCGTACCGACACAGCGCCTCGTACATGAATTTTCGCTCAACCTTGGGACTCACCTGATAGTCGATGTGATCGACCCCCAGGCTCACCAGATTTTGCAGATTGCGCGCACCGATAGCGGTGCGGCCTGGCGTCTTCCAGGTGACCGCGAGTGGGTTGAGGCCGTACTCGAGGCATTTCACGACCTGCCAGGTGCTGTCCTTGCCGCCGCTCACGGGAATCAGGCAATCATAACCGGTACTACGGTCTTTGGCGTGCGCGACGACGTCCCGAAACGCGTCCTCCCTGGCCTGCCAATCGATGGTGCGCTTGGTGGCGTGCGACTCGCATGCATTGCACACCCCTGCCTCATTCAACACCAGATGCGGACGTGTGTCTGGCAGAACGCAGCGACTGCACCATTTCAAGCGGATACCCGTCGCGATCCGAATCGCTCGAGGAAAATTTTGGCGTTGATAAAGGAGAACAGGAACTTGCTGAGATGATTGGGTACCGGATTCAGCTCGAAGAGCGCGGCGATGCGTGGTCTGCTCACCAATTCAAAGACTTCCGCCGAGGGGTCCAGCAGATAGTCCCGCACCCGGGGATCGCCGAAATCGACTATCGAATTGATCGAGGCGTTGAAGCCTCGCTTGCGCCGATCCAGGCGCACCGTATCGTTGAGGATGCCGGCCACCGCCTCGCGCAGCACGTACTTGCCGAAACCCTTGCGGATGAGATGCCGCGGCGGGATGGAGCAGGCAAAGTCGAACAGCGCGGTGTCGAGATAAGGGCTGCGATTCTCGATCGAATAGCACATCGAATTGAGGTCATCCTCGTGCAGGATGACGGGAGTCGCCTCATGGAACAGCTCGTTGAGCATTCGATTGCGCAACAGGTCTGGCGTGTAGCGCTCCTCGGTAAACGCGGGTGGCGACGGATCGATGAGATACCCAGCGAGTTCCTCGCTTGCATCGAACACGTGCGCGCGGAACTGGGGGTTTCTCGCGTAGAGCTCGGCATCGCGAAGGACGGGATTACGCACGGATCCGCAGATGTACCGCTCCCAGTCCTGCAAATAATCCACGTAGTCCGGCTCTTCGCGCATGCCATCGAGGTGTAGCAGGAAATGATCGTAGTAGCCGGTGAAGAGCTCGTCGGCAGAGGTACCTGAAAATGCGACGCGGTAACCGCTGCGATGCACGGCTTCACAGAGCAGTGAGTGGACGTAGAACGTAATCGTTGCAACGGGCGCATCGTGATAGGCGACCAGGTCAGTCAACCTCGCGATCACATCCTGCCGAGGGATGTGCAGCAGCTGATGGCTACAGCCGACATCGCGCACGGTCGCGAGGATGTTGTCTTCTTCGTTGTAACGCTCATCCGCATCGATGATCGAAAACGTCTCGAGCCTACAGCCGAGCGTCTTCGCGGCGATCGATACCAATGCCGCGGAATCGACGCCGCCGCTCAGACAAAATGCCAGCGGCACATCGGCCCGAATTCGCAAGCGCATACTTTGCAAGAGTCGCTCACGCGCGCCCGCGACCGCGTCTTCAAACGTCATCGTGGTCTGCACCCGCGGCTTCGGTGTCCAGTACCGTCGCGGTGCGCCCAGGCTGTCCGGGCCGATGGTCAGACATTGCGCGTAGCGAAGCTCCTCAACCC
Organism: uncultured Steroidobacteraceae bacterium; assembly: GCA_964400085.1. Classification (GTDB taxonomy): domain Bacteria; phylum Pseudomonadota; class Gammaproteobacteria; order Steroidobacterales; family Steroidobacteraceae; genus 13-2-20CM-66-19. The sequence continues at coordinate 19,898 of CAYNTW010000084.1, read as the reverse complement.
CTTCGAAAAAGGTCTGCGGCACCTTGTAGAGCGCTTTGTAACCGAGTGCCAGGTAGCGCTTCAGATGCTCGCGATTCGGGCGCAAGGGGCTTTGGGACAGCGCGGCGAGAAACTTCACCTCCGAACCGAAGTAGAGTCCGTGCGAGGTCCGCAACAGATAGAGCGGCTTCTCGGCAAAGCGATCGCGCGCGACAAAAATCGTCTGCCGATCGGCATCGTGAATGGCGAAACTCCACATTCCCTCGAAGTGTTGCAAGCAGCTCTCGCCATAGAGGCGATAGTAGTGCAGCAACACCTCCGTATCGGAGCTCGTGCGAAGCTCGATCCCACGCGTTTTCAGGCGCTCCCGCAGCTCGACATAGTTGTAGAGCTCACCATTGAACACGAGCGTCGTTGTGCCGATCGTGAAGGGCTGATGAGCGCGCGGATCTAGATCGATGATGCTCAGCCGGGAGTGAAGCATGCAGACGGCGCGCCCGTGCGCCGCCGGCGCGCGCCAGGCCTGTTGATGGTCGGGACCACGGCGTTTCATCAGCTCCAACGTCCGGTGGACGGCTTCATCAGGAGGGGGGCTTAGTCCCCAATATCCCGCGATTCCGCACATGTGGGTGGATCCGTAGCTTGACTACTCGACGTCCGTTTTTCTGATCAGCGCATGACGGGCCACGGGGCCGCGCAAGCGACGTCCTATGAGCCACTGCGTCTCACAGGGCGGCATCCCCTCTGCCGGACGAACATAGTCGAGATCGCTCGGCTGCAGTCTGGCGCCTTGCGGCAACGACCGTGCGGCAACGATACTGCGTCGCGCGATACTCCGTGTGCCGGCATCCACCATCGGCCCATCGCGCGCGCCCGAACCGATCATCGCATCGAAGACCCGCATCGTGGCGGCGAGCTCGGCGAGCTCCGGCGGCTCGGCGGAGAGCGAGTGATCGCGAAAGCTCGAGCGGGTTTTATCGAGCGTGAAGTGCTTTTCGATGATCCGGGCGCCGAGCGCAAGGGCAACCATCGCCGCCTCCAGCCCCAGGGTGTGATCTGAATAACCGACGGTGACACCGATTTTCGTCGCGAGTTGCGCAATGGCGCGCAGGTTCGCGTGCTCCAGCGGCGTGGGATAGAGACTCACGCAGTGTAGAACCGCTAGCCGCTCCGCGAGCACCAATGGCGCGACCGTGCCTTTGGCAATGATTGCGACCGCACGCTCGATCTCATCCATCGTGGCCATTCCCGTGGACAGGATGATAGGGCGATCCGTCGATGCTGCAACTTCCAACAGCGGGTCGAAATCCAGGTCCCCGGACGCAATTTTTATGGCATCCAACTCACGGTGCACCTCGAGCAGGGTGGTGCAATCGAACACCGAGGCGATGAAAAGGCAGCCGCGCTCGCGCACGCGGCGCGCCATCTCGACGAACACAGCGCGATCGAGGCGAAAACGTTCGAGCTGCGCGATACGATCGGCTTGCGCAATATTGACGAGCCGCGCCGGGTCGATGATCTGCACCTTGACGGCGTCAGCTCCCGCCTCCACCGCGGCATGTGCGAGCTCCAAGGCGAGCCCCGGATCACCCTCGTGATTATTGCCGATCTCGGCGATCAGCAAAGGACGCCGTGCGGTATCGTGTGTTCCGATCCTCATCCGACGATCAGCGCAATATCCGCCCGTTGCGACAATGAGCGTGGAGAGTATAGGTCGACTCCACGATCCGAAATCCACACCGCTGGTACAGCCTGAGCGATCGAATATTGGCTGCCTGCGTCCCGACTCTCAATTCGCTGGCGAGCTCCCGCCAACCGTGCACGAACGAACGCACCAAGGCCGTCCCGACACCCCGACCATTGCATTGGGTCGCCACACCCATCAGATCGATGACGGCAACAGGCCGGCCCTCCACGATAGACTCGATGACGGCCAGAAAGCCGACAACCGTGTCCCCGATTTCCGCTACATAGAGTGCCGAGCCACGCCTACCCTGCACGTGGTTTTCGATCCAGCGACGTTTTATGAGGTCGGCAACGCCGGGCGCGATCTGCGGATCGAGATGGAAGCGCGACCAGCGGAAACAGGTTGCGGCAATCTCGACAATCGCCGCATGGTGCTCCTCACCGGCAATACCCACGGACACAGCCGGGGCCGCACTCACTTCGCTGCCGCTGTATGAAAGGGTGATGCCGGTGTCCACCACAGCAAAGCCGGCGTTGATGAGCACGCTGCAGGCCCGCACATCCGCCGTCGGCAGCTTAGCGTAAAAGAAAGCGTCGCCGTCGCCAGACAACTCGATCATTTCAGAGGCCAGGACAGCGGACCACTCGCTTGGCGGCGCTGCGAGTCGGAAGACGGGCCGTCCGAGAGTCTCCGGCAGCCAGACGTCCGGCACAAACCGGGGTGGCGTCTCGATGCCCGAGGTCACGATCAGTCACCCTGCCTGGCGGAAGAGCTCCGTGCGCCGGCTGGCCAGATCCTTATACCAATGGATGTAGCGCACGAACCCCTTTTCGAGCGGCCATTGCGGCTCGAAGCCCAGCAGGCGCCGCGCCTTGTTGATGTTGAGCGTACCTCGCTCCGGCATGAGCTGGTCGCGTGGCTGGTACTTTACGACTATCCCTGGGAACTCCGCTCTCAGGATCTCGATCATCTGCTGCAGACTGCGCGCACCACCGTAAGTCAAGTTGAAAGTCTGGTTCCGCGCCTCGGGTCGCGTCATACACAGTATGAGTCCCTGGACGAGATCCGCGATATAGGTAAAATCGAGCGCATCGGACCCGTCACCGTTGACGCTCAGCGTCATTCCTCGCAGCGCATTTTCAATGAACGCTTGACCCACCCGACGGCTCACGCACCGTTCGCCATAGAGAGCGGAGGGCCGAACGATGGTGTACGGTATGTCGAAAACCTGATGGTACGCGATAACCAGTCGCTCGCCGCCATATTTCAATGCGCCGTAGATTCCAAGCGGTGCGCAATGCCGATCCTCCTCCACCGCATCGCCGTCGAAGTTTCCATAGACCATGGATGAGGAGAAATAGATGAAATGCACACGACCTTCCCGAGCCACATCCAGCGCATTCTCCAACGTGCGAAAACTGTGGTCGAAGGTGGTATAGGGGTCCTTGTTCGAGCGATTCGCATGAGCGATGGCCGCGAGCTGCACGACGATCTCCGGCTTGATATCATCCAGCGTGCGGGACAATGCGTGATAGTCCCGGGCATCCACGACGTGCAGTGGAATACGCGCATCGTGTATTGCGCTCAGCCGATCATAGATCATGTCCAGGTACAGCGCTTTATTGATGTCCCCGGTCGAGTTTGAAAAGGCGCCGAGGTTGTTCACTTGCAGGCCGTCTATCACGTGAGGCTCCGCGCCCTGGCGCCGCAGCTCCAACGCCAGGTTGTGCCCGATGAAGCCCGCTCCACCGATGAGCGCGATGTGTTTTCCTTTGATCGGGTTGCTCATGATGCAAGCTCACTCGAGATGGCGCAAAACCGGTCAACGATGTAGAACATGTCATCGACCTCCAGCTGGGGACGCACCGGCAGCGCGACCGAACGGTCGCTTATTCTCGTAGCCTGCGGGAAACGGGTGCAGTCGTAGCCGTACCTCTTCTGGTAATAGGCCAACCGCGGTACGGGGTGTGGGTAATAGACGCTAGTTCCGACACCGGCATCATTCAGCCGGCGAACGAGCTCGTTGCGGCACAATCCCAGCTGCCCCTCCAGCACAACACTCAGACAGTAACAGCCGCTCGCGGCCGCGCCCGCGGAAGCATCGAGAGGTGTGATGTTTGGTATACCAGACAGCCCCTCCTTGAGAGCGCGCAGGTTGGCTTCGCGACGCTGCAGATTCACAGCCACCCGCTCGAGCTGCTTGCGCCCCATCGCACAATTGATGTCGCTGAGCCGATAGTTGATACCGAGCGTGGGGACATCGTACATCCCGGGAAGCGCCCTTTCCGAGAAGCTCCGGTCGACGCCGAATGCGCGCGCTTTGGCAACCCGCTGCGCCAGCTCCTCGTGACGTGACACAAACATTCCCCCGTCTCCGGTGGTGATATGTTTGACAGGATAGAAGGAGAAACAGGCGGCATCGCCGAAGAGCCCCACGTGCTTGCCCTCATAACGAGCTCCCAAGGCAAGCGCGCAGTCTTCGATGACCTTCAGCTCGTGGCGCCTGGCAATAGCCATGATGCGGCGCATATCGCACGGAATGCCAAGAAAGTGCACTAGCGCGATAGCGCGGGTTCGTGGTGTCAGGGCTGCTTCGATCAGCTCGGGATCGATATTGCCGTCTTCCGCCCGGCAGTCCACGAACACCGCCCGCGCTCCTACGAACTCGATCGCGTGCGCCGTTGCGACGTGAGTTTGGGCCGTTACGATGACCTCATCGCCCGAGCCGATGCCCAGTTGCCAGTATGCCAAGTGCAAGGCGGCAGCTCCGGAACTCACCGTGACAGCATTGGCTCCCTCTCCCATGAACCTGGCGAATTCGGCCTCGAAGGCGTGGGCCTGCGGACCATGAGTCAGTACGTCGCCGGCCAGTACCGCTGCAACCGCATCGCGCTCGGCCTCGGTTATCCAAGGCTTGCCAAATGGAATCCGTCTCGTCGTCATACGTAGACGATTCGCTCCTTGCTCCCCGAGGTGGCCGCCGAGTCCGCAGCCACGCACACACTTATGCCGTCAAAGAAAGACTGCGTTTGCGCCGTGTCTTCAGTGTCTTGCAGTATCGCCGACACGAACTCAGGTATCAGAACACCCTTATGCTCCGGCAATGGACGGTAACCAAGCCGCTGCGCCGGCTGCGTTGGCTCTCGCGACTCGTACAGGCGGGGCCCTGTGTCGTCATACAACAGCGTGGCCTGGGTACCGAAGAGGCGTAACACGTGCTGGTGCGGCTGCATGCAGCCGAAGTTTGCCGTGATGCGTGCGATCAACTGCGATTCGAATTCCAACGAAGCTGCGAGGAAGTCGTTGCAACGTAGAGATCTATCCGCCGTGCAGATGCGATTACCCATGGCCGCTACGTACACGGGGCGCTCGCCGGTGAGCCACAGCAGCAGGTCGACCAGGTGAACGCCACCGCCCCCCATAACCGAGTAGTCACCGATGCTGGCGCGCCAGCCCGCGGTGATCTTGTGAAGACGACCGTACAGGTAATCGCCGTCAAACGCGTAGAGGCGGCCGAATCGGCCCTCGGTCATGTGCTGCTTCAGCCACTGATAGAGTGGCGCGCCGCGCAGCACCAGGTTGCTGCGTAACTTCAGACGTCCGCCGGCAGCGCACCAGTACGCCTTGATCTCGGCGAGCTCTTCCAGAGTTCGACAAAGGGGCTTTTCAACGAAAACATGTTTGCCCAAGGCGAGCGCATGAATCACCTGACGGCTGTGATCATCGTCGTGGCTGGCGACGGATACGACGTGAACCTCGGGATCGTCGATCAGGTCTTCGGCACGCGTGTAGTGCTTCGCTTGCGGAAGGCGTCGGGAGACGGCGTCGATTCTTCCCGCGTCCTTGTCACACAACGCTGCGATATGGCATTGCGGATGACCTGCAAACGCAAGTGCGTGTTGCTCACCGATGCCGAGTCCGATCACTCCGACACCAAGCCGCGAGAGGTTCACCGCAGGTTGTCTCCTGCGAACGCGGCGACATATCTGTCGTAAGCAGCTACACAGGCGCGCCAACCGACCCGCCACGGCGCATCCCGCAGAATTGTGAGAATCGCGCTACACCGAGTGAAATCCTCTGCATCGTCGATGCTGAGCTGCACTTCGGGCCGCGGGTCAGGCGTCAAGAAAGCCTCAATCGAATACTCTCCGGGGTGCGAGTAGATGTAAGGTGTCACGTGCTCCCGCTCTTGCGGTGTGGTCATGCGCGCAACAGCGTTGCGCAACGCCGCCAGTGAGATGACTTCGACGGATTGTCCCTTTGGAAAAGTCCTGGGGCGCACATTGGTGACAATTTGAGCCGCTCCTGTGCGAAACAACTCAATCGCCTCATCCACCAGCACCGGGTCGATCAGCGGACTGTCGCCATTGATGCGAACGATAGCGTCCGCGTCGTGTTCCTCACCCGCCTGGAGCAGCCGCAGCGCAACATCATCCAGCGCCCCCCTGTAGCAGGGAATTCCTCTGGCCGCCGCGAATTCCGCGGTACGAGCATCACTGGGGTCCATCGAGGTCGCGAGGACGATGGCGTCCAGACGCGCGGCGTGCCCAAGCCCCTCGATCAGATAGTCGAGAGTTGGCCTACCGCACAGATTCATCAGGATCTTGCCGGGCAAACGGCGTGACGACACTCGCGCCTGGACTATTGCGACGATGCGCACTACTCACCAGTTGAGACTGCTTCGGGCACGCTACCGCCGATGCAAAATGACTTTCCCAAGGTCATCGCATCGCTACCAGCCGCTGGCGCGGTGCTTTGACGCACCGCCCCTCTTGGACTGCTCACATACTCGCGTGCAGGGCAGATCTCTAACACCAACACTAAACTATTCGCGGTCTGCGCATCAACTCGGAATTATGGACGGCGCATGACGCACCGCCATAAGATACCGGTGACGCTTGCGTAGAAACCCGCGGCGGTTCCAAGCAACACCATGAGCGACCGTTGCGGGGCAATACTAAACTCGGGAGCGACAGCAGGATCCACGATTGCCAGCGCATACTCAGGTCTGGAGTTGGTTAGCACGAGCTTCTCGGCCTCGGTCTCAATGACACCGTAAAGATCCTCCTGAAGCTCGACGGCGTCGATCCTTGCGAGCTGGCTCTCGAGATAAGCGAGGTTGCGCTGTGAAGTATCTTGCGCACGCGCACGAACGAGCTCATCGGCAAGCGCGACGAATCCATTCGCCCAGCTCGCGGCAAGGGCCGGGTCGATCCAGTCGATGGCGACCGTCGTGGTCCCTCGCAATTTATCCTCGCGGATGGATAACACGCGCTCGCGGAACCGCCTCGTGGCGAGCGCCAGGGTCGGCTGTCGCTTCGTGTTCGGAAGCAGTGTCTCGATCAGGTGGTTGCGCCGAATAAACTCCTCGATCAGATGGTGGGAGTGCAGCACCTCCTGGGCCTCATGAGCCGAATCGATGGCGACCAGCGGCTCGGCTCGCCGGTTCATCAGGCTCCCCAAATCGCCTGCACGTGCTGCAGCATCGGCCGGGCGCGTATCGCGGATTTCGACTACGACCGCCTGCGCCCGATAGATCGGCGTGGCGGCGAGCGCAAAGACCTCAGTGGCAATCGCACCGAAGGCGCTGGCGAGCAGGATATAGCCCTTGTGCGCCCAAACTACTCTCCAGAGGTTGACGGGCTCAGTCTGAGTATTGTGATCCACGCTAGCGCCGTGGAATATGACACTCGGCCCCCGCGTTGCAATCGTCAGCGCGGCCTGCGAACGGTCGGCGCCATCCGATCCACTGATAGATGAAGGCCGCAGCGGCGCCGAAAAATAGACCCAGCACGCTGCCGGCCACCACCATGAGGGTTCGCCTTGGACGGATGCGGGTTTCCGGCGCAAAGGCTGGATCGATCACCCGAAAAGCGTATTCGACCCTCCCGTTGGCGAGCATGAGCGACTTGGTTTCGTTTTCGATGATGTCGTACATGACTTGCCGAAGCTCGAGCGAATTGGTCCGCGCAATCTGCTCGTTGAGGTAATCGATGTTCCGTTGCGAGTCGGCGAGCGCACGAGTGCGGATGAGCTCGTTCGCAAGCGCCACGAATCCATTCGCCCAGCGAGCAGCGGTGACCGGATCGCTCCACTCGATAGAGACGATCGTAATGCCCTTGAGCGTGTCGTTGCGGATGGTCAGCACACCGTCCTCGAATGACTTTATCGCGGACCGTAGCGTCGGAGGGCTGTGCGAATTGGCGCCGAGTTGCGTCAGCAGCCGATTGCGTTTGATGAATTCTTCGACCAGCCGGTGGGATTCCAGGACCGCCTCGGCTATCTGGACTTCGCCATTCGTCTGCGTCAGATTCAGACCCGCGAGCCCGCCTAGCTGGCTTGCAAGCGACGACGCGGCGCTGCCCGGACCTGCCGAGCGGACCGGGCTCACGACCACTTCGGCCCGATACAACGGCGTGGCTGTGAGCGCGACAACAACGGCAACCAGTCCTCCAACGCCGCCTGCCAGCACAATCAGCATTCTGTAGGCCCAAAGCATCCGTCCGAGGGCGACGAGATCGTGCGAGTTGTCATCGCCCACCGATGGACGCTTCCCGGACGGCCAGTGTTGCGCGGAATCGGGTGGCAATTTTGACCGGACCTATAGTGCGTGCACGGCGGCAGCCGCAATGGCAATGTTGTAAAGGATCTGGGTAACCGCCTGCCACGTTGGCAAGAGCGGCAGTTTCTGAGCGTCGGGCGGCACGACGATCGTGTCGCCGGCGTGCATCGCAGGTGTGCTGATGTCGAACCAACGCGCGGTCGGCCTTGCCACGACGCTGCCGTCAGCCTGTACGATGTAGATGCGCTTCAAGTCCGCATGCTGCGTCGTGCCACCGCTCAGTTGGATGTACTCATCACGAGAGAGGTTATGTCTCCAGATGTGCGAGTTCGGGTTTTCCACCTCTCCTACGACGGTAACGTATGGCCTGAGCCGCGGCACTGTCAGTGTATCGCCCGCACGCAACTGCACGTCATCCTCACCGCCGGCAGAGGCGACGGCACTCTTCAGGTTGATGACCAGCCTGCCGACAGGTTGCGTGCTGCGCAGCTCAGCCAACAGCCCCTGACCGATCGCCAGCGCGTGGGCCGCATCCGGCTGCGTCTGCGTCTGCATCTGTGTCTGCCGCAACGCCAGTGCGGTGAGGTCGGTCTCCAATCGCTTGGCGAGGAGATCGATCTGCTTGCGCTCCTGCTCCTTGATCTCGTCTCTCGTAAACACGCTGCCTTCCGCAAACGCATATGGTGTGAGACCGCCCGCGCGCCGGATCACCGAGCTCAGTCTCTCACCCTGTGCAATCGGATAATTTCCGGGAAAGCGCACCTCCCCCAACAGGGCAACCACTCCCTGAGCTTCCCAGTCAGGCACTTGCTTTACGACAAGCAGATCATAAGGCCTGAGTTTGATGTTGGCCGCCGCGTCGTTCCTGAGTACGGCAGTGAGATCTACGGGAACGACGTTGGTGCGTCGGGCTTTTCCGTCCTGGACCTCGAATCGGATCAACTCGGCATTCAGGGCATACGCGGAGTCTTCGAGGCCACCACCCGCGCGGACAAGGTCGCCGACCCTCATCCCCGGTTCCAGCGGGTATTCGCCCGGAGCCTTCGTGCGGCCGATGACCGATACCGCGGGGGGCGCAGTTTCATCGCGCGCCTGCGACCGGAGTTCGTCCAACACTTCACGCAGCGCGAGGCCACGATCGGCCTGAAGGCCGAACACGATGACTCTGTCATGCTGCTGCAGGATCGGATCCGCCTCCGTACCCGGCGACTGGAAAGCTTCAATGGCGTCAGCCGACCGGACCGAGATTCGTCGATCGGGGAAATGCTCGCGGCGAATCAGGACGTAGCGCTGATCAGCCTCTTCCTTCAAGGCGCTCAACCCGGAAAGCAGCTCGGTCAAACGCATCTGCTCGTGCCAGGAGTACTTCCCGGGTCGCAGGACTTCACCTTCCAATGTGACACTGCGGGCCAATTCGTCCAGCACGCGCGGAATCATCAGGATATCTCCCGAGCGCAGCCTCGTGGAGAGACCCTCGGTCGTCGACGCGTCGAGATCGATCAGAGTACGCTGCCTCTGTTCGTTGATCCGCTCGAGCTTCGCGGCGCGCGGATCCGCTTCCGGCACGAGCCCCCCAGATAGCCTGATCAGATCCCCGACAGTGTCCTGAGGGTGCACTTCGTAGACCGCCGGGCGGCGCACTTCGCCTGCAATTCCAGCGGTAGTGCCCACTGGGGAGACAAACACCACGTCGCCGGGCTCCAAGCGACGATCGCCCGAGCTGTCACCGTTCAACAGCAACGCGTAGAGATCGAGATCTGTCTCGACAACACCGCGGCGTTTGAGCTTGACGTTACGCAATGAGCCGACCTTCGATACACCGCCGGCAACGAACAGAGCGTTCGTAATCGTCGTGAGACCACTCACCGTGTAAGAGCTCGGACGGTTGACTTCTCCCGTGACGAATATCCGGATCGAGCGCAGCTGACCGAGCGTGACACTGACGTGTACCCCGGACAGCTCCCGAGCGAACCGCTGTTGGATCTCGGTTCTGACCTGGTCGAAGCTGAGGTCCCGGACCTCCAGCGGCCCGAGCTCGGGAAGATGCAGCTGTCCGTCGCGGTCGACCACGAGCGAATAGCGCCCAGTCCTTTTTCCGAACAGCTCCAGAAGAATAGTGTCTCCGGGACCTACGGCATAGTCGGTCGGAACCGGGATGTTGGTTGAGGGTGCGAAGCTCGACTGGTCGCTGGCGAATAGATCGTACCCGAACGGCTCGAGGGCCTCCGCCCCCACGGGCGCGATCGGAACCAGGGTAACCTTGAAGCTCAATCCAGCGAGGTGGGGATCTGCATTCAGGAGCTGACTTGCTTCGGCTGCGGTCAAACCCTTGAGAGTGATCGGCGCCAGGAATGGAAGCGTGATTTGCCCGGCCGTGTCGAGCTTGTAGGGGTTGCCAGCCAAAAGTCGCGCGCGACGTTGTTGCAGGAGTTTTGCTTCTGCTTCATCTCGCTTTGCTGCCATGACGTCTCCCTCTGCAACCATGGCATCTCCCTTTGCAGCCATGACCGTCACGGCGAGCAAGACGGTTGATTGCGGACCAAGACGTGGCGGCTGCGCAGTTTGCGGGCCAGGCGGACCCTTTGAGCCGGGGGCCGGAAGCTCCTTGTGCCCTCCTTCGCGCCGTCCATCGCGCTCTCCTTCGCGCCCTCCTTCGGTGCTCGCGTCCGGGCCTGGCTTATCCGGCTCCTCGACGACGGCACCCGAACTGGGAGAATCCTTGCTCAGCGCATCGATGAGCGCTTTCCGTTGCTCCGGAGACAGATTTCGCAGTACTTGCAATTGCTCCGGTGTAACAGGGGATGGGGTCTGTGCATTGATCGGACGCATCGCCAGAGAGGCTACGAACACGGCGGTCAACTGAATGGCTAAACGCAGAATGCGATGCGTCATCAACCCCCCGCGACTTCAGTCGTTCCACATGCGGGCGCGATTGTACTCAATTAAATTGGCCTGGCAGAAGCCTTCAGTCCTGTTACTCCTTGCACATTGCAGTTAGCGCACTGCAACATTGCGCTCAGTGTTGTGTCAGGCCACGGTCAAATTCGCTCCGAGCCTCAGGAACCACTCGGTTGACTCGCTCCAGCAGCGGCTTGACGGTTACTTCCGCATGGCGGCGCTTGGCGCCGAGATCGGCGATCTTTCCGTCATCGGGCGCTGGCAGCGCCGCCCTGCGATTCCATACGTGGTCACGGATAATCTGCGTCCGCCGATACTCGATTACGGCGTCCGACAGCAGAGCGACGGCACGATGGCAGTCGGAGCTAGCCAGCGCGGAGAGCAAGTCATTGAGGATCTGTTGCGTGCGCTCCCACGTAAGAGAATGCTCGATGGCGCGCCATATCATTGCGTGCTCCGTGCGTGTCACATTCGTTCCAATCAGCAATTCCTCGAACAACTTCTCGGAAGCGCGCAGGCCCGTGTATTTGATTTCGATGTCCCCGTCGGGATTGCCCGGCTCGCGAACCGTGAGCCCCGTCAGGTTGATCAGGCGGCGCGCCAGATCGTCGATGCGCACAGGACGCCCCATATCGAGTACGAACACATCGCCGCCGGTTGCCATGGAGCTCGCCTGAATGACGAGCTGCGCCGCTTCTCGAATTGTCATGAAATATCGAATCACATCCGGATCCGTGACGGTAACCGGGCCTCCGCGGCGGATCTGCTCCTGGAACAACGGCACTACTGACCCTGAGGATGCCAGCACATTGCCAAAGCGAACCATGCAAAACCGCGTTCTCGCGGTGCGCCTTTGGAGCGCCTGCAGCACGAGCTCTGCCAGGCGCTTGGTCGCACCCATCACGTTTGAAGGATTGACTGCCTTGTCGGTCGAGATCAGTACGAACGTTTCTATGCCCGCCTCGAGTGCCGCCTCCGCCGTGTACCACGTACCGATGACGTTGTTGTGGATACCTTCGAGGATATTGTGCTCGACGATCGGAACGTGCTTGTACGCAGCCGCGTGATAGAGCGTTTGCACGGAACAGGTTGCCAGCACCTCACGAATCCTTTGCCGATGATGCACGCTGCCGAGCAACGGGACGATCTCTACCGCGAGATCCTCTCGCTCCACGACTTCCCGCAGCTCGCGCTCGATCGTGTAGAGCGCAAGTTCCGAGATCTCGAGGAGCACCAGCCGACGTGGCGCCACCTTCAAGATCTGGCGACAGAGCTCGCCGCCGATCGAGCCCCCCGCACCGGTTACCAACACGCATTTGCCGCGAACGCCCTTTTCGAGCAACCATGGGTTCGGCGGAACAGGGTCACGCCCGAGGAGGTCGTCAACCTCGACGGCCCGCAGGTCGTCGATGTGGGCCTTGCCGCTGATGATGTCGGATTGATCGGGGATCGACTGCACGCGAACGCCGAGAGGCTCGAGAGTGGCCAGAATTTCGCATCTGCGCCGGCGGGATATTGCAGGCATCGCCAGCAAGATGTGCTCGACTTCCCACTCGCTTACCAACTCGGGGAGCGCCTCGCGGCGATAGACTCGGATTCCATTGACCTGGCTGCCTTGAAGCGTCTCGTCATCATCGACGAACGCAACCGGTTTGTAGTGGCTTGCTCCGCGAAGGGCGGCGGAAAGGCGCGCCCCGGCGTTGCCGGCGCCGTAGATGAGGACGCGCGCCGCTTTCTTGTTGCGCACGCGACCGGTGAGCACGAAACGGGCGAGCAGCCGGCTGCCAACGATGTAGACGACGGCCAGGAGCCAATAGATTGCAAAGGCGGACAAGGGAACCTGCGCCCCACCCATCGCGGCGCCAAAAAACGCCGCGGCGAGCACCGAGACACTCACCCCCGCAATGATTCCCACCGTCACCTTCGGCCCCATGAACCGGATGACCGTGCGGTAGACACCGAGCGAGTAAAACACCAACAATGCAGGAGCCACGGCAATGAAGAGTGGGCCCAGGTTTTGCCCCACCCCGGGCATGAGGCGATCGAACTTCAGCACCAGAGCAGCCCATAGGGCCATGGGAAGCGCCGCCGTGTCGGCGCCGAGCATGATCAGACGTTTTGTACGGCGGGGGAGCCCCAGGAGTGCTCCGATAGTTGCGCTACACAGAGAGATGCGGCTGCAAGCCGTATTTGCATTCTCCATTCAATCACCTCTGAGCGTTGCAACAATTACCCTGCATCGCCTTGCCGGACCATGCAGCCAAAACCGTCGCCGTTAGAGCTGATTCAGGTCTCTTGACCGACGCTCGGACAAGTACCAGTCGACGGTGCGGGCGAGCGCTTCATCCACTGTCATAGGCGCTGACCACCGCAATGCGTCCCGTGTCGGCGCTACATCCACCGCAAGAGAGCCACACAGTCGTGCGATCTCCGCTTTGCGCCCGAGCACTCCTCCGACAGTGCGCAACAGAGCCACGGGAATCGGCAGCAATCTCACGCGGCGATGCATCGCACGGCCGAGGCGCCGGATGAGATCGGGTGTCGAAAGATCCTCTCCGTCAGAGACCATCCAGGTGTGACCTGGTGCTATAGGGCTCGTCAAAATATGACGCAACAAGTCGCACAGATTCCAGATGCTGACGAGACTGCGCGTGTTCGTCACTGCACCCAGTGGCAGCGGCCATTCCTTATCGACCCACCGCATGAGACGCAGAAAATTAGCCCGCACGCCCGGTCCATACACGAGCGGGGATCGCACGATTGCCACTTCCAGCCCAGTACGTGCGGCAGTCCGGTTCACATGCCTCTCTCCGAGCCACTTTGACGTCCCGTAGACATCCCGCGGCCGCGGCTCGTCAACAGAACTGTAGGCGTGATCCGCGATCTCTTCGCCGTTGACCTTGACGGTGCTCAGATAGACAAACCGACGGACTCCAGCGTGAGCCGACGCCTCGACCAAGCGGCGTGTCCCGCACGCATTCGTCTTGACACAAACAGCCGTGCTCTCACGTGTTTGTTGCTGAACGTGTGCCTTGCCCGCGACGTGAATGACGGCTTCTACGCCATCGAGTGCCGCTTCCCAGTTGGTGGTTGTGGCGATATCACCAACCACCACCGCCTCGGCAACACAAGCGGGCACCGAACATTGACAGCGCAACGCCGCGCGAACGAGGTAACCGGACTGCGCCAGATGATGGCACAGCGCCTTCCCGACAAACCCAGTCGCACCCGTTATCAAAACGCGCGTCATGTCCGACGTGCTTCGCTAACGTCCAAATAGGAAAGAGTGGGAAAGAGTGGCGGCGATGAGCGAGCCCGGCCGCTGTCGCGATTACCCGAGACTGCCCGCCTGCCACTGATCAGCCTGCGGTAGACATCGAGATGTTTCGCCACGACCCGCTCCAGCCCGTACTCGCGTTCCGCTAGCGTGCGCGCGGCGGCGCCAAGGCGCTGTCGGAAGCTCCTATCTACGAGCAGCTCTCCGATCGCCCGCGCAAGCGCGGGCACATCACGAGGCGGAACGAGGATGCCGGTCTCCCCAGCCTCAACCGCGTCCCGGCAGCCCGGCATGTCAGTTGTCACAACGGCTCGCCCGCAGGCGGCGGCCTCTATCAGCACTTTTGGCAGACCCTCACCGTAGTACGACGGCAGGACCACGAGGTTCGAAGTGGCAAAGATATCCGCGATGTCGGACCGATGCCCGAGCACCTCGACCACACCCTCAGATCGCCACCTTTCGATCTGACTCTCGGGCACGCTGGCAATGTTGCCGCCGTCAGGATCGCCTACCAGCAGGAACCGGGCCTCGACACCGCTTGCACGCAGACATTCGGCTGCCGCAACGAACTCGCATACGCCCTTCGGTTTGAGCAACCGTGCGGCAAAGGTCACTACAGGCAATCCGTCCGGCTCACGCACGTGCCGATACTCGTGGAGATCCACGCCGGAGCCTTTCATCATAACAATCCGATCGTGTGTCACGGCACCCGTTTGCACCAGCAGGTCGCGATCGGAAGGATTCTGGAAAATCACCCTCACGTTCTTGCGACTCAATGCCAAGTGGTAGGCGAGAGTCACGAGCGATCGCACGATGCGCGTGCGAAGATCCCCTGCCGTGAAGACGTGCCCCAGTCCCGAAATCGCGGCCACGACCGCCGGCACTCCAGCAATGCGCGCGGCGATGCCGCCGTAGAGCACCGGCTTAAGCGTCACCAGGTGCACGATATCTGGCCGAAGTCGCCGCAAGAGCCGTGTGATGTCAAGAAACGTCCGCGCCTCCTGGAGCGCGTTCATTCCGCTGCGCGATAAACGCAGCGGATGATGCTGAATGCCGTGCGATTTGATGACTCCAACCGCGTCCCCCAGTGCGGACGCGACGTGTACATCGAAGCCGTCGCCCTGCGCGGCTCGAGCGATGGGCAAACGGTGCGACACGAAAAACGCAGGACAATTGACAACGAACAGCAGACGCTCGGACATAGGCGACATACCTCAGCGCGGCGCACAATGCCGTTCAAGAGTGTCCTGGTTTTCACCCAACACGATATACGCGCCGGGCTCGCGCAATCGGTACCGGAAGCAGCGCTCGCCCAGGGGCTCCATTTCCAATGCGTCCCATAGATCCGGGTGGTACGCCTCGAGCAGCGGATCGCCACAGATGTGCACAACGTCGACGCCACGCTCCAGCGCCTCAATCACCGCCGCTGTCGCCCCGACGAACACCGATAGTCTTCGAGGACTGATGTTGTCTGACGAGCGGTCCGCGTAGCGTGACAACACGGCATCTAGGCGCGACATCAAACGCAAGTGTTTCTTCGAAGCACCCATCATTGGGTGATTGCGCAATGTGAGTACCGGTAACGATGCCCGTCCTGCACCCGCTAGATACGCTTCCAGCGCCTTGACGACGACCGACTCGTCAGCGAACGAGTACGGCAGGAATACCTGGCCGCCGAATTCAGCTGAGCTCGTGCCCCGATAGTGGAGCGACGGAATGGTCTCGACAGCCGTCTCCGGCCAGCCCAGGCGGCCGCAGAGAATTAGGCGTTGGCCAGCCCCATGCACCAGCAGTCGGTCAGGCGCGCCCTCCCGGTAGATGAGATCTGTCGGCACAGGCGGCAACACCGAATGCAAGTATCCGATCGTCTGGATGCGCGTATCGAAGCTCTTGGTCGCACGGAATATCGCGTGTTGGAAGGGCTGCGCCTCGTAGGGGAGGAGGACACTGCGAAACCGCCCTCTCTTGAGTTCCATCATGACGACAGCCGCGACGAACCGTGCAAAATCCTGAGTTGCCGACAACTTTCCATTGTGCTTGCTATTGCTGCTTGCCCCGAGCTCGCATTCGTCGGTCACACGCGCGATCGCCGAACGCGCGAGGTGGCCCAAGTCGAATCGCGGCGCTTCGGGCGCACGACGGATGAGACGTACGTTAGGGTCCGAGAGCTCCGAAATCCCAGGACTCGCTGCGATCAGCAACCACAAGCTGCGAGCGGACTCGTGTGCCGAAGTACAAAAGTACCGGTCCATGTAGGCACCACCGGCCGTGAAGTCTTCACGCCGCGCCCAGGACACAATCAGGCGATCGACGCCGGCGACTGGGCGAGCACCACCGACCACCTCGTACCCGGAGTATCGAGCCACGTTGAGCCTGTCCTGTGTTCTTGCGACAAGGACATCCACGGCGGCCATGGCTCGACCGGCCAGGAGGCGCAAGCGCGCCCTTCCGGGAGCTCGCGCCCAGCCATTCAGATAGCACTCCGGATCTATGGCGAGATCTGTCCCCCGTTGCGCCTGGGCTGCCAGAAAAGCTCGCGCGCATACGACCAGGCGCTGCTGCTCGGCACCCAGATCCATCACGTTCGGGGACCAGTCCCAACATGCCGCATCACGCACGGAAGACACGCTACCGCCCTACGACGGCGTCCGGAAGCCACCGCATCGTACCCGAACGCCAGCCGCACTTGCCCTGCGGGTGCGATCTGATGTTTTGTTCTCGGTTTGGCATCGCACCACGGCGGTCCGATCTTCCACAGACCAGCGCGTTCGTACCCGTGATCAATTCAACACACGGGAGACTAGATACTGCACCCGACCGTGTCAAGACAATCGCAATGCAATTCAGTGGACAATCGCCATTTCCAACGCGTCTATTCAACTCTCAGCAAGCGACGCAAAGGGCTTGGCAGTATTCAAACAGTCAGGAGTCGCATTGCACAATCAAATCGGTTGGAAGGCGGACAGGAGTACAACGACCCAACAACTCGAGGAGCACGACGACCCGGTCTCGACCGGCCGCGCGTTGAAACACGCCCTCCAGACCATCGAAAGGCCCGGCAGTGACCCTGACCACGGCGCCGGGCACGAATGATGCCGAAGCCAAATGGCACAAACCGGTCTCGGGATCCGCGCGCGCCCGCAGGTTGCGGACAATCTCGTCTGGAACCGTCGTGTAGCGCGATCCGAAGCGCACCACGTGGTCCACACCGACCGTGGAATGCACCGGGGCCAGCGACTGGCGCCCTTCATCCAGGTGCAAAAACAGGTAGCGCGGAAAGAGCGCGGTCACTCGCTCTCGCCGCTGGCCATTACACCTAATGGATTGCAGGACGCGCTGGAAATAGACCTCGTAGTTCTGACGCTCCAGATTCGCCTGCGCGATTGCTTCACTGCATCGCTTCGTATAAATGAGATACCAGCGCAGCATAGTGAGCCCTCTCACGCATACCTGTCCGATGCCACTCCACAGTCGACCCTCTCGGTGACACAAAATACTTGCCGCAATATGCGCGACTCTTTGATGTTTGATTGTCGCGACGCATTATGCAGCTTCACCCAGGAAGTCGCGGCAGTGTAGCCACTCTGCTCGACGATGGGTAGCGAGTCGGCATCACGCCGCCGCCAGGTTGTTACGCTCTGGATGATCCGGCTGCGTTTGTGCGCATCAGCAAAGACCGTGAGCGATGACCAGGTCGCCCCTAGAGTGTTGCCTGCATCATTGCGTGCCCACTGCTGGCGTCGCCAACCCCACCGCACGCAACGACTCATCTCCTGACACCACATTCGCTAAGATGAGCTTGCGGCGCGTCAAATATTCGCGGAGACGAGTACGCGCGCGATTCAGCCGGGACTTCGCGGTGCCCACCGCGATACCCATGATGGCGGCCGTCTCCTGTAGCTCATGCCCCTCGACGTCGTGAAGGATAACGACGTCCCGCTGCTCTTGCGGAAGCTCGGCCATTGCTTCTTGTAGGGAGCGGCTCAAGCGCTCCATTTCACTCGCAAACTCAGGAGTCGCGCCGGAGCGCAACTCGGCTAGTAAGAGTTCGGATCGCGCCACGTCCTCATCTATGGTGCGTATGCGTCGCGGCCAAGCACGCTCCGGACGCCGCGACTGATCCACATAAAGGTGATACAGCGACTGTGCGAGCCATGGCCCCAGGCTCTGCACTCGCCCCAGGTCGTCCGAGCGGGCGTACAAGCGCGCCAGCAGCTCTTGAACCAGATCTTGCGCATCGACGTGCCGCCGCGTGAAGCGAATCGCGAGGCGCTGCAGCGCCGGCAGGTGTGGGTTGATCAATTCGAAGAAGGACCGCGCGGTTAGCCTGGCGTCTGTCATAGGAGCTTCGCGCTGCACAAACACAACTCTTTGTGGTTTCTACGTACTGCGCGCTTCTCCAGATTGACATCGCTGTTCGAATGGTCACCGTGTCGCAGCTCTCAAACAGCCCGCCGATAAACACACACCGTGCGAAAAAAAATGGAACCTGACATCGCCATTTTCCGTCTCGGCACCGAGACGAAAAGCTACTCCACGCGCGCCGCGGTGCGATCTCCTACGTACAAACACCTGGATTCTCGAGCTGGCGAGCCCGATCGCGTTGCGGTAACGACATTTCCGGACGGCTACGCTCACAAGGATGGAACTCCGGAGCTTCCTTTTACGTGTTAATGCATAGCGGGGCGATTTATCCGACGTAGGCGTCTGCACAGTGCAGTGCACTCTCGCGTCGCGACACCCGCGGACGCTCTATTTCCCTCACGGGCGCCTGCGTGGCATCCCTACGCCTCATTACAACACCCGCCGCACCCGCATTGTTGCTTCTGTTTCGATATATTTTGATCACGGCGCCTAAAGTTTGATCAGGGGGCGACCGATAGTGATGGTGAGCTGAAATGGACTTGTGCGAACGCACTTAAGTCCGCGGCCAATGCCCAAGGCTCCGGCAAACACGCCGGGACCGGCGAACTTGAGGAGTTAGACCATGGCACTTGTCCTGAATACGAACTACGACTCACTGAACTCGATGAACAGCCTGACGTCCTCGGGCATGCAGCTCTCGAGCGCCCTCGCGCAGCTGTCCTCGGGTCTTCGTATCAACACGGCGGCCGATGACGCGGCCGGTTATGCCATCTCGCAAAGCATGACTTCACAGATCAACGGCTTGAACCAGGCCGCCCGCAACGCGAACGACGGCGTTTCGCTGACACAGACGGCGCAGGGTGCGCTGACCCAGATCACCAATGACCTGCAGGCGATGCGCACGCTCGCGGTGCAGTCGTTAAACTCAACGAACAGTGCTCAGAACCGCCTCAACCTGGACCAGCAGTTCCAGCAGCTCTCGCAGGACATCGACCAGGTCTCCAAGACCGCCAACTTCAACGGCGTCAACCTGCTCGACGGCAGCTTCACGGGCTCCCAATTCCAGATCGGCGCGAATGTCGGACAGACGATCACCGTATCGTCGGTCCAAAGCTCCCGCACGGCGGTCC
>CAYNTW010000083.1:7938-25541 GCA_964400085.1 uncultured Steroidobacteraceae bacterium | reverse complement strand
GAGTACGAGGCGACGTTCCAGATCATCGGCCAACCTTCCGTGAACCAGGCTTTCGGCGGCGTGTTGCTCAAGCCCTGGGACCAGCGCAAGCGCTCCTCCACTGAAATCCAACAGTACCTGCAGCAGAAATGGAACCACATCGCCGGGGCGCGCTTCGCGGCGTTCCAGTTCCCGGCGCTTCCGGGCGCGCAGGGCCTGCCGCTGCAGTTCGTCATCACCACGACGGAGCCGGTCGAAAATCTCTACGAAGTCGCCAGCCGGGTGTTGGACAAGGCCAAGGCCAGCGGGATGTTCTGGTTCATCGATTCCGACCTGAAGCTGGACAAACCCCAGGCGACCGTGGAAGTCGATCGTGACATGGTGGGCGAGATGGGCCTGACGCAGCAGGATGTCGGCGCCTCGCTCGGCGCCGCTTTGGGCGGCGGCTACGTGAACTACTTCTCCATCTCCGGGCGCTCGTACAAAGTCATCCCGCAGGTGCTGCAGAAATATCGTCTCAACCCCGACCAGGTGCTCGACTATTATGTGCGCGGGGGTAACGGCTCCCTGATCCCGGCCAGCACGATCGCGAAAATCAAGACGACCACGGTTCCCGAGACCATCAGTCATTTCCAACAGCTGAACTCGGCGACCATCGCGGGCGCCCCTGGGGTCTCGGAGCAGGAGGCATTGGGCTTTCTGCGCAAGACCCTGCGCGAGGTGGCGCCCACGGGTTACAACGCGGACTACTCGGGACAGTCGCGCCAGTACATGTTGGGCACCGGCAGTTTTGTCGTGACCCTGTTCTTCGCGCTGATCATCGTGTATCTCGCGCTGGCCGCGCAGTTCGAGAGCTTCCGCGATCCGGCGGTCATCCTGGTGTCCGTGCCGATGGCTCTGTTTGGCGCGCTGCTCTTCATCAATGTCGGCTTGGCCACGCTCAACATCTACACGCAGGTGGGGCTCGTCACGCTACTCGGCCTCATCAGCAAGCACGGCATTCTCATCGTTCAATTTGCCAATGAGCTGCAGCGCACTGGCCTTGCGAAGCTGGAAGCGATCCAGGAGGCGGCTGCGGTCCGCTTGCGTCCGATTCTCATGACGACCGCTGCGATGGTGTTGGGTGTTCTGCCCCTCGTCATTGCGACGGGTGCGGGGGCGGCGGGACGTCGTGCGATGGGGATCGTGCTGTTCTTCGGCCTTTCTATTGGCACGCTGTTCACGCTTTTTGTCGTGCCGGCGGTTTATATCCTGATCGGCGCCGACCACGCGCACGACAAACGCGCGGCGACGCTGGCGACGGCAGCGGCACAGGATGCGCACGGCACTCCGGCGACAGATGCCGGCTGATCAGGAGGAGCCGCGCCGGAAAGGCAGTGTCAACAGGAACAGCAGCATGCGGAAATTCAACAGCCTGAACGCCTTGCGCGCCTCCTCGGGGCGTAGCTTGGCGCTCAGGGGCATGGTGCCGAAGATCTTTCCCTTGATCACCAGCGTCGACCCTTCCCGCTCCAGGCTGCTGACCGTCATCATTTCTTTGCCATCGGCGCCGTAGATCTTCATCGGACCATCTTAACGGATTCCCGGCACGTCATCGGCGGCTCGAGATAGAACGCGTACTGGCTCGAGCACGCGCGCAAAAACCCTTCCAGGTCATATCCGGCTGTACGCAGCACGCGACGATGAGTCATGTAAACGACGCAGGCGGTCGTTGCAAAGAACGTCCGATGAGCCAAGCGGATCGCGGCTCGTAGCGGAGCGGATTTGCGGGTCCGCAAAGTCAGCAGCAATTGGGATTGCAGTCCGATATGCGCCAGCTCGTCGGCCACCAGCGTCCGGCACAACACCTTCAGGCGCTGGCACCCGGTGACTACTTCCAATGCACGGTAGTAGACACTCGCGATGAGCTCCGCCGTGACGAACAGATGGAGGCGGTATTCGAATCCGCCCAGGCGGCGCAGGCAGCAGAACACGAAATCCGTCCAGTCGGTCCGCTTCGGAGGCAGGCCATGGTCCTCCATGAAGGCGAGCAGCAAGGCGGCATGGCGCTGCTCTTCTTTGATGAACAGCTCCATGATGCGCACGAGTGGTGTTGCTTTGTGCGTCTGGGCGTAGCACCAGACGGTCTGCAACAGCGCCCGACCGTCGCACTCTTCGCCGAGCTGGAAGGCCGCAATCGACCGTCCGATCAGCCGGCGCTCTTCCGGCTTCAGCTCGTCCGAGAGATCCGCCGGAACGCAGCGCGGATGCTGAGCGTGGTACTCAAAATGATTGAGCCAGATTTCCAGGTCGCGAAACATGCGGGCATCCTCACTAGTCACCCTGACGAACAGAGTGATCCGTGATTCGGATGCCCGCGGGGCGCAATTCGGGCGAATTATGACCTCAAGGTCTTGCCTCCAGAACAATGTTGAACGGCGTTTCCGTGGCACGCCGGAACCGGCTAAACCCGCCTTCGTCGACCATGACCTTCCGCAGGCGCTTCTCTCCGGCTTGCGCGCCCAGCGCCGGCCCGCGGCGCGCCAGCGATACCGGAACGCAAATCAGCGAGGAAGCGGCGTAGTAGGTACGGCCCACCGGGTTGAGATTCTCCTCGATGCGATCTCCCGCGAACGGCTCGACGACCATGCAGGTGCCCTCAGCCTTGAGCGCCTGGCGGGCGTGACGGGCGGCTCCTACAGGATCGGCCATGTCATGCAGGCAGTCGAAAAACCCGATGAAATCGAGATCCTTCTCCTGGTAGGACGTCGCGTCGGCCGTCTCGAACCTGACATTGCGGACGCCGGCCTCCGCCGCGCGGCCGCGCGCGGTTTGAATCGACGGATCATGGTAGTCGATACCCACGAACTCGGAGCGCGGAAAAGCCTTGGCCATCAGGATCGTGCTCGCGCCGTGGCCGCAGCCGACATCGGCGCCCTTGCCGCCGGCTGTCAGCTTGGCGACCACCCCATCGAGCGCGGGTAGCCAGGAAGAGAGCAGATTGGCGTTATAACCCGCGCGGAAGAAGCGCTCCGTGCCATGGAACAGGCAGGGATGGTGCTCACCCCATTCCATTCCCTTACCGGTGCGGAAGTTCTCGCGCGCCCGCTCCTTGATATGAAACATGTCCTGCACGATGTTGTAGGCGCCCGCCAGATCGACGGGTCCGTGCGGATCCGCGAGGCACAAGGCCTGCTCGTCGTTCAGGAAATACTTGCCATTTTCCCTGTCGTACTCGACATAGCCGCCGGCCGCCTGGTTCGCCAGCCATTCGCGGACATAGCGCTCGTTGGTATCCGTACGAGCCGCGAGCTCGGCGGACGTGACCGATCCTTTGGCCAACTCCCGATACAATCCGAGCTCATCTCCCAGCGAAATGAGCACGGCGCTGAAGGCCGCGCCGAGATCGCCCACTGCCTTGCCCAGAAACGCGTTGAGCTTTGTTTCATCGACAGCCATGATTCGCCCTCCCGTTCGGTTGTTTTACGAGGACACACTATTGCGGCGTCGGTCCCTCGCTCACTCGCACCAGATCATCGGGTCGCAGCCATTTGCGAAATGCGCTCTGCACGTCCGTGGGTCCGAGCGCGATGTAGCGCTGGGCCGCTTGGGTCGGCTCATCGAGCGGCAGGTCCAGGTCCACCCGGCCCAACAGCCCGTGCGCGATGTCTTCGACACTGGACTCGCTCAGTGGAATCTGACGCAGCAACAACGCTTTGACCCGCACCAGCTCACTCTCGGTTGGGGGAGCGTTCTGCATGGACTTGATGTCGTTGACGACGATGTTGGCTGCTTTGCTGACGTTTTGCGGGTCGCTGGCGTACTGGACGAGGTAGGCGCCACGGGTCCGGCCGGCCTGCAGAATCGAGCCGACGGAGTACACCAGCCCGGAGTTCTTGCGCAGATCGATGCTGAGACGCGTCGAATAGAAACTACCTCCCAACACGGCATTCCCCAGTTGTAACGGGTAGTAGTCCGGATCGGAACGCTTCAGCGCCAGGTTCTGCGCGAGGACGACTACGTCCTGCACGCGGCTGGCGTCGGGCACCGCGATGACCCCGGAGCGGTTCGGCGGCGCCGTTGGCAAGTCTACGTCAGGCTTGGGACCGTTCGCGGTCCAGGAACTGAAGTATTTCTCGATCGTCGCCCGGGCCTTGGCCGGTGTGACATTGCCGATGACCAGGATGGTGGTCAGGTCAGGTCGGAAGACGTTGCGATAATAGGTACGCACGGCCTCGAGCGTGAGGCCATTCACGCTCTCCGGGGTCGCCATGCGCAGGCTGGGGTCATCATGGGGATATAGGGCCGTGCGGAGCGAGTGTTGGGTCAGAAACCCCGGGCTCTTGTTACGCGCCGCCACCCCGTGCGACAGCGGGACCTTGATGATATTGAGCGCCTGCTCCGGCAGAGCGGGATGCAACTCGTTGTCCGCCAGCAACTCCACCGCGCGGTCGAAGTGCTCACTCAGCGCGGCCACCGCGAAATCGGTGCCGGCGTTTTCCCGGGCGCCAATGGCATCGAGCTGCTGTTGAAACGCGACCCGGTCCAGGTGCTCGCTGCCATAGCCCAACAGGTCCTCGAGCACCTGCGCGATGCCCTCCTGGCCCGCCGGCTCCTGAGTCTCCGGGCGGTTGCGGATGTGACCCAACACGGTGACCGTGTCGCTCACATCTTCAGTCTGCACGATCAGCTTCACGCCGTTGGGAAGTGTTGTGACCACCGGGTGCAAGGTCGAGGGCGGCACCGTCAACCGGTGTAGCGCTGCGTCGGCCCACGGCGGGAGCTGCGTTGGTTTCGCCTCACCGAGAGAGATGGCCTCCTTGCCGCCAAATCCGCCGCCCCGCGAGGCCACCGGCGCACCCGAGCCACGGGGCAACATGACACCCGCGATGGCGTGATTCAGGTCCAGGTACTGCCGTGCCACGCGGTTCACGTCCGCAACGGTCACCTTTTCGATCCGCGCCAGGTCCTCGTCAGGGGACTGCAGCCCATACAGGGTGAGCGCTTCGGACCAGACGGAAGCCAGCTCGGCGATGGAGTTGCGTTGGAACTGCGCCGCGCTGCGCTCCTGGATTTTCGCCGCTTCGACGAGATCCGGCGGAACTCCCTCGCTGATGACCTTGGAGAGGATGGCGCGCACCTCGGTTTCGAGCTTCTTTGGATCATCCCCGGCGGGGAAGGCGACGGTTGCGTAGGCCATACCGGCTTCAGGCAACGGCTCGAGTGAGAAGCCCGCATCGATGGCCTTGCCCTGGGGTACGAGGCCATACAGGTCGAAGCGCCGGCTGCTCAGCACATCGGCGAGCACCTCGAGCGCGGGAAAATCCTCGCTTTTCGGTCCCGGAGTGCGGGCGGCGATCATGAGCGTGCCGCTCGGCCTGTCGGTGTCCACGCTGAAGGTGGTGGGTTGCACCGGGCTCAATTTCACCTGCGGGCGTGCGGGGAGTTGCTTGGACTTGATATCGCCGAAGAGTTGTTTGACTTCGGTGAGGGTTGCCTTGGGGTCGACATCCCCCGCGATGACCAGGATGGCGTTGTTCGGAGCGTACCACTCGTCATGAAACTTCTTGAGCGCCTGTGCTGTGGTTTTTTCGAAGGACGGGCGTGTACCCAACGCGTCGTGGGCATACGGCGTACCGGCAAACATCGCCGCGCGCATTTTTTCGTACAGCACGTAGGCAGGCTCGGAGAGATCCTGTGCGACCTCTTGCTCGATCGCCCCCCGCTCTTTGTCCCATTCCTCCTTGGAGTCGAGCACGGCGCGCATCCGGAGCGCCTCGATGTGCAGGGCGACGTCGAGGTCCTCCGCCGGCACGGTGTACAGGTATTGCGTGAGATCCTCGCGCGTGTTGGCGTTGAAGTTGCCCCCGATCACGCTGCCGATGTCGGCGAGTTGGTCTGCGGTCAGGCCCGGGCTGCCGCGGAACATCATGTGCTCCTGCGCGTGCGCGGTCCCGGGAAATCCGGGCGGCGTTTCATCCGAGCCGACCAGGTAGTTGACCGAGGTCGCGGCCACCGGCGCAAGCGGATTGCGGACGATGACGACTCGCAGACCGTTATCGAGCGTGGCGCGTAGGAGACCTGATGTGTCGGGCGCCGCTGCCGTGGACGACTTCGGCGTGGTGGGGGGTGCCTGCACGGCTCCGTCGACGCTGGGGAACGCCGCTATCGCGGCAACCGTCACTACGGACCGGCAGATGGCGCGGACGGTGCGCAAGACCCCGCGGGCCTTCAATTTCATGAACATGGGTGTGAAAACCGCCTGGTGGGCGAGGATGGTGATGGGCAATTAACGGACTTTAATGATTCGCCCATCTTCGGTAAATCGATACCTGCGTATGGTTCGGGGCTAGGCTCCCAAGCTCAGGCCCACTGCTGCACCTTGCTGTGAAATCCCGGACTCGCCTTTTCCGGCCGCTGCCCCGGCGCTGGCCCGGCGCGCGCGGCCTTTTTCTCGCACTGATGGCGTGCGGAATGACCGCTTGCGGCCTGCTTGGCCCTCATTACAAACGACCTGACATACCGCCCCCGCAAGCCTGGCGCAACTCACCGCATGAGGCTACGCCGACCTGGCCATCGGCGCAGTGGTGGACGGGATTCAATTCGGCGACCCTCAACGACCTCATTGCGCAGGCCCAAGCGGCCAACGACGATATTGCCGCAGCGATTGCGCGCATGCGGGAAGCTGACGCGCAGGTGCGTATCGCTGGCGCGCCGCTGTTGCCATCCTTCGACCTGGGTGGCCAGGCTACCCGCCAACGTGGGAAGTCAAACATCATCACTCCAGCCGGCAAGCTCAGCTCCACGCCGGCCACGTTCAACTCGTTTGCCACGCAGCTCAACGCCAGCTACGAAGTCGATTTCTGGGGCAAGAATTGGGCTCTCCGGGACGCGGCACGGCTGGCGGCTTTGGCCAGCCGGTACGATCGGGTCACGGTCGAGCTGAGCGTCATGACGAGCGTCGCCAGCACCTATTTCCAGGCGCTCGAGCTACGCGATCGGCTCAAAGTGGCGCAGGACAACGTGGCCAGCGCCCGGGATACCCTCAAGGGCCTGCAACTGGAGGCGCAGGTTGGAACGATCACCGCGCTCGATGTCGCCCAGCAGGAGACCACCGTTGCGACGCTCGAGGCGGCCATCCCGCCGCTTCAGCTACAGCTTGCCCAGACGGTGAATGCGCTCGCCATCCTGGTGGGCAGGCAACCGGAGGCCGTTGATGTCGCCAACGGGACGTTAGCCGATCTGGCGCTGCCCCAGGTGGTTGCCGGTATACCTTCCGAGTTGCTGACCCGGCGACCTGACGTGGCGCAAGCGGAAGCGCAGCTTATGGCGGCCAACGCCGACATCGTGGCGGCTCGGGCTGCCTTCCTTCCGAGCATCAACCTGACCGCGGACGGTGGATACGCGAGCACGGCCTTGAGTACGCTGGTCAATCCGGTGAACCGGGTATTCAGCATCAGCGCCGGCCTCACCCAGCCCATCTTCCATGGGGGCCAGATCCTGGGACAGTATCAACTCAACAAAGCGCGCTACGAGGAGCTGCTGGCGGACTACCATAAGGCGGTGATCTCCGCGCTCGGCAATGTCGAGGACGCGTTGGTCAGCGTCCAGCAGACTGAGGAGCAGCTCAAGCGCCAGCAGCAAGCCGTAGCCACGGCGCGGCATGCTTATGAGTTGACACAGGCCCAGTTCCACGCGGGCACGATCAACATCCTGGTCGTACTGAGCACGGAAACCGCGTTATTTACGGCCGAGGATACCCTCGTGCAGGTGAAGTACTCCCATCTCAACGCCCTGGTCTCGCTTTTCGGCGCGCTCGGCGGCGGTTGGCAACGAATATGAACAAAATACGGCTGACTGGACCCCGCATTGTCCTGCTTGGAATAGCAGTGGCGCTCGGTTTGGCTTTCATCTGGTACGGACACTCCGGCCGCGCGCGAGCGGCCGACAAGGAGCAGCAGGGGGACGGACGCCCGGCGGTCGCGGTGGAGACTGCTTTGGCTGCGCGCAGCGATGTTCCGGTATATCTCGAAGGCTTGGGAACCGTGCAGGCGTTCTATACGGTAACGGTTACCGCGCGCGTCGACGGCGAGCTGCAGAAGGTCGGGTTTGTCGAGGGCCAGACGGTCAAAAAAGGCGACCTGATCGCGCAAATCGATCCACGTCCATTCAAGGCGGCTCTCGACCAAGCCATTGCGACGCATGCGAAGGATGTCGCGCAACTCGCGAGCGCCAAGGCGGATCTCAACCGCTACGAGCTGCTCGCGCCGCAGAATCTTGCCAGCAAACAGACGCTGGATTCGCAACACGCGTTGGTGGCTCAGTTGGAAGCGCAGATCAAGGGCGATCAGGCGAACATCGACAACGCCCGCACGCAACTCAGCTACACGACGATTACCTCACCTATTCAGGGCAAGACTGGCATCCGGCGCGTCGACCCGGGCAACAACGTGCACGCGACCGATACCAACGGCATTGTCGTGGTCACTCAGGTGCAGCCCATCGCCTGCATATTCACCCTCCCGGAAGAGACGTTACCCACACTGAACCGGGCGTTGGAGTCGGGAGCGGTGACCGTCGCTGCTGTTTCGCGCGATGGCAAAACTGAGCTGGACCGCGGCACCATCGCTCTCGTGGACAACCAGATCGATCAAAGCACGGGCACGATCCGGGTGAAGGCGACCTTCCCCAATCCGCACAACGCGCTCTGGCCAGGCGAGTTCATCAATGCGCGAGTGCTCGTTCGGACCGAGCACAATGCCCTCACGGTCCCCTCGGGCGCCATCCAGCGGGGTCCGAACGGCATGTTTACCTACGTCGTGAAATCAGATTCCACGGTCGAGGCGCGCCTGCTCAAGGTGGGTGAGGAGACGAATAACCTGACCGTGGTGACGGGCGGACTCAAGGAGGGCGAGGAGGTTGTGTTGAACAACCAGTACCGCCTGCAGCCCGGGGCACGGGTGCGTAGTGTCGGTCCTCCGACGTCCGAGACGGCCAAGTCCGGGAACGCCCGATTGAAGGTGAGCTCGTGATCGCGCCGCTGGGACAACCGCGCAAGGCAAGCCGCCCGTGAACATCTCGGCGCAATTCATCCGACGGCCGATCGCGACCTCGCTCTTGATGGCGGGTATTTTTCTCGTCGGCGTGGCGACTTTTCCGCTGTTGCCGGTCGCGCCACTGCCGCAGGTGGATTTTCCGACCATCCAGGTGAGCGCCAGCCTGCCAGGGGCCAGTCCTGAGACCATGGCGTCTTCGGTCGCACAGCCGCTCGAATATCAGTTCAGCCAGATTCCGGGCGTCTCGCAAATGACGTCCACGAGCGTGCTGAACAACACGACGATCACCGTGCAGTTCGATCTCGATCGGAATATCGACGCCGCGGCGGGGGACATCCAGTCGGCTATTGACGCCGCCGGTGGGCAGTTGCCCAAGAATCTACCGGCTCCACCCAACTACAAGAAGGTCAATCCCGCCGATTCTCCGATCCTCATCATGTCCGTGCAGTCAGATGTCCTGCCGACGCCAGAGGTCGATGATGCGGCGGAGAGCGTGGTCGCGCAGCAGATCTCACGCGTGCCGGGCGTCGGTCTCGTGAATGTCGGTGGTCAACAGAAGCCCGCTATTCGCGTGCAGGTGGATCCCGCGAAGCTTGCCGCCTTGGGGCTCCAGCTCGAGGATGTGGCCAGTGTCATTCAGCAAGCGACGGTCGATGCACCCAAAGGCTCTGTCAACGGCCCCGCGCACAGCTACACGATCTACGACAACGATCAGCTCCTGAAGGCTTCCCCTTGGAACGACGTCATCATCGCCTACAAGAACGGTGCGCCGGTCCGCATCCGTGATGTGGGCGTGGCTGTGGATGGCCCGGAGAACAGGTTTATCTCGGCCTGGCAGAATGGGCACGACGGCGTGTTGTTGATCATCAACAAGCAGCCTGGCGCCAACGTCATCGACACAGTCAAGCGCATCAAGGCGCTGCTGCCGCAGATGCAGTCGCAGATTCCAGCGTCGATCCAGATCAAGCAGATCATGGATCGCACCACTACCATCAACGCCTCCGTCCACGATGTCGAATTCACGTTGATGCTGACCATTGCGCTCGTGGTCATGGTGATCTTCCTGTTTCTGAGGAACCTCTGGGCCACTGTGATTCCGGGTGTGACGGTGCCCCTGGCGCTGTTTGGAACAGGGGCGCTCATGTATTTCCTGGGATACAGCCTCGACAATCTGTCCTTGATGGGATTGACCATCGCCGTGGGCTTCGTGGTGGACGATGCGATCGTGATGCTGGAAAACATCTACCGGCACATCGAGGCGGGCCTGTCCCCGCGCGAGGCTGCGCTCAAGGGATCCGCCGAGATCGGCTTTACGATCGTGTCCATCA
This sequence comes from uncultured Steroidobacteraceae bacterium, assembly GCA_964400085.1. Classification (GTDB taxonomy): domain Bacteria; phylum Pseudomonadota; class Gammaproteobacteria; order Steroidobacterales; family Steroidobacteraceae; genus 13-2-20CM-66-19. The sequence continues at coordinate 15,199 of CAYNTW010000083.1, read as the reverse complement.
GCCTGTCGCTCGTGGCGGTCTTCATCCCGCTCCTCTTGATGGGCGGCATCATCGGGCGATTGTTCCGGGAATTCGCGATCACCGTCACCATGACCATCGCCGTGTCGGCGTTTGTGTCCCTGACACTCTCGCCCATGATGTGCTCTTTGTTCCTACGGGACGAGAAGCATGCCAGGCACGGGCGGCTGTACCTGATCATCGAGCACGGCTTCGAGAAGCTGGTGGCCGGCTACACGCGCGGGCTCGATTTCGTGTTGCGCCATCAGCGCCCGACCTTGATTACATTCGTCGTGACGGTGATCACCGCGGGACTGCTCTACGCCTTCGTGCCGAAGGGATTCTTCCCACAACAGGACATCGGCATCATTTCCGGCCTGTCGGATGGTCCGCAGGACGTCTCCTTCGAGAAGATGCTGGCAATACAACACCGGCTGCTGGATATCGTCGCGCAGGACCCCGACGTCGCCTCATACGGAACGGCCCTGGGCGGGTCACGGCCCGTCAACAACGGCTTCGTGGTGATTGGACTCAAGCCGCGCGACCAGCGCAAGGCCAGCGCGGATGAGATCATCTCCCGGCTGCGCAAGAAGCTGGCGCAGGTACCGGATGGCACACTGTTCCTGCAGGCCGCGCAGGACATCACCATGGGCGGCCGGACGACCCGGACACAGTACCAATACACGTTGCAGGATCCGGACCTGGATGAGCTCAATGAGTGGGCTCCGAAGATGCTCGCGCAGATGCAAAAACTGCCGCAATTGCGCGACGTCGCTTCCGACCAGCAGAACAATGGTACGACGCTGTCGATGGTGATCGACCGTGACCAGGCGGCGCGCTTCGGCATCCAGCCCTCACTCATCGACGCCACTCTCTACGATGCGTTCGGGCAGCGGCAGGTGGCCCAGTATTTCACGCAACTCAACAGCTATCACGTCGTCCTCGAGATCACGCCAGGACTTACGGAAGATCCCAACACGCTGAACAAGCTCTACATCAAATCACCGACGACCGGCCAGCAGGTGCCGCTGTCCACCTTCGTGCACTTCGATACCCGCCACGTCGGGTATCTCTCCGTCAGCCACCAGGGGCAGTTTCCGGCCGTGACCTTGTCATTCAACCTGGCGCCGGGCGCGGCGTTGGGCGATGCGGTGGAGGCGATCCAGCGGGCGGCTGGCGAAGCGCGCTTGCCCGGCACGATCCAGGGCACATTCCAGGGTACGGCCCAGGCTTTCCAGGACTCGTTGAGCAGCGAGCCGCTGTTGATTCTCGCGGCGCTGGTCGTGGTCTATATCATCCTGGGCATGCTTTACGAGAGCTATATCCATCCGTTGACCATCCTTTCGACACTCCCGTCGGCGGGTGTGGGCGCGTTGCTGATGCTGTGGGGATTCCACTTCGATCTTTCGGTGATTGCCTTGGTGGGCATCATCCTGCTCATCGGCATCGTCAAGAAGAACGGCATCATGATGGTGGATTTCGCCCTTCAGGCCGAGCGCGAGGAGCATCTCACACCGGAGGAGGCGATCCGCAAAGCCTGCCTGCTGCGTTTCCGTCCGATCATGATGACGACCATGTCGGCGCTGCTGGCCGCGCTGCCCCTGGCCCTGGGCAACGGGACCGGGTCGGAGTTGCGCCAACCGCTCGGGTACACGATGGTCGGCGGGCTCCTCCTGAGCCAGATGTTGACTTTGTTCACCACGCCGGTGGTCTATCTTTACCTGGATCGTTTCAGCAATCGTATGCGGCAGCGGCGTCGCAGCCGCGCCGCACGCAAGCAAGGCCAGGCCGAGGCCGCGGAGACCGCGCCCGCATGAAACTCCTACTGGTCGAAGACAACGAACGGGTCACGCGCTTCGTCGTCAAGGGACTGCAGGAGGCCGGCCATACCGTCGACAACGCGGACAACGGCCGCGAGGGCATGTTCCTGGCCGCGAGCGAGCCCTATGATGTGATCATCATGGATCGCATGTTGCCGGGGCAGATCGATGGACTACAGATCGTCGAGACACTGCGCAAATCGGGCAACCGCACGCCTATTCTCATACTGAGCGCCCTTTCGGACGTGGATGAGCGCATCAAAGGATTGCGCAGCGGGGGGGACGATTACCTTACCAAGCCATTTGCATTTGGCGAGCTGCTCGCGCGCCTCGATGCGCTCTCGCGGCGCTCACAGGGCAGCGCCACGCAGACGGTTCTCGAGGTAGGCGACCTGCGCGTCGACCTGCTGTCCCGCAAAGCCATGCGGGGTGAGCGCAGCATTTCGCTGCAGCCGCGCGAGTTCAAGCTGCTCGAGTACCTGATGCGCCACGCGGGCCAGGTTGTCACCCGCACCATGTTGCTCGAAAATGTCTGGGACTATCATTTCGATCCACAGACGAACGTGGTCGATGTGCACATCAGCAAGCTGCGGCAGAAGATCGACGCCGACTTCGAGCGACCCCTGTTGCGGACGGTCCGCAACGCCGGCTACATGCTGACCGCCGACGAGTGAGGTGAGCCGTGGCTAAGGTCATACGCTCGGCAACCTTCGTTCTCTCGTTCGGGTACATAGCGTTTGGGGTTGTTGCCCTGGTTCTGTTCGCGGCGCCGTTGTGGTATGCCTGGCAGGTGACGGTGGAGGACGGGCGTTCCGAAATCCTACGGGCCGACATGTTGCGACTCACGGAGGTCTTTCATCGTGAAGGCGCCCCTGGGCTCAAGTCATTCATTGACGCGCGTGTCGGAATGCAGTTGCCCGGAGAACGCATCCTGCTGTTGGCGGACTCATCCCTGCACCGGGTGGCCGGCAACTTGCCGAAATGGCCTGACACAGTGCCCGCCCAGCCGGGTATCTACACGGTCACCCTCGATCTAGGCGGCAAACCGACCGAGTCGCGCGTGGTCCGCGCCGCTCTTCCGGGAGGTTATAACCTCCTCGTGGGCCGTGATGTTGCCCGCTTTGCGCCGCTTACGCGTCACTTCTGGACGGGGTTGGGCGGAGCCCTCGCCGTGTTGTCCATCGTCGGCGTTCTGGGCGGGGTATTGATCCGGCAAGCGATTCTCGCGCGTATCAACAGCATTCGTCAGACCGTGCTCGCGATCGTGCAGGGCGACCTCAGTCATCGCCTGCCGACCCGTCGCAGCGGTGACGAGCTCGATACCCTCTCGCACACGATCAACGGCATGCTCGACCAGATCGAGCAGCTCGTTCACGGCATCCGGGACGTCTCCAACTCGATCGCGCATGATTTGCGGACGCCGCTGGCGGAGCTGCGCTCCCGCCTGGAGGAGCTGTCCTTGACGCGGCCGACGAGTGAGGAGACTTTCGCAGAGATCGATGCGGCGGTTGCCGACGTCGATCGGGTCATTCGTATTTTCAATGCACTGCTGCGCCTGGCCGAGATCGATACGGGCATGCGGCGCTCCGGCTTCGTGCAGGTCAATGCGAACGAGCTGGCCGCGGAGGTAGTGGAGTTTTACGTGCCCGCGGCGGAGGTCAAGGATGTGACACTGTCGTTCGCGTCCAGCGGTCCCGTGTTGGTTTCGGGCGATCCGACACTGCTGGCGCAAGCAGTCGGCAATCTCATCGACAACGCTTTGAAGTATGCCGGCGAGCGGGGCTCGGTCCGGGTCGAAGTCCAGACGCGCGCCGATGGCGCGGTAGCCATCAGTGTGGCGGATGACGGGCCGGGTATACCCGATAGCGAGAAGCCGAAGGTGACGCAACGTTTCTACCGCGGGGATGTCAGCCGCGGCACGCCGGGTGTCGGTCTGGGGTTGAGTCTGGTGCAGGCGGTCGCCAAGCTGCACGGCGGAACGCTCGAGCTTGCGGATAATCATCCTGGTTTGCGTGCGCGCATGATCATCGAGCCAGGCGCGCTGCTGGCGGGCCGCCCTCGGCCGGCGGTTACGGCTCAGGCCCAACCTGCCGCGCTCGAGACGGAGAAGTCGCCAGCCGAGCCGATGGTGCTCTGATAAGATGGGATGATGCGGCAGGAGCCCCGCACCCCGATCCAACAGTCCATCCTGGGATACCTGATCGCGATCAGCGCCACCGCGGCGGTGGCCCTCATCCGGCTCGCGGTCTCCGGCATGATCGGCGACTTTGCGCCGGTCATCACATTCACGATCGCGGTGACCATTGCAGCCTGGTATGGCGGGCTCAAGCCCGGCTTGTTGGCCACCGCCTTGAGCGTCCTGGCCGCCGACTATCTCTTCATACCGCTGCGCCATTCTCTTCATATCCTGAGCGTGAGCGGCGCTGTTGCGCTGGGCATTTTGGCCTTTTCCGGCGTGTTGATCAGCCTGTTGTGCGAGTCGCTGCATCGCACGCGACGGCGGCTCGAAGCCGAGCAGGAGAACTTGCGTCAAAGTCTGCAGGCGCAGCGCGAGATGCGTGAGGCGCTCGCCGAGTCGGACCGACGCAAGGACGAATTTCTCGCGACACTGGCCCACGAGCTGCGCAACCCACTGGCGCCTGTGCGCAATGCAATTCACATTCTGCGTGCGCGCATGCCGTCGGCTCCCGAGTTGCAATGGGCACGCGACGTCATCGACCGGCAAGTCACCCAGATGACCCGGCTGGTCGACGATCTGCTGGATGTTGCCCGCATTACCCGAGGGACGATCGAGTTGCGGCGAGTGCACGTTGCTCTGGATGAGATCCTGCGCATCGCGATCGAGACGAGTCGGCCGGGCCTCGATGCAGCCGGGCACGCCTTGCACGTACGCTTGCCCATCGAGCCACTCTATCTCGACGCGGATCTCATTCGTCTGGCGCAGGTCTTTGCCAACCTGCTCAACAACGCCGGAAAATACACGGGACCTGGCGGCCAGATCACCGTGACCGCCGAACGCGATGGTGATGGCGTGGCGATAGCGGTACAGGACAGCGGCATCGGCATTCCCGCGGATATGCTGGGGCAGGTGTTCGAGCCGTTTACCCAGCTAGACCGTTCCCTGGAGCGCGCCAAGGGCGGCCTCGGCATCGGACTTGCTCTCGCCAAACGACTCGTCGAGCTGCATGACGGCACCATACAGGCTCAGAGTGAGGGGCCGGGGAAGGGCAGCCGATTCGTAGTAGTGTTACCGCTGTCGAAGCAGCAGGGCGTGTCGCGCGTCGTTCCGTCCGCAGGTCCACTTCCCGCCGTGGGACGCAAGCGCATCCTGGTTGCCGACGACAATCATGATGCGGCGACCAGTCTCGGCATTTTGTTGAATGACGCTGGGTACGATGTGCGCACGGTTGCGGACGGCGGCCAGGCCCTGGAAATGGCGGCACAGTTTCGTCCTGACATCGTTCTGTTGGATATTGGCATGCCCCGGATGAACGGTTACGAAGTTGCCCGCCAGATCCGTGCCCAGCCCTGGGGTGGGAACCTTCTGCTCGTCGCCCTGACCGGTTGGGGCGGTGCGGACCACCGCCAACAAACCGCCAAGGCGGGCTTCAACCACCACCTGACCAAGCCGGTGGATCCAGCCGCGCTCACCCGGTTGCTGGCTACGTGGTCGCCCGGGACCGATGCGGCGCTAGCCAATTCCACCACAACATAGTCGGTCCGTCAGGGAGTTGAATGCAAATCCAGGCACGAGAGATCGCGCGCGTACCGCTGTCGCTCATCACCCGGCTGCGCCTCGTTCTTTTTGGGCACGAGGATCTTGCCGGCATCATCTTCTGGGCCGCGCTGGTGGGGATCTGCGGCGCGCTCGCCAGCGTTGCCTTCCGTGAGGGGATCCATCTCCTCGAGCTGGTGTTCACCGGTCAGACCATGGGATTGGTCAATGGAGCCTCGCACCTGGTGTGGTGGCACCGGGCCATCGTGCCGATGATCGGTGGGGCTCTCTCGGGTTGGGTGCTTTACGTTCTTGGTAGCCGGTTCGTTTCACTGAAAGTCGTCGACTACATGGAGGCAACGCTAGTCGGTGATGGTCGCATCAGTCTGCGTGGCACCTTGCTGCGCAGCAGCTCGTCACTGCTGACGATCGCCTCGGGAGGGTCCATCGGCCGCGAGGGCTCGATGGTGCAACTGTCGGCTATGTTGGGATCGCTCCTGGGCCGATTCGCGCGCGCGCCGGTGCCGCGGCTGCGATTGATGGTCGCATGTGGAGGAGCCGCCGGGATCGCGGCCGCCTACAATGCGCCGATATCGGGCGCGTTGTTCGTTTCGGAAATCGTGCTCGGCTCGTTGGCGATGGAAACCTTCGGTCCGCTGGTGGTCGCCTCCGTCATCTCGGATGCGACCATCCATCGCTTTCTCGGTTACGGTCCGGTATTCACCGTTCCGCACGTGCAGTTCGCTTCCAACTGGGAGCTCGGGTTCTACATTGTGCTGGGTGTGTTGTTGGGACACCTGGCGCCCCCGTTCCTGGCGCTGCTCGACTTCACCAAGGGCCGCTTCGTGCGCCTGCGGCTGCCGCTTTACTGGCAACTCGCCCTCGGCGGGCTCATCGTGGGCCTCATTTCGATTTTCGTGCCGCAGGTCTGGGGTAACGGCTACAGCGTCATTGGGGCGATCTTGCAAGGAGAGTTGCTGGGCTTGTGGCTCGCGGCGGTTCTGGTCGCGAAGGTCTTCGCCACTTCCGCGACCGTGGGGTCGGGCGCCGTGGGCGGCGTTTTGACTCCAACGCTGTTCATCGGTTGCGCCGTGGGATCACTGTTTGGGGGTGCGCTCCACGATTTGCTGCCGAATGTCGTCTCGGTACCGGCGGCGTACGCGCTCATCGGCATGGGAGGCTTCCTTTCGGCGACGACGCTGGCGCCGCTAACCTCCATCCTCATGATCTTCGAGATGACCGCCGATTACGAAATCGTTTTGCCGCTCATGTTGGCCTGTGTGACGGCTCACTACACCGCCAAGGTTTACCGGAAGGGCAGATCCGTCTATCACGCGTCGCTCAATAGCGGACTCGTGAACGATCGCGGTGACGACTGGCGGCTGCGCACGGTGGAGACGTTGGTGAAACCTGCCGTCGCCGTGGTGTCGGGGAGCACGACACTTGCCGAGATGTTTGATCAGCTTCCCAAGCGCCCGCTCGAGCGCGTTCTGGTGGTGAATGGAGATGAGCTCGTGTCGTGGCTCGACCCCAGGGACGTGATGGCGCGGGTGAAGCAGGCCGAGTTGCCCGCGAGTCTGCCCGTGGCCAATGTCGCCAAGCCGGTGGAGTTTGCACTGACGCCGGATATGCCGCTGACCTCCGCGCTGGAGGCGTTTCTGCGCGAGCAGGCCACTGTGTTGCCGGTTACCCCGGGGCAGTGGCGCAATACGCTACTGGGCGAGGTCGC
>CAYNTW010000083.1:0-7838 GCA_964400085.1 uncultured Steroidobacteraceae bacterium | reverse complement strand
TTTGCCACGAATCATCATTGCGTTGACGATTTTGCGTCACGGCTGAGCCTCGCCGTGGCGGTGAACTCGTATCCGTAGGCGGAACGAACGGTTCCGCGGCTATCAGGCAAAGCAACCAGAGGATACGAGTATGAACGTCATTACGAAGAAGCTGCGGGCGGGTGCGTTGGGACTGACCCTGATTTCGACCAGCGTGATTGCGCTGCCGGCGTACGCGCAGGAGAGCACCACCCCCGGGACGCACCAGAAGGCGTCAAAACAGGAAAATATCGGGGTGGTCACGGGATTGGCGGTGGGCGCGGCCGCCGGTGGCCCGATCGGAGCGGTGGTGGGTGCGGGTGTCGGTGCATGGATCGGCGACCGTTACCACAAGCAGGAGGTCGCCAAGAAGAGTCTCGCGACGAATCTTGGCCAGAGCGAGGCCGACCGCAAGGCGCTTTCGGACAGCGTGGCGGAGCTCAATGCCTCGTTGACCAGTATGCGAGCCAAGAGCGATCAGTTGGATCTGACACTGGCGAAGACCGACGAGTTGCAGACAGACGTGAGCTTCCGGACCAACGACGATTCGATCAACACCCAGTCGATGTCGCCACTCCTGAAGATCGGTGCGCTCGCGGCTGCCATGCCGGATGCCAAGATCCGGGTGGCGGGATACGCCGACCCGCGTGGCTCGGAAAAATATAACGAGGCATTGTCGCGGCGTCGCGCTGAGGCGGTGGCGGCGGTCCTCGAGAAAGCCGGCGTCTCGAAGGAGCACATGATCATCGAGGGTCATGGCAAGTCGGAGTCGACCGCCACGGAGGGTGATCTCGACGGGTATGCGTTCGATCGCAAGGTCACGGTTCGGCTCGAGCGTGGCGGCGATGAGAAGGTGGCCAAGAATGACTAGTTGGCTCGAGCCCTTGGGTGAAAGCCGAGCGAGACGGGCAAGGACGCCCGCCCGCTTTCGCGCTATATTCTCCGCAATGAATGCCGCGATCGTTCGTCTGGATGCTCCGCTGGACCCGGAAGTCTCCGTTCCGGCCGCCGATCGCCTGCTCGCGGGCACGCCCGAGCACCGGGTCTGGAATTATTTTACCGATTCCACCCAGACCTTTTTCGCCGGTCGCTGGTCGGGAACGCGTGGCAAATGGCGAGTGCGCTACACCGAGAACGAATTATGTGTAATGACGGCAGGCAAGGTCGTCATCACCAGCGACCTCGGTGAGCGCAATAGCTTCGGACCGGGGGACGCGTTCGTCATCCCGGCTGGCTTCTCCGGCACCTGGGAGGTGTTGGAGGATTGCACGAAAATCTACGCCATCTTCGAGCCGCGCTCCTGACATAACCTGACGCGCGGGTGATCCGCGTCGCAACTCCACGACTTGGTGCTTCACCAGGCGGGCGCGGCGTGAAACTCTACGCGCGCTGACTCGAAATCCCCTTTTTGAGTTCCTTACGCAGAGGTTCTGTCATGGAGACCGTTACCGTTGCGGCGACCCGGGGATACACACTGTCGGAAATGGAAATTCTCGTTGGAAGCGCCGTCGTCCTGGCCGTGGTGATCTGGACGGTGCTGTCGAGCGTGAAGCATTTCCGCAGCCGGCAAGTACCGCGTGTCTTGAAGAATTGAGAATGCTCGACGCTTAACAGGAGCGGGAGGCGCATACCAACTCGAGTAGCGCCTGCCGCTCCAACTTCCTTCCGATATGGGGCTGACCTAGAGCCCCTTCAACACTTCCGTCAAGGTCGCGAAGATCTGGTCGATCTGCGGCCGCTCGATGATGAGCGGCGGGGAGAGCGCCAGGATGTCGCCCGTCTGTCGTATCAACAGGCCACGGTCGAAGCACTTCTGGTAGACCTCGAACGCTCGCGCGCCGACTTTGCCCGGGATGGATTCCAACTCCAAGCCGAGGATCAGGCCGTAGTTGCGGATGTCGATGACGTGCGGCAGGCCCCGCAGCGAGTGCGCGGCGTCCTCCCAGTAACGCGCCAGCGACTTCGCGCGAGTCAGGAGCCCCTCGCGCTCGTAGATCGCGAGAGTTGCAAGGCCCGCGGCGCAGGCGGTCGGATGCGCTGAGTACGTATAACCGTGGAATAGCTCGATGGCTCCTTCCGGTCCCTGCATGAACGCCTCGTAGATTCCCTTTTTCACCAGCACCGCCCCCATCGGCACGCAGCCATTGGTGAGGCCCTTCGCAGCGGTGAGGATGTCAGGTGTGACATCGAACTCCTGGGCGGCGAAGGGCGAGCCGGTACGGCCGAAGCCGGTGATGACCTCGTCGAAAATGAGAAGAATGCCGTGCTTGTCGCAAATCTCGCGGATGCGCTTCAAGTATCCCTTCGGGGAGATCAACACGCCGGTCGAGCCGGCGATCGGCTCGATGATCACGGCGGCGATGGTGCTGGGATCGTGGAGCGTGACGAGACGCTCGAGCTCCTCCGCCAGGTGCGCGCCGTGCTCCGGCTCGCCGCGCGAGAAGGCGTTTTTCGCCAGGTCGTGGGTGTGCGAGAGGTGATCCACTCCAGGCAGCAGCGAGGCGGACCACATCTTCCGGTTCGGCGAGATGCCGCCCACCGAAATGCCGCCGAAACCTACACCGTGGTAGCCGCGCTCACGGCCGATGAGCTTCGTGCGGGTGGGCTCGCCACGCGCCCGCTGATAAGCGAGCGCAATCTTGAGCGCCGTGTCGACGGACTCGGAGCCCGAGTTCGTGAAGAAGACATGGTCGAGACCGGGCGGCGCAATCTTCACCACCGCGTTGGCGAGCGCGAAGGCCGGCGGGTGCCCCATCTGGAAGGGCGGGGCGTAATCCATGGTCTCGAGCTGCGCGGCGACGGCCTGCGAAATCTCTTTGCGGCCATGGCCCGCGTTGACGCACCAGAGTCCGGCGACACCGTCGAGGATTTGACGGCCTTCCGGCGTCCAGTAATGCATGCCACTGGCCTTTGCCAGGATGCGCGGCTTGGACTTGAACTGCCGGTTGGCGGTGAAAGGCATCCAATAGGCTTCGAGGTCGCCGCGGGAGAGTGCGGAGGTAGGCATGGGTTCGCTCGACTTGGGGAGTTGGGGGTGGATGAGAAGACTCGGGTGCTATGATAAAGAAACTGGACAATTTCGGCCATCCTGACCAATATCGGAGCTATCTCGTTTAGAATCCTAAACGCTCATGAGCATCGATGTCGGGGCGCGACTGCGGAGTGTCCGAACCAGTTTTGGCTTGTCGCAGCGGGAGCTGGCGCGGCGGGCGGGGGTGACCAACGGGCTCATCTCCCTCATCGAGCAGAACCGGGTCAGTCCTTCCGTGAGCTCCTTGAAACGGGTACTCGATGGTGTGCCCATGTCACTGGCCGAGTTCTTCACGCTCGATTTGAGCGCCGCTCCGCAGGCGTTCTTCAGTGCGGATGACCTCGTCGAGCTCGGAAACGAGGAAGTCTCGCTCCGGTTGGTAGCCGCCAAGCGTCCCGGACGGCAGCTCACCGTCCTGCACGAGCGTTATGCCGCCGGTGCGGCCACCGGCGAAGAAATGCTAGCGCATCGTGGCGAAGAGTCCGGTGTGGTCATTCGTGGCCGGATCGAGCTGACGGTCGGTGGCGCCACGCGCGTGCTCGGCCCCGGCGAAGCTTACTATTTCTCGAGCCAGATCCCACATCGCTTCCGCAACGTCGGACGCGAGGTGTGTGAGATCATCAGCGCCAGTACTCCACCCAGCTTTTGAAGCCATTGCCAACATGAACGCAGAACTCAGCACGACTTCCTCATGGCACGAGCGCGCCCGCTCACTGCGCTTGCGCACCCAGGCCTTCATCGATGGCCGCTATGTCGACTCCGCCTCGGGATCGACATTCGATTGCATCAATCCCGCCACCGGCGCGACGCTTGCGCGCGTTGCCTCCTGTGATCTGGAGGATGTCAACCGCGCGGTTGCCTCCGCTCGTGCCGCGTTCCGCAAGGGGAGCTGGGCGCACTTGGCTCCCAAGCAGCGCAAGAAGGTGCTGCAACGTTTCGCGGACCTGATCGACAAACATGGCGAGGAGTTGGCTCTCCTGGAGACGCTCGACATGGGCAAGCCCATCCGGGACAGTCTCAGTATCGACATACCGGGGAGCGCGAACTGCATCCGTTGGTATGCGGAAGCGATTGACAAGGTTTACGACGAAGTCGCGCCCACCGGCGCGAATACGCTTGCCTTGATTACTCGCGAGCCGATGGGCGTGGTGGGCGCCATCGTGCCGTGGAACTTTCCGTTGCTCATGGCCGCTTGGAAAATCGGCCCGGTGCTGGCCGCGGGCAATTGCCTGGTCCTGAAGCCTTCGGAGAAATCCCCGTTGACGGCGCTGCGAATCGCCGAGCTCGCCGTGGAGGCCGGGGTGCCGGAGGGTGTGTTGAACGTGGTGCCGGGATTCGGTCAGACCGCCGGCAAGGCGCTCGCTCTGCACATGGACGTTGATTGCATCACCTTCACGGGCTCGACCGCTACCGGCGGCCTGATCATGCAGTATGCCGGGCAGTCCAACATGAAGCGGGTCTCGGTCGAGTGTGGCGGGAAGTCTCCCAACATCGTCATGGCGGACTATCCGGACGTGGAGCGCGCGGCAAACGCGGCTGCGTCGGCCATCTTTTTCAACCAGGGCGAGGTGTGCTCGGCGGGGTCGCGCTTGCTGGTGCACGAGAGCATCAAGGATGCCGTGCTGGAAAAAGTGCAGGCATTCAGTCGCACGATGCAGCCCGGCGATCCCCTGGATCCGGCGACGAAGCTCGGCGCGATCGTGGATGACACCCAGTTGAAGCGCGTGTTGGGATATATCGATGCCGGGCGTCGTGATGGCGCCAAGTTGCGCTTCGGCGGCGAGCGCGCCCGCAAGGACACTGGCGGTTACTTCATCGAGCCGACGGTCTTCGAGGGAGTGCGTCCGAACATGACGATCGCGCGCGAGGAGATCTTTGGGCCGGTCCTGTCGACGATCACGTTCAAGTCGGTCGAGGAAGCCATCGAGATCGCCAACGATGTGATCTATGGTCTCGTGTCGGCGGTCTGGACCCGGGACATCACGACTGCCCACCGGGTGGCGAAGGCGCTGCGCGCCGGCACGGTCTTCGTGAATTGTTATGACGCCGATGACATCACCGTGCCGTTCGGCGGCTTCAAACAGTCGGGTATCGGGCGTGACAAGTCGCTGCACGCGCTGGAGAAGTACACCGAGCTGAAGACGACTTGGATCGATCTGTCCTGAGCGCGCGGCCTGCCGAAGACCACCAACCCGTGCCCACCCGCGTGGGCCCTGGGTCGTTGCAGTTCCTCGCCAGCAGTCCGCGCGGACTTGCTGACCTGCTGGCGCGGGAGCTTACCGGCTGCGGCGCTGTGGATGCGCGTGAGCGCTCGACCGGAGTCAGCTTTTCGGGATCGCTCGAGACGGCCTATCGTGTGTGCTTGTGGTCCAGAGTCGCCAACCGGGTGTTTCTCGAGCTGGCGCGATTCGAAGTGGCCGATGCCGAGGAGTTCTACACGGCGGTGCGTCGTGTCGACTGGAGCGCGCATTTAGCGGGCGCACCGTCCGGTGCGACCGTTCCCGCTACCTTGGCATGTGACTTCAGCGGCCATCATCCCGCCATCACTCACACTCATTTCGGCGCATTGAAGCTCAAGGACGCCATTGTTGATTCGATACGCGATGCTCGCGCGTGGCGCCCGAGTGTGGAGCTCGACCGCCCCAGCGTCCGGGTACACGCGCATGCCAATGGAAACCAGGTGGTGGTTTCATTGGATCTGTCAGGGGAGAGTCTGCACCGTCGCGGCTATCGAGGCGCCGCCGGTGAGGCGCCTTTGAAGGAGAACGTCGCGGCGGGTGTGCTACTGCGCTCCGGCTGGCCGGAGATGGCGGCCGCTGGCGCGGAGTTCCTCGACCCGATGTGTGGGTCGGGTACGTTTGCGATCGAGGCGGCGTTGATCGCCGCGGATCGGGCGCCCGGCCTGGGGCGCGACTATTTTGGGTTCCTGGGGTGGGCGGGGCATGACGCCGGCGTTTGGACTCGGGTGCTGGAGGAGGCGCGGGAGCGCGCTCGCGCGGGTCTTGCCGGTGCGCTGAGCCGCGGGCTCGAAGGGTTGATCCGTGGGCAGGATCGGGACCCCGCCGCTGTTCGCAATGCGCGCGCCAATGCGGAGCGCGCGGGCGTGCAGGCGTTGACGCGGTTTGATGTCAGGCCGTTGGCTCAGGCGGCGCCGGCTGACCGGACGGCCAAGCAGCGCGAAGGAACCGACACAGACGCGGACCGCGGCGCCGCGCCCGCTGGGTTGGTTTGCACCAACCCTCCTTATGGCGTCCGGCTCGAGGATCGCGAGACCGCGCGCGCAGTGCACCGCGAGTTGGGGGTCGTTCTGCGCGAGCGGTTCCAGGGTTGGAGCGCTGCCGTGCTTACCGGCTCGCCGGAGTTTGGGTTGGAGCTCGGCATCCGCGCACATCGTACACACATCGTGTGGAATGGCGCGATCGAGTGTCGCCTGCTGAGGATGCGAGTCGAGACCGGCAGCGCCCGCGAACCGGGTCGCCTCGGCAAGGCGGACGCCGCCAACCTTCGAGCCAGTCCCGGCGCGCAGATGTTCGCCAATCGTCTGGCGAAGAACCTCAAGAAACAGCAGTCCTGGGCCGAGCGTAACGGAGTTACCTGTTATCGGCTCTACGATGCCGACATGCCGGAGTACGCCTTCGCTATCGACATCTATCGCACAGTCACCGAGCCGCCGGGCGCTGACGAATCGAGTTGGCTCTATGTGCAGGAGTACGCAGCACCCGCTGAAATTGAGCTCGAGGCGGTTCGTAAGCGGCGCGGTGAAGCGTTGTCGACACTATCGGAGGTGACTGGTGTTCCTGCAGAGCGCATTCGCGTTCGAACCCGTCGCAAGACGAAGCGCGGAGAGCAGTACTCCAAGGTGCAAGATCGATCCGACTACCACGTCGTCATGGAGGGCGGTTTGAAGTTCCTCGTGAACTTCGACGATTACCTCGACACAGGTTTGTTCCTCGACCATCGCATGACCCGTGGACGGTTACGGGCGGCGGCGGCGGGTAAGCGCTTTCTGAATCTGTTTGCCTATACCTCCACGGCCACCGTCTACGCCGCGGCCGGTGGCGCGGTATCGACCCTTTCAGTCGATATGTCGAACACCTACCTCAACTGGGCGCAACGCAATTTCCAGCTCAATGGACTTTCGCCACGCAACAATGGCTTGGTTCAAGCCGACTGCCGGGCCTGGTTGCAGGACAACGCCCGGGCGCGGGAGCCCCACCGGTATGACCTGATCTTCATCGATCCTCCCACGTTCTCGAATTCGAAGCGGATGGAGGGTGTGCTCGATGTGGATCGCGACCATCCCGAGCTCATCGACGGGTGCGCACGAGTGCTGGCGCCTGGAGGACTCATTGTTTTTTCCACGAACTCCCAGCGATTCAAGCTGCAGGAGTCACTGTCACAGCGCTATGACGTCCGGGATATCTCGGCCGCGACCCTGCCGAAGGATTTCGAGCGCAATCCCCGGATTCACCGCTGCTTCGAGGTGCGCCTGAAGACTGCCTCGCCGTAGGCTGCCGCCGCACTTTACTTGGTGCCCAGCGTAAGGTAGCGTTGGGCCCATGATGATCATTGCGAAAACGCGCAAAATTGGCCTCAAGAAGCCCTGCGGTGGGGCTTTGGAGGACTTCGCGCGCTGATCGCAAGGTCAAAGCGAATCCGAGAAGCCCCGCCGGTGAGTCCGAGCGGGGCTTTTTTGTTTTGAGCGGTCGTCATGAGCCTCTTTTGGGAGTCGTAACATGCAATCTGGTCGTCCTTCCTCGTCGGCGCCCGTCGTAGCGGTCGTTGGCGC
>CAYNTW010000082.1:3658-25782 GCA_964400085.1 uncultured Steroidobacteraceae bacterium | reverse complement strand
AACACGCTCGATCGAGATGGCCGGGACATACAACAAGTTGACGTAACGATATAGGCCACCGTAGAGAGTAAAATCGCTCAGATCGGAAGGAATCCTTTCGAGGTCGCGAGAGTTATCGCAGAGCACTGCCACTGGAACGTCGTTTCCCAAAGGCGCACCCGGCAACCGGGAAATCGCGTCAGTGAGGTCCACTACGAACTCGTCGTATCCACCCACGTGGTGAGCGAGTTTTTTCAGATGGACAAAGACGTCTGTCGTTTGTCCAGACCCTTCGAAGTGCAACAGCGTGCGTCCATTGGGGTAAGGATTCGCCACCTGCAGATTGGTTCGATACCAGCCAGGCCCCTGGTAATAGGGCTGATCGGGGTCAACAGCGTCGCGCGCGTTGAAGCAATGGGGCAACTCCGTTGCCTGCCAGTGATTGTCAGAGACCTCCTTTCCGCGCCACACCTCCCAGATTCCGCCGAGCGATCCCTGGTGGAACTCCCAACCGTTCAGTAAGCGTCGTGAGTGCCGGGTGCTGCTCGTCTCGGATGTTGCGGAGTACCCGCAGGGGTGAATCAGCATCGCCGCCACCAAGCCGGACGTTTCGATGAACTCCCGTCGAGTGATCAGATTGTCTGGATTCATTTGCAGCGGGATTCCCTCCCGATTGGTGGTCTACTGATCAAGCACTTGCGCGAAAGAGCGGCTGATGGCATTCCGGGCCAAAACTCGCAACCTGTATGACCAGACAACGACTCGAGGCGGTGCGAAATGGTCAACTGGTCAGTGAAGTTTCCCAGATCTGGTCTTACAAGCAGCTTGACACCGAATGACACCGGTAGCAATCTCCTCCCATGCAGATCTCGTAGCGACTGCATCGGAAGCGGAGTCCTGCATTGCAGATCCGCGTGAGGGGGTAGCATGCGTTGGAGACCGCTGCCATGCGCTGTGGTCGTGCTTTCGCTGATAGCTTGGCGGTCCGGCTTGGCCGAACCGGCGGACACACCGGCTAACGACGCTCAGGGCCAGAACGGCCTGGCCGAGGTCGTCGTGACCGCGAACAAGCGCAGCGAGTCCATTCAGAACGTCCCGGCGTCGGTCATGGCGGTGACGAGCGAGACATTGGAGCGAGCCAATGTGCACACCTTCGATGATCTCGTGAATGTCGTTCCTGACGTAACCATCTCGAAAACGACGCAGCCTGCCAACAACAGTATCAACATCCGCGGGATCGGCACTTACGCGTACAGCATTGCTACGCAGCCGGCCACCGTGGTCATCGTGGACGACATCCCGCAGTCCTTCCAGGCACAGGCCTTCACATCGCTTGCCGATGTACAGCAGGTCGAAGTCCTGCGCGGTCCGCAAACCACACTTCTCGGCAAGTCCTCCACGGCGGGTGCAATCAACATCACCACTCAGGGACCCAGCGACACGTTCACCGCGCTCATGAACGTGACGGGAACGAGCGATGACGAGCAACTCGTTCAGGCAACGGTTTCCGGCCCGATCTCCGACAGTCTCAAGTTCCGCATCAGCGCGGGCTTTGACGACTTCAAGGGCAGTCTCCACAACCTCACCACGGGGAGTTGGGTAGACGGGCAGTCGGACGAGACGATTCGAGGCAAGCTCGTCTGGCAGCCGCAAGGGGGCTGGGACATCACCTTGACACCCTACATGATCGACACGATCGCGAGCTGCTGTACCGGCGCGCTATCGTTCATCAGCCCGGGGGTCACGTTCAGCAAAGCCAATCTCCCCGCGTCGCTCATTCAGCAGGGGATTACACCCTCCCGCACCAACAGATGGATTCGTAACGACGTCGATCCCAAGGGCAACGCGTATGAGATCGGATCGGGCCTGAAGATCGTCCGCAGCTTCGACAGCGGCCTGACCCTGGCCTCCATCTCATCCTACGACCACTACACTCTGCACAACACCCAGGACACCGACGGAACTTCCTACGACTTCAGCCTCATCGCGCCAGGCGCGCCTCACGGCGGCTCGGCCAACGGCGGCTATTTCACAGTCAACGGCGTCACCCAGGAGTTGCGCCTGGTTTCTCCGTCCACGGGACGTCTGACCTACCTCGCGGGCGCGTATTTCAGCCACGCGGATACGAAGTACGATTTCGTGCGCGGCTCCAACGAACTGGGTAGCTACAACGGCTATTTGTACAACGGGCTGCCGCAGCTACCCACCAGCAACTCGACCCTGTATACGAGCTACCTCGAGCACGCGGGCATCAAGACCGAGGCTCTGTTCGGGCAGGCCACGTACGCGCTCACCGACCACCTGTCGCTCGTGGCCGGGTTTCGCCTGCATCACGAGCAGATATGGTACGACTTCTGGGATCGGAAGAATGATGTCCACTATGGAACGCCGGCTTGTTCCACCAAGAGTCCAACAGTACCGATCTCAACCTGCAACAGCGACACTGTGACGACCCAAAAGGGAGCGATCGAATATCATCTGACTCCGGACTTCATGCTTTTTGCGGACTATGCGACGGGCTACACGGGCCTCGCGTACGATCTGACCAGTTCCCTCACCACACGCACACCCGACTCTTCTGGGGCGTACAAGGGGATCCCGCAGGGCGACGCAATCGCGGCGCGGCAGCCCGTCCGTGCCGAAAAGAGCCGTAACTACGAAGTTGGTTTCAAGGGAGTGTTCCTCGAGCACCGGGTGACCTGGAACGTGACTGGCTTCTACGAGGAGCTCACGGGGTTTCAGGTGCAGAGCGTCGACACGATCACCAATGTGAGCGAGCTGGTGAGCATCGGCAAGGTGAGCACCTCGGGAGTTGAGTCGGAACTGGCCACCCGGCTGATTCCGCAGTTGACCCTCGGTATCGACGCCTCCTACGACATCGCCAGGATGGTTGACTTTCCCTTCGCCCCCTGTTTCGGCTTCCAGACTGCCGCGCAGGGCTGTGTGAATGGCGCCCAGGACCTCTCCGGTAAACCACTGCCGAATGCGCCCATGTGGACTGCCAGCCTGAACGGGGAGTACGACGTGACGCTGGGCAAAGGCTACACCGGCTTTGTGGCTGTGACTTACAACTGGCGGTCACACGTGAAGTACAACTTGAATCAGGACCCGGATTCGTACCAGGCGTCTTATGGCCTCTTCAACCTTTCCACGGGGCTTGGAGGAGAGCACTGGAAAGCCACGCTGTTCGTGAACAACCTGTTCGACACCCATTACGCGATCAACCGGGGGCGCTCAGGAGCCTACAACGTGAGTCCCGCGGCCCCGCCATACACGAACGCGACCACCTGGACACCGGGGCGGGACAGCTTTCGCTATGAGGGCATTCGGTTCTCGATCTTCTTCTGACTTGGAGCAAAAATGCTACCGGTGTCATCCGCTCGAGCCCGATCCGCCACGTATTGGCCAGCTTCGGACCTGTCAGGCTGGGCGTTTGAAACGCTGACGGCGTGCCTGGATCTGCGACTGCACCCGCTTCATGTCCTCGGTTTCAGTGGCCTGCAGCAGACCCTCGATCACCCGGGTGAGGTGATTGTGCATCGCCGCACGCGCAGCCGCCGGGTCGCGCCGGCGCAAGGCCGCCACGATATGGCGATGGTCATCGATCACCGGTTTGATGCCCCTGGAGCGCGCCTTCTCCATCATTCTGATGACCATCGGGCTGGTTTCGCGGATTTCCCACAGATCATCGATGACCGCGACCAGGGCGGAATTGCCGGTCGACTCGGCAATGGCCACGTGGAACTGCCGGTCGGCGCTTTCCCCCTGAATCTCGAGCCGGTTTTCCTCTTCCATGCGATCGATGATCGCGCCCAGCCGCTTGAGCTGCTCGTCGTCGATGAGCGTCGCAGCCAGAGCTGCGGTTTCGCTCTCAATGATCTTGCGCGCCTCCATCAGTTCGAACGGACCGATCGTCAGGTCCGGGGCAGCACCGCGCGCACGCCCGGCTGCGCCGGTCTCATCAGTTGCGCCGGGCTCGAGCACGAACACCCCAGCTCCGACGCGCACCTCGACCAGGCTCTGCAGCTCCAGGGCAATGACGGCTTCGCGGACGGTCGGCCGACTGACGTTGAACATCTCCGCCAGCTCCCGCTCCGCCGGCAGGCGCCGACCGGCCGGATATTGACCCGCGAGAATGGCTGCGCGCAGCTCGTCGGCGACCCGCTTGTAGAGCCGGCCGCCTGGCGCGGCGCCTCCCCGGCGCCGCCTATCCGGCGCGTTGCGGTCTGATATGTTCCTGGCGCCCATCTGATAGGGATTCCCGCAGAGATTGCTCAAACACACGATCCTCACAGCCGATTCTTCGCATGTCAACCCGAAATTCTGGACGAGTCATCACCAAGGAAGAAGTTATGACGAGTTACCGATCAAACCGCAGCGCGGTTTCCAAGCGCATGGCCGGCCCGATGCTCATTCTCGCTTGTGCGGCTGCCCTCACCGGGTTACCGCAAGTAGGATTTGGTCAGGCCACTTCGTCGTGGGTCCACTACAATGGCCATGGGCGGTTGCACTATGCCACCGACTCCGTCGGCGACCGTATCATCGATTACTCCTCGGCGGGCTATCACGGCGGCGGCGTGCCTCTTCCCACGATATCCGCCCAAGCCATGGTCTCCCCGAGTGGCGCGGACGACACGGCAGCCATTCAGTCAGCCATCGATGCTGTGGCAGCCCTGGAACCCGACAGAAGAGGATTTCGGGGAGCTGTGCTCCTCTCCCCTGGGACTTTCAACGTGTCAGGGACACTGCGGATCACAGCGAGCGGAGTCGTGCTCGCTGGAAGCGGCTCGGGCTCTGGCGGGTCCCTCATCACCATGACCGGCAGTCCATTTACGTTGGTGGCTGTGAGTGGATCGGGGTCCTACGTACAAGGCCCTGCCGTCTCGATGACCGACCCCTACGTGCCCTCCGGCGCAACCAGCTTCAACGTGAGTGACGCCTCCGGATTCCGCGTGGGAGAGCCTGTTCTCATCAACCGGCCTGTCACTGCGGCGTGGGTGCACTTTGTTGGGATGGATACGCTGGTCCGAGGTGGCTTGCCGCAAACCTGGATTGCTCCGGGAAGCGTGATTCTTACCGATCGCTCCATCACGGCCATCCACGGAAACCGGATCTTCATCGATGCTCCCCTGACCGACTCCTTCAACTCCCAATATCTGAGTCCACCGGGAGGCTCGGTCGCCCGTTATACCTTCGCGGGGCGTATTTCGGAGGTCGGGATCGAGCACTTGGCGATCGTGGCTCCAAGCCAGGCCGTCACCGGCACTTTGTACCAGGCGGTGACCGTGAACAGTGTCCAGGACGGTTGGCTGCGCGACCTGCGCATCCAGGACACGGAAAACAGCATCACGCTCTCGAACACCAACAAGCAGATCACACTCGACTCGGTCAATGTCGTGCACACCTACGCGCAGACCAACAGCGCGGCACCCGCCGACTTCGCCTTGAGCGGAACCCAGATTCTGGCCAACAACTGCTCCGTGACGGGACATGGAAACACGTGGCCCTTCGTGACTCAGGCGGAAGTGACCGGACCCGTCGTCGTGCTCAAAGGCTACGCGGATGATCGCGGGTTTGCGCCGCATCAGCGCTGGGCGACCGGGCTGTTGTGCGACTCCTGTCAGTTTCCGAGTTCCTACATGCAGGACAAGGCCGGCGTGTCGTATTCGAACCGCGGCGACTTCGGGTCCGGGCAGGGATGGGATGCGGCCTGGTCGGTCGCCTGGAACGTGACCACCACCTATTTTCTCATTCAGCAGCCTCCGGGAACCAGCAACTGGTGCATCGGCTGCACCGGAACCGTGCTCTCGGAAGCGGCGCCCGGCGGCGACGGTACCATCCAGCCGAACGGAATCTACGACTCGCCCGGAGTGCCAGTAACCCCCGGAAGCCTCTACCTGGCGCAATTGAAGCAACGGCTCGGGATAAAGGCCCTCCATAACATCGGCTATGCGGATACCGACGGCACCCCCCTGCCCCCCCGATGCGAGTGACGCCTGGCCCTGGCCATCACAACCCTCCGGGGGCGAAGTTCAACATGAAAATCAAACTCAGCATCGCGGGGCTCGCACCATTGCTCGTCGCATTGCCGCCGCTGTGCCTCGCGGCTCCGGCCGGCTCTCTCACGATCAAAGCCGTCAACAAGCTGCCGTTTGCGCGCGCTGGCGAGACGATCGAGCTTTCGGCCAAGGATCTCGCGCCGCTGGGCGAAAGCGATTTGAGCAAGATCCACATCCGGGCCTCCGGGGGCGAGGAACTGATTTCGCAAGCGGTGGACACCGACTACGACGAATTGCGCAAGCCGGATATGGTGATCTTTCAGGCCGACTTTGCACCGGGCGAGACGCGGACGTTCACCGTGACGACTGGCGCAAAGCATCGCTATACCGCATCGGACTTCAAGGCGCACGGCCGGTTCGTGCGTGAGCGATTCGACGATTTCGCGTGGGAGAATGATCGCATCGCGCATCGGACTTACGGCAAAGCCCTGGAGACGTGGGCAGGAGAACCGCTGACGAGCAGCGCCATCGACGTCTGGTCCAAACGCACGCCGCGCATGGTCATCGACGAATGGTACATGGTAGACAATTATCACAGGGATACCGGAGAAGGCGCGGACTTTTATCCGGCAGGCGCAAGCCGTGGCTGCGGCGGCAATGGTCTTTGGGCTGCCAACACGCTGTGGGTCTCCCGAAACTTCGTGGACTCGCGCGTACTGGCTAACGGACCGATTCGCGTGATGTTCGAGCTCGTATACGACGCTTTCGATGTGAACGGGATGAAAGTGTCCGAGGTAAAACGCGTTACCTTGGACGCTGGCAGCCAACTGGATCATTTCCAGAGTTTCTATCAAGTGCACTCCGAGGCGCCCGGTGCGTTGACGACGGCGATCGGGCTCAAGAAGGTCCCCGGCGAGCTCAAAGAGCTGAACGCCGGTCACGGCTGGCTTGCGACTTGGGAGCCGATGGAAGAGAGCGCGGGCCACCAAGGGCTGGCGATCATCCTCGAACCGCAGCTTCTGGAGCGACAGACCGAGGATTCGCGCAACCTGCTGCTGCTTGCGAAAATTCCCACCAACGTGGCGTCCTACTGGGCGGGCTTTGCGTGGGACAAACCCGGGCCCTACACCACGTTTGAGGCCTGGAAAGCGTACGTGGACGAGTTCTCGCAGCGTGTGCGCTCGCCTCTGGAGATCAGCGTTTCCGTGGAGCACTGAAAGAGGTCATCGGGTCGATAGCTGCGCCACCTCACTGGTGGCCAACAGGAAGGCACCGACACCATAGAGTTGGGTATCGTCGGGGCCGACCTGATCAGGACCTGCCCCAACACGCTGCACCCAGCCGAGTTTGCCGTCCGGCTGCACGGCTGCTGACAAAGCGTGCCAACCCCGATCGACAGGAGGTCTATAGTGAGTCGCCGGCAACAGCCCGTGGTTGAGCCCCCATGCCAGGCCGTAAACGAAGAATCCCGTGCCGCTGGTCTCGGGCGTTGCCTGCGGCTCCAACAGCGAGACGGGCCAGTAACCGGCTTCACCCTGCAGGCTGATGATTTTCGCGGCCATCTGTTTGAACAATGCCTCGTAGCGCGGGCGGCTGGGGTGGTTTGCGGGCAGCTCGTCCAGAATCCGCGCAAGACCTGCCAGTACCCAGCCGTTGCCGCGAGCCCAAAAGATCTTGCGGCCATTCGCATCGCGTTGGGAGATGAAGCGGGTGTCGCGGAAATAGAGGTGTTCCTCGGTGTCGTAAAGATAGCGGGTCGTGTCCCAGAATTCGGCATCCGCGTGCGCGAGATAACGCTCGTCGCCGGTGGCCCGGGTCAAGGCAACCCAGACCGGCGGCGCCATGAAGAGCGCATCACACCAACACCAGCGCGCTTGGCAGGCCACTCCATGAGCGGGTGGCGCACTGGCGACAAATTCCAGCGACACCGTGGAGGGCTCGGCCAGAACCGCGTCGAAGCGTGCCCTGACCGGAGCTAACTTGGAGAGATCCCGCGTCTGCCGGGCTGCCCACACCCAAACCGCACCGGTCGCATCAGCGTCGGCGTGACGAGGTCTGTCGTCGAAGCCCCAGTGCTCTGTCTCGCCGTGAGCCAGGACGGCGGCACGGTAGCGGGGCTCACCCGTTACGTCAGCGAACCGCATCAGGCCAATGTAAAACGTTGCTTGCAGCCAGTCCCGGGGCGCCGCCGTCTCGCGGCGGGCGTTATCCTGAACATAGTCGAAATGATCCAGGTGGCTGAGCTGCCAGTCCGCAACTTTAGCGCCGGCCGCCACCACAGTGGCCCGGGTAACTGGCGGAATATCCGTCTCAGGAGTGGCCGTACCGGCTTTGCGCGCTACCGGCCCACAGCCCTCGATTCCCAAGACCAGAATGGCTACAACCGTCAGAACAACAGCCTCGAGCCTGTGAGCCAACATGCCAATACCCTTCACAGGCTGCTGGATCACGGCGGTACTGGCGTCAGAGTGACACTGATGAAGCGCATCAACTCCTCGCCGGCAGGTATCTTGACCGCCTCCACAGCGAGCTCATTCCGGCCTGCCGGGACCTTGATGACACCCAGCTCGCGCGTGACCACGTCACCCTTTTTCAAAGTGGGGGACATCTCACCGGTTTCCACGCCCTGCTCCAGGGACTTCCCGGCCAGAGCAATCCTGAATCGTCCGCCGCCGATACCTTGCGCGCGGTTATAGGTAACCGACACCTTGTAGGAGCCGCCAGGCTGCGCGATGACAGGCCACGAAATCCGCCCCTGAGGACGGGTCCAGCCGGTCGAGCCCGCGCGCCAGTAGGTCTCCGACCCGTAATCGACGCCTCCGGACAATTGGGCGTCGTAGATCCGATACTCACTGGGAATATTGACGCTCACCGGTAGCGCCCCGCCCGTCTTGACCGTGCCTTCGAGTGTCAGTTTGATCACTGGCGTGAGAGCCCCGCGCGCCGAGGCGGGCAAGGTGATCTCAACGAAATTGGCGTCCAGTCTTTGCACGTGCAATGGGGCATCCCCGGCGCCGAGCAAAACGGCGCGTTCCGGGTCGGACTGCAGATCGCCGACAATGACTTTTCCATTCGCGGGAGGATTGAAAACGAAAAGATACAGTGCCGCGCCTTTCAAGGCCGACGTGCCCCAGGGTTGCACCGGAAGAGGCGTGCGCTCGGCGCCGTAGATCGCCTCACCGTTCACCTTCATCCAGCGGCCGATTCCGTCCAGCACGGTCATATCCTCGGGTGCGAACTTGCCGTTGCCCATGGGGCCCACGTCGAGCAGCACGTTGCCGCCCTTCGAGGCAGCTTCCGCGAGCAGATCGATCAGCTCGGTGGAGCTCTTGTAGGATTTGTCCCATTTGTTGTATCCGTAGGATTCATTGGTGGTCGGAATCGCTTCCCAGTAGCCAGGCCGAGGACGGAAGTAGCGCGGCTTGTCGGGCGTCCCCTGGTAATCGTAATACTTGTCGCCGGTGTATGACTCGCCGTTGCGGTCGTTGAGCACGATCGAGGGCTTTAGCTCATTGGCGCGATCAAACATGGCGCGGGCGAGCTCGTAAGGCAGCATCGTGCCCGTGTCCCACCAGATGATGTCGGGATCGTAGCCGCGGATCAGCTCCTCGAGCTGCGGCATGGCCTTCTGATTCAGGTATTGCGCGGAGCGGGCGAAATGCGCCGCCCAGGCCAGATTGCGTTTGCCGTCCGCGGTGCGCCACCAGTTTCTCTCGGTCGGCTCCCAAGGGAAGTCCCAGGTGTTGTTCTGGCCGCCCGGGTGACTCCAGTCGTGCGACTGCGAATAATACACTCCGAACATGACACCCTGCTTCCGACACGCGTCCCGCAGCTCGCCGATCACGTCGCGGCCGAAGGGTGTCGCTTTCACCACGTTGTAGTCCGTTACATGACTATCCCACATGGCGAACCCGTCGTGATGCTTCGCGGTGACGACCAGGTAGCGCATTCCCGTTTTTTTGGCGATGCGCACCCACTCATCGGCGTTGAATTCTGTTGGATTGAATACACCGGCGACCTTGGCACGGTACTCCGCCACCGGAATCTTCACGTCATGCATCAGCCACTCGCCATAGGCACCGGTGCGCCGCCCTTCGTACTCACCACCAAACGTCGAGTAGACTCCGAAATGGAGGAACAACCCAAACGTGGCCTCTCTCCAGCGTGCCAGGGCCGCCGCTTTCTGGGGTGGTGGTACATACTGCTGAAAGGCCGGAGCGTCGGCGCTCAGCGCCGGCTGGGGCGCGCCGGCTGGCGCGACCTGCGATGCCGGCTCGTCCGCTACCGTGCCTGCAGCCAAGCTGCATGCAATGCTGGTGGCTAACAGGAAAGCCAATGCCGCGGCACTGGCTGCGATTTGTCTGCTTTGCATGCGACTTCCGAGTCCGTTACCCAACCCGCCTGCATTGAGGAACATTGCTACCGGTGTCATTCCGTGTCAAGCTACTTATGTGACTGGATCTGGGAACTTCATTGACCAGTTCTCCTTCGAACAGCCGCATCTGGTCATATAGGTTGCGGTGCGCTGCATGAGATACTCGACCGCCGGTGGGAGTGGAATCCATGGTGATACGCCCCGCATCACCGAAGTCACGGTGATCCCGGTTGCCGGGCAAGACAGCATGTTGTTGAACCTGAGCGGCGCACATGCTCCGTTCTTCACGCGCAACGTCGTTCTGATCAAGGATAGCTTGGGACACGTCGGTGTCGGCGAGGTCCCGGGCGGTGAGAAGATCCGGCAGACACTGGAGGAGGCCCGATCCCTCCTTCTGGACCGCCCCATTGGTGCTTACAATGCCCTGTTGACGACCCTACGCGCGCAGTTTGGCGACCGGGACGCCGGTGGCCGTGGAACACAGACTTTCGATCTACGGATCGCGATTCATGCGGTCGCGGCGGTAGAGTCGGCCCTGCTCGATCTCCTGGGACAGCATTTGGGCGTGTCCGTTGCCGCGCTCCTTGGCAATGGACAACAGCGCGACTCGGTCGAGATGCTGGGCTATCTGTTTTATATCGGCGATCGCCGGAAAACCAACCTCCCGTATCTCGAACACAGCAACACCGGCGACGACTGGGGCCGGTTGCGTCACCAGGAAGCACTGACAACCGCAGCCATCGTGCGCCTCGCTGAGGCCGCCCAGGCGCGCTACGGTTTCAATGACTTCAAGCTGAAAGGCGGTGTGCTCGCTGGTGAGGAGGAGATGGATGCGGTCACGGCGCTGGCGCAGCGCTTTCCCAACGCGCGTATCACTCTGGACCCAAACGGCGCGTGGCCTCTAAACGAAGCGATCCGGTTGTGTAAGGGCATGAGACATGTGTTGGCTTATGCCGAAGACCCCTGCGGCGCCGAAGACGGCTACTCCGGTCGGGAAATCATGGCCGAGTTTCGCCAGGCCACTGGCCTGCCGACGGCCACCAACATGATTGCAACCGACTGGCGCCAGCTCGGCCATGCCATCCGGCTACAGGCAGTCGACATCCCCCTCGCCGATCCGCATTTCTGGACCCTGCAGGGATCGGTACAGGTCGCGCAACTGTGCGAGCAATGGGGGCTGACCTGGGGATCCCATTCGAACAGTCATTTCGACATCTCGCTCGCCATGGTCACTCAAGTCGCCGCGGCGGCTCCAGGGCGTATCACGGCAGTCGACACTCACTGGATCTGGCAGGACGGACAACGGCTGACGCGCGAGCCGTTACGCATCGTTGACGGCCGGATCACGGTTCCCGATCGTCCCGGGCTGGGCATCGAGATCGACTTCGAGGCATTGAGCGCCGCTCATGATCGCTATCGGCACCATGGGCTGGGAGCACGCGACGACGCGACAGCGATGCGCTACCTCATCCCAAACTGGAGTTTTGATCCGAAGCGACCGTGTCTCGTGCGCTGACACTCTTCAACGACTCCAGACCGCTACGGACTCACTCGCGCGAGCGATCGAAGGCACGATGAGCAAAATGACACCGAGCGAAATGGCGGCGAGTATAGGCCGGGGACTGCTGTCCTTTCCCGTCACGCCATTCCGACCCGACTTGATGTTCGATGAGCCCCACTATCGTGAGCATTGTGACTGGTTGCTTCAGCACGACATCGCGGGCCTGTTTGCGGCCGGTGGAACCGGCGAGTTCTTCTCCCTCACACCGCAGGAAGTGGCGACCGTTTGTCGCGCTGCTGTAACCGAGGCGCGGGGGCGTGTGCCTGTTGTCGCCGGGTGCGGTTATGGAACCGCCATTGCGACCGAAATGGCGCGCTCAGCGCAAGCCGCCGGCGCCGACGGTATCCTGCTACTTCCCCCCTACCTGACAATCCCCTCGCAGGAAGGATTGGCAGCGCACATCAAAGCGGTCTGTGCCGCGACATCACTGGGCGTGATCGTCTACAATCGCGACGACTCGATAGTCAACGAAGAGACGCTCGCACTGTTATGCCAACAGTGCCCGAACCTGGTGGGATTCAAGGATGGTGTCGGCGACATCGAGCTCATGATGCGCGTGTACGCGCGTCTCGGTGATCGACTGACCTACATAGGCGGACTCCCCACGGCGGAAACGTTCGCTATGCCCTACCTGGAGATGGGCGTCTCCACGTATTCGTCCGCTATCTTCAATTTCATGCCTGACTGGGCGCTGAGGTTCTACCGAGCGGTGCGCGCGCGCGATCGTGCGACTGTGGTCCGGGAATTCACTCAATTCGTGCTCCCTTACATCTCGCTCCGTAACCGCGGCCGCGGCTATGCCGTGTCGATTGTCAAAGCCGGCATGACGGCGATCGGCCGACATGCGGGGCCTGTTCGCCCGCCACTCACCGATCTGACCGCGGGAGAGCTCGAAGAGCTGAAGTCGCTCATTGCCCGGACTCAGGCTTCTGAACCCGCCCAAGGCGGTACCGGCTCGTCACGCTAAAGCAGCGAGAGCCGTCGGACAGAGAATGGAACGCATGACCGCCGCGGTTCGAACACAACCCGCGGCGGGATACGTCAGGTACTGGGTTATAGGTACCCTCTTCCTTGTCACCACCATCAATTATGCGAGCCGCGCGACGCTGTCCATCGCCGGCGAGCCCCTGTCGCGGGAACTGGGAGTGTCCCCGCTGCAGATGGGATATCTCTTTTCCGCCTTCGCCTGGTCGTACGTGATCGGCCAGATTCCGGGTGGCGCTCTGTTGGATCGATTCGGCTCGAAGACGGTCTATCTTTGGTCCATCTTCCTGTGGGCGGTATTCACGGCAGCCCAGTCCGGTGTCGGCTCCCTGACATTCCTACCAGTGATCGGTGGGCTGTTCGTGTTGCGCTTCCTGCTCGGACTCGCGGAAGCCCCGTCTTTCCCGGGCAACGCCCGAATCGTGGCCAACTGGTTTCCCGATTCCGAGCGCGGCACCGCTACCGCTATCTTCAACTCGGCGCAGTATTTCTCCCTGGTCATCTTCGGACCGCTCATGGGATGGCTGGCGCAGAGTTACGGCTGGCGGGCGGTATTTCTGGTGATGGGCGCGTTGGCCCTGGCAGCGGCCGGCCTGTTCGCGCTGGTCATCGATGCCCCGACACGCCACAAGCACGTGAGCAAGTCCGAATTCGAGTATCTGCAAAGCGGTGGCGCGCTGGTTCACCTCGATGACGCCGGCGCCACCAAGCCCAAAACTCCCGTCAGTTGGCACACGTTGAGCCAACTGCTGACCAACCGCATGCTGTTGGGCATTTATCTCGGCCAGTACTGCATTACGGCCCTCACCTACTTTTATACCACCTGGTTTCCGATCTACCTGGTGAAGGCCCGAGGCCTGACACTGATGCAGGCGGGACTGGCTGCCGCGGGACCTGCGCTGTGCGGCTGGGTGGGCGGCATACTCGGCGGCGTGGTTTCGGATCTGCTCCTCAAGCAGGGCAAGCCCCTCACCATAGCGCGCAAGCTGCCCATTGTGTTGGGCCTCGTCATCTCCGGAATCATCCTGGCGTGCAATCTCACCCGCTCGCAGGGACTGGTTCTGACATTCATGTCGATAGCCTTCTTCGGCAAGGGCATCGCTTCCCTTGGATGGGCGGTGCTCTCCGACGTGGCGCCGCGTGAGGTCACCGGATTGGCCGGAAGCATTTTCAACACCTTTGGAAACGCTGCCGGTATCGCGACACCCCTCATCATCGGATATCTGGTGAGCGCGACGCACTCGTTCGACTCCGCCCTGGTATTCATGTTCTCCCACTCCATCGTGGCGCTGCTCAGTTTCGTCATCGTCGTCGGCCCGATCAAACGTCTCGTGCTTCGAGCGCCGGGGCATTCCTAGCTCCCTGACCGACCCGCTCACTGTATAGGCAACAAGCTTTGGATTGCCTCGAGGCTCAGCTACATCCCGATGTCCTGGGGAATTGGGAAGCCGTTTTTTGGGTCGCAAAATGCACCCGCATTGTCCCAGTCGACCGTAAGCGGAATTCCGGAAGTCCGCGCCGCCAGGAGCAATGTCAGCATGTTCTTCCTGGTCTGAGCATCGGGGATATCTGTCGCATTGAAGGCGAAAACCTGGTTGTTAGGTGGACCGGGATTGGTACATCCGGTCGTCTGAGGCCCGAAAGACATTGTGAAGGTGACGGACTCTGCCGCAGCTCCGATGCCCCCGACGAAGACACTAACAACGGTCCCGGTCGTAAAGACAAGCTTGGCTTGGCTGGGGGTCGAACAGAGCAAGCGCCGCTGCCGGCGGCAAGATCCCGACCAGGATCGTATAGCCGGCCGACGCGTCGGCCGTGGTCGTGCCGCCGCAATAGATATTGTCGTGATCGATGTTGAGAGGCAGGCAACTGAGGTTGGCATTGGCATTGCCTCCGAACGGGCCGACCACGCCACGGCTGACCGGCAGGCGCGGGTCGAAAGTCACTTCGAAGACGTTATCGGTACTGGATATGGCGACACAACCGATCAAATTCTGATTCGGACTCGCATTCGGAAATTGATTCGCATTCGTAGGCGTACCCCGCCTGAAGTCCGCGATGCCTGAGCAGCCGATGCGACCGGTCCAACTGCCGCCATCGGGAGCCTGGCCCAGCGACTGAAACGCAGTGATATGGGAGGAAGGCGAGGATGCCGGGATCGCATCGATTGGATCGAACGTAAACCCGAAGAGCGTCGTGCCGCTAACGATCCCGCAGGTTGCGACGAAGGAGGTCGCCGCAACCGGCCCGTTCGCTGGGATCGCGCAGCTTGGGTCGCCGGCGAAGGCCATCTCTCCCAGTGAGATGACGTCTTCCGCGCCAACCGCTGCCGTTGGTGTGGGCGTGAAGGTAAGGGCGAAGCCAACCAGGGACTCACCTTCTCTGACGGCGCAGACTGACGGGATCGTTTGCCCGTTCGCGGCCGAAGTGCAGCTCGGGTTGCCGGTGATACTGGCACCAGGTAGCAGGGGCGTAAGGGCGGTTCTGATGTTGGTCTTCGGCTCGAAACCCACGCCGAAGAGCTGGCCGTTGATGTCAATGGCACAAACGACCGCCCCGCCCCCCTGTATACCGGCGGTAGTACAGCTGGGCTTGCCGATCGCGGTATTTGCCGGTTCGGTCGCGAGCGTCATGACACCCGATGGAGCTGTCGTGCCGGCACGGTCCGTTGGCGGAGAGAAAGCGATCGCTTGGATGATAAAGGTTCCGTCTGCCGCCTTGCTGACGGCTAGACAGGCGATAGTGCCGATGCCATCGTTTTCCGGACCGCACCCGGGAGCTCCGACCAAGGTTCCAACGGCGGGCGCGAGAGAGTCTAGATCGATTGTATCCGGAGGCTCCGCCATCCCACTCGCGGCGGGCGGTGCCGACCACGAGAGGCCGATCCACGAGCCCGACGTCGAATATTCCAGGCACTCCATGTGTCCGGTGCCGTTGCCGGAGGGCGCGCAACTTATCGCACCGGGCGCAACACCATTCGTCAGTGTGGCGGTCTGAGCGGCAACGGGCTGGCCAAATCCAATGAGCGCGGCGGCTGCAAGGCCGATCAGTCCCCCGAAGTGCCTTGCGATCCGTCGAGGACCTATGCAACCGACGGGCTGCGCCTTACTTTGGACGTTCATAGCGGATCCCTTCATTCCTTTAGCGGGATAGCCTTGTCACGCTGAAATGATTCCTGCCAGCAGCGCTTTATTCCCGGAGGGAACGGCCCGTTCAACTCAAGCGGGCCCTGCAACACCCAGAGCATTCTTCGAGCCAGGCCGTTACGATAGGCGGCAAACGCCGGTCCGATAGGTTCAATGTCCGTGCCACCTTCTACTGCTTCCTCATGTAGTGACACAGTAACCGTGATTGCCGTGGGCGCACTGGCCGCGACTGTGGCAGCCCTATGTCATGAAACACTGGGTCATGGCCTTGGGTGCTTCGGCGCCGGAGGTCATATCACTCTGTTGACGTCCATTTGGTTCCGTTGCTCGAGCGGGTCCGCGCTCACCGACTCAGGCGGCCCTATAGGCAATCTGGTGGCCGGCTCCCTGGCGGTCGCGCTACTCAGTTATACCAGGTCCAGCCCGACGGCAAGACTGTTCCTGCTTCTGTTGGGAGGACTGGATTTGTTCTGGTTCACGGGGCAACTCATGTTCGAGTCTCTTACCAACACCCATGAGGATTGGTACTGGGCTTTGCAGAGGGGCTGGCGACCAGTTGGAATCGTCGTCGGTGTCTGCGGCTATCTGCTCGCTCGACGATTGCTTGCCGCTGTCAATCGCAAGCAAGGTGGACCGCAGGCGCGCACTATTCGACTGGCGTACGCAGCGGCCGCGACTTCTGCGGTCATTGCTGGATTGATGTGGCGGCCAGAGCCTCTCCGGAGCGCGCTCGAGGGCTTTCTGGTCCTGGGAATCGCCCCACTCGGCTTGCTGAGTGTCGCACGGGGGGCGGGGCAAGGTGCCGGAAACGATAGCGGCGCCGGCTCGGTGCCACGCTCGTGGATCTGGATCTGCGCTGCCGCTGTGTTCTTCGGCCTTTTTCTCTTCATACAGGCCCGGGGCTTAGGCCTAGGCCGCCGCGAGTAGCGGCAGGAGCGGGTCCCTTGAACTAGCACTCCGCACAGCGGATCTAGCGTGCCTCACCAGGAGTGGCGTGTCCTATCGGGCGATCGCGGCCACCGGGCTCATGGGCAGTCGGATGCGAAAAGTCGTTCCAACACCAGGCCGCGTCTCGAACGTCAGGCTTCCCCCATGTTTGTCCACCACGATCGAGCGCGCGATCGCGAGCCCCTGCCCTGTTCCTTTGCCGGGTTCCTTGGTCGTAAAGAAGGGATCGAAAATCTTGCTTTGATGTTCTTCCGGGATCCCTCCGCCGGTGTCCTCGACAGACACTACGACGTCGGCGCCGTCCTGTATGCTCGATACGGTAATGAGCCCCTTGTGCTCCGTACCGGCGACGACGCCTGCGATCGCATGCGCGGCGTTGACCAGGATATTCAGGAGCGCCTGGTTGAATCCTCCGACATAACAAACCACCAGCGGCAGCTCGGAAAAGTGTGTCACGACCTCTGCCACATACTTGTATTCGTGTCGTGCGATCGTCAGTGTGTTCGCAATCGCGGCATTCAAGTCCGCCGAAGAGGGTGCATCCTCGTGGGGGTGCGAAAACTCCTTCATCGAACGGACGATGTCTGCTACTCGCTGCAGACCTTCCAGGGAGCGGTCGGCGGCGGCTGGCATGTTCTCCTGCAGGAATGCCACATCGGCCGCCTGCTCGGCGGCGTTCACCCGCTCGAGGGCCTCTCCGATCGTAAGGCTTCCCGCGGCGACGCCCTGGAGGGCTTCCCGATAAGACCCGAGCACCTGCGCAGTTTGCGCCACGGCATCCTTCAGAAAATAACAACTGTCGTTGATAAACTGCACCGGCGTGTTGATCTCATGGGCGATGCCGGCGGCGAGGCGTCCGACGGATTCGAGCTTCTGTGCTTGGGAGAGCTCGGCCTCCAGCTTCTTCTGCGCAGTGATATCTATAGTGATGCCGCGCACGATGCGGGCTTGTCGCTTGCCGGGTGCGCGGATAAAACTGCGGACGTTCGCATACGCGCCCGTCGCCAGACGCAGGCGGAACTCCAACACCACGTCTTGCGAAGCAACCGCCGCCTCGAGCGCATGTGAGAACCTGGGAGCATCATCGGGATGCACGCACGAAAAAAGAAAGCCGAAATCGCGAAAGCGCTCCGCTGGCCAACCCCATTGGCTCTCAACGTGTCCGCCGATATAAATACAGGCTCCATTCGTGTCATCGAGCTCCCATGCCACCGCGCTGGTGGATTCCAGCAGGGCGCGATATTGCTCGCTACTGGTTTCGAGCTGCCGGGTTCGCTCGAGCAACTCTCGATGTGCCTGCGACCGATCGCACTCCAGCTCGGCCGACTCCGCGGCGCCGGCGCGAAACATCAGCATGCTGCGGATGCAGACCAGGCCCAGAACGCTGCCCTCCAGGATCACCCAGGCATACAGCCCCAGTGAATTCTCGAAGAAGGACGCGCTGGCTCCCGGCGCGCCGCACACGAGCGTGCCGTAGATCGACCAGGTACCCAACGCGCCAAGCGCCAGCAATGCGAGCAAGCGCCAATCGCGATAGAACGCCAGTAGCGCCAGCGCGACGAACAGGTATGGGTGCACAGGGACGCGGCCGGCGGCGATACATACCAGCAGCGCATAGAACAGAGCCATGCACACCGCCAGCGCGATGCGGGTAGCACGTACTCCCGCTCCTTGGCGTGCGAAGACAAACGGCACGGCGTTGATGACCGCGCCCAGCAGCGTCGCCATCGGAAAGCTCAACCCCGCCGTGCACAATCCGCCAGCCTGGTTGGATCGAGTTTGAACGGCCGAAAGAAATATCGCGAGCAGCCATTGTAGGGGCAGAAAGAAGAGTACGGTGCGGTCCGCCGTTGCGAACAGCCCTTGACAACGCTCGCGAAAGATCGACTCGGCGCGTCGCCCGACTTCCTGATCTATCTCGTGAGCGCGCCCGTATTCGCGCGCCAAAGGGCCGTCCGGATCACCCGAACCCGACGTCGTTCGCGAAGTAGAAGGCCACGTGAGGACTATGGACATTCGACGGCCGATTCATTATCCCGTTTGCGAGCAGGCAAAACTCATACATGGAGTTCGTGTCACCTCTCGCCTGTGCGCCATCATTACGCTCCACGGCTGTCTACGCCGAGGCTCGGATCACAGTTGCAGACTCTGTACCCCTTCCCAAGGCATTGCTGCATCGCACACCGCACCGCCAGCACACCGCGTGGCGCCATACGCCTTTAGCCTGCGCTGTCTCCGGATGACTTACCAACGGGTGCGTTGAACGTTGGAGGCCGACTGTCGTCTACTGCCGAGCTCGTTGATACGCTTTTCCAACGGAGGGACCCGCCGATGCACGAGGTCTTGAAGTCGTTTCGCTCTCGCCGGAGATTTATTACCAGCATGACTGGAATGTTGCTGACGGGACAGGTGGCTGCGGTGGCCGGGCCGCCCTTGCTGTCTGTCAAGCAAGTCTCGAAGCGCGGCTGGTGTATCGGGGATGGGGCTTACAACAATCTTCTGTTGATCGGCGACGACGGGGCGATACTCGTCGATGCGCCCCCGAGTTACGGGGCTCGCCTGATACCCACGATCCGCTCCATCACGCCGTTACCGATTACCCAGCTCATCTACAGCCATGAGCACGTTGATCATATCGCGGGCGCGGGGGCTCTGAAGCCCACCCCGGAAATTGTCGCAAGTGCGGCGACGGCTGCCGTGCTCGCGCGTCGGCGCGATCCCAATCGGCCGCAGCCGACCCGGATTGTGGCTAAACAGGAGCGGCTGAGGCTGCAAGGTATCCCGATTGAGCTCATCAGCCAGCCTCCCTCGCATTCCCTCGATACCACTTTCATCATCGCGCCGGATGAGGGTGTGTTGGTGGCTGTCGATCTGGTCTATCCGGGCTGGATGCCTTACAAAAATCTTGGCGTGGCCATCGATATTCCCGGCGTGGTGCAAGCGCATCGGGCAATGTTGAAGCTGCCGTTCACGACTCTCGTTGCAGGACATGTGGATCGACCGGGGACACGCGAGGATGTGGAGGTCTCGCTCGCTCTCTACCAGGATCTGGCAGGTACGGCGGAGCGGATGTACCGGGAGCTGAGCTTTACGCAGTTTCTGGCGTCGTCGGCCGGCTCACTGTCCGGATGGGAGAAACATGCGCTCTACGAGCAGGAGCTGGTGCGGCGGATGGTTGCCGACCTTAGGCCGCGCTGGGTAGGCCGCCTAAAAGGAGTTGATGCGTATCTGGCTGACAATTGTTGGGCGATGTTGGAAACCTTCGTCGTGCAGGGGGCGCCTAGGTTCGACAGCACAACTTCCTGATCGCAGTGTCTGAATCGTGCGACCGCATACATTCCCCTCGAGCAGCGAAGGCGTCTTCTGTCTCGGTCACGACGCGAGCAAACGCCGCAGGGTGCGGCGTGCTGCATTGAGCGGCTCGGGGCCTCGCTCCACCTTCGCCTGGAGCACCGCGCCTTCCCAAAGCGCCAGAACCGTGCGCGCGAGATCCTTGACGGGGACGTCGGTCCGAACGCTGCCGTCGCGCTGCCCGTCTGACAAACATTGAGAAACCGCATCCGTCCACTGCTGCCACAGACGGGACAAATCTTCGCGGAAGGACTCGAGCTGCGCGAGTTCAGCCGTGAAATTGCCGATCAGGCAGCCATTCTCGCTGTAGCCAAGCGCTGCGAGGTAGCGGTCGAGCCGTTTGAGGCCCGGAAGGTTCGCGTCGCGCAGCAAGGCACGCGCTTCGGCGTGTTCCTCCCAATAACGCGCAAGCGCTGCCAGGCCGAGCGCGTCCTTGCTTTCGAAATGGCTGTAGAAGGAGCCTTTCGGCACGCCGGCGGACGAGACGATCTCCTGAACACCCGTTGCGTGATAGCCGCGGCGGTGAAAAGCCGCGAGGCCCGCCTCGAGCAAGGTTTGCTTGTGATTGGGTTTTGGCATGGATAATCAGTTCAGAGTCCAGTTCTCGGCAAAAGGCCGGATGACGTGATCGAAGGACCAGGTGGAGGGATGCTGATGCGCGATGTGGTACACCTCCTGGGCGATCGCATCGGGATGCGCGAAATACTCGTCCCGCTCATGCTGCCAATCCACGGGCGGCTCGGTGCCCACCGCTCCCCGCGCACTCGCAATCCACGGAGCGTCGATCGCGGCATCGATCGTGATGTAACCGACATGCACGCGCTTCGGGCCCAAATCCTTGGCGAGGCATTGGGCGAGGATGCGCTGGGCGGCTTTCGTTGGCGCGAAAGCCGGTCGCAGCGGAATACCCCGGAATGACGAGGTGTTTCCGGTGACCATGATCGCCCCCTCGCCGCGCTCGATCATTGCGGGCGCAAGCTTCTGCACCAGAAAGAACAGCGACGTCGTGTTCACGCGGAAGTTTCGCTCGAGGTCCTCGACCGGCGCCTCGAGGATTTTTGCAAAAGTCGCCGCGACGGCGTTGTGGATGAGCACATGAGGTGCCCCGAGCTCGGCCTGTATGCGCTCGACAGTGGCGCCGAGCCGGTCGAGATCGGCCACGTCGCAGGGGTAGCCGTGCGCACCCGTTATCACGGTCTCGAGTTCGGCGAGCCGTCTGGCGTTACGCGCGATCATCGCCACTCGATAGCCGCCCCGCGCGAAGCGGCGTGAAAGCGCAGCGCCCGTCGCCCCGCCTACACCCGCAATGAGAGCGATTCGATCCGTCATGTTTGCCTCCATTTGCCTCAAGTCATCGGCCTGGTCAGTGCGAAGGGCGGCGCGTCGCGATGCTCGGCCGCGATTTCGGCTAAGGACGGAATGACGGGAAGGACCTCCAAATCGGGATTCGTCCGCTCGAGGTACTCCACCGCTACGATTGCGGTGATCGCTGCCGCATCGAGCGGCGTTGCCCGCAGTCGCCCGCCTTCGCGCGCTGCCTCCTCGAGCGCGCGCAAGCCGCCGAGGATCTGAGCCCGCCAGCGGTTAGCCTCGGTCTCGGGGACCTCGCGTCCGCGGAACGAAAGGTTGGTGGCCTGCTCACAAATGCCGTAGCCGATTGCCGCGAGCTTGAGCGTCGTCCGGCGCGCCTCCGACCCGAGAGGGATCAGCGGGGCGGAGGGAGTCAACTCGTTGAGGTAGTCGAGGATGGCGGTGCTGTCGATCAAGATTTCGCCGTCATC
>CAYNTW010000082.1:0-3558 GCA_964400085.1 uncultured Steroidobacteraceae bacterium | reverse complement strand
ATCCAAGTGTAGATCCTCCTCCTCCTCGGGCCTCCGGCCGCGCGTTCGCGCAGGCGCTGCAGCGGCTGCAGCGGGGGCAACTCTTGGGTTAGTAAACCCTGTCGAGGGACTTCGGGGGCGCTGGTAGCGTGAAACTGATCGTTACACTGCCAGCATCGCTAGACGCGCTCACTGAACCGCCGTGCGCTTCGACGAGGTACTTGACGATCGTCAAGCCGAGGCCGGTGCCACCGGTCGCGCGTTGCCGCGCCGGATCGGCGCGATAAAACCGATCGAACACGTACTGCAACTGCTCTGCGTCCAACGAGCTACCAGTGTTGCTTACTTCGACGCGGATCGCCTGAGCACTGCGATAGGCACGCACCGTGATTGCGCCCCCTGATGGCGTGTACTGTCCCGCGTTATTGAGCAAGTTGATGACCACCTGTCGAGCGCGCACGGGATCCGCGTGGACGTTGAGAGTGGGGTCAACATCCAACCGCAGGCGCGTCTCGTGTTCAAGCCCCGCAAAGCGAACCGCAGACCGAACGATGTCCGAGATTGAAACTTCGCTGACTCGCAGCTCGAGCTGACCGGCTTCCGCGATCGCAATCTCATGCAGATCCTCGAGAAGCCGGGTGAGGTGCCGCACCGCCTCCCCTGCCTCAAGAAGCGTGTGGTGCTCATCGACGGCAAATCCATCGAGTAGTGTCTCCAGCAGGCACTGCAGTGCTGCCAGCGGCGTACGGAACTCGTGAGCGATATCCTGCATCAGATGCCGTTGCAGCTTCTGCTGTCGCTCGAGTTGCGCGGCCATTGCATTGAATGTGCGCGCCAGTGCCGCCACTTCGTCAGAGCCATGCACGGTGACGCGCCGGGCGAGATTGCCGCGAGCCAACTCGTGCGCTGCCCCTTTGAGCTCGCCAATCGGGCTCGTGATCCGTCGGGCAATCAACCAGGTGAATCCCAGCGCAAACACGCCTGCCAGGATCGTGGCCACCAGTAGTCGGCGGTCCACCGACTCCAGAAATGAGGAGGTGGGTTCGAGCGCATCCAAATGGGGAACCTGAATGACGTAGGCTCGTGCCGAGCGTCCATTTGTCAGAACCACAGGCGAGCTTTCGCTGGCGGGCACTTGTAGGATCATCTTCCGTGGCAGACCGGCCTCCTGCTGCAAGCCTGCGATACGCAGTACGCCTTTTTCCAGGTGGATCTGGACTTGCCTCAGATTCGCGGCTGCGACACCGGGACCACTCACCGTGATGAGCCGGCCATCGGCAGCGACGATGATCAAGGCTTGATCCTGAGCGAGCTCAGCGACCGCCCAGCGCGTTGCCTCGGTCGTGCAACAGCGGCCTGCGAGCCTCGAGACCGCATTCGCCGTACGTTGCGCCGAAATCCGGGTCTGCTCGTACTGCTGATATTTCCCGAACTCGACGTGGGTCAAGTGGCGCGCCGAGAACGCCACAGCACACACCGCGGCAACAGCGAGAGTGCCGACGGCAAACATCAGGCGAGTCTCGAGACTGTTAAAGCTCATCCGGCGCCGCCAGGCGATAACCCAGCCCGTGAACGGTCAAGATGTATCGCGGCTCGGAGCCCGGCTCGAGTTTCTTGCGCAGATTGGTGATATGCACGTCAATGGTCCGGTCGAAGCCGTCGTAGTCCGGCCCGAATACGCGAGCAATCAGCTCGGCGCGGGAGAAGACACGACCGGGATGCCCGGCGAGAACGCCGATCACGCGAAACTCCGTAGCCGTCAACGCCGCGAGTCGCCCTCCAACGTGGACTTGCTTCGCCCAAAGATCAATCCGAAGATCGCCTATCTCGAGCGCCGTCGGCCGGACGACGGGAACTGCACCGGTCCGCCGCAACAGGGCGCGTACGCGGGCAACGATCTCGCGCGGGCTGAAGGGTTTTGGCACGTAGTCATCGGCTCCAGCGTCAAAGCCCGCCAGACGATCCTCCTCCGCTACCCGCGCCGTCAGCATCAGAATCGGAACCGCCGAGGACCTGCGCACGCGCCGGCAGACCTCGATACCATTGATGCCAGGAATCAACAAGTCGAGCACGATGAGATTCACGTCGCCGGCGGTGGCGAGCTGCAGTCCCGTCGTTGCGTCTGGCACGGTCACCACTTGCAGGCCATCTTCCCGCAGGTACAACGCGATGGTGTTTGACACCACCGCGTCGTCTTCGATGACGAGTACCTTCACTGGCTGGTCGTGAGCTCGTTGAAGATCGTCACGGCAACCTGGTCAGCCGCGGGCGGGTCGAGATTCGCGAGCACGATGACGATCCAGCGGTTGTCGGTTTGGATGATGGTGCTCACGCCTGGCGATGCGCCTGCGGCCAGCAATCTTTGTGGAATCAGAGGCAAGCGGCCACTGCGACTGGCGTTGAGATATCTGAGCAGATCGTCTACCGTTGAATGTACGCCGCCAGCTGCGCTGCCGGAGGCCCCCTGCAGGAATATGTTATTCCGTAAGGGCTCACCCGCGGCGAGGGTGTAGCCGATCGCCACGTCGCGCTCAATTCCATCGGCCTGGAGGTTCGCAGTGCTCGTCATGCCGACCGGCTGGTAGATGTGTTCTGTCATGTACTGCTCATAGGGCTCCCCGGAAAGCCGCTCGATCATCTCTCCAAGGACGATGAAACAGCCGTTGCAGTGTTGCTGCTGTTGACCCGGCGGAAACAGCGACGGCAGTGTACCGAGAAAATTATAGTAATCGGCGTTCGAGCGAAAGTGGTTCTTGGGGGTTTGCGCGAACTCGGGGCCGTACAGATCATTGAGCCCAGCCGTCATATCCAGAAGCTGCTGCACGGACGCAGACGCGCTCATGACCTGCGGGAAATCCGGCAGCACACTGCCGAGTGTCTGCGTGTAGGAAAGCTTACCCTGCGACACGAGTTGTTCGATCGCCGACCTGGTCAATGATTTGCCGAGCGATCCCAGATCGAACCGGCTCGACACGGAGAGGGGTTGCCGGTTGGCACGATCCGCGAAGCCGTAAGCCCTGCGGAACACCGGTACGCCATCCCGGGCCACCAGGACGACCCCAGAGAACTGGTCAGCGGCGGACTGCTGCGAAAGGTAGGCATCGAGCGTGCGATCGAGGTGCTCCGGTGTCGATGACATCCCGCCGGCCAGCTCCTGCGGCGACGCGCGCGCTGCCAGCGCAACCAGCACACAAAGAAATGGCAAGCACCTGTTGAGTATGGACATCGAGTGGTTCCCGTAGTAAGTGGCTGAGGCCACGGTGCAACGGGAAGTTACGATCCATTTGCTAAGAAATTATTTGGGCGGGGCGTTTCCACCGAGGGCCTGGGGTCGCCCTGCAGGTGCGTCCGCGCCGCCGCCTCCAGACATCGAGTCACCAGGTCCGCCACACCCTGGGCGTTCGCCCCCGTTAGCATATCGTCGTGACGAGCTTGCAGCTTCTCGTGTCGTAACACCGACGCGTGGCGGCGCCATAGCAACGCCGACGATGGGACACCCAGATCACGACGAGTGGGCTCAAAGACTGTCAACTGGCCTTTGTAGGTGCCGGTGCCGGGACGGTAGACAGCCGACGCGAG
>CAYNTW010000081.1:0-25821 GCA_964400085.1 uncultured Steroidobacteraceae bacterium | reverse complement strand
ATTGCTGCGCCTCCAACGCCTTGCAGGAAGCGCATCGCAATCAGTACGTCGAAGCGGGGCGCCAATGAGGCCACCAGTGACGCGGCGCCAAACAACATCAGACCGATGGTGAACATCCGCCGAGCAGCATACCGGTCCGTCAGTCGGCCACCGAAGAGTAGCAGTCCGCTGAAGGGCAGGCCGTATGCAACCTGCAGCAGCAGGATCTGGGGTTCCGAAAGGGCGAACTGGGCTGCGATCTTCGGCAGGGGAATCATTATGAGGGCGATGGTGAAGATCAGTGTCGCCTGGACCGTGGCGAGGACCGCAAACGCTGGGCGAATGGCCGACTCTGAGCTCGCCTTGATGTTCGCGCCCGTTGCCCGCTCTGACATGCCTTCCTCCACGGCTGGCCCCGGTGGAGCCATAATCAACTATTCAAGAGAATTATTGAATTGAAGCCGCTGTTCGTCAAGCGTATATCGGCAGTTAGAAAGTCAGCGGCAGGCCGCAGCTCCCTGCCCTCTCATGCTTTGCGGCGGCGGCGAGATTCGGTCTCGGCTATTCAGCCAGCTCAATCCGCAAGCCGGCCGCTTTCCAATCGGGAAAACCAGCGGCGAGCCGCCGCACGCGAAAGCCCTTCTCTCTTAGAATCGACGCGGCTTCAGACGACAATACACAGTGAGGACCTCGACAATACGCAACGACTTCCCGGGTGCGCGGCAATCGGGAAAGGCGCCGTTTTAATTCACCGACAGGAATATTCAGCGCACCCGGCAGATGGCCCAGCGTGTATTCTTCATGTGGTCGAACGTCGAGCAGCGTCACCGTGCCTTCCGCCAACCGTTCGAGCAGTTCTTCACGAGAGATCGAATCCGATCGACCATCGCCATTGTCCGGATCAGCCGCAAGGTGCCAAATCTGGCGTCGCATATATCCTTCATAGGCACGTAAGCTTGCCAGCACCGCTTCGAGAGGACCGTCTCCCAGCCGATACAGTACGTGGTTGCCGTCACGGCGCGTTTGGACGAAACCCGCTCTCCGCAAATGTTGAAGGTGCTGCGAAGCGTTCGCGACGGTTAGACCAGCGAGCTCCGCTAGACGCTCAACCGAACGTTCCCCCTGGGCGATGTGCTCAAGCAGGACAAGCCGGTGCGCATGGCCAAGCGTCCGCGCGAGGCCGGCCAAATCCGAAAACCGCTGCGTTGGGGATCTGTCTTCTGCCATCCGCGAATCCGCTTCGTGACCAACTATTCAATTTATATCTCGAATGCAGAGATCAAGCCATGGCAGCGCACGCTCAGTCGTTGCCCTCACCGCCATCAACCACGTCCTCGCAGCACTCAAGCTCTGACTGTCAATATGC
Organism: uncultured Steroidobacteraceae bacterium; assembly: GCA_964400085.1. Classification (GTDB taxonomy): domain Bacteria; phylum Pseudomonadota; class Gammaproteobacteria; order Steroidobacterales; family Steroidobacteraceae; genus 13-2-20CM-66-19. Next base: position 24,476 of record CAYNTW010000081.1, on the reverse strand, counting down.
GACGGGCGAACGCTTACGCTCTATTTGACTCAGCGTAGTGCTCCCGGCGTGCGCAAAAGGCTTGAAGGTCAGCGCAATGAGAGCCGCTCCGAGTCCCATGCCGAAGCTGGCCACGTAGAGCCAGCCATAACTACCGCGGGCATCGAAGATCCAACCACCCAACAGCGGACCGGACGCCATCCCGAGGCTACCGGCCATGGCGCAGCCGCCAATGATGGTTCCAAGCATGCGTAAGGGGAAATTCTCGCGAATGATCACCGAGTAGAGCGGCATCACGCCCGCGTAAGTAAAGCCGAACAGTGTCGCGGCAGCGTAAAACTCCGCGAGACTGCGCGTGAAGTAATAACCCAACGCGCCGAAGGCCTGAATGAGCAGCCCGGCGACGAGGACCCGCTTGGCTCCAAACCTGTCACCCAGAAAGCCGAATCCCAGCCGGCCGGCCAGACCCGCCAGTCCTTCGACGCTGTAAATCGAAACGGCCGCCAGGGAGGTAATCCCACAGCTCATCGCATAACTGACGGTGTGGAAGATGGGTCCCGAATGAGTCGCACAGCAGCTGAAGTTCGTGAGCAGCAGAATCATGAATTGCGGCGACCTGATCGCCTCGCCCACTGGCATGGCCTCCTTGCCGTCGGTATCCGCGCGACCTGGGTTCTTAAGCGCCTCTAGGGCCGGCGGAGGGCGCACCAGGAAGGAAGTGGGAATCATGATGACCGCGGCGATCCCCGCAATGATCAGGAGCGACGTGCGCCACTCGTGTCGGAGGATCAGCCAGGCAGCGATGGGCGACATGGTCATTGGAGCCATTCCCATTCCCGCCGAGACCAACGATACCGCCAGACTTCTTTGAGTATCGAACCACCCGGTCACCGTGGCCATCATCGGCGCAAAGATCGCGGACGTTCCGATGCCGACCAGCACACCAAACACCAGTTGGAACTCGAACAGCGAGCGGCTGAACGCCGCCAGAGCCAGGCTCACCGCCAACAGACAGGAGCCGGCAAGCACCACCCGCCGCGGCCCAAAGCGATCCGTCACCGTGCCCCAGAAAATACTGCCGAAGGCCATGGCAAGGAAACCAATCGTCATCGCCATGGATATGCCGGTGCGCGACCAGCCCGTGCTTGCGGTCATGGGGACCAGGAAAACGGGCAATGAGAACATCGCCCCTATAGCGACGCATCCCAGGAGGGCCCCTGATGCGACGATTATCCAGCGATAATGCGGCTTAGACACTCACGACTCCTTCCGGCAGGGCTCGTGGCAACACCTGCCGCGCTAGCTGCTGCTCGCCTGAACAAGGACGATTGAGCACCGCTGCTTCCTACATATTGATCGTGGAAAATAGGGAGCGGGGGCTGCTCCCATGAACTGCTGCATCCAGATCGCGCGGTGGCCTGCCCAGGGCAGCCGCCCTGACTGCGAGTAGTCGAAAACGTCCTCGAGGAGCCGAGCCGCCCATGCGCATGCAGTAACGATGCAGGAGCGGGCACAGGTGCGCAACGGTCGCGAGATAAGGACGGTGACGCGCGTCCAGAATCCCCTTCGCTCTCCTTACACGTTGAAAGGAGCCACGGCGGCAAATGTTGGTGATAGCGGTCTCGATCTCCGAGCAGGGCTTCGCGTCGACCGATCGTGTACGTCCCGCATTTCTTCGCTTCACGGCCCAGCAAATTCTAGGGGATTCCCACCACGGTTCAACGAACCAAACGGTGCGTAACCCGGCGGTGCTATAGTGGCCGATCCGACGCCAGCGGGCCTGCCACGCGAACCGGTGACGACGTCCGCTGGCAAATCAATGCAACAACAATCGTGAACGAGATAAGGAGGAAAGGCTCGGCAGTCTCAACAACGCGAGAGATGGTCGCCTCAGAGAGGCTTGGAATACCAAAGCCTACTGGAGTTTCGCCAAGAAGGCCGAGAGCAAAGCATCAAACGCCTGGGGTTGATCGACAAAAACCGCGTGACCGACACCGGCGATGGATTTCACCGGCAGCGCCTTGGGCAGCACATTTGCCAATACGGCCAGGTCAGGAGCGTTGGGGGATGCCTCCGCCGCGATCAGCAATGCGGGCAAGTCGGCTTTAGCCAGTGGGCTCATTCGATCCGGACCAAAGCGATCGTCTTCGAGCATCGCTGCGGCGGCAGTCGGTGGCGTTTTCATCGCGTCGGCGATCAGCCGCTCGAGCTCGGGCTTGGGGCGCTGTGTTTTGAACACGCCCCGCACCATCCCTTCGGTGACCTCACGGGAACCGTGTGCATACAGCGAGATCCGCCCGAGTTGTTGTGCCAGGCCCGGTGCAGCGACAGCCTTCTCCGGTCCCTGGGACGGGGCACCGTCCACAAAGACCAGGCCTCGAAGGTCTCTGGTCCCGAACTTTCCGACATAGGCACCCAAATCCTGGACGCCCTGGGACCAACCGACGAGCACCGCCGGCCCAACGTGAAGGCGCTCCAGAATGGTGTGGAGATCGGTCGCCCGATCCTCGGGTGTGTTACCTGTCAGTGTCTTGGTGGAATCGCCCTGCGAGCGCGGATCAAGAGCAATCACGCGGTAGCTGCGGGAAAAGGTATCTATCTGCTCACGCCAAATGTCTGCCGTGAACAGCCAGCCGGGTATCAGCACGAGAGTGATCGCCGCATCCCTCGCGCCGGCGTCCAGGACTCGGATTTGCACTCCTGGTGCCGTATTTATCATCTGCGGCTCGGCGGCCCGCAGAGGGCTCACGAGAGTGAGCGTTACAGCCGCCACGAACCCTGACAACCCTGGACTGAGTCTCATCGTACCTCCCGAAGTGCGTACTATGGACAGAGCCGAAGGCTTTAAAGTTCCAAGGTACTTCTGACAGACCCTGCCCGCCCGGGATTGTCCTCATACCCACGGTTCACGCGTGCTTCTGCCCAACCGCGCGGCTCTCAATCAGGCGCCCTCCTCAATCCCGCCGCAAAACGTTTTCCACCAAACTGCACCAATAACTCGCGCCGAGCGGTAAGATTTCGTCGTTGAAATCGTAACGGGCGCTGTGCAACGAGCGGCCATCTGCGGTAGAACCATTCCCAATCCAGATGTAGCACCCGGGGCGGGCCGCCAGCATAAAGGCGAAGTCTTCACAACCCATGCTCGGCGGGAGATTGCGGTGGACATTGGCTTGGCCCACCACTAGCGCGGCGGCGCAGGCAGCCGCCTCGGTCGGCTGCTCGGCATTGATTGCTGGCGGGATAGGCTTGCGGTAGGTAAAGGCGACTTTGACGCCGTACGTTGCGGCGACTCCTTCCGAGATTCGTCGCAGAGCCGTCTCGAGCACTTGGCGAAGCTCGGACTTGAAGTAGCGGCAGGTGCCGCGTAGTACGACATCTTCCGGGATGACGTTCCAGGTGTTGCCGCCGTGCACTTGCGTGAGGCTGACGACGACCTCGTTCTGTGGATCGACGGTGCGGCTGGCGATTGTTTGAATCGCGCCGATTAGCGCACCGGCGGCAACGATCGGGTCATCGCCAAGCTGTGGCATGGCAGCGTGAGCACCGCGGCTGCTGATGGTGATCTCAAACTTATCGTCGGCCGCCATGATGGGGCCTGAGCGGACTGCGAATTCACCGACCGCAACGCCAGGCCAATTGTGCATGCCATAGACTGCTTCGACCGGGAAGCGGTCAAACAAGCCAGCCTCGACCATCGCCTGCCCACCGCATTCGTTCTCCTCGGCGGGCTGGAAGACGAAGTGGACGGTGCCATCGAAATTGCGTGTCTGAGCGAGATAGCGTGCGGCACCGAGCAGCATCGTCGTGTGCCCGTCGTGTCCGCAGGCATGCATGACGCCGTCATTGGTCGAGGCATGCGTGCAGCCAGTCTTCTCTTGAATCGGCAGCGCGTCCATATCGGCGCGCAGCGCAATCGCACGCTCGCCGCTACCACACCGCAACGTTCCAACGACGCCGGTTCCTGCCAGACCCCGGTCGATTGGGATACCGAACTCCGTCAGCTTCGCGGCGACGAAATCGGAGGTCCGATGTTCCTTGAAGGCCATTTCCGGATGGGCATGAATGTCGTGCCGCCACGTCATCATGTCAGCGTGGAACTCGGCGATGAGGTTGAGGATGGACACGAGTCTCTCCGGGAGCTGCTCAGGTCCGTGGCATTACACCTCCCGTTTCGTGGCGATGGATTGAACGTTATTGCAGTGCCTGAGATATTGTCCCGGCGTCACGCCGTAGGCTGCCTTAAACTTGCGAATGAAATGGCTCTGATCGGCAAATCCCGCGGCCGAGGCTGCGATCGCTGGTAGCTCACCGGCCAGTATTAACCGCTTGGCGTGGCGCAGGCGCAGTTGAGTCTGATAGAGATGTGGCGGCAGGCCTATGCAGCGGCGGAAGGTGCGGAGCAGATGGAAACGGTCGACGCCCGCGAGAGCCGCAAGCTCAGCCAATGAAATGTCCTCTGCGAAATTCTCCGTGAGATAGTCGAGCACCAACTCGACAACTCGTGGGGTACGTGCGGGAAAGCTTCCGTGCGGCGCTGCCTTACCATGGCGGTTGGCAAGTTCGACAAGCGCAGTAATCAAGAGCGTTTCGCGCTGTAGTCTTGCCTCCGGGCGCTCGAGGACTCGATGCAGCTCCGAGAGACGGTTGGCGAGTGGTGCGTCGCTGACGACCGGGTGCGGGAAGAATGGCGTCGCCACGCGTCGTCCAGCTGCCTCATCAAGTGCTGCAGTGAGCACGGCCTGGCCGACATAGATCATGCGATACGAGTAGCCACCGTCGTGAGTGGCGGGACCGCCATCATGAGCATCCTCGGGATTGACTATGACGATGCGTCCGGGAATCGCAGTCCAGACCTCGCCACGCGCTCTGAAGGCATGCGCGCCTGCCTCGACCACTCCGAGCGCGTACCCCTCATGGGAATGCCGCGCATAGCGATGGGTGCTGTCGTCCGCTCGCAGGAGATCGACGCCACCGAACCCATCGAGCCGCCAATAGCGCGAAGGCATACGCTCACCAGGGGAAACCCAGCGGTATTATCGCAAACACTTGCCTATCAAGAAAGCCGCAAAGACACGGGCTCGGGTACTGTGTCAGTGAGAGGTTACTTAACTGCCATGGCGGCTGTAGCGGCACAGTAATGAGGTCGAGGTGAAGTGAGTTTGCAATTATTCGAGGGCAACTATCTGGGCGCCCTCGAGCACATACCGCGCATGGCGAAAGTCGCGGATCGTCACGAGGCGCCCTTCGGCCCATTGTAACAGCACAAAATAGACCGGCTGCTTACGTGCGTCGGCCGGGTCGCAGATCAGGATGGCCGGGCGTCTGTCGACCCAGCCCTTTACGAGCAGCCAGTCCGTCACGCGTGAATAGTTGGTGAAGTAGTTCGAGACCTCGCGCCGTCCGTTCAATCGCGTTCGGTTGACGACCTCGAGTCGCACCTCGTCGGCCAACATGTCGCGCACCGCGTCGAAATCGCGCGCGTTGAAGCGGTCCACGTAGGCGCTGAGCAAAGCGCGTTCGCTGTCGGCAAGGGTTGGGGGGAATTCATCATCGGATTCCTGCGATAGTTCCTGCAGCCGGGCGCGCCCACGATGCAGTGACGATTTGATCGCCGGAACCGTCATCTGAGTGATACCACCGATCTCCTCAAGCGAATAGCCGAGCACGTCCATCAGAATGACGCTGGACCGTTGTGCCGCCGGCAGCCGCATGAAGGTGCGCAAGCTGGCGGCCACGGCGAGCCGGCTATCGTCGGGTTCGGTGTCAGCGATCATCTCGGGGTCCTCGTCTGAATGCGCGGCCTGCTGGCGGGCGCGGCGGCGCAGGAAGTCGAGCGCGGCATTGTGCGCAATGCGGAACAGCCAGCCCTCGGGGTTTGTGAGCGCGTTGACCTCATCAAGCGCCTCGAGGGCCTTCAGAATGCCCTCCTGCATGACGTCCTCGCCGTCGATCACCGATCCGGTCATGCGTGCGCAATAGCGATGCAGCTTTGGCCGCAGGGTACCAAGAAGCTGGTCGAATGCGGCGCGCGGCTCATCCTGATTCATTGTGTCGGTCACAGCTTTTCTACCTGATCCTCGATGCAGCGAATCTAAGCGCTGCAGCGGTTGCTCGAAAAGGCGCTTCGGCAGGCTCGAAGGATTCGCCCCTCAAAAGAGTTTTTTCCGGCGAATCCTTCGAGCCTGCCCCGTCGTCTTGAGGGATACAAACCGGAGAACTCACCATGAGCCCAGCACCCGTAACACCCGCTAACCCAGCCACCAAGACCTGGGTCCTGATATTAACCTCCCTTGCCTCCTTCATGGTGGCGCTTGACGCCCTGGTCGTCACGACGGCGTTGACCACCATCCGCCTGGACCTTCACACCTCGATGGAAGCGCTGGAATGGACGGTCAACGCGTACGGTGTGAGCTTTGCCGCACTGTTGTTGACCGGCGCAGCGCTCGGCGACCGCTTCGGACGTCGACGCATGTTTGTCATCGGGCTTGGGCTGTTCATCGCCGCATCGGCGGCCTGTGCGCTTTCCCACTCCGCCGGCTGGTTGATCGCGGCCCGTGCTCTGCAGGGCATCGGCGCCGCCTTGCTCATGCCTATCGCCATGGCGTTGCTGAGCGCGGCCTTCCCGCGCGAGCAACGTGCCAAGGCGCTCGGCGTATTCGGCAGCATCACCGGACTTGCCTTGATTGCTGGCCCTGTGGTCGGCGGCGCGATTGCGGCGGGCTTCGCGTGGCAATGGATTTTCTGGATCAATTTGCCTATCGGCCTGATCGCTCTACCGCTCGTATACCGCCACGTCCAGGAGAGCCGCGGAGCGGACGCGAAGCTCGATGGCCTGGGCCTCATTCTAGTCACCGGCGCGGCGTTCGCACTGGTCTGGGGATTGATGCACGCCAATTCCGCCGGATGGGCGAGCGCGCAAGTCGCGGGCGCGCTGATTCTCGGCGCAGCGCTCGCCGCGATCTTCATTGGACGTCAGCGGCGGAGCGCGACGCCGATGCTGCCGGTCCGGCTGTTTGCCTCGAGCGGCTTTGCTGCCGGCAACATGGCGGGCTTTGCGCTCTACGCATCCATGTACAGCGTCGTCTTCTTCCTGCCGCAATTCTTGCAGACCGCCCAAGGCAACAATCCTCTCGGAGTCGGCTTGAGACTACTGCCGTGGACCGCGACGCTTTTCGTGTTCGCGCCCATCGGCGGAACGCTGGTCAACCGACTCGGCGAACGGCCCCTTGTCGTCCTCGGCCTCCTCTTGCAGGCCATCGGCTTTACCTGGATCGGCCTGCGCGCCTCCCCGGCGATGCCCTACATCGAGTTGGTGACCCCGCTGATCCTCGCAGGCGCCGGTGTTTCGATGGCCATGCCGGCGGCCCAGAACGCGGTCTTGAGCTCAGTTACCCCGGCCGAGATCGGCAAAGCGTCCGGAGTTTTCAACATGCTGCGCTATCTGGGCGGCGCCTTCGGCGTCGCGGTGGCCGGAGCGGTATTTGCCTCGAGAGGAAGCTTCAACTCCGCACACACCTTCACGGTAGGTTTCGTCGCCGCGATGGGCATTGCGGCCATCCTCTCACTCATAGGTGCGGTGGCTGGAACCCGGCTGCCTTCCCGAATCGCAAAAATCACAGCCGCAGCCGGCGTGAGCGCCTGATATTGTCATACAGCAACGATCCAACAGGAGCGGTCATGAAAGTAACACGAGTCCAATATACTAGCCAAGTGTCTCGCCAACCCCGAAGGTCGCAAGGGTAATCATGAAGACTAATCTAAGTATTCGTCGGAGACTGACCACTCAGGCGTTTCTAATGATCGTCATGGCCTGCGGTTCGGCGTATGCCGACGAGAGGACAGCCGCACCGCAGAGTCAAGGCATCTATCGCCTGCCCTTCGCCAATGGGACGCACGTGAAAGTCTTCTGGGACTTCACAACTCACCGGCCGCCGGGGCGCGTCGATCTCGTTGCCATCGACGGGTCCGAGCCCTACCGTGTTGTAGCCGCGGCCTCCGGTCGCATTGTCGCCATCGAGGACCGCTACACTCAACGGCAGGTGGGCGGTCCCGGAGTGGTGTGTCACCAAAACTACGTGTGGATCGCCCATCCCAACGGCGAGTGGACCAATTATTCGCACGTGGCCCATGACTCGGTGACGAAGAAGGCCGGCCTGAAAGTCGGCGACGAGGTCAAAGCCGGACAATATATCGGGGATGAGGGTGAAGTGGGCTGCGCCATGTTCAAACATGTGCATTTCGAGGTGGCTGTTCCTGACACAAAGGATCCCATCGACAGTGGAGGATTCTTGAAGGACAACGAAAACGCAAAGCGAGAGCGCAACCCACGGTTCTGTGGCGTCGCGGGGCTGAACGCGATCGAGGGTAGGGTCTACACCGCGGCGCCTTGTCAGAAAGGCTGAGGTCGAGTAGCTCGAACAGGTGTTCCCCTGATCCCAGCCCCGGCTTGACGCCCGAAACTCGCCTTTCTGACGCGAGGCGGACGTACGCTCTATCCTTTCGTGCCGCCGTCTTCGCCGGTCCGAAGAAATTCGATCAGAGCGCGCAAGCCTGCGGAAACGTGACGTCTGCTTGGATAATAGAGGAACAGGCTATCGTCAAACGGGCACCAGTCATCCAGGCAACGCACCAAAGCACCGCTCGTTAGATAGCCGCTCACGCGGTAATCCCAAACATACGCGAGGCCGCATCCTCGAAGCGCCGCCTCAACCATCAACTCTTGTGAATCAAGCGTCAGTGGCCCATCGACCTCGACCTCGAACGTCTGTCTGTCCCTCTCGAATTGCCAGTTGTAGATGACGCCACTCGGATACCGGTAACGAATGCAATCGTGATGTGTCAGGTCCTCCGGTGTCGCAGGGATATCTCGATTCTCGAAGTATGAAGCAGAGCCGACGACAGCGAAACGCAACACGGGCTTGATCCGAACCGCGATCATGTCGCGACCGAGTCGCTCGCCGAAGCGGACACCGGCGTCGAAGCCTTCCTCGACAATGTCGACCAGGCTGTCGGTTGCGGCGATATTCAGACGAAGCCCTGGATTTCGCTCCAGCAGAGGTCTCACCATCTCGCGCATCAGCATCGGCGCTATAGAAGCGGGTACGTTGATCCTGACCGTTCCAAAGGCAGTCGCGCGAAATGCGTTCAGACTCTCGAGGGCCGCTTCTATCTGATCGAAGGCTGGTCGGAGCTGCACCAGGAGCTGTTCGCCCGCCTCCGTCAACGAGACGCTCCGCGTTGTGCGATGGAAGAGCCGCACGGCAACGCGCTCCTCGAGGCTGCGAATCGCATGGCTGACGGCCGAGGAAGCGACCCCACGCTCGAGTGCGGTTTTGCGAAAACTCCTGTGCCGAGCTACGCCCAGGAACATGGACAGCTCCGCCAATTCGCTCGCCTGCAAGGTGCCCTCCATTGATCTATACGGTTCATCAGTCTGCGCAGAATCATGCATCTAATCGGATGCGATTCCAAGCTCTAACATGTGTAGTCAGTATCGAGGTTTCAATGCAGGTCTGAGGCACGACACCGCTGGCAATGTTTATTCAACCGTGAATCGAAGGTAACCGAGAAAGTCATGCAAACGAGATCGCTGGGGACGTCCGAGCTTGACATCAGTCCGCTCGGGCTTGGCACGTGGGCAATCGCCGGAAGCGGCTGGGAGTTCGCTTGGGGTGCGCAGGACGACAAGGAGGCCATCGCGACCATTCATCGCGCGGTAGAGTGTGGATTCAACTGGATCGATACGGCGGCTGTTTACGGCCTCGGGCATGCGGAGCAGATAGTCGGTCGCGCGCTCCGCGAGCTCGCGCCATCCCGACGCCCTTACGTGTTCACGAAATGCGCGCTCGTCTGGGATCACAGCCGTCGGATCGGACATTCGCTCGAGCATCACTCAATCCGGCGCGAGATCGAGGCAAGTCTGCGGCGACTGCAGGTGGATGTCATCGACCTGTATCAGATCCATTGGCCCGCATTCTCCGGGACTGTGACGCTTGGAACGATCGAAGAAGCGATTGCAACTCTCGAGGAGCTGCGCCTTCAAGGCAAGATCCGACACATTGGCGTTTCCAACTTCAATGTCGACGAGATGCGCCGCGCACGAGCAGTAGCGCAGATCGCTTCCCTTCAGCCGCCTTATTCGATGCTGATGCGGGGCATCGAGGCGGATATCCTGCCTTATTGCCTCGCTGAGAATATCGGCGTCATCGTGTATTCATCGTTACAGTCGGGATTGCTTTCGGGAAACATGACCCGAGAGCGCATCGCCACGCTGCCGGAAGACGATTGGCGCAGGACCCGGAGCGCGGATTACCGGGAACCCCGTTTGACGCAGATCCTCGCCCTCGTGGAGCAGCTACGGAGCATTGGCGCTCAGCATGGCAGGACGCCTGCGGAGGTGGCGCTCGCCTGGGCCCTCCGGAAGCCAGCCGTCACGGGGGTGATCGTCGGTGCGCGCCGTCCGGCCCAGATCGACGGGCTGGTGGGCGCTATGGAGTTCCGACTCAGCGAATCCGAGATTCAGGAAATCGAGGCCAAAATTCCGCCAGGATCGAGCTCCAATGTCCCAGAGTCCAGAAAAGGCTAGAACGCCGCCTACCCGACAAAAGTCAGCTCACCGGCTGACTTGGACGCTGGTTCCTCCGGCGCCAGGACCGCTAATGCGGGCGCCTTCGCCGTCGGAGACAACCTTGACCCAGAGTGAGTCCTTGCTCTTGTAGTATGAGGTGGCGCTGGCCGTGCGCAGCGCATCCAGACTGTCCTGCGGCGTACCCGAAGCCGCAGTGGCGAATCCCGGCAGCTCGAATATCACCCACGAGCCGCTATCCAGTTCACTCAGGCGCAGGGCCACGGACGGCCTTTCGGTGGTCACCTTGATCTCGGTGCCGGCGCGTATGTTGGTTTCACCGGTTAGGGTGAGCTCCTTGCCATTGCGGCTGAGAACCACGGGTGGCGCAGAAGGTCCCCCGGGACCGCCGGCGCCGGGCCGACCAGCCGGTGCACCGGGCCCGCCAAGACGTGCCGCCAGGCCAGGACCGGCGCCCGGAACAGGAGCAGCGACCGGGCCGGGGGCACCAACAGCCAAGCGTCCGACATCGCCTCTGCACACGGCGGCATTCCAGGTCGGCTTGATCTCACAGGCTTCGTCGATGGCCATTCCGTCATGTTCGTCATTGATGAGAACGTAGGAGTCTTTGACGCCGCTGACCGAGCCGTCCACGTCGTGGAAGACCGCGGTCTTATAGCTCCCATTGCCGTAATCATCGTTGCTCCACTTATGCTCCATCGGTGGGAAATACACTGGCTTGGCGTGAATAAAGCTCGCGCGGCGTATGGTGTTGTTGGTGCTCATTCCGAAGCTGGTATACAGCAGGTAAGAGATCGCTCCCGTCTTGCGAGTGGCGTTGTCCTGGAAATTCACGAAGGTGACCTTGTCCAGTTCATGACGGTAATCGTAGAACTCGTAGCCGCGGATCGGGAAATCCGCGAGCTCGGGCTCCGGCAAGCTGCGGCCGTAAGTCATTTCCGCCGGCGTCCTGGGATTGCCAATGTTCTCGGTTTCGCCCACGAACAGCGAGTCGACCACTCGCGAGGTAAAGGCGGAACGACCGAAGTTGCCGGAGGCATGCGTGTAGCCGATCCCGTTGTCAGCCAGCTTCAGGTTCTTGTAGAGATCCATCTCACCGCGGGTCCACATTCCGCTATTGCGGTTCTTGTAGCCGGTGAAATCTTCAAAGACCGTCTCCACGATGGGGCTGTTCGCGTCAGCCGGATTGGCCAGGGCGATATGGCCGCCGGTCCTGAAATGACCATCGGACTGAGGGCCGCGGTCGCACATGAAACCGTCAAAGTTCGAATGGGCGGTGTTGCCCTTGAACTCCCGCAGCCTGGTTCGACGTGGCCAGGTTGCCTTGCTGACGTCCGTGCCTTCGAACGCGCCGGTCGGATGCTGCGGCAATGCGAACCAGAAACCCGTCGCCTCGGACCCTGCGGCCACGTTGTCCCGGTAAATATTATCCGGATTGGTGATCCAGAAAGTCGACGCCGTGTTGTCGGAAGGGATCAGGATATCCTTGGCGTTCTGGCCGTCGGTATCGAAGTTCTTGCCGCCCTCCGATCCGAACGGGCCGAGGTTTGTCGGAACACAGGGTTTGCCGTCAGGATGACACTTGGTCAGGATCCCCAGGTTGTGGACGAACTGGTTGCCCGTTTCCACGGCGTCTTCCAGGAAGAAGCAGTGACCCACGTTGTTGTAGGTCACGTTGTTTTCCACTCGCACGTTGTTGGTGCCATGCACCGTCACGCAGCGGCTGTAGGTATCGTGGATGGAAGAGTTTTCGATGTATTGGCCGCGTCCGTCGCCATCGATGTGCCAGTGGATCGGATACCGGGCCAGGTGCATGTTCTGACCCATCCGATTCAATTCGACGCTGGAGACATACATCCTGGCCCCGGCCATCGCCATGATATGCCCCCCGAAGTAGGAGCGTTCTGCGTCTTCCGCAGCCTGAATGAGAATATTCCGCGTCAGCATGCCGACTTCGCCACGCTCATCGACGCCGAAGGTGATTTTCCCGAAATGCATGTACTTCAGGGGCTGATCGAGCGTGATCACGTTGCCATGAATGGCGGCGATGGTTCGCCTCTCTGCCTGCGTCGGATCAAAATCGGTCGAGGCAAGGACGATCACGTCCCCTTTTCGCCAGCCAGGGGCATTCAATACTTTGATCCTGGCGCTACGGGCCTCGGCTGTTGCAGCGAGTTGGGTCCAGGAATTCGTCCGGTCACCATGCAGGTTCAGGGTTCCGCCCGCGATCATGATCCCGCGGTCACCCATTCCATCCAGTTCTTCACCCTGGACATTGTCGGTGAGGGTGATGGTCGCCTTGCGCGTGTGGGGTTTGGCTTCGGTGCCGATTTCCAGTTCCCCGTGCACCATGATCCACTCGGTGGTCAGCTCGATGTCGGCTTTGTCCGAGAAGCTGAGTTTGCCCTCGATATGCACGCCGCCCAGCGGCGGCGGGCTGACGTCGAGGAGCACATCCTTGCCTTTTTCAATGGTGACCGTGTCCCCTGCGCCGGGTACCTTCCCGTCTGGCCAGGTGGCAGGATTGGACCAGAGCTCCTGCTTGACCGTGGCCGATCCTGGTTCCTGAGTCGCCGCAACGACATCGAATGCGCCGATGAGGCAGAGTGCTGGGCCGAGCAACGCAAAAAGGAACGAGCGACATCGTCTTCTCATGTCATCAATCCCGCGTATTCAAAGATGACCCCACATCTTCGCGTCAGAGGATAGCGCAGGGGCATCCTTGGTACTGACGATAATGTAGTAACTGACTACGCGGTGGTCGCCATCCGGATGCCGCTTTGCTACCTAATAATCTCCCGTCCCACCCGACGGCATAAACTGTTGGCTCGATTCGGCCGACCGATCCACCATTCGCCTCAAGAGTTGAGCGGCGTGCCGCGCACGACCCTGACGGTCAGCACTTGATACCGCGACCAGTTGGTTAAAATTGCCACATTGGGGCAATAGGACTCGCTACGCCCTGACTATCGTCTACAGCCGTCCACCAGCCGCTCACCACAGCAGCTCAACTAGAGGGCAACTTAGGGGGCGAGTTTTGGGCACTCGGTCCAGAAATCTTTTCAGGTCAAGCATTTACGGGCGACTCGGATTCCTCTCCCGGGCACCAAGTCAATTTTGATCCCCGCGCATTTCCCAATCAGTCACCTGCCGGCGTTAAGCTGAAGGCGTAAAGCTTGTTGTTTCCCGCCTCTCCTCCAAAGGAGGCCACGCTGTACCCTGAGCCCCAATACAGCACGCCGTCCACGATGGATGGACCGGATTTTACCGACCCTCCGCTGGCGAAGCTCCAGAGGATCTTGCCGGTGGCCGCGTCGAGGGCATACATGAAACCCGATGAAGAGCCGGCATACATCACCCCGTTGGCAACACTGACCGAGCCGGCGTCGGTGGCGCCGGAGGTAGGATCGGCGGTCTGCCAAATCAGCTTGCCGGTGAAGGGATCGAGGGCCGACCAGGCACCCCAGGTGATTTCCTGTCCACCCGGAACCAATGTGTAGGGCATATTGAAATTGTTGGCAATGGCGGCATAGACGCGCCGGCCATCGGTGGCGGTGCCCCACTGAATGCCGCCCGAGCCACCACCGGGCCCTACCTGAGTACTCCAGCGGATGTCACCATTGTCCGGATTCAGGGCCCAATAGAAGCCGCTCTTCTGTCCGAATCCGACGATTCCGGGCAGGAGGTTCGGGCCCGATCCGCCGAGATCATAGTCGGGTCCGGCCGGTGCGGGGCAGAAAGCAATGGCTCCGGGAACGATGCAGCCGTTCGTCCACACGTCATACCTCAGCAGGCGTTTCGACCAACGAATGTGGCCGTCGGCGAGATCGAGCGCCAGGGCCGTATCGAAGAGATCGTCGGGCGCGGTGCAGTCGGCGTTTGGATTGTTGTTGGCAATCGCTTGCTTCTGGCACTCCAGGACACTCGCAGGAGCGCTGTAGTTGTTGCCGGTGCCGACGTAAAGCTGATGGCGGACGGGATCAATCGCGGGCGGCTGCCAGACCGGGCCGCCGCTGTAGCTGCCCGGTTGGCCACCGTTATCCGGCATGGTGTAGGTCTTCCAAAGGAGCTTGCCGGTGTTGGCATCCAATGCCACAACGCTGCCGCGGAAGGTGCAGCAGGAATAGGTCAACCCGAAGAACGGATAGATTGCGAAGCCCTCTTCCTGCGAGGCGACTCCGACATAAACAACATCGCCGAAGACCACGGGGGAGCCGGTGATCTGCGCAGTAGGATGGGTATCGACGCGCGTAATCCAGTTCAAGGCGCCCGTTTTGCGATTGACGGCCATGATGCTGGCGCCGTTGTGCAGCACGAACCGCGCTTCTATGTCGCCCAAGATAATGTCTTTGCCATGGATGGCGGGACTGGTGCGCGACATGGCGCCCGAGACTCCATCGTAGTCGGATATCTGGTGCGCCCAGACCAATTGACCCGTCTTTTTGTTGACGGCAAACAAGTTGCCCGCCCAATCCGGAAAAAAGACGGTGTTGCCAGACACGGTAGGAGTGGCCGAAACGTCACCGCCAGTGGTGAAAACCCACTTCACAGTGAGTGAGTGGACGTTGGCGGGACCGATCCGCACTTCCGCGGGCTGGCTGCGCGAGTTGGCGAAGTCGTGGCCGCTCACCCGCCATTGGGCACGAAACCATTCGTCCTCAGCGCCCCGGGCGCACGCGCAAATGCCGATTCCGAGTATCAACAGCACACTCTTGAACATAACACCATGCCCTCCCTTGAATGTAGAGTTTTCCGGCGCGCGTGCTCTGCATGCCTGTTTAGATTGGGCCATGCGAGCCGGTGGACCCCTCGCATCGATAATTTTTTGTAGCCCGCGAACTGACGTTGGCACGTTAGATTAGAGCTTGACACGTACACCGATGGTAAAGGTCCGACCATAGTCCTGTACATTCAGAATCTGATTGTCAAAGCGTCCATGCTCGACAATTTGCGAGTTCGACAGGTTCAGTGCTTTGAAAAACAGGTTGAGTTTGTCAGTGATTTCATATTGAGCACTGAAATCGACTTCCGTAAAGGGCCTCGCGAAGACTGGCTCGTTGCCGAATGCGCCGCCGGATTGCTCCTGAACTGTGGACATGAGCTGCTCCCCCGTCCAATTCAGGGCGATACGCGCCTGAAAGCCGCGGTTTTGATAGAAGCCCACGAAATTCGCCGAATTGGCCAGACCCGGGAGATAGAAACTGGTGCCCAGGTCATAGGGGTTGTAGGGACGATTCGTGCCTACGAGAGTCCCATTCATCTGGTAGCCGAAGCCCCAGATGAGCATTTGTTGCCAGCTGATCTCCGCGCCGTAGACATTGGCTGACTGCGCATTCTCGAATTGCGTCTCGGCCCACACGGCGGCCGTACCGGTCGTCGGATCCTGGACGTTGTTGATGATGACGTTGTGCGTCTGCTGCTCCGGGAACTGGGTGACATGCTTGAAGAACGTATCGAAGGCCAAGTATTCGTTTGCCCCGTAGTACCACTCGAGACCTAAGTCGAAATTGTTCGCCAGGTAGGGAAGCAGACCCGGATTGTTGCCGGTTGCGGTCAATGCGCCCACGAATCCACTGAACATCAGTGATGGGGTGATCTCGTTGAGCGGCGGTCGCGTCAGCGTCCGCGAGGCGTCGAATCTTACCTTCAGATCGGGTTGCAAAAAGAGGTTCACATCCAGGCCGGGCAGGAAGTAGCTGTACTGGTTGTGCGCTGTGCTGTAGGTGGGCGGGGTGCCCTGGATGGCAAACAGTCCGGCGGCCCCCGGTGCCACCGTCAGTCCGATCGGCAACTCGCTGACGCCCCCAGTGGTGGCGATACTCCTCTCGTAGCGCAGGCCGACATTCGCCGTCGCAGGCATGTCAGCTATGGTGAGCTTTTGCTGCAAAATGACGAACGGCGAGTACGACTTCTCCTGCACGAAGCTAATGGAACCAGGATCCAAAGGAACCGGTTCGGGGCCTCCATTGTAAAGGCCATAGCAACCCAATGACCTCGCGCTACAGCTCGGCGGATTCGGCCCGGAGATCGCGCCCGGATTTGCCGGCTGGTGCTGCAGATAGTTGTACACCCCATAGGGGTTGAACAGTGGAATCGGGGGCAGCCGGTTATTGTTGTTGAAGCCGGGGAAGAAGTTTGCAGTACCGATGTAGCCCGAATTGGCGAACAAGGATGCGGGCAAGGCTTGGCCCGTCAGGTTTCCCGAAGGCGCACCGTACCCGGCCCACAGTTGCCAGGCGCCGTTGGAGAAGGAGTCATAGGAGCGGCCATTGCGTGTGTCCCCTACGAATTGCAGGCCGCCATTCAGCTCTGTGTTGCCCTTGCGCCAGCGTATGTCGATGTTTGCCTGGTTGACATAGTCGCTGCCGTACTGCGAAACGATCGGCAGCACGTGGGAGCCGAGAATGAGCGGATTCAGGCCCAAGACATTTGCAGAGTTGCCGTTCGGACCATACGCAGGCAGGATCGGCAGGGCGTCCTTGGTGTTCGACGGCAGAATGACGCCGGTGTTGCGCGAGTTCGGAAAGCCCGCAGCCGCAAGTGCCAGATAGCCGGCGCTGGGCGGTGTGCCGATCGTAGTCCCTGGACCGTAACCGATGTCAACGTCGAAGTTACTGACCTCTCCGCCGGGATTCAGATGCGATGCTGATTGGTCGGCATCCAAGGTCGCCGACAAGTTGTCCGCCAAATCCCATTTGATATTGACACCAACGGTGTTGTCCTTGATGTAGCTACCTTGGATACTCTCTTCCAGATCGGTCGGCGCCGGACCATAAGAAAAATCGGTGATCGTGCCATTGGAGTCCTGTCGCACGTTGTATATCGCGGAACCATTGAACCAAACGGAGTATTCGCTCCGAAAGCTGGAGATCCGTTCATCGGAGTAGTTGTCGTCCACGGTTATCAACACGCGATCTGTGGGTCTCCATTGCAACACGACGCGCGCGTCCTTGCGACGAACGGCGGTGCGGTCGTTGTAGAGCGCGTAATCCTGTACGTACCAACTCGGCAAGGTATTCTTGGCGTTGGCCGGGTTGTAGGCCAAGCCGCTTCCCAGTATCAGGGAGTTATAGGGAATCCGGTTGCCGCTGGAGTCAACGCAGGCCGGGCCACCGGCCATCTGGCAGCTATTGAGATAGCTACCCTTCCAGCCCGCCAGGTCGAGGTGATGGGAGTCGATATGTGTGTCGGACCAGTCCACGTCAAGCAATATTCCGAATGTGTCATCGAAGAATGTGTCGCTGAACAGCGCACCGAACCCGGGACGGAAGGAGCCGTCATTCGTGGTGTCCGTCACGGACCCGAGCGCCCGCGCCTGCGGACCGGGGTGGTCGAACGGCTTGGGGAATATGATGTTCACGGTTGCGCCGACGGCGCCGGAGGATATGGCGAAGTCAGGCGTTTTGTGCACGTCGACCTCCGTCACGAAGTCGGCTCCCAGCGTGGCGAAGTCAAACGCGCGGCCCGCCGCGGATGCCTTCGGCCGCCCGTCGAACAAAGTCTCCGTGAAATCACCACCGAAGCCGCGGACGGTAATCGTTGACGGGCTGCCCGCGAAAAGTTCCGCACCGATTCCCAGCCCGCTCGCTACCGTACGGGTAACGGTGACGCCTGGAATGCGCTGCATAGCCTCGCCAAGGCTTGCGTCTGGAAAGGCACCGATGTCTGACGCCGAGACGACATCTACGACGCCGACAGCCTGCTGTTTGATATCCAGGCTCTTTTGCAGGGACGCGCGGATGCCTGTGACCACAACCTCCTCGAGCCGGGTGGAGATCAATGGCGATTCCCGACCCCTCTTTGCTGGAACATTCGTTGGGGGCGGACCGACTCCGTTGGTGTCCGGCAAGCCCCCTTGCTCGACAATGGCGATGGTCCCCTCGTTCAACACCCGATAGGTGAGCCCGCTGCCAGCAAGAAGCATCTTCAGAGCCTGCTCGGACGTTAGATTCCCAGAAACCGGCCCGACTATAATGTCCCCGCTTCCTACGTCCGAGAACCTCGCAATCTGCAGTCCGGTCTGGCGCGCAAAGTCCTTCAGTGAGGCATCAAGCGACTCTCGCGCGATATCAAATCTGTAATAGTGGGCAGCCTGTGCGCTACTACGAAGTGGGGCGCCTGCGACTGCCAGGACAGTGCAAAAGCCGATCACCCTCAAGACATCTGTGTCTCTCATGCCAATATGGTGAACGCGTGCGGGTAGGCCCGGAAGATGTTGTCATCATGTTGTGCCCGACACGATCACAATCATGTTCCGTGAAGGATGTGTTACCCGGATGTTGGCTACTGACTCGAGGAAAGTGACGAAAGCCTCGGGGTCCGACACGTTAAAAACCGCGCTAACCGGGCGCGTAGCGAGTTGCGGATCGAGCACTTTGATCTGAACGTGATTGAAGCGGTTGAACTGCCGAACGACTTCCGCGACCGAATCGTGATCGAAGACGAGATGCCCGTCCGCCCACGCGAACTCGCGGCGGCTGTCTACCTTGCGAACCCGCCCAATCGAGCCTGCTTGCGGAACGATGACCTGTTGATCGGCTTCCAACGAAACTTCAGTTGCAGGCGGCGCCAGAGCTGCGGAGGGCAACGGCCCAATCGTCGCCTGGGCCACTGCCACTCTCCCCTCCTCGACGGTGACGATGACCGAATCGTCGTGGTGCTCGACACCGAACGTAGTGCCAATGGCTCGCACGCGAGTGCGATTGATCTCCACGATAAAAGGTCTTGCCAGGTCTTTGGCGACACGGAAAAGCGCGTCCCCGCGTGTTAGCATTACGCGCCGCTCATTTATGGTGAAATGCACACGGAAGGATGTCTCGGAGCTGACGTGTACCAGGCTTCCATCGGCAAGGGTAACGGTGCGGCGTTCACCGACCCCAGTATCGATGGTCCGCTGCCGGAAATCCCCGAAGTAGAAGAACGCAACCCCGAGTATCGCGATAGCCGCTGCAAGTGAGCCGATAAGGGGCCAAAGTCGTAAGCTCCTGACCGGGCGTGCCGCCCGGATGGGCGGACGCCGGCCGCCCGGAAGCTCGAGCAATAGAGCCCCGTCGGAGGATCTATCGAGCGGTTCAATCTCGTTCCAGTATGGAAATTCCGTGAGCTCCCCGTGAACGTGACTGACGCGCAACATTTCGGCCACGTGCAGTGATGATTCCCGCAGCCATCGAACATACTCGGCGCGCTCCGAACGGGCCACCTTTGGGTCCTGCAGACGCAGCACCCACTCGGCGGCCTCAAGTGCGGCTCGGTGATGTCGATCACGATGGTCCATGTACCTTACTCGCGTCGAAATTCATTCCAGCCAGTCTCGCAATTCAGGCACTCCGGCGAAGTCGGAATCCAGCACGATACGCAGCGTGGCATACGCACTGATGAGATCACGCTTCACGGACCGTACCGTTATTTCGAGACGCTCCGCAATCTGCGCGCGCGTGAGCCCTTCGCCAAAATGCAGGCGAAGCACTTCCCGTTGGCGCGCAGGCAGGCTGGCAAGCCCCTGGCGAAGCCGTTGGTGCGCGGTTTCCCGCGCCAGCTCGTGCTCAGGGTCCGACTCGGCTTCCAGATCGTCCAGCCAGCGCGCATCGTGTGGGTAGCGATGACGGGAACGCATGCTCCATTCGCCAGCGACGTTGGCCGCCATCCGGAAGAGGTAGGCTTGTGGATGCTCGATGAGCTCCACGTTGTCATAACGCAGGAGTCGGAGAAAGACCTCCTGAGCCACATCATCGAGATCACTCTCGCTCAAACACCACAACTTTCGAATTCGCGAGCGCCAGTGTCGGAACGACTGGAACCAGTCCGTCAGGCGATCACGTGTCAAGCTCGTACGCATGCCTTACCTTGATTGGGGCAAGCGGGTCGATGGACCCTCGCGGGAACCCTTTTTTCCACGCGAGCAGGAGCGCACGCCCCGGAAAAGACCCTGAGCCCGTCAATAGGTTACGGCGAAATTTCGAGCTCCCTCCCGGGCACCCATAAAAGTTTGCAAATCAATAGCTTGATTCCAAATTCCAGTGATGCCGCGCCCCTGAGCTCGATCTGCGCTCAAATGCCGACATACCAGGACCAACCGTTCTGCAACGAGCCGATCTTGCCGAGGTCGTCGAACTCATCCTTGACCACGATCCGTTCGAGGTATTTGACGCTCTTGTAGCCGAGTTGCCGCTCGACACGCAGACGCAGCGGTGCGCCATGTCCGAGCGGCAGGGCCCGTCCATTCATGCCGTAGGCAAGAATGGTCTGTGGATGCAGCGCATCCAACATATCGAGCCCTTCCGCGGCATTGTCGTAGGCGAAGAAATTGACGAAACGCGCGGACGGTAGAATACCGGCCGCCTCGAGCACCGCGCGCAGCGGCACGCCGGTCCATTCGGAAATCGCGGACCAACCCTCTTCGCAACTGTGCTTGGTGATCTGCGTGCGGATCGGCAGGGCTTGCAGCTCCGCCAGCGAAAAGCTCCTCGGCGTGGCGACCCGCCCTTCGACCTTCAGGCGCCAGTCCGCAAAGCCGGCGGCGCGAAGCCGATCATACAGCGGTCCCGTCTCGCTGTTATAAAGCTCCTGCTGCGGGTCGGCTGGGTTCGTGGTGCCAATCGCCGGACTCGATGTGATGTCCGTGTGATTGTACTCACGGGCGAGCGAGTGGGCCGGCAATGCCAACCGAAACGCGCGATAGGTGAGGACATCGCCCATCCGGAGCACATTGCCGTACGTCGGGGGCAATTCCCTGGATGAGCACCCCGCCAACAACAATCCACCGCTGGCAGCGAGCCCCGTGACGAGCTTGCGCCGACTGACGAGCACGAGGTTTTCTTTCTTCATATCAGCTCCCGACGGTCATGGCACGGATCTGTCGTCTGAACCCGGTCAGCGCGACCATCGCGACGTGCACGACAAAAAACAACACCAGAGCCGCAAAAGAGAAGAAGTGAATCGTCCGCGCGGATTGCGACCCGCCGAACAGGTCCAACAAACCGGGCAAGGCCGCGGTTACCGCGGGAGACATGGTGAGTCCTGTCACGACCATGAGTGGCAGTAGAATGAAAACAACTGCTGCGTAACTGAGCTTCTGCAACGCGCCATAGGGCGGCCCACCCCGCGCCCGCGGCAATGGCAATCGAAGGTGGTCGAGAATGTCCTGCCAGAGGCGCCGCGGTGCCAAGTCCCGCAGGCGAGGAATCAAGTGGCGCCACAGGTGTCCACTCGCCAGTCCCGCCGTGATGTAGATGAATCCGGTGGCGAGCAGAAACCACGCTCCGAGAAAGTGCAGACTCCGGGCCCAGCCGTTCTGGTTGAAAATGTCATAGGTGCGCGGTGCTGTGATGACGGGATTTGCTCCCGGAAAGAATGTTGTCGCCGAACCCCAGCCCCCGTGCTTGTAGTTGCGGCTTATGGGGAGCTCGAGGAGTGCCGGCGTAAGGTCATTCCCGGTATTACCCCAATACAGGCGGGGATGTGCCATCAGAATTATAAATCCTGACAAAGCGAGCGTTAGCACGCTGGCCGCCAGAATCCAATGCGAGATCCGCAGCCACCTAGCGTGGCCCGTTACCACACGCCGCTCGATCTCACTGCCGTGGTTTGAAACCACCGCCGCCATGATGACCTCCCCCGGCCGCCGTGTCTGCGAACCTGTGTCGCTGTCGACGAGGATTCTGTTCTGGCCCATTAGGCCCTCTTTTTCACCGGGAAGCAACACCGCCATGCTAGCGGCTCAATCGCCCCGGACCCAAATCCAGACTGATATCATCGCCCGCAAGCGAGGGACCAAGGAGGACAGGATGAATCGCGAGAACTTTGACTCCTCTGGTGCAGAGGTTGTGGTTGTCGGCGGCGGCCCCACGGGACTGTGGATGGCATGCGAACTAGCGCTGACTGGCGTACGCGTCGTCCTTCTGGAACGACTTTCCAAGCCCACTGGACTATCCAAAGCCCTCGGACTTCAGTCGCGCTCCATGGAGATGCTCGCTTATCGCGGCATTCTCGGGCGCTTCACTGCGGGTCATGCCAGCGCGCCATTCCTGAACTTTGGCTTGTTTCCGCTGGATGTCAGCAAGCTTGATTTTCCACACCCGTACGCTGTCCTCATTCCTCAGGCGCAGGTGGAAATGTTGCTCGAAGCGCGGGCGAAAGAGCTTGGGGTCGAGATTCGGCGGGGGCACGAGCTGGTGGAGCTTTCCCAGGATGCGCAGAGCGTCAGGATCTCGGTCCTGACTGACTCCGGCGACTACCCAATGGCGGTCCAATACCTGGTCGGTTGCGATGGCGGCCACAGCCTGGTGCGGAAACAGTCAGGCATTGCATTCCCCGGCCTTGAGCCTACGGTTGTCGGGCACATGGGAGATGTGAAGCTCGAAGCGGCGGCTCTCGAGCTGCTGAAACAGAATGTGCCCGAGCTCGGCGGACGCGAGTTCGGAATAGCCCGAACGAAGACTGGAAACTTCGCCATCGTTCCAATGGGTTCCGGGGTCTATCGCGTGGCGGCCATTGAATGGGACCGTGATGCCGCCACACGCGATGTTCGGATGGCTCTGGACGATTTACAAGCCGCGATCCAACGCGTCATCGGCATCGACCTGCCTATCCGAGATCCTCTCTGGCTCTCACGGCCCACCGACAGCAGTCGTCTCGCCGAACGGTATCGTGAGGGCAGGATCTTCCTCGCCGGAGACGCAGCTCACGTGCATTGGGCGTATGGTGGAAAGGGTCTCCAGACGGGTATCCAGGATGCCGGGAACCTGGGCTGGAAGTTAGCGGCTCAGGTGCAAGGCTGGGCGCCGCCGGACCTTCTCGACACCTATCACTCCGAAAGACACCCGATCGGGCAAAGGCTGATGACGCTGAGCCGAGCGCAAGAGGCGCTCGCCCGCCCGGGTGAGCATGTCTCGGCCTTACGGGAGTTGTTTGGCCGTTTTCTCACGCAGGAGCCGGTACTTCGAGCAATCGTCGAAGAGCTCTCCGATGTTGATATTCGCTACGACATGGGTGTGGAATCCGGCAACGGGCAGCAACTCCTCGGCGCATGGGCTCCCGATCTTACGCTCCATACCAGCAATCGCACGACGCGCGTGGCTGAGTTGATGAGTTCCGGGAAAGGTGCGCTGATCGACCTTGGTGAAGGATCAACTCCGGGAGTGGCTGCTGGCTGGGCGAATCGCGTGGAAGTCACTGCGGCGCGCTGCTACGAACGCCCCCCGAATCTCGAGGCAATGTTGGTACGGCCGGATGGGTATGTCGCGTGGGTTCGCAGCTCTGCTGACAGCCCGGTCGAAGCTGAGCAGGGCCTGTCTGTCGCCCTGGAGAAATGGTTCGGTGCGAGGAATCAGCACGCTTCACAAAGGGGCTGAGGCCTGGTAAAGTGACAATACCACTTCGCTTTACCAGCCCGGTGCATATATGGCCACAACTGTTACTCTGAGCAGCAAGTACCAGATCGTCATTCCCCAAGAGGCACGTGAAGCACTGGGCCTTGCCGCAGGCGACGAATTGCTCGTGCTATGCAAACCTGACCGTGTCGTCATCGTGCCGAAACCGAAGAAATTCTCGAAACGAATGGCCGGGCTGCACCGGGAAGTCTGGCAGGGGGCGGATGCGTATCTGCGGAACGAGCGCGAAGACTGGTGAGCACGCGACTTCCAGGAGGCCACAAACGAGTACTGATCGACACCAGCATCTGGATCTATCACTTCGAACAGCACCCGCAACTCGCGCCGGCCGCCGGCCAGATCATTGAGAGTGTCGAGCAGGGCAAGTTTCGCGGCATCGCCTCCGAATTGACTCTCCTGGAGTTGACCGTTCGACCTTTGCAGCTCGGACGGCAAGACGTCGCGGACGACTACGAAATACTGCTTGGTTATTTCCCGAATCTTCAGCTTGAGCCGATCAGCCGAGAGATATTGCTCGAGGCTGC
>CAYNTW010000080.1:21713-26275 GCA_964400085.1 uncultured Steroidobacteraceae bacterium | reverse complement strand
GTGATGGCCACCAGAACGGCGCTCAAGCTCGCCGACTACGTGGTGACCGAGGCCGGTTTCGGCGCCGATCTGGGCGCGGAGAAGTTCATTGACATCAAGTGCCGCAAGGCGGGGCTGAAGCCTGACGCCGCTGTGATTGTCGCTACCGTGCGCGCGCTCAAATATCACGGCGGGATCGCGGTGCCGGATCTTCCGAAAGAAAATGTCGAGGCGCTGAAGAAAGGACTGGTCAACCTCCAGCGTCACATCGATAACGTGCGCAACAAGTTTGGCCTGCCGTGCGTCGTCTCGATCAACCATCGCGCGCAGGATACGGATGCCGAAGTGAGGGCGTTGATCGAAGGCGTAGCCTCACAGGGTGTGAAAGTGCTCCTGGGTAAGCATTTCGCCGAGGGTGGTAAGGGTGCGGTCGAAGTGGCGCAAGAGGTCGTTCGCCTGTGCGAGCAGCCGAACCACTTCAAGTTCGCGTACGAGGATGCCACGCCGCTGTGGGACAAGATGAAGACGATCGCGCAAAAAATCTATCACGCGAGCGATATCACCGCGGATAGCAAGGTGCGCGCGCAAATCAAACAGCTCCAGGAGGGCGGTTACGGAAACTATCCGGTGTGCGTGGCGAAGACGCAGTACTCGTTCTCTACGGATCCGAAGCTACTCGGCGCCCCCTCGGATCACATCGTGAACATTCGCGAGGTCAGGCTGGCGGCCGGTGCGGAGTTCATTGTCATGATCTGCGGAGACATCATGACGATGCCCGGACTGCCGAAGATTCCGGCGGCGGACTCGATCGATATCGACGAGACCGGTAAGGTCGTCGGGCTGTTCTGACCGCAGGCCCGCACTGGAGCGGGATCGTCTCGTGCAGACGATCCCGCTCGGTGCGGTCAGTGCTTGCGGTCTTCCTTCAGTGTGTCCTTGATACCGCCCACGGTGTTCTGGATCTTGCCTTCGACCCTGTCGGCTTGACCTTCGCGTTTCATCTTCTCGTCACCCAGGGCTTTGCCGGCCGCCTCCTTGGTGCGTCCCTTGATATCTTTCATGGAGCCTTTCACGCGATCCTCGTTCATGCCGATTCTCCGGTTACTAACCAAAGAGAACAACGGGAGCGATGGGGTTGCGTTCCGTCTGTCGACGACTGGAGCCGGGGCGTTACCGTGCGTTCCAGTTCTTCGCGCGCGCGAGGTTTTCCGCGTGTGCGTCGAGGGGCTCACCAGCGATCGTATCCTCCACGGCCTGCATGACGGAGCGCGGCATTTCCGAGGCCGCCTGGCGATAAGCGCCTGCGGCGGCTGGCGCCTCGCTCTGCGCGAGCGTCTGAACCTGCCAGGCGTCGTTCTCGCGGCAGGCAACGCCTGCGAGTGTTGTTGACTCCCGAAGGGAGAAGGTGCGGCAGTAGTCGCCGTCCTTCGACTTGAAGCTCACTCCGATCCGCACCGGTAGATCGTCTTTCTGGGTGCTCACGAGTTGCTCGGACAGCGCCTGCGCTAACACACCGCTGGCGAGCAGTTTTCCATCGCGCGCGGTGATCGGCCCGGGGGCGCCCGAACCACGCAGCAGAGCCTGTCCAATCAACACTCCGATCACCAGGCTCGCTGCCAGTGACATCCATTGCGGCCAGGCGCGGCGCGGGGGCGCTTTGCGGCGCAAGGGAATGACGTTGCCCTCACGACGAACCGCCGGTACGCCGCGAGCGGCATCGATGAGCCGCTGCGGCGGCGGCTCGTCCAGTATCTTGTCGAAAGCCGTTCGCAGCCGCCCGCGCAGTGCTTTGTGTCGGGCGACGCGCCGCGCAACGTCGGGGTCGGTGGCCATCGCAGCCTCAACCGCGGAGCGTGTCTTTGCGTCCAACTCATTGTCCGCGTATGCCATCAGTGTCTCTTCCGAGAAGGTCATTGCAGCGCTCCTGTCGTATCGGCAAGCATGCTGGCCAAGGCCTCACGACCTCGGGCCAGGCGGCTCGTCAACGTGCCGACCGGGACGCCCATGATCTCGGCCGCTTCCTTGTATGAGAGGCCCTCGACGAGCACCAGGCCGATGGCGATCCGCTGCTCATCCGGAAGGCGCGCCATGGCATCCTCGACCGACAGCACGTCCGTGTGCGTCTCGCTCGCGGCATCACTGACATTCTCTCCCATTTCTTCCGGCGCAAAGACCCGGTTCCGCCGTCCGCGCGTGCGTGTCTCGTCTATCCAGGCATTACGCAAAATGCCGAACATCCAACTCGACAGTCGTGAGTCCGGTCGCAGCTGCTCGGATCGGGTCAACGCGCGCTCGACGGCGATCTGCACGAGGTCGTCGGCGTCGTGCGGGTCGCGAGCGAGCGTCCGCGCAAAGCGTCGCAGTCGTGGCAGAAGCTCGACGATCTGCTCTCGGAGCCGGTCCAGGGATGCGTGCATGCCTCTCACATTTGTCATTCTATAAACGTCGCGGCCCGCCATTTTCTTCCATGGACCGCGACATTCAACTAAGGTGCCGGCCATGGCCTGTAAGTACCTGGCGTTGCTGCTGCCCCTGATTCTGGCACAGACTCCCTTCGCTGAGGCGCAGGTAGCGCTCCCGGCTGTCCGGGTGCCTGCCTTGCCCGGGGGTGGGCTGAACGCTCTGCCCCTGCAGGACCGTTTGTCCGACCTGTCCAATGACTTGAATCCGCAACGGTTGCAGGAACTGCGGCGGCTACGCGTCCGCGATCTGATCCGGGGTCATCGGCGGGAGATCGAAGCCGATCCCAACGGCGCTGCGATTCTTCGTGGTGAGGTGGTCGCGTTCTCGCCGACTGAGGCGGCACTGGAGAGAGCGCGCGCAGTCGGCTTTACCGTGATCAGAGAGCGTGCGCTAGATGGGCTGGATGCGCGGCTCGTCATTCTGGGTGTCCCGAACGGCATGGCGACTCGCCGCGCCGTGCAGCAGCTGCAGGCGTTGGATCCGGAGGGGGTGTACGACTTCAACCATCTCTATATGGATAGTGGGTTGATCGGCGCAGGGGGCGTGGAACAGACGCCGCCGAACGGAGGCGAGTCCGCCCGCGCTGTTGCCCTCACGAAAATTGGGCTGATCGACGGGGGTGTTGATACGGGTCATGCGGTGTTTCAGGACATCGTGATTCATCAACACGGCTGTTCGGGCAGGTCGGTCCCTGCGGCGCACGGGACTGCCGTGGCGTCTCTGATGATTGGGCGCTCGCCTCGATTCCATGGCGCGGCGCCTGGCTCGGAGCTCTATGCGGCGGACGTTTACTGCGGCCTGGCGACCGGGGGAGCGGTGGATGCTGTTGCCGACGCTTTGGCCTGGCTCGTACGCGAGCGGGTCGCGGTCATCAACGTGAGCCTGGTGGGCCCACCTGACTTGACGCTCGAGAGTGTCGTGCGAATGGTGATCGCGCGTGGGCACGTTGTTGTGGCGGCTGTTGGTAACGATGGTCCTGCGGCTCCGCCCCTTTATCCCGCGTCCTATCCAGAGGTGGTGGGTGTTACGGCGGTCGATGCTCATCAACACGCTTTGCTCGAAGCGTGTCGAGGACGACAGGTCAAGTTCTCCGCTCCGGGGGCCGACATGTCGGCTGCGAATCCTGCGCAGGGTTACGCGGTGGTTCGCGGCACGTCCTTCGCAGCACCGATTGTCGCGGGGCTGTTAGCCGAGATGCTCCACGAGCCTGACAAGGCTGCCGCCGTCCACGCAGTCGCTGACCTGGCCGCTCGCGCTATCGATCTTGGAGCGCCGGGGCCAGATCCTGTTTATGGGTTTGGGCTGGTGGGCGGGGACATGCGGCCTGAATTGGCGTTGGTGGGGGCGCATTAAGTTAAACGCAACTTTTTTCGGGCACCCGGGAAGATTCGGGCGCGCCCGGTCGTATTCCTCACGAAGGTCGCGGATGGCCCGCGGCATACGGGAGAGGACGATATGAAGACGAATCATCTTTTCGCGAGCGCCGCGATTGCTGCTCTGTTTGCGGCCGCTACGCCTGACGTGTTTGCCGGCGCTCTTGGGGGCGGGTTGGGAGGCGCTGTCGGCGGTGGATTGGGTGGCGGGCTAGGGGGCTTTGGGGGCTCCATGGCCGGTGGCGCCAACGGGGCCTTTAATGGGGCTTTTGGCGGTGACATGCACAGGTTGGGAGGAGTTGACCGCACAGTGTCGGGTAATGCGTCCGGCGCCGCGCGCGGTGCCACGCAGAGCGCTCACAAGGCTGACAAGAGCGCGAGCAAGGATGGCAAGAAGGCTGGCGAGACGGCTAATGGTATGGCCAACATGACCAGCAGCACGGCCAACATGACGGCCGCCGCGATGGGTTCCGCTGCCGCTGCGACGGAAGCGAAAACCAACTCCGTCGCGAACGAAGCGCGTGAGTGGAATGTTGCCGGTACTGCCACGGGTGCGGCGTCAGGGGCCGCGACGGCGACGAACGGTGGTGGCGCGCTCACCAGCGCGGCTAGTGGCGCGGGCACGGCAGATCTCACGCGTGGTCAGACGGGCGGTGCGCTTGTTGGCAATGGCGCTGCCAGTGCCGCGAGCGACCGTGGGGTGCTGACCAGCGCGGCTAATGGCGCGGGCACGGCTGATTTGACGCG
>CAYNTW010000080.1:9047-21613 GCA_964400085.1 uncultured Steroidobacteraceae bacterium | reverse complement strand
TTGGAATGGTGGGAATGCGAATGCCGGTGCGGCGTTCGCGGGGCAGAGCAACAACTCGGCCTCGATGACCAACACCCGGTCCTCTCATAGCGTCGATGCGAACAGCTCCACGTCCGCATCGGCGGAGGGAAGTGGCTCCATGGCGGCCGGTGCATCGCGCTGACTTCCAACTCGATGCGCTTCGGTCCTGACGTGGGGCGGATTTGTGCCGGCAAAACGAGAAGGGCCGAGCGCGAGAGCCCAGGAGAATGCTTGGGGCGGCGGGTCGATTGACTGCGCCGCCCCTGGCCTTTGCGCGTGAGGCCGTTCGTCCAAGCTGCCTCCCGCCTGCCTTGAAAGCCCCAACTGGCCGTTCAGTCCGTTGGCGGATGATCGCCAGAGAACTTCACCGGTTCCGCGCCCTCCACCGGGCCAATGGTCGCTCGATCACTCACGTAAAGACGGACTTTGCGCTCAAATTGCAACTTCCCTCTCACGACCGTGCCGGGCTCGATGACTACGCGCGGAATCCTCTCGTAATCCTCATGCCCGCCGTGATTGCGGTGCATGATGACATCCCCGTCAATATGCGCGTTTGGGCCGAGATCAATGCCGCCATTGGTTGTGTTGATTGAGCCTTTGACGTGAGCGCCGGTGACGTGTATGCCTCCATTGACGTTTCCAATGTCGCCTGACACGTCGGTGCCATCCTCGATGTGCACCCCGCCGTTGGTGGTGTGGATGTCGCCCGCCACGTGTCCGCCCTCCTGCACATGAATGCCGCCGTTCGTTGTAGTGAGCTTACTGGCGGTCGCGCGGGGCTCCAGTTGCACGCCACCGTTCACCGTGGTGGCGTTGCCAACCGTTGCGTCAGCACCTATGTGAATCGAGCCGTTGACCGTTGACACATTGCCGACGTGCTCTCCCGGCGAGACATCAATCGACCCCAAAACCTTTGAGATACCCGAGGCTGAGATGTCCGAGTCGTCCGCTCTGGCCACATCCGCTACCGCGCAGAGTCCGAGTCCCAAGGCCGCGCCGTAAGCCAGAACAGTGACAATGAATTTGCGAATCATGCTGCGTGCTCCCTTGTTCGTTACCCCCTTGGATAGCATCAGTGGGCCGCGCGTTTAAAGGTGAATGGCGAAAAGCCCCGGCTTCGGGCGAGAATTACTCTATGGCGAGAAAGAAGAAGATCCCCCGTCGCGTTCTGGTTCTGGACGTGGGGGGCTCCCACGTCAAGCTGAGCGTTCCAGGCCGCGACGATGTCCTGAGATTCGTCTCCGGCCGCAAAATGTCGGCCTCCCAGATGGTCAAGCAGGTACGCAAGCTCGTCTCTCCGGACGAGTACGACGCCGTTTCCATCGGCTATCCGGGGCTGGTCTTCCGGGGGCGTATCGCAGCCGAGCCCTTCAATCTTGGCACTGGATGGGTGGGCTTCGATTTCGAGGCTGGCCTGGGGAGGCCCGTCAGGGTGATCAACGACGCCGCTATGCAGGCGGTCGGGAGCTATTCCGGCGGCCGCATGTTGTTCCTCGGTCTTGGCACGGGCATGGGCGCTACCCTCATCCTCGACGGGGTTGTTGAGCCGATGGAGATCGGCCATCTGCCTTATAAGCACGGCCATACGTTCGAGGAGTACGTAGGACAGGGAGGGCTCGAGCGGTTTGGCAAAAAGAAGTGGCGCAAGATGGTCGCGGATGTGGTCGAGCATCTGAGAAAGGCTCTCGAGGTCGACTACGTCGTTCTCGGGGGCGGTAACGCGAGACTTCTAAGAAAGCTTCCAAAGGGTGTCCGGCTGGGTGACAACAGCAACGCCATCGTGGGTGGCCGGCTGATCTGGGAAATGAGCACCCCGCTGGCACTTAGCCCGGAATACCTGCCCCGTCGACGGGGCCGAAGAGCGGCGGGAGGCGGAGGTGCGCGGTCCCGGTCCTGGCCCGGCGGGGCCGAGCGCAAGGGGAAGACACGGCATGCGGACAGAGCGCGGCGCCACGGGAAGGCTAGCGGCCGCAGGCAGGGCATCGACGCGAACGCATAGGCGCGCGAAGCGATAACAAACCGAACGCGACCGTAAAGTGAATTGCCGCTGAACGCCTGCGGGTTTGCGGGATTGTGCCCACATTCCCCGCCAAAAGTGCTTGCAGGTGGGGCCTAAGCCTGGGACTCTTTTGTAATGCCATTCACGTTCGCGCATCCGGCAGCCGTGCTGCCGCTGCGGCGGTTTAAGTTCCTGAATACCGTTCCGCTGATCATCGGTAGCGTCGCTCCCGACCTGCCCTATTACATACCCGCCCGATACAACCGGCTGATGCTGGACAGCCACACGGTGCTGGGCACGCTCTGGGTCGACGTTCCGATCGGCCTCGCGGTCCTGCTGATCGGGTTTCTGTTACGAACGCCGCTTACCGCACTGATGACGCCGCGTGCGCGCGCCCTGTGCTTGCAAGCAATGGAGCGATTCAAGAGTGAGCCGCTCCATTGGGTCCTGGCGCTCTTCGCGATCTACGTCGGCACCTGGACTCATCTCGTGTGGGACTCGTTCACACATGAGAATGGATGGATCGTGAGGCGGGTTGCCGCTCTGAGTGCGCCCATTACGATAGGCGACTATACGGGCACGATGTGTCACGTCCTTCAGTACGTGAGTTCCGCGGCGGGACTTCTGATACTGGCTATCTGGTATTTCCGCCTACCAACTCCAGCGGCGGAGCCGCCGAATGGGACGGTTGTGTCGCCGGTTGGACGCACGGTGCTGTTATTGCTCGTATCGACCGCCGCTACGGCCATCGGCGTCTATATCGCCGCGCACGCCGCGCAGGACGGGCATTCGAACTATCACGTGATCTATCTCCTCCTGACGAGATCCATCGCTTGGTTCGGGACGTTATATCTCCTCGCTGGCCTGTTTGTGACGCTGAATCGTAGGAAGCCTGAGCCGTTGGCCGAGGCCTAGCCGGTCACCCTGTCACCGACGGCGCGTCACACCAGAAAGCCGGCGATTCCAAGCGCTGTGCCAATGATCGCGGCTATGCCGCCGAAAATGGGGAACAGGCGCTGTTTGGATAGGAAGTAGAGCGAGGACAGAACCAGGCCGAGCTCGAGAAAACCCTCGCCCATGTCCAGTCGCAGGGCACGTCGCTCCTCGTGCTCACTGTCGGCCTCTTTCGCGCGCGCCTCTTTCTCGATCTCCTCTGAGTCGTGGGCGTAACGGTCGTGATCCTTGTCGAGCTTATCCACCAGCCCCTGGACGTGGGTGGTGTCGGTGGCGAGCCCCTTGGCGAGGCTGGAGCCGATCTCGGCCAGGTGTTGGCGCAATTTCTTGCTCTGGAAAAAGGACCACTGATCGTTCGCTTCAGTGCGCGCGATGACCGCGGCCGTGTGTGCCCGATGTGACGAAATGGTGACCACCGCCAGGATGATCCCGATCACGCCCACAATGACGCCTACACGGCGACCGAACTCGTCATCGGTATGACCGTGGCCTGTATGGATCTCAACTTCCGCCATCAATCTACTCCGGGAAAGGCGCTCAAGCTCAAGGCGCGTGATCTTACGAGAACGCTGCGGCGGTGAAAACCGGCTGGTACGATCTGCGCATGGATATCGGATTCATCGGCTTAGGTCACATGGGCAGCGCCATCGCGAGCAGATTCCTCGAGGCGCAGCACCAGGTGCGCGTGTGGAATCGCTCACCCGAAAGCTCGTGCAAGTTGGAGCCGCAGGGGGCGCGGGTCGTGGCAAAGGCCGACGACGCTTTCAAGGGCGAGGCGGTTTTCTCGATGCTCGGCGATGACAACGCGCTACGCGCGGTGCTCCTGGATAGCGGCTTACTGGACCGCGTTTCGCATGAGACCGTTCGCGTGCATGTCAACATGGCCACTGTGTCCGTGGCATTCGCGGACGAGCTCGCGGAACGGCACGCTGCGCGGGGCATCGCGTACGTTGCGGCGCCGGTCCTTGGTCGTCCCGACGTTGCCGCGGCCGGAAAGCTCAACATCATCGCGGCGGGACCCGCGGAGGCGATCGAGATCGTGCGGCCCCTCCTGGAAGTCGCGGGCCAAAAGACCTGGCTCTTCGGGGAGAAGCCCTCGCGTGCGAACGTCGTGAAGATCGCAATGAACTTCATGTTGGCCGCGGCATGCGAGTCGATGGGTGAAGCCGCGGCGCTCGCGGGGGGCTATGACATCCAACCTGGAGACCTTTTCGATCTCGCCAGTCATAGCCTGTTTGCCGGACCGGTGTATGAAGGTTACGGCCGCCTGATTGCCGCCGGTGCCTTCGAACCTGCCGGGTTCAAGGCGCGCTTGGGCCTGAAGGATGTGCGCCTGGCGATTGCCGCCGGTGAGGCGGTCACGGCGCCACTGCCTCTGGCAAGTCAGATGCGCGACTCGCTCCTCGAGGCGCTCAACCGTGGCGAGGGCGACAAAGAGTTCGGTGTTGTTCTGGGCCGCGGCGCGATGCGCCGCGCCGGCCGTTGATCGAGGGGCGACCGCAAGACCGATTGGTGCGTGCGCCCGCCTCGTGAGGGCCTAGCGTGCGAAGCTGCGTCGTCCGAAGACGTCGACACCATGGGCCATGGCGTGAGGCGGGGCCTCACACTGTAAGCCGGCTGTAAGGCCGGCGGTCGGCGCTGTAAGAAAAGCTTCATCGAAAACGGCGGTCGAGTTGCTGAGCCGTTCACAGCGCAAGGTTGGCGGTGGCGCGTACCTTGGCGGGAAATGAAAGAAGCCATTCAGGGGTTGGTCACTGGGGAGGCGCTGTACACGCTTTTTCAGCCGATCATTGACGGTGCGACTCGGGAGCCGATCGGGCACGAGGCATTGACTCGGGGGCCGCAAGGGCCGCTCGAGCAGCCGGCCGCGCTGATCGCGGCGGCGGCGAGCGCGGGGCTGAGCATTGCGCTCGAGCGCCGTTGCCTGGAATCGGCTTTGCGCAGCTATCGCAACCTGCAGTTGCAGGGCCGGCTTTTCTTGAACCTGCTGCCGCAGAATCTGCTGGATTGGAACGACCTCGCCCCATGGCTCGGACGCCAGTTCGCCGCCCATGGAATCGACGCCCACGACGTCGTTCTGGAGGTCACCGAGCACGGTTTGACAGAAGACGAAGCGTACCTGGCGAATGCCGTCGCGCCGCTGCGCGCGTTGGGCTGCGATATCGCCATTGACGACCTCGGGGCCGGTTCCTCCGGGCTGAAGACCTGGGCGGCGATCAGGCCAGACTATGTAAAAGTTGACCGCTATTTCGTCGCCGGGATCGAGCAGGACGCGGTACGCGGGGAGATTCTGCGCTCGGTGGTCGACATGGGCCGGGTCACCGGATCGCGTGTGATTGCCGAGGGTATCGAGAACCGGGAGCAGTGTGCGTTGCTCCTGGAGTTGGGAGTCGACTATCTGCAAGGGTTTCTACTGGGTCGCCCGCAGCGGGTGCCGGGCGGCAACCCGGCCGTGTTGAGCGCACTGGAGACGATTCCCGTCGGCGCGGCCGCGGATTGCGCCGAGCACCTGGTACTGTCCATTCCCGGCATTCCAGCCAACACGCCGGTGGGCGAAGTGGTCGCGAGATTCCGTGCTCATCCGGAGTGGACCGCGCTCGCGGTGTTGGAAGCGCAGCGCCCGATCGGCCTGGTCTACCGGGACGAGCTCCTCATCTTCCTCAGCCGACCCTTGCACCCGGAGATCTACAATCGCAAGCCCGTCACGAGTGTCATGACTCGTGAAACGGTGCAGGTCG
Source organism: uncultured Steroidobacteraceae bacterium (assembly GCA_964400085.1). Taxonomy (GTDB): domain Bacteria; phylum Pseudomonadota; class Gammaproteobacteria; order Steroidobacterales; family Steroidobacteraceae; genus 13-2-20CM-66-19. Next base: position 15,901 of record CAYNTW010000080.1, on the reverse strand, counting down.
AGGCGCGAGCGCGGCTCGACCAGGTCAGTCGCGTGGTGACCGCGCGCAGCACCCGGCCGCAGCGCGATGATTTCATCATTACCCGTAACGGGCTCTATCTCGGGCTGGGTAGAACGTTCGACCTGTTACGCCAGATCACGGCGCAACAGATCCAGGCCGCCCGCCATTCCAACCCACTCACCGGTTTGCCCGGCAACCGCGAGATTCATCGACACCTCACGCAATGGCTCGCGCGCCGCCGGCACTTCGTCGCCTGTCATCTCGATCTGGATCACTTCAAGGCATTCAACGACGCCTACGGATACGCGCGCGGCGACCAGGTCCTGTTGCACGTCTCCCAGGTCCTCAGCCAGATCGTGCGGCCCAGGGTCGACTTCCTCGGACACGTTGGCGGCGACGACTTCGTGTTCCTCTTGCGCAGCCAGGATTGGACGTTGCGGCTCATCGCGCTCATCGAGGAGCTGTCAGCTTCTCTCGTCAACTTCCATTCGAGCGAGCACCGCGATGCGGGAGGCCACGTTGGTATCGACCGTGACGGAACGAAACGTCACTTCCCCTTGTTGAGCGCCTCGATCGCGGCATTCGAGGTCGATGGGACACAGCCCATCACCGCGGATGCGATCGCCGAAAACCTTCGTCAGACCAAGGCACTCGCCAAGGCGAAGCCGGGATGCACGTGCCTGCTCGCGGTCGGTGACCGGGTAATCGACCTGGTCAGTCGCACTGATCCTGCAATCAATGTGGCGTGCCGAACGTCTGAGTCCAGTACACTCCCGCGTCGGTCGCGGGGTTGACGGCAAACGCCACACCCATCTCCGTAAAGCGCGCGGTCATCAGATTCTCACAGTGGTGGGGACTCTGGACCCAACCCGCGACGGCTTCCTCGGGAGTCATGACGCCGCTTGCCAGGTTCTCTCCGACCATCCGCCATTTATAACCCGTGCGAGTGATTCGATCCGCCGGAGAGCTGCCGTCGCGACCCGTATGATCCATGTAGTTGTGAGCAGCCATTTCCTGTGAGTGCTCGAGCGCCGCACGATCCAGCGCAACATTCAACGTAAGAGGCGGCGCTGGTGGAAAAGCGGTTTGACCGCAGCGCCGCGCGTGCGATCGCGCTTCGTTCGTCAGTTCGAGGACTCGGCGGCCGATCGCCGCCGCATCTCGTGTCGAAGGCGGTGTAAACGGTTGGGCCAAGGCGATCCATACAAGGGGGCCGCGTCGAAAGCTGCCGATCTCACGGAACGCCGGCTCAGTCGAGGCGGAGCAAAATTGTCTGCCGAGAATGCGATCGATGTCGCCGCTGTCGGGAACTCCGGAAATCTGCACCGACGCGGAGGCGACCGCGTGATAGCCCGCCATCTGCTCGGCCCGACGCAGGTCGATCCCGCGGGCCAACTCCTTCGCGACCGCATCCAGCCGCGAATTCTCGCGCAACGGAGCTCGACCTCCATGGCCGCCAGGGCATCCCTGGGCACGGACCTTGTTGACCGAGCTCACGACATCCGCCGCCGCGACGAGGGGTGTCAGCGCAAGCCAGAAGATGCCGAAGGCCTTTGAAAGCTGGCGTAAGGTAGGGAACTCGGTCATTGTTATCCCATGCTGGATCGACACAATTGGCAGCAATCGGCCGGTGGCTGGCCCTGGCGCGGCGGCAATCGCTTTCAGCTCCTCAGCGACAGCGAGCAGTATTTTGAGCGCATGCTGCAAGCGATCGAGGCGGCCACCCGGTACGTGCTCCTGGAAATGTATCTGGTGGAGTCTGGCATGCTGGCGGGCCGATTCGTCGAGGCGCTTGGGCGTGCCGCGCGCCGTCGCGTACGCGTGTGCGTGGTATTCGATGGCTTCGGCTCGCTGAAGCTGGCCTCGGGGTACAGGCGCAGTCTCACGGAGGCGGGAGTCGAGCTGCGTATCTTCAATCCCATCAGGGTGCGCACCAAACTACAAAATTTCCTGCGGGATCATCGCAAATTGTTGCTCGTGGATGGTGTGTCCGCGTTCGTCGGGGGTGTAGGTCTCACCGATGAATTTGCAATACCTGGACGACCGGGGCAACCCTGGCGCGATCTCGTGGTGGAAATCGCCGGCCCGGTGATCGCCGATTGGCAACGGGCTTTCGAGCGGACCTGGCGGCGGGCCGGTGGGTCACTCGCCTTGCCCGATCCCGTGTGTAGTGAGATCGCGGGCGGAGCTGAGGGTCGCGTGGCTCTGAGCGAGGCGCGTGCGCGCTCGACACTCGCCAACGGTGTGGTGCGACGTATCGACGCGGCGCACGCCAGAGCCTGGATCATGAGCGCATATTTCGTGCCGTCGCGGCGCTTTCGTAAGGCGCTGCGCCGGGCAGCCCGCCGTGGCGTGGATGTCCGGCTGCTCGTGCCCGGTCCGCTCACCGATCACCCTTGGGTCCGTCAGGCCGCGCGCCGCTACTACGGCAAGATGCTACGCAGTGGTGTCAAGATATTCGAGTACCAGCCGCGCATGTTGCACGCGAAAATGATCATCTGCGATGACTGGGTCTCCATCGGCTCGAGCAATCTCGATCGCTGGAGCTTCAAGTGGAACCTGGAGGCCAACCAGGAGGTGCAGGACACCGGGTTCGCGACTGTAGCTGCCGCCGTGTTCGAAAGCGACTGTGCGCACTCCGAGATGTTGAGCCGTAGGAACTGGCCACAGCGCGCCTGGCTCGGGCGGCTGCAGGAGCGGATCGCGGGCGCGTTGGATCGGATGTTGGATCGCTGGCGCCGACCGCGCATTCCCTGATCATCCGCCGCTCACGGAAGGAGCGAGTAGAGCTCGGTGGTGCGCGCGAAACTCAGCAGGAATGGCGCCATGACTTGCATCTGTGTGCGATAGGCCTGTATCGCATCATGCTTGCGTGCCACCTCGTTTTCCGTGAGAGCAAAGGAGGCCCAAGCCGTTCCGTGACCGCTCGTTGGAGCGAAAAGCGGGATGGAAGGCATGAAGCCTCGGGGGCCAGGCCAGCCTTCGCCGTCATGAACGATCCAGAAGCGCAGTTGCGCGCCCACCCCGCAACGACCCGCCGCCCGGAGCGCAAAGATTCCGGTGGCATGGTGATCAGGATGGGTGTCCCGAATGCTGGGGGCGAGTACCAGGGTCGGGCGGACTCGCTCGACCACTGCCTCGAGATCCTGCTCGAGACTCTCTCCCGTGTACGGATGCCCGGGAAACACCGCATCCGGGTAGGGAACATGGGTTTCGCCTGTCAATCTGCCGGCTTGGAGTGTCGAGGGGTTGCCTTGGAGCAAACCAGAGATTCCGCCGTCCGGATAGCCGAGGAAGAATTGCTGACCGCGCGGGACCCCCAGGAGGGAAGCGGCCGCGCGCGCTTCCTCCATTCGCCTATGGGCGAGATCCCGTACCTTGTCACGCGAGGCAATCAGGCTTTTCTCGGCGATGAGCATCGACAGCACCGAGCCATCACCACTCGTGATCCACACGATACTGACACGTCCACCCGCGGCACGAACCCGTTGTATGACACCAGCACAACACAAGGTCTCATCATCCGGATGGGGCGAAACCACGAGCAGGGAGGTCTTCGCGTCGATCGACGGCAGCGCACCGACGAACTCCTGCGCGAGGGCGGGCGCAAGCGTTGCGAGCTGGAGCAGCACAACGCATGCGGCTGCCGGTAGACTCCGCCCCGGCTCGCCATGACGGAGATGTCGATGACCCTGGAAAAACGACCGGTACTGGCCTATCACGATTCGCAGTTCCTGGATTCCGATGAAGCGCGGCCGCTACGCATTATGGCCGAGTATCTCCAGCCCCTGCGGGCCTTTCGCGAGGCGCGGGTAAGCGAGACCGTAGTCTTTTTCGGTTCGGCGCGGTTGCGCGCGGACGGACCGAATGGCCGCTATGTCGAGGAAGCCACCGAGCTGGCACGGCTGGTGACGGAATGGTCCTTGTCCTTGCCGGAAAACGGTCATCGGCTGGTGGTGTGTTCCGGGGGCGGCCCTGGAATCATGGAAGCGGTCAACCGTGGAGCTTCGCTTGCCGGTGGCCGCAGTGTCGGGTTGAACATCGGTCTGCCCCACGAGCAACGGCCGAATCCCTACATCACACCCGAGCTCTCCTTCGAGTTCCACTACTTTTTCATGCGCAAGCTCTGGTTCGCGCACCTCGCGCGGGCCATCGTGGTGTTTCCCGGCGGCTTCGGCACATTCGACGAGCTTTTCGAGATGCTCACTCTCGCGCAGACGCGCAAGCTCGATCGCAACATGTTGATTCTGCTGTATGGATCCACGTACTGGAAGGAAGTGATCAACTTCGATGCGCTGGTGCGGCACGAGGTGATCGCGCCGGAAGATCTGAGCTTGTTTTCCTTCGTCGATGAGCCACGGGCGGCATTGGCGAGCTTGGTGAGCGGCATTGCGCTCGATGCGGCCGCACCGCGGCGGCCGGCTTTTGCCAAGTCACGCCATCCGACCGGGGAAGAAGGCTGGGAAGACTGAAGCCGCGGTGTCGAGTCAAGGAGCGATGGCTTCCCGCGCTCGAAGCTGCGGCGCGGGATGGGGCGCATCGACGAGATCGAGGTAGACACGTTCGAGGCGCTCGGCACTGCGATCCCAGGTTAGAAGTCGTTCCGCGCGCAGTCGCGCGGCTCGACCCATCGCACGCAGGCGTGCCGGATCCGCCAACAACTCGCGCATGGCGCTCGTGAGCGCGTCAATATCCAAACGGGGAACCAACAGACCGGTCACGCCTGGGTCCACCAGCTCGGGCACTCCGCCGGTGTCACTTGCGAGCACGGCTACTCCACTCGCCATCGACTCGGCGACGGGTAGTCCATACGACTCCCGCCAGATCGAGGGAAGCACCAGCAAGTCAGCCTGGCTGTAGAGCCGGATGAGCTCCTCGAGTGAGACGCTGCCCACGAAATGCACCCTGGGGGAGAGCTCTGGAGACAGACGCGCCTCGAGCTGCTGCTTGTAACTGCGCTTCTGACCCAACACCTCCTTCGTGAGCCACGCAAGCGTGGAACGACCATAGAAGGGGCGCAAGCTGTCCAGAGCGGCTGGATCGTCCGTCAACAGCAGGTTCACGAGATCGAACGGCAGCATCCCTACTTTGCCCACGAGAGTAAGCTCAACGTCACCTCGCTCGCGGGCGACGCGGTCGAAAGCCTCGATGAGCTGATGGACTCCTTTGTCGGGCGAAATGCGACCCACGAACAACACGCGCAGTGGCCGAGGGGACTCGTCTCGTTGCAGGTCGGGTCGGAATCGGTGGATATCAACACCGTTGCCGATGGTGTGGATGGCGCCAGCGCGGTCCGGAAAACGCGCGCGCGCTCGCTCGGTGACGAAGTCGGAGACCGTCACGACGGCGTCGATGTTGGCGAGTTGCCGTCGCAGCAGGTGGTAATCCAGTTGCGCGAGCTCGTCCTGGTGCATGTGCAAGACGACCTTGGCGCCCGGCATGGCCCTTTTGAAGCGCGCGGCGAATTGCAACTGCTGTGGGAAGTGCAGGACGTCCACGGGATGTCGCCGCAGCTCATCGGCGAGCTGTACGAAGTATTCGCGGTAGTAGAGCGGCGAGTTGATGTAGGGCGGGCTGGTCTTGAGACGTCCCGCAAGGAGCTGCATCGCTTTGTGAAAGCGCTTTGCGACGAACGGTACGCGCCGGATCTCGATGTTCTTCCAGTGCTCGAGGCTCGCCTGCCCGCTCGCGCGCGGCGCGTAGACGGTGACGTCGTGCCGCCTGGCGAGCCGTTTGGCCAATTCCCAGTTCACGATGGCCACCGAGCCGCGTTGTTCCTCGCCAGCCACGATCGGATCTTGCGGCTGGTTGACCAGAGCGATCTTCATGAGCTCAGGCGCAGCAATGGATGTGCCCGGGAGTTACTGCGCGGTCGGCACGGACTGCGAGCTCGGCTCCCGCGGGGTCGGTTCCGGATCGGTATCGGGCGAAACCGCGCAACCGGCCAGGCGGCGGGCCGCCGTGACCACGACCCCTGGCTGATCCCGTTGAATGTAATGACCGCTTTCGGGCACCCGGACATGGCTGGCCTCGGGGAAATCGGCGGCGATCTCGTCCTGCATGTCCGCGGCGATCGCGCGCATGGCCGGCGTCTCACCAGGGGGAGCGCGTGTGCTCGATAGCACGATTGTTGGAAAATCACCGGCTCGAGGACTGGCGTGCACTTGTTCCCCGGCTGTGGCGCTATCGCTGATCTCGCGACGCATGATCCAGGGCATGAAAAGAGTGACCGCGGTCCGCCCCGCATAGGGAGTGTTCGCGCCCTGCACGGTGAGACCCTGGTGCCAGTGAGAGGAGTCCACCAGCAGCAGCCCGGCGACCTCCTTCGGGTAGTTGCGCGCGAAATATTGCATGTAGAGTCCGCCGAGCGAGTGACCGACCAGGACATACGGCGGGTTGATGTTTCTGCGCTTCAGCTCCGCGCGCAGCTCCGCGACGATCGTTTCGGAGTCGCGTGGCCCATTGGCCGGGTCGCTGCCCGCGTATCCGGCGCGATTGTAAGCGAGAGTGCGTGCGCATCCGGCCGCGATCCGCGGCTGGACATCTTTCCACACGTCCATGGTGTCTCCGAGCCCGGATTCCAGAATCACCGTGAGTGGACCGTGTCCCTCGAGCCGTACTACGTGGTGCAGGTCCGCATCGGGAATCGCCATGGCTTCCATGCTGATCAAACAGAGCAGGAGTCCCTGTATTGGTGCGGAGCGCTTCATGGTTCCGGCGAGCCTTGCGAAGAAACGTCAGCCAGGCGGACTATCTGGCCGATGATGGCCTGACAGGCTTCAGGTCGATTGTGGTCGTCCTGGGCTCGTCGGCAAGCGTCGTGCCTGGAAGCGTGGCGCGGCCTCGAAGCGCGC
>CAYNTW010000080.1:0-8947 GCA_964400085.1 uncultured Steroidobacteraceae bacterium | reverse complement strand
CCGAACCGTCGCAGATCGAGTGCGGCAATGTCAAAACGTGACGCTCGCTCGGCGACCAGATCCGCGAGCAACTCCCCGGTCACGGCCGCGAGTGTCAAGCCAAGGTGTTGGTGACCGACTGCATAAAATACACGCGGTCCGCCCGGGACGCGGCCTATCCCGGGTAGATAGTCGGGCAGGGTGGGGCGCGGACCCATCCAACTGGCTCCCGCACGCTCACAGTCATATCCCAGCAACCGCAATCGCGCGCGCAAGCGTGCGGGCTTGCGCGGGTCCGCGGGTGCTTCCAACCCGGCAAGCTCGAGATAGCTCGAAGCTCTCAAGCGGCCGAGCAAAGGGGTGACCGCCACTTTTTCGTTCGCGTAGATGACAGGCGCATCGGCAAAGGGTGCGTGGCCCGGGAGCTCGACGTGATAGCCCCGTTCGGCCTCCAGCGGAATCCGCAGCCCAAAAGGTGCGAGTAGTGGCGCGGACCAGGCGCCGGCGCAAACGATCGCGGTGTTGACTGCCAAGCGATCCGATGCCGTCGTGATCTCGATGGCGTTGCCGGCCGACTGTAGATGGCGGACCTCCGTCTGCAACATGACGGCGCCGCGTTCCATTGCAGCAGTGGCCAGGGCACGGGCGACTTCCGCGGGATCGAGCACATGGGCAGTATCCGGATACCACAACCCCGCCAGGGTCGGGGAACCCGTCGCCGCGGCAATCGAGCCCAGCAGGTCCGACGGTGCGCCGACGGTGCGAACTTCCAACCTTGCGGCGCCCGCCGCCTCGCGTTTGGCTTTCTCGACCGCTCCCCGGCCCAACCAGATGGCGTAGTGCCCATTCCGACGCATGAGGTCATGCTTGCCGATGGCCCCGAGGGCGCGCTCGAGAGAGTCAGCCGCGGCGCGTACGAGCGGGGCCAGGTGTCTCGTGTTGGCTTCCTGCCGGAAGGCTGCCCGGATGAAACCGCTCATCCACGGCCAGAGTGACATAACACGGCGCGGCGGTATGTCCAGAGGCCCCCCGAACGCAAACAGCTCGCGCCAGAAGCTCAACAGGAGCCGCCTGGAAGGCAATGTCTCCACCTGTTCGGTGGCGATGTGCCCAACATTGCCAAAAGAAGCGCCCGACGTTGCGGGAGGAGCGCGGTCGAGCAACAGGACGGAGCGGCCCTCCGTCGCCAACGCGTTGGCTACAGCGGAGCCGACGACTCCAGCGCCTATCACGGCGACGGTATTTGACATCATGTTGCTTGGGATGGAGGCTACCTTCGAGCCGCGGGGTTCGAGTCTGCCCCGGGGGGCTATAATCGTATATAGTCATACCGTATACGATCTCCCGACCGCTCTCAATCAGTCCTCGGTACTCCATGCCTACAACTCCCCTCTCTTGTTCCTGGGCCGGGGTTTTCCCCGCCGCCACCACCCAGTTCGACGCCGAATTGCGAGTCGACCTTGCAGCGACGCAGGCGGTGCAGGCGACGCTAGTGCGCGACGGTGTGCATGGCGTGGTCGTTCTGGGTACCGTGGGCGAGAACAACTCCTTGAGCGCGGAGGAGAAGCGAGCTGTCTTGCGCGCTGCCGTGGAAGCTATCGGCGGAAAGGTGCCGATCATCAGCGGCGTGTCGGAATTCACGACAGCCAACGCAGTGACCTACGCGCGCGACGCGGAGCGTATTGGGGTGGATGGCCTGATGGTGCTGCCAGCGATGGTATATGTACCCACACCACTGGAGCTCGAACAACACTTCCGCACGGTGGCGCAGGCGACCGGCCTGCCGGTCATGCTCTACAACAATCCGCCGGCGTACCGGGTCAATATCGACGTGGGCACGCTCGAGCGGCTCGCTGACCTGCCCAACGTGGTGGCAGTGAAGGAGTCCGCACCGGACCCGCGCCGGTTTACGGATCTGTGCAACGCCTTTGGTGAGCGTTTCGTCCTGTTCGCTGGCTTGGATGATCTCGCTTTCGAGGGCTTGTGTCTTGGCGCGCGTGGTTGGGTATCTGGGCTCACGAACGCTTTCCCGCGTGAGTCACTGTTGCTGTATGAGGCACTGCGCGCCGGAGATCTCGAGCGCGCACGCAGTATCTATCGTTGGTTCATGCCGCTGTTACATCTCGATGCCGAGCACGACCTCGTGCAATCCATCAAACTCGCCGAAAGCCTGATGGGCCGTGGCAGCGAGCGGGTACGCCCGCCACGGTTACCGCTCACGGGCCAGCGTCGCGAGCAAGTGACAGCCATGGTGCGGCGCGCGGCGGCGATGCGCCCGGTGTGAGAATATGAAAGTCATATAAGGACACACGACACGATGTCGGAACATCTCATCCGCACCATGAGCGGACAGCTCACCGCCCGCATCCGGCAGAAGATCCTGACCGGTGCCTATCCACCCGGCTCGCCGCTTCTGCAGGACGTCATCGCCGCGGAGTTCGGCGTTAGCAAGATCCCGGTGCGCGAGGCGCTGGTGCAGCTCAGGGCGGAGGGCCTGGTGGATGTGTTCGCCCACCGTGGTTTCCAGGTCCGCCCTTTGTCCGCGATGGAGGTGGACGAGGTTTTCAGACTGCGGCTACAGATAGAGCCGACCGCGGTTGCCGAAGGGGCCCGACGGGCCTTGGCGTCCGATTCGGAAGCCGCCCGACTGGCGTTCGTCAACCTGAACGATGCGCTCCTGGCGGGCGTGTTGCACGATTCCGGCGAGCTGAATCAAAACTTCCACATGGCGCTCATCGTGCCCCGGTTACAGCCTGTAACGGCCGAGGTGCTCGGTCGGCTGCATACGCTGTCGCAGCGCTATGTTCGAATGCATCTCCTGCCGCGAGGTCGGGTGAAGCGCGCAACGAAGGAACACTCCGCGCTGTTCGAAGCGTGGACAGCAGGTAAGACGGCGGAGGTGACTCGGCTCACGCACGCGCATATTGAGACTACCCGGGAGGATCTGGCCCGGCTGCTTCAATCGCCGAAATAGCTGCGTGGGAGGTCCGTATGGCTGTGTTTTCGCCAACCGCATCGCGCCGTCTCGTGTTGCAAGCGGGAGCCGCCGCTGGCGGCCTGGGCGTGCTCGGCTCCTGGGCGCGGGTGGGCACCGCCGCGGAAGCCTCGGCATCGATCAGGAAACCGATTCCCTCCACCCAGGAAATGTTGCCGGTGGTGGGGCTGGGCACGAACAACTTTGATGTCGAAGATGCGGCCGACATCGCGGTCCGCAAGGAAGTCCTGCAGGGCATGGTCGAGCTGGGTGGCTCGGTGGTGGACACCGCACCTCTCTATGGCCGCTCGGAAGCCGTCATCGGCGCTGCCGTCGCGGAGCTTGGCAGTCGTGACAAGCTGTTTATCGCGACCAAGGTGATGGCACGCGACAGCAGTGGCGCCGACGGCAAGGCGAGCATCGAGGAGTCATTCCGACGTCTGCGCACCAGCCGGATCGATCTTCTGCAGGTGCACAACCTCGCCGGTGTCGAGCCGATGATTCCCGTGCTGGAGGATCTCAAACAGGCCAAACGGATCCGCTACTTCGGCATCACCACCTCCAACCCCGCGCAACACCCGCGGATGGTGGAGTACATGCGCCGCTACCCGCTCGATTTCATCCAGGTGGACTACTCCATCGACAACCGGGAGGTGGCGCACTCGGTCCTGCCTTTGGCGCAGGAGCGCAAGATCGGCGTGTTGGTCAACATGCCGCTCGGCGGACGCCGTGGTGCGGCCAGCGTGTTCAGCCGCGTCGCCAACAAGCCGCTGCCTGACTGGGCCGCTGAAATCGATGCGCGCAGCTGGGCGCAGGTATTTCTGAAGTACGTGGTCTCACATCCGGCGGTGACCTGTGCGCTTTCGGGAACCACACAACGCAAACATCTCGATGACAACCTGCGTGCCGCCCAGGGGCGCTTGCCGGATGCCGCCCTGCGCGAGCGCATGGAGAAGTACTGGGATTCCAACACATGACCCTACCCCGTTTTCACCTCGCTTTTCCCGTCCGCGACCTGGCCGAGGCGCGCCGTTTCTATGGTGACCTGCTCGGTTGCCGGGAAGGACGCTCCTCGCCGCAGTGGGTGGACTTCGATTTCTACGGTCACCAGATCGTGGCGCACCTGTGTGAGCCGCGCGGGGATACGGCAACCAACGAGGTGGACGGTGAGAACGTGCCAGTGCGGCACTTCGGTGTGATCCTTGGTATGCCGGAATGGGAATCTCTCACCACCAGGCTCCGCGAGTCCGGCGTGAGTTTCATCATCGAGCCGCAAATCCGCTTCAAAGGTCTTCCCGGCGAGCAGGCGACTTGCTTCTTCCTCGACCCGTCCGGAAATGCCGTCGAGCTGAAGGCGTTCGCGGACGATTCAATGGTATTCGCGACCTAGGAACCGATTTGGCAAGCACCTGGACCTGTCACTCTTGAGCTGTCGCTGTCGGCGGACAGTTCCGCCTCAGCGGGTCTGGCCGGTACGCTTGCACGGATGTGTAAGCGACTTGTGGTTCCGGAACAGGAGGAAGCCGAGGGAGAGATCTCCGTTGCAGAGCCCTGGTGGAGATTCTCGGTACGTTTCAACGTCGCGGTAACGCACACGTTGCCCGTGGCGCGGTTGCACAATCTCCGTACCGAGGGCGTCATGATGCGATGGGGATTCGTACCGCGGCCGGACGAGGGCGATACGAGAGAGGTCGGGGCTGCATTCGTGCGCAGCGATGCCATTCTCTCCCCGGGCGACTTCAGGCGGGCCTGGCTCTACGGGCAACGATGCGTTGTCCCACTGGCCGGTTTCTATCAGTGGCATCTCACCGAGAGTGGTGTGTGTCAGCCTTTCTACGTGCGCTTGGTGAACCGCGGCGTGTTTGGTGTGGCCGCGCTCTGGGAGCGGACGGTGCTGGATAAAGGCGAGGACGTCATCGAGAGCTGTGCTTTGATCTCCGTGCCCGCCAATGCACTGATTGCCGAAATCGATGATGGCAGCGGTCAGATGCCCGCGATTCTGCACCGCCAGGACTATGATGAGTGGCTGACGGCTACCGCCGCCAAGGCGCAATCATTATTGCGGACGTATCCAGCCGAGCGCATGGTGACGCACCCGGTGAGTCCGCGCGTGAACTATCTCCAATTCGACGACGCGTTGTTGATACGGCCCGCGACTCAATGACGCCGTGGCTTGGTGAGAAAATCCTCGCGATCGGCCGAGGTGATGCGGATACGCGAGGTAGTCTTACCGCGCGCAAGGGTGAGCGGGACCACAGCGCCCGCGGAGCCGGTGCTCCAGACGCGGCGGAAGAGGTCGGCTAGATCCGACACTGGCTCACCGGCAACCTCGAGCACCACGTCTCCAAGGCGCACACCCGCCCGATGCGCGGGTCCGCCTTGCGTCAGCGCACCAACCACGAGGTTACCCTGCATGGGTGTTGTATACATACCCAGCCACGGACGCGGGCTGCGCGCTGGGCGACCGAGCCGCTTCATCTCCTCGAGGATGGGCTCGAGCAGATCGATCGGAACGAACATGTTGGCATCCAGGGTTTCGGAGCCAATCGTCTCCTGCACCAGGAGTGAGCCCACTCCGAGCAGTCGCCCATCCTGCCCCACCAGTGCGGTGCCACCCCATTGCGGGTGGGGCGGCGAGGTGAACAAAGCATCCTCGAGCAGATATTCCCAGTAGCCGGCGAACTCGCGTCGGGCAATGACCTTCGCGTCCAGGGAGTGCTCGACCCCGCCGTGCCCGATGACAATCACGCTATCCCCGACACCCGTCATCTCCGCGGACCCTCTCTCGATGGCCGGGGCGTTCAGGTGGCCCAACGGGAGAATGAGACCAAAGCCGGTCACCTGGTCGTAGGCGAGAGCGTGTCCGGGAACCACCCGTCCGTCCTGTGTGGTGAGCCAGATCGACTCCGCCTCGGTAATCAGATAGCCGATGGTCAGAACCAGGCCGTCTTCCTCGATCACGGTACCGTGGCCGATACGCTCCGTTCCCAGGATGGAGGCTGTGAATGCCTCATCCGGGATCTCCGCATGGACCAGCACCACCGAGCGCAGCGCGGCGGTCAGGTCAAAGCGCAGATCTTCCGGCCGCGGTTGCAGGCGCGGGGGAAAGGCCCAATTGCTCGTTTCAGTCATACCAGGAACCTGAGCCAACCTGTGTCATGGAACCCATTCTACGCACGCCTGAGGGTGTCACGCACCCGTCGTCGGTGTCGTTTTGAAACGGGGGTGGGGCTGTGTCGCTGTTCCGCTTCAGATTGACGCTCACGGGAGCGCGCTCTGAAGCGGCATGAGTTGCGTGTAGGCCCTCAGGGCTGTTTGAAGTCAGGCAACGTCGGGTTGACAGAAGAACAGGTGCGCGGGCAGGACGTTCAGGGGCTCGAACTGTCGCCGCACGTACCGGAAGATCCGTTGCAGATCCTCCAGCACCCGGGTGGAGAACTGGTAAACCAGGAACGAGCCTCCCGGTTTGAGCACCTCACAGGTCTTCAGGAGGATGCTCTCGCGCACCTTCGCTGGAATAGTGCTGAACGGGATGCCGGAAATCACGTAGCTGGCGCTGCTGTGACCATAGCGCCGTAGGATTTCATCCACCGCCTCCGCGGAGTCCTCCACGACATGCAGCCGCTCGTCGCGCATCGAGGAGCGCAGGTATTGCACGAACTCCGGGTTGGTTTCGATGGCAATGAGCGTCGCATCGGGGCGCATGCGGCGCAGGACTTCGGAGGTGATCACACCGACTCCGGGACCATATTCCACAATCACCTTCGCTTGCGACCAGTCCACCGGCTTCAGCAGCTGGCGGATCAGAAAGCGCGAGCTCGGAACTATGGAGCCGAGCATGCGTGGATGACGAAAAAAGTTGCGCGCGAAAAGCAGTCCGCTTCGTGGCGGCCGCGCCGGCATGCGTTGATCGGTTGACACGTCGTGACCCGCCTCGATACTGCCCATTTCAAACTCCTACATTATGCGTGAGTTCCGGGACGGCTGCAGCAGTACGCCTGCGCTAGCCGCCGGAACGCTTCGCATCAAACCCCAGCTTGCACAGTTCCGCGACCAGCCGGTCACGGTGGTCGCCCTGGATCTCGATGAGCCCGTTCTTGACCGCGCCGCCGGCGCCACACAGCTTCTTCAGCCGGGTCGCCAGTTCCTCCAGGGCGGTTTCCGGGAGCGGCAGCCCGGAGATCACCGACACCCCCTTGCCGCTGCGGCCGGAAACTTCGCGACCCACGCGTACCCGGGCCGCACCGGCCCGGGCTGGATCCAGGGTGGTCGCGGGTGGCGCTTTGGTGCTGCCCCGGAAACGCGGCTGACTCTCGTGTATGACAACCCCACGAAAGGTATGTTTGGGTTTCACAGGGAGGTCTTCAGGTCTTCGCCTGGCCCGCCGTGGGACCCAGGCCGCCGGTGCGCCAGAAATAGACGTCGATCATGGGCTTATACTGTCCGTAGGATCAGAATAGAGCTACTCTACGCCCCCAAACTGCAGAAAGTCGCGGGCCACGGGGCCGGAACTTGCTCGGAGCATCAGGAGGACCTTTCAATGGCCGCAAGATCGATCGCATCGCTGACAGTCTCCTTCGGGCTGGTTGCCATCCCGGTGAAGCTCTACTCGGCGACGCGCAGTACCGGCTCCATTCACTTCAACCTGCTCCATAAAAAGGACGGCTCCCGCCTCAAGCAGCAATACATCTGCCTGAAGGAAGGCACGGTGGTGGAGCGGGAGGATATCGTCAAAGGCTACGAGTTCGCCAAGGATCAATACGTGATGTTCACTCCCGCCGAGATCAAGGCGCTGGAGGAGGTGGGCACCAAGACCATCGATGTTCACGAGTTCGTGCCTTTGGAGAGCGTGGACCCGGTTTATTTCAACACGACCTATTACCTGGCGCCCGACAAGGGCGGCGCCAAGCCCTATACCCTGTTCGCGACCGCCCTGCGTGAGAGCAAGCGATGTGCCGTAGGTCGGTGGGCGACCCGCGGCCGCGACCACGTCGTGATCCTGCGCCCGATGGAGCACGCGCTGGTGTTGCATCAGCTGCACTTCGCCCCCGAGGTGGTCCCGGTGAGCGAGTTGGAGGTCGAGGATACGAAGGTGCGCGATCCGGAGCTGAAACTGGCGCACCAGTTGATCGAGCAACAGACTGCCGATCGCTTTGACCCGACCGCCTACACCGACGAGGTGAAAGCGCGGATCGAAGCGGCCATACAAAAGAAGGTCGAGGGAGAGGAGATCGCCATCGCGGAGGCGCCGCCGGCGGCCGAGGGCAAGGTCATCGATCTCATGGAGGCGTTGCGCGCCAGCCTGAAGCGCAACACCCAGGAGCGCGGCGAGACCGCCCAGTTGGGAGAGCGCAAGCCGCCCAAGCGAGTGCATAAGAAAGCTGCTGCCGCAGCGCGGAAAGCTTCCGGGCGTTAGAGCCGCTAGACTGTTGGAATGCAACACTACGGGGTCGGCGACGTCGAGCGGATGTTGAATTTGTCGCGGAGTACTATCCGCGGGCTCATTTCGCGCGGCTTCGTCGCGCCCGCGCGCGGGCCGCGGCGCGAATATCGATTCTCCTTCCAGGACCTGCTGGTGCTGCGCACCGCGCGCGCACTGGTGAAAGCCAAAGTCCCGCCCCGTCGGATCGGGCGCTCGCTCAATGCGCTGCGCCGCCAGTTGCCGCAGTCGGTGCCACTGAGCGGCCTGACGATCTGCGCCGTCGGCAACGATGTGGTGGTACGCAAGGGCGGCAACCGCTGGCAGGCGGAATCAGGGCAGTATCTCCTCGAGCTGGATGTCAGCGTCGCGGGCGAGTTGCTGCAAATCGTCGAGATCGCTGACCGAGCAGGCAGCGACCGAGCGGTTAGCGAGGGAGTCTCCAGCGGGGGTGAGGGAATCCCCAGCGGAGGCGACCGAGTCGTGAGCGCCCGCGCCGTCAGCGACCGAGCGGTTAGCAACCGAGCGGTCAGCGAGAGGATCCGCAGTGGGGGCGCCGGAATCCCCAGCGCGGG
>CAYNTW010000079.1:0-26415 GCA_964400085.1 uncultured Steroidobacteraceae bacterium | reverse complement strand
TCGCCATGTAGCGCGGCTCGGGCGCGAAGAAGGCGATCGTGTTGTAGCCCCAGTAGTTGACCAGCCCCTTGTCCACCAGATAGCGGTCATCGATGAAGGCATGGATCGGCAGCAGCTCGACGGAGGTGACTCCCAGGCGTCGCAGGTACTCGATGACACGCGCATCGCCGAGGGCGGAGAATTTGCCGCGCAGCTCTCCAGGAACGCGCTGATTCATCTGAGTGAACCCTTTCAGGTGCAGCTCGTAGAGAATGGTTTGATCCCAGGGAATCTGCGGACGCCGCTCGTTTCCCCAGGTGAAGGCCGGATCGATCACGCGCGACTTGGGCACGAAAGGGGCGCTGTCGCGCTCGTCGAAAGACAGATCCTTGTCGGGATGACCGATGGTGTACCCGAACAGCGCGTCATTCCATTTCAGGGTGCCGACGAGTTGCTTGGCATATGGGTCGATGAGCAGCTTGTTGGGATTGAAACGGTGGCCGGCCTCCGGCTCGTACGGACCGTGCACACGGAACCCGTAGACCGTGCCGGGCCGGGCATCCGGCAAGTACCCATGCCAGACCTCATCCGTGTATTCGGGCAGGTCGAACCGCTCGGTCTCGGTGTTGCCGTCATTGTCGAACAAACACACCTCGACCCGGACGGCGTGCGCCGAGAATACGGCAAAGTTCACCCCCAGACCGTCCCAGGTGGCACCCAGCGGGAAGGGCCGTCCCTCGCGCACTGGTATCCGTCTCATTGTTGCTCCCTCGCGCGTCAAGACGACGCGTAAGTCCAACATGTAGCAAGCCGCATGCCGCGAGCTGCACCGTGGCAAAGACAAGCGCCGTCTGCAGCTTGAGTCAGACCCGTCTGACACACATCCGGGGCGGCCACCTATAACCGCGCGACGTCGCAACGCCCGATAGTTGCTACCGGATCTTCCCGCTCCATCCCGAGCATGTGGGGAGTAAACTGAAGATGCTTTACTACGCCGCTGTGTTTTTTGTCATTGCGATCATCGCAGCCATCCTGGGCTTCGGCGGTATTGCCGCAGGCGCCGCTGGGGTCGCCAAGGTGCTGTTCTTCATATTCCTGATTCTGGCCGTCGTGACTTTCCTGCGACGGGCTTAGCGAGCTTGAACTTAGGAGCGCAGATGGGAAACAACGAGAGACCGAATGTACAGGGCGAAGGAGACTACGAGGCCGCGCGCCGCTATCGCCAGGAAGTGAAGGACTTCGTCGACAAGGCCGACGTCGACAAGGCCGCGCACGAGGCGGCCCCGAAATCGCCCGACGAGCAACGCGAGATGGCGGAAGCCGAGCGCGTTGGCAAGTCGCACTCGAAGGCGGGCAAAGAGCGTGACATGAGCCTCAAGCCCGAGCAGAGGACCAAGCAGTAGCAAGTAAAGTCAGCGACACCCGAACCGTCGGCAGTCACGGTCGGGTGTCGTTTGGCTATTGGAGCTGCGCGGTGCTCCAACCGCCGCCCACCGCCTCGATCAACGTCACACTCGCGGTCAGGCGGTTGATGAACACCGTGAGCGCGGACTGCTCGCTGGCGAGCCGCGTGGTTTGGGCGGTGATCACGCTGCTGTAGGGGACGGTCCCCGCCTTGTATTGATTGAGAGTCAGCCTCTCGGACTCGCGCGCCGCCTGCACGAGCTGGTCCTCCACCGCCGCCTGCTTCTCGAGGACACGGAGGGTGACGAGCTCGTCCTCCACCTGCTCGAACCCTTGCAACACTGTCTGTCGATAGTCATCGACGCTCACCTCCCAGGAAGCGCGCGCCGCGGCCACTTGCGCACGGTGCAGCCCACCGGCAAATAGGGTCTGCGCCAAGCTCGGGCCAACGGACCAGATCTGGTTCGGCACTGTGAAGAGCTCACTCAGTGGGCTTCGGGCGGCGTATTGGATCGTCCCGGTGAGGGATAGGGACGGGAAATAGGCGCCCTTGGCGACACCGATCTGCGCATTGGCGGCCGCTACCTTGCGCTCTGCCTCCGCAATGTCAGGCCGCCTCTCGAGCAATTGCGACGGTACACCGGGCGGTACGCTGGGAACATCAGTTCTGAGCGTTGTCGTGGCGAGCGAGAACGTGGCCGGTTGTTGCCCCACCAACACCGCGATCGCGTGCTCGAGCGTGCCTCGCTGGATAGCTACGCTGACTTGTTGTGACTGGGCTGACAGGAGCTGGGTCTGCGCCTGGACGACGTCCGCCCGCGCGGCCACACCCACCCGGTACCTGTTCTGGGTGATCTGCAATGCCTGCTCGTCGGCTTTGACGGTGTCATCGAGAAGGGTCTGGAGCTGATCCTGGCCGCGCAGTTGGAAGTAATCGATGGCCAACTCGGCTTGCGCCGCGAGCCGTGCGGCGGCGAGCGAGGCCTCGCTGAACTGCGCACTCGCGTTGCTGCTCTCAACCGAGCGGCGGACCTGTCCCCAGATATCCAGCGGCCAATTGAGCGAGCCGTTCGCGCCGTTCGTATTGAACTGCGGACCTGCGCCGCGACGTTGGTGCGTGCGACTGATGCCGACCGAGAGCGTGGGCCAGTAGCCCGCCTGCGCTTCGCGGACGAGCGCCTGGGCCTGCTCCACCGCCGCAGCGGCGGCTTTGACGTTCTGGTTCGAGATCTCGATCTGGCCTTCCAGATCGTTCAGCACGGGGTCGTTGAAGATGCTCCACCACGGACCACGGCTCATGGCATCGGCCGGCGCGGTGGGCTTCCAGTCACCCACCTCCTTGAAACCGGCAGCCGTATCCACCGTTGGACGCTCGTAGTTCGGTCCGATGGCACACCCGGTCAGAATCGCGCACAAACAGGCGAGCGACACTCCACCAACACGTTGCCTCATGTAGCCGCCTGCATGGAACCGGAACCCTCCCCACCAGCGACCGCGCCGCGCTCGGCACGGGGCTGCTTTTTCCTCGAGAATCGATGGATGTAAAGATAGACCACGGGCGTGGTGTACAAAGTCAATAGTTGGCTCACGATGAGTCCACCGACGATGGAAACGCCCAGGGGCCGACGCATCTCGGTGCCTTCCCCGTAAGCGACGGCGAGCGGCAGCGCGCCGGCGATCGCGGCGAAGGTCGTCATCATGATCGGCCGGAAGCGCAAAGAGCAGGCGCGCGCGATTGCCGCGCGTGGGTCCAGGCCCAGGGTGCGCTCGGCATCCAGGGCGAAGTCGACCATCATGATCGCGTTCTTTTTCACGATACCGATCAGCAGCAGGACGCCGAGGAAGGCGATCAGGCTGAATTCCATGTCGACTACCAGCAAAGCCAACAGCGCGCCGAGGCCGGCGGATGGCAGCGTAGAGAGAATGGTGAGCGGCTGGCTGTAGCTCTCGTAAAGCATTCCCAGAACGACGTAGATGGCGAGCAGCGCTGCCAGGAGCATCAGCGGCTGACCGCTGGCCTGCTGTTGAAACAGGCGTGCGGTTCCGTACGGCTCGCCTCGAATACTCGTGGGGACGTGAATCCGCTCCATGGTCTTTTCGATCGCGGCCTGTGCGACACTGAGCGCCTCGCCCTCCGGCAGGTTGAAAGAGATGGACGTGGATACCGCCGTGCCGGTGTGATTCACGCTGACGGCGGTGGTGTTGGTCGCATAGTGGCTGAAAGCCGAGAACGGCACGACCGTCTCCTTCTTCGTGCTCACGGCCGAGCCGGTCGAGGTGTTGCCGCGACCGGCGTTCGCGAGAGAGTTGGCGGCGAGATTGCGCGCAACGTCGCTGGCCACGGCGGCGCTGCTGGCCGCGACAGTGCCCGACTTGGTTTTGAAGGAGGTCGTACCTGCCACTGCTTGTGTGGCCTGCGTGCCACTCACCGCACCGCCGGAAGTGCTGACGTAGAGCTCCTTCAGGATCTCCGGGCTCTGCCAGAACTCGGGGGCCACCTCCATCACGACATGGTACTGCTGCGGACTGAAGGGATTGTAGATCGTCGAGACCTGTGCTTGCGCGAACGCACCGCCCAAAGTGCTGTCGATCTGACTCTCGGTCAAACCCAACCGTGAGGCGCTGTCGCGGTCGACGATGACATTGGCTTCCAACCCACCCGGCTGCAGATCGCTATCCACATCCTCCACTTGTGGGACTTGCTGCAAGGCGCGCCGGATGTTCACCGACCACGTGCGCAGCTCGGCGAGATCGTCGCCCAGCAAGCTGTACTGATATTCCGCGTTGCTGGAGCGCCCGCCGCCGCCACCGAAGTCCTGCATTGCCCTCAGAAAAACGGCCACGCCCGTCACCTGGTTGAGCTGCGGGCGCAGCCTGTCGATGATCTCGTCTGCGGAAACATCGCGCTGGTCGCGGGGTTTGAGGGTCACACTGACGCTCGCAGTCACGCCACCGCCTGGCCCCCAACCCCCGCCCCCACCCACCGATCCCGTGACAGCGTCGACAGCGGGGTCGTGCTGAATGATGGACGCGACCTCCTGCAGTTTTTCCTTCATGAGCTGGAAGGAGGCTTCAGCATCGCCGCGAATACCTCCTTGGATCTGTCCTGTGTCCTGCTGTGGGAAGAAACCCTTGGGGACGACGATGTAGAGATAGACGTTCAGTACGATCGTCACGAACAGGACGAGCAACATGATGCGACGATGGTCCAGCGCCCAACCGAGGGATCGCTCATAACCGCCCCGTACCGCCAGGAACCCTCGCTCGAACGCCCTACCGAACCATGTCAGTTTGCGCGCGGCTTCGCGCCGCAAGAGCCGCGAGCACATCATCGGTGTCGTGGTGAGCGAGATGATGAGGGAGATCAGGATCGAGACGGACAAGGTGACCGTGAATTCCCGGAAGAGGCGGCCCAGGATACCCCCGATCAATTCGAACGGAATGAACACGGCGACGAGCGACAGGCTCATGGAGAGGACTGTAAAGCCCACCTCGCGAGCGCCGAGCAGTGCCGCCTTCAGCGCCGGTAAGCCCCCTTCGATGTGACGGGTCGTGTTCTCCATCACGACAATGGCGTCATCGACCACGAAGCCCGTTGCGATGGTGAGCGCCATCAGTGAGAAATTGTCGAGGGTGTAGCCGAGCAGGTACATCGCACCGAAAGTGCCGATCAGGGACACAGGCACCACCAGCGCTGGAACTAGCGCGGCGCGATAGTCGTGCAGGAATATATAGACGACCAGGATGACCATCGCGACCGCCAGCAACAGGGTCTCCTCCACCTGATGGAGCGAGGCGCGAATCGTCCGTGACCGATCGAAGGTCACGACGAGATCGATCTTCGGGTCGATGGACGCCTTCAGTAACGGCAGCTCCGCTTTGACCGCGTCCACCACTTCCACCACGTTCGCCCCTGGCTGCTGCAGTATCTGCACCGATACGGCGGGCTTGCCGTTGTACAACCCGTAGGTGCGAATGTTTTCGGTCGCGCCGTCCTCCATGTCGGAAACGGTAGCCACATCCGAGAGGCGCACCGTTGCGCCGTTGCGGTTGGCGATTATGAGGTCTCGATACGTCGCGGCATCGCGGGCGTTGTCGTTGGTATAGATCTGGTAATGCAGCTCATTTGACTCGATCGCGCCCTTGGGAGCATTGGCGTTGGCGTTGGAGATCGCTGCCCGCACGTCCTGCAAGCCAATGCCGTACTTGGAGAGCGACAGTGGATTGACCTCCACGCGCACGGCCGGCAGCGCGCTACCGTTGACTTGCACCCCTCCGACGCCCTTGATTTGCGAGAGTCGCTGCGAGATGACCGCATCCGCCGCATCGTAGATCTGGCCCTGCGTCAGCGTGTCAGAGGTCATCGCGATGTTCATGATCGGGAACATCGAGCTGTTGATCTTGAAATAAGACGGATTGCGCGTCAGTGAGCTCGGCAAGTCGGCGCGCGCGGCGACGATCGCCGCCTGGACGTCCCGGGCAGCGCCATTGATGTCGCGATCGATACCGAAAGTGAGCTGGATGTTGGTATAGCCCACCCCACTGGTGGAGGTCATATCGTCGACATCGGCGATCGCCCCCAGGTGACGCTCCAAGGGCATCGCGACGGTGCTCGCCATGACCTCCGGGCTTGCCCCCGGGAGGTTGGCTTGCACGAAAATGGCCGGCACGTCGATCTTCGGCAGCGGCGCCACGCCCAGTAGGGTGAACGCCGCGATCCCCGCGAGCGCGACCCCGAGGGTCAGGAGGATCGTGGCGACCGGCCGCGCAATGAATGGAGCCGAAATATTCACGCCGGATGATCCGCGAGGTCGGAATGGGGAGGCGCCGCATCACCCCCCCAGGTGCTCTTGGCGATGCGATCGAATTGCAAGTAGATGACCGGCGTGGTGAAGAGTGTCAGGATCTGGCTCACCAGCAAGCCGCCGACGATGCTCACCCCGAGGGGGTGCCGGAGCTCTGATCCCGTGCCGGTGCCGAACATGAGTGGCAGCGCGCCGAATATCGCCGCGACCGTCGTCATGAGGATGGGCCTGAAGCGCAACAGGCAGGCTTGATAAATCGCCTCGCGGGGCGCCAGGCCTTGCGCGCGCTCGGCGTCGATCGCGAAATCGATCATCAGGATCGCGTTCTTCTTCACGATTCCGATGAGCAGGATGATGCCGATCAAGGCGATGATGGTGAGGTGCTCGCCCGCGAGCATCATGGCCAGCAGCGCGCCAATTCCCGCCGAAGGCAGCGTCGAAAGAATCGTGATCGGGTGGATGAAGCTCTCGTAGAGAACGCCCAGCACGATGTACATGACCAACACCGCGGCGAGCAGCAGCAGGAGCTCGTTGGTCAAGTTGTTGCGGAAGGCGAGCGCCGCTCCTTGGAACGTCGTGCGGATACTGGCGGGCACGCCGATGGTCTGCTCGACTTTCTCGATGGCATCGACCGCTGCGCCCAGGGATGCGCCCGAGGCCAGGTTGAAAGACACGGTGGTCGCCGGAAATTGCGCCAGGTGATTGATGAGCAGCGGCCGTTGCTCGACGGTCACTTTCGCGATCGCCGAGAGCGGCACCTGCCCTCCTGCCGCCGAGGGCACATAGATGGAGGCGAGTGAATCGACCGAAGTATAGGATGACGGATCCGCTTCCAGAATGACGCGGTACTGGTTCGATTGCGTGAAGATCGTGGAGACGATCCGCTGTCCGAATGCGTCGTACAGCGCGTTGTCCACGGTACCCACGCTGATACCCAGGCGCGCGGCACTGTCGCGATCGATCGTGACATAGGCCGCCAGCCCGTTATCCTCCTGGTTACTGACAACGTCCTGAAGTTCGGGCTGCTGCCGTAGGGCAGCGACCAGCTTCGGAGTAAATGTCGTCAGCGCGTTCGCATCCGCGCTCTCCAGGGTGAACTGGTACTGCGTACGGCTTACCGTGTTGTCCAGTGTCAGGTCCTGCACGGGCTGCATGTAGAGGGTGATGCCGGGGATACCCGTCGTCTCAGTGCGCAGACGTTGGATGATCTCCACGACCGTATCGGTTCGCTGGTCCCGCGGCTTCAGGTTGATCAGAAAGCGACCGCTGTTGAGGGTGACGTTGTTACCGTCGACACCAATGAAGGATGACAGGCTCGCGACGTCCGGGTCGGTCAGAATCGCTTGCGCGAGGCGTTGCTGACGGTCGGCCATCGCCTCATAGGAGACGCTTTCAGAAGCTTCCGAGACACCTTGTATGAGGCCGGTATCCTGGTCCGGGAAGAAGCCCTTCGGCACCAGCCAGTAAAGGAGTGCCGTCAACACGACGGTGGCGGTCGCCACCCACATCGTCAGGCGTTGGTGATCCAGAACCCAGCGCAACCGACGGCCGTAGGACTCGATGAGCCTGCCGAACCAGCCGGCACTCTCAGACTCGTGCGCCTCCTTGAGCGGGGCGTGGCGCAGCAGCTTCGCGCACATCATCGGAACGAGTGTCAGAGAGACAATCGCGGAGATGATGATGGTGACGGACAAGGTGACCGCGAACTCCCGGAACAGGCGGCCAACGACGTCTTGCATGAATAGCAACGGAATGAGCACGGCGATCAGGGAAACGGTGAGGGAGATGATGGTGAATCCGATCTGCCCCGCCCCCTTTAGCGCCGCCTGCAGCGGTGGGTCGCCGGCTTCGATGTACCGCGTGATGTTCTCGATCATGACGATCGCATCGTCCACCACGAAGCCGGTGGCGATGGTCAGGGCCATCAGCGAGAGATTGTTGAGGCTGAAGCCCGCGAGGTACATCACGGCGAAAGTGCCGATGAGGGACAACGGCACCGAGAGGCTCGGGATGACCGTGGCGGGGATATTGCGCAGGAAGAGGAAAATGACCAACACGACGAGGGCCACCGCGAGCGCCATCTCGAATTCCACGTCACGAATGGATGCGCGGATGGTCGTCGTACGGTCGGTCAACACCGCTACATCCACGCCGGCGGGCAACGCGGCTTTCAGCTCAGGCAACAAGGCCTGGATGCGGTTGACGACCTCGACGACGTTCGCGCCCGGCTGCCGCTGCACATTGACGATCAGCGCCGGGGTTTTGTTCATCCAGCCACCGAGCCTGGTGTTCTCGGCGCTTTCGACGAGCTTGGCGACGTCCTTCAGCCGAACCGGCGAGTTGTTCCGATAGGCGATGACGATGTCCGAGTATTCCTCGGCGCTCTTGAGCTGATCGTTGGTGTTGATCGTGTAGGCGCGCGTGGGGCCGTCCAGTGTGCCCTTGGGGCCGTTCTGGTTGGCTACGTTGATGGTCGTGCGCAGGTCATCGATGTTGAGACCGTAGGCGGCCAGGGCCCGTGGATTGACGATGACGCGCACCGCGGGCCGCTGCCCGCCGGTGACGCTCACCACGCCGACACCTTTGACCTGGGAGATCTTCTGCGCCACGCGAGTGTCAGCGAGGTCCTCGACCTGGGTGAGCGGCATCACTTTGGAAGTAATGCCGAGTGTCAGTACCGGCGCGTCCGCAGGGTTGACCTTCGCATAGATTGGCGGCGCCGGAAGATCCTGGGGAATCAGGTTCTGGGCGCCGCTGATCGCGGCCTGCACCTCTTGCTCGGCGACATCGATGTCGAGCGCCAGGTTGAACTGCAGAGTGATCACCGACGCCCCTGCCGAGCTGGTCGAGGACATCTGGCTCAGGCCGGGCATCTGCCCGAACTGCTTCTCCAACGGAGCCGTGATCGCCGAAGTGATCACCTCGGGACTCGCGCCCGGATAGAAGGTCTGCACCTGGATAGTGGGGTAGTCGACCTCCGGCAGCGCCGATAGCGGCAGCTGGAAGAATGCAATGACGCCGACCACCAGAATCGCGACCATGAGCAAGGTCGTGGCCACCGGGCGCAGGATGAAGATGCGTGACGGATTCATTCTGGGTCAGGGCTTCGCCCGAGTTTCCTGTGGGTCGCAGCGACTCGCTATGTCCAGCGGCGCTGCGCGCCGGTCGGATCGAGGGATCTGGACGTTCATTGCGGCTGTGCTTGCGAGTGGCTCTACTGTTGAGCCGGGCGCGCGTGATTGCGGCGCCCGCCTTTGCCAGCGTGGGCACGGGCCGCGTCATTCGTGGCCGACGCCTTGGGATCCCCTCCGCCGGGGGTCGCAGCGCCTGGCGCTCCTGGATTTCCAGCGGTACGTGTCGGCCCCTCCTGGGTCCCGGGTAGCTCGACCGTTGCGCCATCACGCAGCCGATCGCCGCCCTCGGTCACCACGACTGCCCCGGGGGTGAGTCCAGCGGTTACGGCAACCCGCTCGCCGTCGACGTCGCCAAGGGTCACCGGATGCACCGATACAGTCTTATCAGCGTTCACGAGGTAAACAAAGCTGGTGGTGACGCCATTGGGCGCACCACGGTGCACGGCGGCGTTCGGCATCACGATCTGATTTTTGAGATCGTCGACGATGAGCTGAATGTTCACGAACTGGTTCGGGAAGAGCATGTTGTCTTTGTTGTCGAACAGCGCGCGCAGCTTGACCGTACCCGTGGACACATCGATCTGGTTGTCGACGGTGAGCACCTTGCCCACTGCGAGCTTGGCGCTGTTGGTCCGGTCATACGCTTCGGCCGTCAAGGCGGCGCCGTCGTGCAGGCGCTGCATGACTTTTGTCACATTATCTTCCGGAATCGGGAAAATGGCGGTAATGGGCTGCAGCTCCGTGATGACCACGATGCCGTTGGTATCCCCGGGGGTGACATAGTTACCCTGATCGACCTGGCGCAAGCCGACCCGGCCGGTCACCGGGGCGCTGATGTGGCAGTAGACCAGGTTGATTTTGGCGGTATTGATCTGGGCCTCGTCGGCGGCCACGGTGCCAATGTACTGGTCCACCAGGGCGCGTTGGCTGTCGACCTGCTGCTGGGCGACCGAATCTTCCTTGATGAGCTCGTCATAACGCTTCAGGGTCAGCCGCGCATCCGCCAGCAATGCCTGGTCGCGTCGCAGGTTGCCTTCGTACTGGGAAAGGGTCGCCTCGTAAGGGCGCGGATCGATCAGAGCGAGCGGATCGCCCTGCTTCACCAGCTGCCCTTCCGTGAAGAAGATCTTCTGGAGCTGGCCGGCGATCTGCGTCTTGACGGTCACCGTGGCCAGCGGGGTGATCGTTCCCAGGGCGGGAATTTTCACCAGAATGTCACCCGAGGTCACGGTGGCCACGGAGACGGCCACGGGTGCATTCTGCCCGGCGCTGCCGGGTCGAGCCCGGAAGCGGTTCCCGCGCGCGACGCTCGCCTGCTCCTGGTGTTGCTGCTGCCGGTAGTGGACGAAGCGCACCAGCAGGAAAAGGAAGCCGAGGATGGCGAGAAGCACGATGATCGCGGCCCGGTGACGGCGCAGGAAACTCTGCGGAGCTTCAGGGGGGACAAAGGCCAATTCGTTTTTCTCCATCACCGAGGCATTTAGTTTGACAGCAGCCCGACACTCTAACTCGTTGGATGCTTTCAGTCAGGGTATCGGGCGCAAAAAGACACATGGCGTTGACTCCCGGCGGCGACGGAAGTTTCCTTCGCGCCGGACGTAGGGGGCGGCCAGCGTTTTGCTGCGGCCCAATCCCTTGACACATACCGGGCGTTCTGGCCCGCGGCGCGCAAGTATATGCCGCAATCATGACGCCTCGCGCGGTACCCGGGTGGGGTCTCACACTTACTTAAGATTTCTGATGGTAGGCCGCGAATGAGCTGACAAAAGTCATCCGCCGGGCGGGGCGGCGCCGGTTGTGGCAAGGCCCCCCAAAAAAGGGTAAAAAACCAAGCTGCAGCCTCGCATTGCTGATGTCGTGATTGGAATCATGCGTAGTCTCCTGGGTGTTGCATTGTTGGGCTTGTTGCCCTTTGCGCCGCTTGCGGCCACAGCTTCGTCGCCGGCATGCGAGCGCGCCTGCCTCGAGGGCTTCGTGGATCGCTACCTGGAGGCCATGCAGGCGCACGATCCCAGCAGAGTCCCCTTCGCGGCCGAAGCGAAATTCACGGAGAATGGCCAGAAGCTCGAGCTCGGAGACGGACTGTGGCGCACTTTCACCGGCAAGGGTGGGTACCGGATGTTTGTCACAGACGTCGCCTCCGGCCACGTCGCTTTCCTGGGATCGATCAAGGAAGCGGACACGCCGGCGATGTTGGCCCTGCACCTGAGGATCCGCAAAGGACAGATCACAGCGGCGGAGAGTTTGGTCCAACGCAGTGAGAAGTCGGCGGCAGGATTCGAGGAGATCGGTTACACCTGGCGTGACGCACTACCTGAGAGAGATCGCCTGTCGCGTGCGGATCTCCTGCGCACCGCAAACCAATACTTCTCCGGAATGCAACAGAACGACGGCAGGGGTGTCTATCCGTTCGACGATGACTGCAATCGCATCGAGAACGGAACGTTCACAACCAACGTCCCTACCCCACCGGGCCAGACACGTCCGGATCCCAAGACCGCGGAGATCTACTCCAGCCAGTGGGGCTGCCGCGAGCAATTCGAGTCAGGACTGCTGCATTTCGTCTCGCGCATCCGCGATCGACGCTTTGTGGCCATGGATCCGGAGCGCGGCCTGGTGTTCAGTTATGTTTTCTTTGATCACATGGCGGGGGACACCCGCACCTTCCGCACTCCCGACGGCCGCACGGTCACCGCGGGTCCCAAGCAGCCTTGGACGTGGGAAATCGCGGAGGCGTTTCGTATCGAGCGCGGCAGGATTCACCAGATCGTCGCGATCATGGAACGCGTCCCATACGGCATGACCTCGGGGTGGAGCTCCTGGCAGGAGGGGATGTCGAGTGAGGGGCGGGATGCATCACAGTGAAGGGCGAGGTGACCGCATTCTCGCCCGCTAGCGGCGGCGCAGCACCAAGTCGCGGCCGAACCGCTGGCCCGCGGCGCTCTTCGCTTCGTAGTCCGGACCGTGTCCTCGTCTCGTGCGCACTCTAAGGCTTAGCTTTAGCTGATCGCTCGTGCTGCAGTGCGCTTGTCACAGCGCCGCGGGGTGCGTTCCCAGCAGTTGCCAGTTGCGTCACAACACCTCCGGCAGCAGCCCGGTAAAAGACGTAGCGATTCCATCGATCTGGCGTCTTCAACTACAAGCTCATCATGAGCGACTCGACTCCTGTCAACGCACATCAAGGACTCGCTCGCTCTTGGGCCTCGCGGGTCCGGCGGGCTTTCAGCGCGCACCCTGTCGACATCGGAATCGCCGGCCGCCTGGGAGTGGCATTTGCTGCAGTCGCTGTGCTTGCGGCCACCGCCAATCTCATTGTTGAGCACGGCACGCGGATCATTCGGCTGCCACCGGCGTCGAGCCCGATCATTCGTACGCCGCCGGTGGTCACGCGCATCGTTACACTGCCCCCTGCGCAGGCAGCGCCGGTTGTTCTGCCCGTCCCGCTGAAAGAGCTGGACGCCAACGCTCTGGAATCGATCGAGGAATTTGAGCGCGCAGTCGAGCGGCGCGTGGAGTCAGACACCGCGGACAACACCGTGATGTTGAAAGCCACGGGAGCTCGAATGAAGTCGCAGGTTGAGTCGTTCCTCGCGAGCACGAATGCGCCGGATGTGAATGCGCGCTCCCGCTCGCTCCGAACCGAGGTCGTTGCGCTATGCAAATCTGCCGATGATGTCGTACGTGCCGCCGATGAGCGGCGCGAAACGTTGGCGGGGTACTGGAATCACTTCGAGCACGTCGATGATCAAGTGAAGAAGACGCTCGACCAGAACAACTGGCGGATTTTCGGCCGCGTGATCTCGCGCCAATCCCTGCTGTCCCTGAGCCGATCGCTGGACGACGTCCGGCAGCGCTCCACCCAACTCAACACCCGCATCGAGGATCAGGCGACGCTCCAGGCGGTGCAGGAAAGCCAAAGTCGCTTTACGCGGACGTTGGATCAGAACGCCGCGGGACTCACGCGGTTGCAGGGCGCGGCTTGGGTCGCCGAGCTCAGAAAGGAATTCGAGGCGGCGATCAGCGATAGTGACGCGTTGGCGGGGCTTGATGGACAGCATCCGCCCGGGCTGGAAGCTTTCGCGCGCCGCTCGGCGAAGGTGCAAGCGCTGGTGCGGTCGATCGCGAAAGCTTTCCGGGCGCAGGTGACGAGCAGCTCGCGCACGGATTCGGATGCCGATGCGAAGGTCGCGGTGGGCGCCTCGCGCACGAACTCGAGTGCTGGGGCGGCGGGCGCGGCGGGCGGCTCGGGCGCCAGCGCGCTGGCGGTCGCGTCGCGGGCACTCGGCGCTGAGTTATTGCCAGCCGATCCGGACGAGAGCGCCGCGGACGAGGCGGACCTCCAGTCCGGGCGCGACGTCGTGGTGCTTGCCGCCATCAGTGGCGGCGTGCTGATGATCCTGTTGGTCATTTCCGTGGCCACGGTGCGCAGCATCGTCGTGCCGATCCGCCAATTCATGCTCACGACCGAAAGCCTCGCCAATGGCGATGACACCGCACGTTTCGCGCGCGGTGGCATCAAAGAGCTCGATGCGCTCGCGGTCTCCTTCAACCGCATGGCCGATAGTCTCGTCGATGCGCGCGCGGTCACGCGGCAACATCAAGGCGAGCTCGAATCGCGTGTCGATGAGCGCACGCGCCAGCTCCAATATCTGGCTGAGCACGACCCGCTCACCGGCCTGCCGAATCGCCGCCAGCTCGTCCCCCAGCTCGATCGGTCACTCCACCGAGCCGCGCGCGATGGGCGGCGCGTGGTCGTTTTCTTTCTCGATCTCGACAATTTCAAGAACATCAACGACAGCATGGGGCATGCATTCGGCGACCAGGTACTGACGGGCGTTGCGCAACGCTTGCGCGAGGCCGCCGGGCCGAACGGCTTCGCCGCACGCCTCGGTGGCGACGAATTTACGGTCATCCATGAAATTACCGGAGATGACACGGCCATCGCCAAGGCTGGCAACAACTTGATGCGGGCGTTCCAACAGCCCCTTTCCATCGAGGGCCGTGAGTTGGTCATCAGCATCAGTGGGGGCGCGAGCATCTATCCGGATCATGAGCGTGGCTCGGACGCCCTGCTGCGCGCTGCCGACGCCGCTCTCTTCCACGCCAAACATTCCGGCCGGGCGCGACTGTCGCTGTTCAGCCCCGAGCTGCTGGAAGTCGCGTCTCTGAAATTCAGCCTCGAGCAGGGATTGCGGCGTGCGCTGGAGCGCGGTGAGCTCGAGTTGTGGTTCCAACCGGAGGTCAGCTTCACTACTTTGGGCACGAAGCTCGTCGAGGCCCTGATACGGTGGCAGCTGCCGGATGGCGAATACGTCCCGCCATCGGATTTTCTGCCGGTCGCCGAGGATGCCGGGCTGATCAGCAGTATCCATGACTGGGTCCTGCGAACCGCGATTCGGCAAGCGGCCGAGTGGCACCACGGCGAGTGGCCCGACATCAGGGTAGCCATCAACGTTTCGGCCCGCCAGCTACTCGATACCGGTTTCATCGTGCGGCTGCGCGAACTGTTGGAACAACATCGGTTACCGCCCGCTTGTATCGAGGTCGAGCTCACGGAGACCGTGCTACAGACTGAAGCGGCCACCGTGGACGTGCTGCGCGAGCTGCGCCGGCTCGGCGTCAGCATTGCGCTCGATGATTTCGGCGCTGGCTATTCATCGCTGTCGTCCCTGGAGCGCTTGCCCCTCACGCGTGTGAAGTTGGACCGCAGCTTGATCGATTCCATCGACACGAGCCCACGCTCCCTGGCCATCGCGCGGGCGATCATTGGGCTGTGCGCGAGTCTGGGCCTGGAAGTGACCGCCGAGGGGGTCGAGCGCGGTGAGCAGTTGGCGCTGCTCATCGAAAATCCCGGGATGACCGTACAAGGCTATCTGCTCGCGCGGCCGCTCCGATCCGACCTGGTGCCGCAAGCCTTGAGCACCATGCCAGCGCGCCTGCAGGAATTGCTCCTATCCATGCCGGCCGCCGCGCCGGTGTGCGCTCACACGCCTGCCAACTCGCCCGAGCTGTCCCCAAAAGCGGTCGCGGAAATTCCCACTTTGTTGAGCAACGCGACGTAAAGGTTCGCCAACGGGGTACGCTCCGGACAACGCACGTGGCGGTTGCCCCTGAGTTTGCCGCAGGCGCCACCCAGCAGCGCCAGCGGGAGCTCGGAGTGATCGTGGCGGTTGCTGTTGCCCATGTTGCTGCCGTAGACGATCAGCGAGTGGTCCAGCAGGGAGCCGTCTCCGTCGGGTATGGCGGCCAACTTGCCGATGAACTGCGCGAACAGGGCCGTGTTGCACGCCTGCACCCGCGCCAATCGGGCCAATTTCGCAGGACTGTTGCCGTGGTGCGAGAGTGAGTGGAACGATTCAGGTACGCCAATGAAGTCGTATGGTTGGTTACTGACTTCCGCGGCCATCATGAACGTCGCGACTCGTGTGGCGTTCGCCTGATACGCGAGCGCGATGAGGTCAAACATCAGCCGTATGTGCTCATCGAAAGGCGTCGCCGCTTGGTTCGACGCTTGTCCCGAGAGATCGCGGGAATCGCCTGATGCGCCTGACTCCGCGGATGGCCCGGACGGCGCGGAGGACACGGACGGCACGAACGCAGTGACGCGCCGTTCGATCGCGCGCACATTGTCGAGATAGTCCGCGAGCACCGCTTTGTCGCGAGGACCGAGCTTGCGACTCAGATCGGCCGCGCCGTGGCGGACCAGATCCAGAACGCTGCGGGCTTGCGTAACGTTAGCACCTTGCGTACCGGAAGCGACCTGCGCGACCCCTGACTCGTCCTGGCCGAACAGGCGCCGAAAGAGCTTGCGAGGATCATGCTCCATCGCCAAAGGCGCGCCAGTCATGCGGGCCGACGCGGTCCTCGCATCGACGTCCGCACCGAAAGAGATTGTCCCCGCGGACGGGGCCGAACGGAACGAGATCGTCCGTGCATAGGCATCGCCATACAGGCGATCCCACGAGCCCTCACCGCCTGCGACTTCGGTGGCCACCTGGATCGAGTCGAATGGCAGATCTTTTCCTAGTCTGCGCGCAACCAGTTGGTCGAGCGTCACACTCGCATTCTGAGGTCCCGGGGACGGAGCTCCCGGAGATGCCGCGGGTCGCGCGCAACTCAGCCAGGTAGCGGGCGTGATCGCGTGGACGGGGGGCGCGATCGCTGCTTTGTTCTCGAGGCCGGAGATGATGGTGAGCTGGTCTCGAAACGGCGCCAGCGGAGCCAGTATTGGGGGGAGCTCGAGCCCCATGTCGCCATTGCGCGGAGTCCATTGGTCCAGGACCGCTCCGTGTGGGAAATAGATGAAGCTCATCGATGGACGGGTCCGTCCCTCAGCCCGACATGAGCCAGCCGTTCCCGCCGGGATCATCGCCTCGAGCAGCGGAAGCCCAACCGTTGCGCCGAGTGCCTTGAGCACGGTTCGTCGCGGCAGGTGGATCTTGCTGATGAGCATCGTCTTCCCCCATAAGACTTCCAAGCGAATGTGAGCATGCCGATTGCGCCAGTCAATCACGTCGCGGGCCCGTGACCACTCTAGAGCACGCGCAAGCCGCTGAGCACACAAGGGGAGCCAAGCAACTTTGACAGGGCTCGGCGCGAGCCGCTACCCTAGTGAGCTCGCGTAACTGTTTGTTCCGCCTGGCGAAACCAACATTCCACGCGCCTTTTGGGATGCAAGCGTCATGAACCCCCTCATCGACAGCGACGTCGCCGTCATCGAGCTCGATAATCCACCGGTGAACGCGCTCTCGCACCCGATGCGACTGCGCATTGCCACGGAGCTGGCCCAAGCGCAAGCCAATCCTGCCGTCAAAGCCGTCATTCTCATCGGCAACGGTGAGCTCTTCTCCGGCGGCGCCGATGTCAAGGAATTCAATACACCGAAGATGGCCGCCGAGCCCCATCTCGGCACGCTGATCCGCCTCTTCGAGCATTCCAGCAAGCCCACGATCGCGGCCCTATCCGGCACCGCTCTGGGCGGCGGTTTCGAGCTGGCGCTGGCCTGCCAATATCGGGTGGCCACACCGGAAGCTCGCGTCGGGCTACCGGAGGTGAAGATCGGGCTGATTCCAGGCGGCGGCGGAACGCAGCGCCTGCCGCGTGCCGTCGGGCTCGAGGCCGCTATCAACATGATCGTTTCCGGCGAGCCGGTGCGCGCCGCCGATCTCGCGCGCACTGGGCTCTTCGACAGGATCATCGAGGGAGATCTCCTGAACGGCGCGAAGGTGTTCGCCCGCGCAGTCGCCGCAGAAGGCGCACCAGCGCGACTGCTGCGGGACCGATCCGTCAATTATCCCAATCACGAGGCGCTGCTGGGCTTCGCCCGCAATATGGTGAAAGCCAAAGCTGGCCCTTTTCCTGCTCCGCTCGCGTGCCTGGATGCGATCGAGGCGTGTGTCAAAGCCGCTAGCTTCGATGAAGGTCTGGCGAAGGAGCGCGAAATCTTCGTGACCCTGCTACAGGGACCCGAGTCGCGCGCCATCCGGCACGTGTTCTTCGCAGAGCGCGCGGCCGCGAAAATCCCGGATGTGCCCGCGAACACTCCAACTCGGAATATCGCATCCATCGGTGTGATCGGCGCCGGCACAATGGGCGGCGGCATCGCGATGAATTTCCTCAACGCGGGGCTGCCCGTGACTCTCCTCGAAGTCACCCAGGAGGCGCTCGACAAGGGCATCGCCACCCTGCGTCGCAACTATGAGAGCTCGGTCAAGAAGAAAAAAATGTCGGCGGCGGACGTGGAGAGCCGCATGGCGCTGCTGAAACCGAGCCTTTCCTATGGGGATCTCGGCGTTGCCGACCTGGTGATCGAAGCGGTATTCGAGGATCTGGGCGTCAAAGAGAAAGTATTCCGTCAGCTGGACGAGGTTGCCAAGCCCGGCGCGATTCTCGCCACCAACACCTCCACCCTGGATGTGGACAAGATCGCCACCTACACGCGCCGGCCGGCGGATGTCGTCGGACTGCACTTCTTCAGCCCGGCCAACGTGATGCGCCTGTTGGAAGTGGTGCGCGGCAAGGCGACCGGTAAGGACGTGCTCGCCACGGTGATGCAGCTGGCGAAGAAGATCCGCAAGCTCGCCGTGGTGGCTGGAGTCTGCGACGGCTTCATTGGGAACCGCATGCTGCATCGGTATTCGGCGCAGGCCAACTTCCTCCTCGAGGAAGGCTGCCTGCCCGAGCAGGTGGACCGTGCGATGGAACGGTTCGGCTTTGCCATGGGACCGTTCCGGGTGGGTGATCTCGCCGGCAACGATATCAGTTGGGCGATTCGCAAGCGGCGCGCGGCCGAGGGCCATCGGACCGATGAAGGCAAGATCGCCGACCGGCTGTGCGAAATGGGACGATTCGGCCAGAAGACGGGCGCAGGCTGGTATGACTACCGGCCGGGTGACCGCACGCCGCGGCCGAACGCGCAGGTGAACGCGATGATCGAAGAATATTCGGCGGAGGTGGGCGTCCGCCGCCGCCAGATCGATGATCGTGAAATTGTGGAGCGACTCGTCTACGCGCTCGTGAACGAGGGCGCGCGGATTCTCGAGGAGCGCATCGCGCAGCGCGCCTCCGACATTGATCTCGTCTACTTGAATGGCTACGGCTTTCCGATTTTGCGCGGTGGACCGATGTTTCACGCGGACACGGTCGGGCTGATGGAGGTGGTGAGCGCGATCCGCCGGTATGCACGGGGCGTGCATCCCAATGCCTGGACGCCCGCGCCACTGTTGGAAAAGCTGGCCGCCGAAGGTTCCTCTTTCGCCTCCTACGACTCCAAATCCGCGGACTCACGCTCATGAGCATCGATGCTGTCATTGTCTCCACTGCCCGCACGGCATTCGCGAAGTCCTGGCGAGGCGCATTCAACATGACCTATGGCGCCACGCTCGGCGGCCATGTCGTACAACACGCGGTCGCTCGCGCCGGTATCGACCCAGCAGAGGTCGAAGATGTGCTGATGGGTTGCGCACTGACGGAAGGGACTACAGGCGGCAACATCGCGCGGCAAATCGCCATACGCGCGGGCCTACCGGTGACGACCGCTGGTGTCACTGTCAATCGCTTCTGCTCTTCCGGATTGCAAACCATCGCGATGGCCGCGCAGCGAGTGATCACCGAGAAGGTCCCGGTACTCGTGGCCGGTGGCTTGGACTCCATCTCCTGCGTGCAAAATGAAATGAATACGCACATGCGGCAGGATCCCTGGCTGCTCGAGCACAAGCCTGGAATCTTCTGGACCATGATCCAGACGGCCGAACAGGTCGCGAAGCGTTATGGCATTTCGCGGGAGCGACAGGACGAGTACGGCGCGCGTAGCCAACAGCGCGCGACGGCAGCACGCGCCGCCGGCAAGTTCGATGCGGAAATCGTTCCGATGAAGGTGACCATGGGCGTGGTAGATGAGGCGACCAGTCGCCTGGGCACGCGCGAAATTACGATCGGCGCCGATGAAGGTATTCGTCCTGACACGACGCTGGAGGGCGTGTCGAAAATCCGCACCGTCCTCCCGGACGGGGTGATCACCGCGGGCAATGCGAGCCAGTTCTCCGATGGTGCGAGCGCTTGCGTTGTAATGGATGCCAAGCTCGCTGAGAAACGCAACATCCAACCGCTGGGAATCTTTCGCGGCTTCGCGGTGGCCGGCTGCGAGCCGGAGGAGATGGGCATTGGGCCGGTGTTCGCGGTACCACGCCTCCTGGAGCGCACCGGCGTCAAAATGGAGGATGTCGGTCTCTGGGAGCTCAATGAAGCCTTCGCGGTGCAGGTCCTCTATTGCCGCGACCGCCTCGGGATTCCGGATGATCGGCTGAACGTCAATGGGGGAGCGATTGCCGTCGGTCACCCGTACGGCGCTTCCGGCGCACGCCTCACTGGACATGCCCTCATCGAAGGCAAACGTCGTGGCGCGAAGTATGTAGTGGTCACGATGTGCATCGGTGGAGGCCAAGGGGCCGCGGGATTGTTCGAGGTGTGTTGAGGCATGCGCGCGCTTGCCACTGCCCTCTTCCTGGCCGTTAGTATCTCGATGGTGGGGCATTACCCTTCCGCGACGGCTCGTGCGGCCGCCACAGCGAGCTCATCGAGTGCCACCGAAGGCCGTTTTCGCGACCTCTACAAAGAGCTCGTCGAGACCAACACGACCCTCTCCTCAGGAAGCTGCACATTGGCCGCGCAACGGATGGCCGACCGGCTGAAGGCGGCTGGCTATCCGGCGGAAGACTTCCATCCGTTCTCGGTGCCGGATCATCCGAAAGAAGGCGGCCTGGTCTTCATCTCCCCCGGACGAGACCCGAAGCTCAAGGCCATTCTCCTGCTCGCCCACATCGATGTCGTCGAGGCGAAACGCGAGGACTGGGTCCGTGATCCGTTCAAGCTCGTGGAGGAGAACGGCTACTTCTATGCCCGTGGCTCGCTCGATGACAAAGCGGAAGCGGCTATCTGGGTCGACACGCTCGTCCGCTACCGCGAAGAGAATTTCCACCCACTTCGCACGCTGAAGTTGGCCCTCACGTGCGGTGAGGAAACCAATGGCGCATTCAACGGTGCACAATGGCTGAGCGAGCATCAACGCGATCTCATCGACGCGGCCTTTGCACTCAACGAGGGAGCCAGTGGTGAGCTCGATGCGCAAGGCAACCGAGTCGCACTGGAGATCCAGGCTGGAGAGAAGTTCTCGCAGAACTTCCAGCTCGAAGTCACCAACCCGGGTGGCCATAGCTCCCGGCCGGTAAAGGACAACGCCATCTATCGGCTCGCGGGCGCGCTGAAGCGGATCGAGCCGTACAAATTCCCGGCGCAATTCACTGATGGCAACCGCGCCTACTTCAAAGGCATGGCGAAGATCGAGGCGGCCAAAGGTGAAATCGAGATCGCCAACGCCATGAGAGCGCTGGTGCAGAATCCGAGTGACCAGGCGGCGATCGATCTGGTCTCCAGCAAGGATCCTTCATGGAATGCGACGTTACGGACGACATGCGTAGCGACCATGATGGATGCGGGGCACGCGACAAACGCTCTACCGCAGCGCGCGCGAGCCAATATCAACTGCCGTATCTTCCCTGGGGTCGATCCCGAGAGCGTGCGCCAGAAGCTTCAGGAGCTGGTCGCGGATCCTGCGGTCAAGGTAACGACTCTCGAAAGGCGCGGCCCCGTATCCCCGCCTCCACCACTGACTCCCCAAGTCATGGGACCGTTTGAGAAGCTGGCCGCGCGGTTCTGGCCCGGCGTACCCGTGGTGCCGATTCTGCAGCCCGGCGCGACCGACGGTGAGTTTCTGAACGCGGTCGGGATTCCCACTTATGGAATCGAGCCGGTTTTCGTGGGTCCCGACCTCGGGCATATCCATGGGCTCAATGAGTATGTCAGCGTGAAGTCGCTGCTCGAGGGCCGCGAATTTCTGTACCAGCTCGTGAAGCTCTACGCGAACCAGATATAACAGCGTAAGCATGCATGGAACGGCCACGCTAAAAGATGAGAGTTTTGCAAGACGAGCTTTGAAGATTGAGACGGGGTGCGCGCCGTGCGAACGGTGGGCGGCGTAACTTAATGCATGCACTCGTTATGCACGGTTAAGCTGAAGTCGCGCAGATGTCGGCCAGGTAA
This sequence comes from uncultured Steroidobacteraceae bacterium, assembly GCA_964400085.1. Taxonomy (GTDB): domain Bacteria; phylum Pseudomonadota; class Gammaproteobacteria; order Steroidobacterales; family Steroidobacteraceae; genus 13-2-20CM-66-19. The sequence goes on along the minus strand of CAYNTW010000079.1, from coordinate 4,496 downwards.
GATGAGCCTCGTCGCACTGTCCCTGAGTCCGCCCCTGGGCCGGCCATCCATGGCCGGCGTGAGTCGCTTCGCGACTCACTGTCGCCAAATGCGGTCATTCAGCTGGCGGACGCAAGTGTGTTATGCAGTGCGTTTCCTCCCTGAAGCGCGTGAGGCATGAGGGTTCTAGTCGCAGATCAAAACGCCGTACTGCTGGCAGCGATCAGCGGCACCTTCGGGCGGCACTGCGATCTGGTCACGGCTACCCGCCGTGACATGTGCCTGGAGCATGCGGAGCGGCAGAAGTTCGATGTTGTCGTTGCCGGTGACAAGCTCGCGGACTACACCGGGCTGGAGTTGCTGAGCGAGGTCGCCGGGCTCTACCCCGACACCCTCCTGATTTTCGCCGCGAGTCCCGCCCGGCTGAAGCGCCTGGGGGGACGACTCGAGCTGTTCGGGCTGCTCGAGACCATCAGTTATCCCCTCACCCCACGGAAGCTCCTCGAAGCACTCAAGCTGGCGCGCCGGGTTCTGCGGCCGCGCACAGCGCGCAAGGTGCGGCACGTCGTCCTGGAGTCTGAATGGGATACGGGCGAGCGCCTCGGGCTGATCGAGCGGGAGTTGGAGGACGAGACCGCAGGGTCTAACCGTCACGAGGGCTGGCACACGCAGGACGCGACGGACGAAGCGACAGCGCACGCTGCCCCGGCGGACACTTCATATGAGGCCGGGGACACGGCGCGCGCTGCTGCACGAGGCACGCAACCACAATCTGCGGCGCTTGATTACAGCGGGGCGGCCGCCGATGACGCGGAGGATGATTTCGTCTTTGCTGCTCCTCCACCCGCGACGGTGAGCGCAGACAGCTCCAAGGCACTCATCGAGCTTCCTCCCTCCGCGGTGCCCGTCGTGTGTGCCGTGAGCGCGCACGTCTCCCGTGCGGTAGTCGTCAGCAACGATCCGGTTTTCGACGAGCCGTCAGTGCCCGAAAAGCCGCCCATCGAAGCGTCTGTTCCGGCGGAGCCGCAGTGGGCGGAAGACGGCGCGGCGAATGACACCACCTTCGAGGCGAAGCTGCCGCGATCGGGAGCAAGCGCTCCTCAGGCTCGGACACATTCCTGGGCGGCGATCTCCCATGAGACCGCGAGCTCTCGCGCCGATAGCGCGGTAAGTTCTCGCGCGGACGCGCCAGGCTCCCGCGGCGACGATGCGGGCTCTCGCACAGCCGGGGCAACTCCCCGTACGGGCGAAAGGCGTCCCAAGGTCCGGGCGCCAGCCAAACCGACGGCAGCGCAAATCGCGGCGTTCGAGCGCGCAGTGGCGCGGCGCAATGCTGAGCGAGGGGCGGCGCACTTAGGGGAGCCCAACCGAGCAGCGGCAGCCTCGAGGGGACGCGGCGGCAGAAAGAAAACATCGGACGCGCACTCGCTCAGCGCGAGAGCCAGCTCCTTTGCGAGCGACGTGAGCAGCATGTTTACCGGCAGCCGTGGAGGCGCTCGTGTGGGCGCTGCTCCTCGAGCGGTGCCGGCGGAGCTCCGCGGAATGACTGCGACGGGGACAGGCCCCTCCAAGTCTCTATCGGAGCTCGCCCGGATGGCCGCAAACAAGCGCCCGCTGGTGGATCCAAAGCTCAATCGCGGGGCTCCCGCGCAGAAACGCACTGTATTCGTGGTGGGGTCGGGACTCGCGGCGGTGCTGCTGCTTGGAGTTTTGACTTTCGAGCTGCTCAGGACGCCGGAAACGGCAGAGCGTCTGCCTCGGGCACATTCGGTTTCCGCGCCGTTCGCCGCGCAAGGCAGCATGGCCGCAAGCGATGGCGGAATGCCAGCACAGGTATTCTCACCACCCACGATACAGCCCGCGACCGCCTCGACGGCGACCGCGGCCAACTTGCCGCAAGCGCAGAACTTTGATGCCGAGGCCGCCCCGCCAGACCCGCCACCACCGCCAGCCCTGGAACATCCCGGGCCGATGGAACCCCCCTCCATGTCCATAGAGAGGGGGCCACCCATGGGGATGGTGCCCCCTGGCTTTGAGCCACAGCCTGAAGAGCAGTAGCGCCGCGAACGGCGCGCGTCGGCTGCGAAAGAGAGATCAGTCGCGGCGCGTCTTGCTGAGCAGGCGCAGGATTTCCATGTACAGCCAAACCATCGTGACCAGCAGGCCAAACGCCCCGTACCACTCCATGTAACGCGGAGCGCCGTAGGCGGCGCCGGACTCGATGAAGTCGAAGTCGAGGACCAGGTTCAGCGCGGCCACTCCCACAATCACCAGCGAGACGATGATGCCCAGCGGGCTGGCCGAATTCAGGATCGGCACCCCCACATGGAACAGGCTCAGCACCATCGAGACCAGGTAGACCAGGGCGATCGCACCAGTCGCCGCAATGACGATCGTCCGGAAGCGCTCGGTAGCACGGATGAGGCCAAGCTTATAGGCGACCAGCATCACCGCAAGTACGGCGAAGGTCAGGCCTACGGCCTGAATGGCAATGCCAGGGTACCTCGCTTCCAGGAGGGCCGAAATCGCACCAATCGCGAGCCCCTCCAAGGCGGCGTAGGGAATCGCCAGGTAAGGAGCGAGGTTCGCCTTGAAGCTGATGATCATGGCCACGATCAGGCCGCCAAAAGCGCCGATCATCAGGGAAGCGGAGACAATCGAGGCGTCTCCCGTAGTCAGATACTGCGACCACGGCCAGAACGCCCCCGCCAGCAGCACGACCAGGAGCAGGAAGGATTTGTTGATCGTGCCCTGCAGCGTCATGCGCTCCTCGCCATACGCCGGCCGTGGCTGATTGGCGAACACCCGCTCGCTCAGGGTGGGGTTACCGGATCGGGTCACTGGAAGAGGCATCGACATCTCCTTAGGTCACTCATGCACACGTCACCACCGGCGCTCACCGGTGCGCTGACGGTGCCTTTAATGGGGCTCATTATAGGCGAAGCAAGCGCTTAGCGACCGCGTCGGCGGGATCTGCCATCATGGCCGGATGAGCTGGCTCGTGTACGCCCTGCTATCCGCCGTCGCAGCCGCCGCGACGGCGATCCTGGCAAAGATTGGGGTGGGTGGCATCCCGTCAAATCTCGCCACCGCTCTGCGCACCAGTTTCATTGTTCCTCTGGTCTGGGCGCTCGTCGTAGCGCGTGGCGAAACCCAGGCGCTCAAAACGGCTTCCGCGCAGAGCCTCATCTTCCTCGCCCTTTCCGCCCTGGCCACGGGCGCTTCCTGGCTCGCCTACTTCAAGGCACTCCAGCTTGCGCCGGCTTCCCATGTCGCGCCGATCGACAAGCTCAGCTTGCCACTGACGATCGCGCTGGCCGCACTGGTGTTACGCGAGCCCCTCTCCCTGAAGCTCGGTTGTGGCGTCGCGCTCATGGTCGTGGGCGCCATGCTGACTTTGGGCTGACACGTCGCGCGAGTAGTGTGCGAACAGCGAGCAAGCCGCGTTGTCGCCATGCGCCTACATGGACAGCGACTTACTTTGCACCGTAAAGTAACCACCGGTTGCGGGACGCGGTTCGCCTTCAATGCACGTCGCGATCATCATGAACGGGAATGGGTGCTGGGCCGCCCGGCGTGGGTTACCGCCTACGGCCGGACATCGCGAGGGCGCGGCGGCGCTACGTACCACCGTGGAGCTGGCGCTCCGCGCAGGGGTGAAGACGCTGACCGTGTACGCTTTGCGTCGGGAAAATTGCGCTACTTCCGCCCAGGAGCTCGAAGCGAACCTGCGCGTGCTCGCGCGTTATCTGCGTCGCGAAGCCATGCGGGCCGAAAAACAACCGGTGCGCATCAGCATCATCGGCCGATGCGATCGCTTGCGAGTCAACTCGGAGCCACACCCCACCCATTCGCGGCTGCACTTGCGACTCGTCACCGATTACTCCGCGCATGACAGCCTCGTGCGCTCGAGTTGGTGCAGCGCTCATCCGGAGGCGCCGGATAGATTTGCGCAACGGGTCCACGAGATCGATGACACAGCCTTGCCGGCAGGGGCCGTGGATCTCCTGATCCGCACCGGTGGCGGCAAGTGTCAGAGCGATTTCATGTTGTGGGAGGTAGCCTACGCGCGGCTGCACTACGCTGAATGCCTATGGCCAGACTTCAGCGCTGATGATTTCGAACGCGCGCTCAACGGATCCGAGGGGCGTGCGGCATGCACCAGCGCGGGCGTAAGGGTTGGGTGAGCGCCCTTTCGGAGGACCGAGTTCCTCGGATGGGTGTGCCCGGCGCAGCGCAGCGGCAACAGATTTCTTTCTGGAGCCTTTCAAATTGAAGGCGGTTTTCCGGCAGAGGGACCCCGTCAACGCCAACGGCGACGCGGCGGTGACGCGTTTATGCGACAGGCCTCCCCCTAAAAAAAGCTTGCCTGCTCTAGTTTGCCCCTATACTTTACCTAACAAAGTTGTTGCCCAACGCCAGCTCTCGCGAGAACCATAGATGACTGCACAGTCGGCGCCGCTGCGGGCGCTGAAAACGTTGTTCCTCCAAGCACCGTCGTTCGACGGTTTCGACGG
>CAYNTW010000078.1:0-26570 GCA_964400085.1 uncultured Steroidobacteraceae bacterium | reverse complement strand
GATGTTCAAGGCCAAGCCCGCGAGCAAGAAAGTCCGCGTGATGCCCTTGAAGAGCTTGAAGGCGATGGTCAACTCGTAAGGCGTTATTTCTTACGTCAATTGCCGCCGCGGCGCGCGGCGGTGAAAGAGCCCGACACGGAGTGTGAGAGCGCTCCGGTCGGGTTTTTTGTTTTGAGGACGACTGAGCACCGCGGACGAATCAAACCCGCGAGCGGCGCCTCGCGGGTGGCACTGAAGGGCTTCAGGCGCTCGGCTGTACTCCCGCCAGTCGCACCAGCAATCGGTTCAGCCGCTGTACATACTCCGCGGGATTGGCGAGTTGGGTGCCCTCGGCGAGGGCGGCCTGCTCATAGAGCACCTGGGCAAACTCCTTGAATTGCTCCGCGTCCGTGACACCATCGAGGTATTTCACGAGCGGATGGCCGACATTGAGCTCGAGCGTGGGCTTGGATTCGGGCACTTTCTGACCCGTGGCGGCCAGGATGCGCCGCATGTTGGCCCCCATATCGTGCTCACCCAGCGCCAGGCAGGCCGGTGAGTCCTTCAGGCGGGAACTGACACGGACCTCCTGGATTCGATCGCCTACAGCGTCCTTGACGCGCTTGAGCAGCCCTTTGCTCTCCTTGAGCTCCTCGTCGTGCTGCTTCTTGTCGGCCTCTGTCTCGAGTCCACCGAGATCCAGATCACCGCGCGCGGCATCCTTCAGTCGCTTGCCTTCGAACTCATCGATCTGGCCCATCACCCATTCGTCGATGCGCTCGGCCAGCAAGAGCACTTCCAGGCCACGCTCCTTCAAGCGCTCGATATACGGGCTCGCGCGCGCGGCATCGAGGCTTTCGGCAATGACGTAGTAGATTCGATCCTGTCCCGGCTTCATGCGCTCGACGTACTGGGCAAAGCTTACCGTGGGCTCGTTGTTCGCCTCGTGTGTGCTCGCGAAGCGCAGGAGTGACAGGAGCGCGGCGCGATTCGCATGATCCTGACCAACGCCCTCCTTGAGAACGTTGCCGAATTCCTTCCAGAAAGACTGATATTTCTCGGGCTCGTCCTTCGCGAGGCGGCTGAGCATGTCCAGCACCCGCTTCGTGAGTCCGCTCTTGATGGCTTCGACCTCCGGCTCCTGTTGTAGGAGCTCACGGGAGACGTTCAGTGGCAGGTCGTTTGAATCCACCACGCCCTTGACGAAGCGCAGATAGAGCGGCAGGAACTGCTCGGCGTCGTCCATGATGAAGACGCGGCGCACGTAGAGTCTTACGCCACGGGCCGCATCGCGCTGCCAGAGATCGAAGGGCGCGCGCCCCGGGATATACAGCAGGCTGGTGTATTCGCGCTTGCCTTCGACTTTGTTGTGGCTCCAGGCGAGCGGCTCGGTGAAGTCGTGCGCCAGGTGCTGGTAAAACTCCTTGTACTCCTCATCCTTGATCTCGGTACGGGGCAAGGTCCAGAGCGCCTTCGCCTGGTTGACCGTCTCGTATTCGAGCGAGGCTTCCCCTTCTTTGCGCATGCGCACGGGAAAGCCGATGTGGTCGGAATATCGCCTGATGAGGGAGCGCAAGCGATACGGGTCGGCGAATTCCTTCGCGTCCTCCTTCAAATGCAACCTGACCGTGGTGCCGCGCTCACCGCGTTTGACGGTCTCGACCGTGAACTCGCCATCGGCGCGGGACTCCCAATGGACGCCCTCCTCCTCAGGTGTGCCGGCTTTGCGCGATTCGACCTCCACACGCTCGGCAACAATGAACGCCGAGTAGAAGCCGACGCCGAACTGACCGATGAGTTGCGAGGCTTTCTGCTGATCTCCGGAGAGCGAGCGGAAAAACTGCGCCGTTCCCGAGCGGGCGATGGTGCCGAGGTTCGACACCGCCTCGTCGCGGGTCATGCCAATGCCGTTGTCGCGAATCGTCACGGTGCCCGACTTGGGATCACCTTCGACGGTGATTTGCAGCTCCGGATCATTGGCCAGCAGCGCGGGTGCTGCGATCGCAGCAAAGCGCAGTCGGTCATTCGCGTCCGAGGCGTTCGAAATGAGCTCGCGCAGGAAGATCTCCTTGTGGCTGTACAAGGAGTGGATCATGAGCTGCAGTAATTCACGGACCTCCGCCTGGAAGCCGTGTGTCTGCCTATCCGTGCTCTGTGGGGTCTGTTCTGTGGTTGTCATGCTGCCCTTCCGTTTTTTGTGCCCTGTCGGAGGGGAGCGATGATGGGACTCGCGCGTGTATTTTCAATAGGAAAAAGTCGCCTGCGGCCCAAATGGGCCAGCGTTTTTCAGACAGTGGCTTCGTTATCGCGAGCAAAAGGCGCGACTTTTGCTCGCTGCGCCCCAGTGAGTCGGTCAGCTTGGGCCCCAGAGCCTATCGGTCAGCTTGGGTCCCAGAGCCTGGTGACCCACGCCAGGGATGCGGCTGCGCTGGTCACGACCAGAGTTGTGAAGGGACGGGCGACCGAAGTCAGCTCGACGGCGGTGGACGTCGCGATGTGGCGACAGGCACCGGCCAGGTCATCGAGCTCATCCCAGAGGTTCAAGAATTTTTCCATCTGCGCTCGACTCTACGCACGGCCTTCCAAAGGCGGCGTGCGCGATCTCACAAACCGTGCGGGGCCAATCTCCTCGGTCGCCGCTTCCCGACGCCGCGGCGGTATTCGCTCACAACCCTGCATCGTCGACCGCGACTGTGCGCAGTGCGACCTTGCGGGAGTCGCTGTGCTACGCGTACGCTGCCAGGAACCGATCCAAGGGCGCATTTTTCAAAAAATGAAGCGCATTGTCGTCATGAACCCCAAAGGGGGCTCAGGCAAGACGACCATCGCAATCAATCTGGCGAGCTATCTGGCCAGCCGCCAGCAAACGCCGGTCCTCATGGATTTCGATCCGCAGGGCTCCTCGATTCGTTGGGTACGCAAGCGCCAGCCACCTCAGCCGCCGATCTTCGGTATCGCCGCTTTCGAGAAAGCTGACGGGCGCACGACCCGCACGTTCCAACTGCGGATTCCTGAAAACACCAGTCACGTGATCGTGGACACGCCGGCGGCCATTGAGTCGCGCGCAATGCCCGAAATCACCAAGGATGCCGACAAGATCCTGGTGCCCGTGCTCCCGTCGGATATCGATATCCATGCCTGCTCGCGCTGCATCCGCGACCTGCTGCTGGTCGCCAAGGTGCGCCGCGAGGACGATCGCATCGGGGTGATCGCCAACCGGATACGACGCAACACGCTCACGTATCAAACGTTGATCCGATTTCTCCAGACGTTGGGAATTCCGATCGTGGCGACGATCAGGGACTCTCAGAACTATGTGCGCGCCGCGGAGCTCGGCATCGGCGTACACGAGATGAAGAGCTATCTCGCGGCTGAGGATGTCGAGCAGTGGGCGCCGCTCGTCGACTGGCTCGATCGGCCGAGCGGCAGCCGGGCGCCAACGCCCACTAGCGAAAACCCACCACCGGCGGTCGCCACTGTCTGAAGCGGCCTGACCCGGCGGGACTGCTTTGGCGGCAGCGAGCGCTTGGGCGCGCCCGCTGCCTTCATACCCTGCTTGCCAAATCCGCTATTCGTTGCTGCCCGCGCTGGCGGTGCGTGTGCCCGTGCTCGCGCGCAGATTGTCGGCTAGCTGTTTGTGCTCCTGGAGTGTCGGCAAAGTCTTTTGCGCGAACGCGGCGATGTCTGAATCGCTCGACTTCGCGGCCCCCTGGAACAGCGCCAGGGCCTTGGAGTGGTCCTTTGCCATGTGCTCGGCATAGGCCGCATCAAACGCTTTGCCGGACTTCGCTTCCAGGTTCTTCACCATGGCTTCATGTTTGGCATCGAGCTTGGCGGGTACCGTCAATCCCTTCGACTTGGCGATCGAGGCCAGTTGGTCATCCGCCTGGCTATGATCCTGCTCCATCTTTTGCGCGAACTCCTTGACCTGCTCGTTCTTCGACTTTTTGAGCGCAATCTTGGCGAGTTGCACTTCGGTCATACCGTCTTGCGCCGCGTGCTCGACGAACGTGGCCGGGGTCGCACCCGCGGTCATCGCTTCATCCGTCTCAGCGCGGGAGGCATCCTTCATGGCCATGTGTTGATGTGGGCTGGAGGCAGCACCCGGGTTGGCTCCGTTGGTGGTGGCCGCCTCGGTCGTACCCGTGTCAGTAGCTTGGCGCTGGTGGGGACTGGAGGCTGCACTAGGATCCGTCTGTGTCGGCGGCTGCGCCGATGTTTGCGCCCCTGCCACGCTCGCGGCGGCGGCCAACAGTGCGGCTGCGGTTGCGGTCGAAACGGCGTTCATACGCGCTCCCTCATGTGGTGAGTAAAACCTCCGCAACACTGCGCCGATCACCCACTCCGCAGTATCGGCGTCAACCCCGAGCGCGTGTCGGCATATACTGACGAAGCTTTGACCACAACGGCGCGTTGCCGCTTTGAGGACTCACATGGCTCGTTACTACTTCTACAGCGCGGATTTGTACACTCGCGAGGCGACTCAACTCACCGGCGGCTTCCACGGCGTCCTGACGGTCGACGACGATATGAAATCCGCAAGCGATATCTTCGGCGAGGTCGCCGATCTGCTGCAGTCTCAGACTCAGGGTTATATCCAGGAGATCGCGAGGAACACGGGCCAACCCTTCGACCCGAACCTGTTCTATTTTCTGATCCGGCAGTTTTATCGGGTGGACTGATCAACGTGGACGGTGCGACCTCCGTAGGCGCCGGAGCTCGCCCGCTCGGCAGCGACGAATTCATCGAAGCTCGGACCCCCGGCGACGGCTTCGAGCGCACGCGATTCGGCATCGAGCTGTCGGATCGCGTGCATCCGATCCGAGTTACCCAGCTTCGCACGATCCACGGCACTGCGCAGGACGCGAATGGTCTCGTCGTATACCCGCAGCGGAACGGGAAACGGATGGCCATCCTTGCCCCCATGAGCGAGTGAGAAGCGCGCCGGGTCGGAGAAGTGTGATGGCGCGCCGTGAAGAACCTCCGCGACGAGCGCTAGAGAAGCCACTGTTCTTGCGCCGACACCCGGTGTGAGCAGCAGCTCGGTGAAATCCTTTGGACCGCGATCGGCCGCCGCAGCCAGAACGCCGTGCAGTCGTCGGAGCACCACGTCGGAAGCGCGTACATCGTGGTGTGCCGGCATATGCAGATGCGGTAACGGGTCCGTGTGCGTTGAAAGCATCGCTGATTCAGGTGACGGCTCGAGCTCCGGGAAGAGACTCAACGCGAGGTTGCTATGGGTGTCCCGCAGACGCCGCAGAACGGCAACCGGGCGATCCGGGCCACCGTGGACCAACTCGAGTCCAACGCGGCGGCTGCGTTGCGCCCGGGCGTCGGCCAGATTGAGAATGGTGCCGCGACTGCGTCCTTCAATCGCTGAGTGCGGCGAGTCCAGAAAGCTCTCGAGGTGCTCGGATAGCCAGTGATAGCGCCGCGCTTCGCGACGAACATCACTCATGCCCTGCTGGACGACGCACCAGTTGCCTTGCTGGGTTACCACGAACGCGTGGAGATAAAGATCGAACCCGTCTTGAACCGCGGCGCTGTCAATCTTCGCGACCAAGCGACTGGTGCGTGCCAGGGAGTGCGCATCGAGGCCGGTCTGATCACCGACCTGCATGAGCTCAGAGGGCGTGCGGCGAGAGTGTCGGCCGCGACCGCCGCAGACGTAGATTCCCAACTCGTGTTGAATGGGAGCGAGCCCACGCTTCAGCGCGCCGATCACACTCGTCGTGATGCCCGACGAATGCCAATCCATTCCCATCACGGCGCCAAAGGATTGGAACCAGAAGGGATGGGCGAGCCGCCGCAGCAGCTCATCGCGCCCGTAATGGTGAACGATCGCTTCCACGATCACTCGGCCGAGAGTGGCCATGCGCGTCGCCAGCCACGGCGGCACGCTGCCATTGTGGAGAGGGAGGTCCGCGCTGCCGGTTCGCTTAGCCATGCCCGTGCAGTTTCAGGCACGGGCGGAAGGAGTCAAGCTCGACGGGTGCTCAGGTGGCGGATGCTTGTTCGGTGAGCCCAGCGCGCGTCGCGCCAGGATCCTGCCGCGAGCTCCGACTCCGAGCGAAGGCGGTCCATGCCGCCGCCGCGAACACGAGCACATTGGCCGCGATCACCGGGAGTGCGTGAATGAGCACACCGTAGATGATCCATAAAACCGCGCCAATCATCTGCATGGCGCGCAGTGCCGCGGGGCGCGAGAAAAAATAGGATCCGACGAACACCGCCGTGGCTATCCAACCCAGAATCTGTGTCACACCCTTCTCCGTTGCAGTCGGTCGCGCTGTAGCCCTTCAGCCGAGCGCCGGCACCGACATGGCCGGCACCTCCAGAATCATAACGCGATCCGTCCGCGCCGTTTCCCAATCATGCAGCATGAGCCCGTGTGACTCGAACAGCGAGCGGATTTCCGGGGTCCTCATTCCCAGCACCTGGTGCAACATCGGGACGAGCACGCTGCAGGCGTTGTCACTGAGGACCGTGGTCTTGGCGATCCTGGCCAACTGGCGGTTCTCCGAAACCGCTATGGTGAAGCCATCACCGTGATTGACATGCAACATGACGTGCACGTCGGAGCTGCCGTCGCCTACGTAGATGACGCGATCGGTGACTACGCCGAGGCGCTCCTCCAGCTCCTCGAGCGCGGCCACTTTTCCGTAGCCCGCCGGCACGCGCATGATCGCACGAACTTCGCCGGAGTGCGGATCGTAGTCGAACTCCGTGCCGTAGATATGGTCTGGCGGTACGATGCCGGCCAGCGCGGAAACCACCACTTCCCGCGGAGCGGCGGAGACCACATAGAACGAAAACCGGCAGCCTTCGAGGCCGCGCTCCAGAAACCTGACCAGCGATGGAATCGCCACCTTCAGACGCACGCGGCGGCCTGCCTCGATCAGATGCTCGCGACGCACGCCGCGAAAGTCGGGGTCGTGCCGGATCAGGTAGGCCAGCTCCCCGCCCTGCTGTACGAGGTTGGTGCGGCTCAGGCCAGCGACTTTGCGCTCGAAATCGCGCACGCCGAGGAGATCGGCCAGCACGTGACCGGAATCGTTGAAGCTCAGTGTCTGATCGAAATCCGACACCACGAGGTAGTGTTTGGTCGGTGAAGCTCGCACGATGCTCTCCTGATGACGAATAGCCCCCTCGTGGAAGGATGCCTGACTCGAGTGGCACGATAGCAAAGCGGGTACGCCAGACAAGGGAACTGTGTCACTATGACGGTTGAGCATTTTTCACCTTCCCAGAGAAGCAAATTGATGGCTCATCTGTCGCGCGGACGCACGCGCGCGTCATACGACTGTAACCATCGGATGGCGAGTCACTAGCCCCGCACGTCGGTAATCCATGCTCGCGTTCTAACTAAGGCTCCATTACTACGCACTCGAGACTTCCCGCGGTGGCGGCAGCCTCCATGGCATCGCGAAGGGCGGGTAGGGGGTAAACGCGAGGGCGGATGGGGGAGATGTCGAGTTGGCCGCTGTGTACGAGGGACAGGAGGCGGCGGTAGGCGGTGGCGGGATACATGAATTGGCCGAGGATCTCGAGGTCATTGAGCATGACTGTGCCGTAGGGGATCGGGAGATCGGGGGTCATGCTTCCCATGAGCACCAGGCGACCCCCGCGACTCAAGCTGTGAAGGACTGCGAGTGTTGCGTTGGGATCGCGCGCGCGACCGACCATGTCGAATCCAACCTCCGCCCCGCCATCGGCAGCCTCGCGAAGGGCTTGGGCGTCGGACTGCACATTGCCTGTGAGAGCTACGGTGAAGACTCGTGAACCTCCAATGCGGGAAACCGAGTCCAACGCGGTCCGGTTGCGTCCGGCGGCGATGACGCGGCTGGCGCCCATGGCGAGGCCGAGTAGGACAGCGGCGGTTCCGAACGCACCCGTCGCGCCGCTGACGACCAATGTCTCACCCGCGGCGAGGCGGCTGCGAAGCAAACCACCAAACGGCACTATGAAGCGCATCGATACCGCGAGTTGGGTAGCGGGGATGTCGTCCAAGCCTTCAGCGGGAGTCACGGTTGACGCAGGCAGTAGCGCATACTCGGCTAGCGTTCCGTCGGGCCAGTCCGCGAGCATCGACTCGGCGGTCGGTCCCAACGCTGTGAGGGCGATCAGGATCTGGGCAGGATCAGAGACATTCTCGCGCGACACGAAATGGGGCGAGATCATCACTCGCTGCCCCGGCTTGAGATGCCACACATCGCGGCCCACAGCAGTCACTTCACCAACTCCGTTCGTGCCCAGGGTGAACGGCTGTTTCGGTGCCACGTAGGTTGGAAGCCGCCCCTGCACGTAGTCCTTCATGTAGGAGAGGAGCGCGGCGGTGTGGATTCGCACCAGGACGCTGCCGGGGCGTGGCTCTGGGACGGGAATGTCTACGAAGCTGAGCTCACCGCCCAGCCGGTTCAGTCGCCATGCTTTCATTGCAGCTCTCCATCTGCGCAGGCACTGCCTGCTCGCCGTCGATCGGGGGGGCGTGGCCTCAAACAGCTCTCCGACACGAGGAGAGCTTAATCGATTGGAAAGGGTGTTGTATCCCAGGCAGGCTGACGAGTCAGGTGATTACGGCAGGGAGGAATGTCCGTAAGTTGAGCTCCTGTCGGCAGCGCGGGCGCGGGCTCGGGGGTGCTCAAAAGGCCCGGCGGTCAAGCGCACCGCCGGGCCTCGAGTGTCGATCGGTTCGCAGCGCTTTAGAGCTTGCCGGTCGCGCGCCAGCCGCCGTCGGCGTACTTCGTGCGCACGGAAGCCACGTACGGAACCGGGCACACCACGGCACGCATTTCTACCTGCTTGTGACGCTCGACGGTCGGCTTCCTGGAGCCGCCGTTCTCTTCGCCCCAGACGAAGGTGACCTCGGTGCCGGGCTTGGCGTATTGCGGATCCAACATCGCCAGGGTCAGCATCTTGCGCTCGTTGGAGCTGTAGCCGATCCAGGTGGAGACACCCGCCAGCTTGCCGTCCTTCATGACCCGGTCAAACGGATACATGGAGTAGACCGCGGACGGCCAGTCGATGAACTTCGCGCGCTCGTTCTCCTTGCCGAACTGCGAGGCGATCGCCTTGGTGACGTCCTCGTCGTTCAACTCCAGGGTGACCTTGATCCGATGCGGCCTGGTGGCGATCTTCTCCAGCGCCTCGCGGCCGATGAAGTCGTGATCGAACTTCACGAAGGCCCCGTAGCCGAGGTCGTAGGGCGTCAGGTAGTAGTCGTCGATGTTGTTGGAGTAGAAGCTGCCGCCGAGGGAGGCGTTACCCTCGAAGCTGTTCGCCTTGAGCCACTCGCGGTACTTGCGCATGCGCTCATCGCCCGAGTAGATCGCCGGCATCGGTGAGGGAATCCAACCCGACTCGAGGGTGTTCGAGGAGTAGGCGCGCGCACCGACCAGGCGCAGGCCGAACTCGTGCCCGGCTACCACCAGCGCGTCCTTCACGGTATCGCCGTCTTCGGCAGGGCCGAAGAGCTCGAATCCCGGCTGGCCGGCCATGCCGTGCCGCAGGGCGCGCACCTTCTTGCCGGCGATCATCATCTCGCACATGTTGAAGAACTTCAGCTCCGGCGGCGCCTTGCCCAACACCCGCTCCATGATCTTCATGGCGTTCGGGCCCTGGATCTGGAAGCGGTAGGTCTTGCGGGCAACCGGGTTGACGCGGGCGGCGGAGCGCTCGTCGCGCTCGAATTTGACGTTGTAACCGCCGGTCTCGCCGTGGTACTGCACCCAATTGTGCACAGCCGGGCGGCCGATCAGGTTGAAGAGATCTTTGTCGAGATAGCAAAGCACCACGTCGCCGATGACGTAGCCGTCCCAGCTCACCGGCACGTACTGCTTCGCCTTGTTGACTTCGAACCCTTTGAAGCTGTTGATCCCAAGCTTCTCCAGGAGCTTGAACGCATCCGGCCCGGAGACGTAAAGATCCGTCATGTGATAGGACTGGTTGAACAACACCGCGCTCTGCTGCCAGGCGCGCTGCTCGTCGCGCCAGTTGGTGTACTCGGACTGCACCACCGGGTAGGGATTGGGGCCGCTCGGGGAGTTGCGCAGGTGGTTGACAGGGCCGCCGTTGGCTCGCAGCAGCTCTTCCAGGTTCGCGTGAGTCATTGGATCTCCGAAAATAGGCGGACTCAAGCACCGCCGGTCGGAGCAAAGCTCTTCACCGGTGTGAATCGTCCAGCGGTTTCGCCGGCTGCCACGGGCAGCGCGGTCAGGTTGATGCTCTCCTTGGCGGAGTTGGCATGTTCGCGCATGAGCGCTTCGGCGCGTGCGCTTTGCCCGCGCTCGAGCGCCTCGACGATCGCGTAATGCTGGCGGTGCGCATACCGCAACATGTCGTACATCTGCTCGAGATTGCCCTTGTCGAACGCGAGCGCTTGCGGTCCTGCAAACGGGATGCGGCTGTTGCGCGCCAAGGTCTCCGCAAACAGTGCGCTACCGGACTCCGTCAGAATGAGGCGGTGGAAGCGCTCATTCATGTCGGCGTAGAGGCCCTCGTCGTTCTCCTCCACGTGACGCTTGTTGAGGATCGCATCCCCGTCCTCCAAACACGCGCGCAACTCTCGCAACAGAGCCTTCGAAGCCCCGCGCTCCGCCACGCGGCGTATCGCCAAGCCCTCGAGCGCTCCACGAAGATCAATCGCGTCGACAATGTCCGCGGCAGTGAAGGCCCGCACCACGTAGCCACGGGTCTCGTGCTCAGAGAGCAGGCCCTCCTGCGCGAGCAGAGGTAGTGCTTGGCGCACCGGAGTGCGTGAAACTCCCAGCAGATCCGCCAGAGGCGCTTCGGCTACCCGCTGCCCCGGCGCCAGCTCCCCACGCAGGATCATCTCGCGGATACGGACGATGGCCTGGGAGAGCTGTGTATTCATGGACGGGGGATCGTCCGCTTTGGATCCCATTTCGTCAATATGGGATCCTGAACTGGCCACCAGGCGGCCTGCCAGGTGCTTCGAGCTCAGAGACTTTGACATTTTGGGATCCCGCGACGCACCATCTGGCGCCAGGGGACGTGGCAGGCTTACCTTCCCAGGGAGCTGCGTGGGAAGCGAGTGATTGCTCGCCGAACCCGGACACGCCCACGTTGGATCAAAGGGGGACATCGCCATGCTCGACTCACGCAATAGCAATCCAGAAGTCTCGATCAAAGCTCCACAGGCGCTGTTCGTGGGCGGCCAGTGGGTGAAGTCGAGCGGCACCGGCCAATTGCAGGTGATCTCTCCGGTAACTGAGAAGGTCCTCATGACCTTTCCCGAGGCGACACCGCAAGACATGGACCGCGCGGTCGCCGCCGCGCGTGAGGCGTTTGATAACGGTCCCTGGCCGCGCATGTCGGCTCGCGAGCGGGGCGAGCGCCTGATCAAGGTTGCGGAGCTTCTACGAGCGCGCCTGCCGGAATTGTCAAATGCGTGGACCGCGCAGGTGGGTGCGCCGATCGGCTTGACGCAGTACGCCGCGCACCAGGCTCCCGACTTGTTCGAGTACTACGGCAAGCTGATCCAGGAGTACAAACTCGTGGATGAGCGGCGACGTGACAATGGTGGACTGGTCCGGGTCGTCAAGGAGCCTGTTGGTGTCGTTGCCGCGATCACGCCTTGGAATGCGCCACTCGTGCTTCTTTGCTACAAAGTCGCAGCCGGCCTGGCCGCGGGCTGCACGATAGTGTCCAAGCCCTCGCCCGAGACACCGATGGACGCCTATATCGTCGCCGAGTGCATCGAGGCGGCGGGTATCCCTCCTGGAGTGTTCAACGTCCTGCCGGGCGGACGCGAGGTCGGCGACTACCTGATTCGGCATCCGGGCATCGACAAAATCAGTTTCACCGGCAGCACCGCCGCGGGCAAACACATCGCCGGTGTCGCCGCGCAGCGCTTGGCGCGCACCAGTTTCGAGCTCGGTGGCAAATCGGCGGCGATTCTCCTCGAGGACGCCGAACTCGGACAGGCGTTGAAAACCCTCGTGCCGTATTCGATGCCGATCACCGGTCAGGTTTGTTTCTCCCTCACGCGCATTCTCGTTCCGAAATCGCGGCAAGGTGAGATTCTGGACGCCTACGTCTCGGCGGTCCGAGGACACAAGGTCGGCGATCCGTTCGAGGCAGACACGACCATGGGGCCGCTCGCGATGGCGCGTCAGCTCGAGCGCGTCCAGGGTTATATCGAGAAGGGCAAGTCGGAGGGCGCGCGCATCGTCACCGGCGGTGGCCGGCCGAAGCACATGACCTCCGGTTACTTCATCGAACCGACCGTGTTTGCCGACGTCGCTGCGGGTATGACGATTGCCCAGGAGGAGATCTTCGGGCCCGTGGCTTCGCTCATCACCTACGATGGGATCGAC
Organism: uncultured Steroidobacteraceae bacterium; assembly: GCA_964400085.1. Taxonomy (GTDB): domain Bacteria; phylum Pseudomonadota; class Gammaproteobacteria; order Steroidobacterales; family Steroidobacteraceae; genus 13-2-20CM-66-19. The sequence goes on along the minus strand of CAYNTW010000078.1, from coordinate 14,253 downwards.
GACGCGGTTCGCAAAGCCAACTCGACGATCTACGGTTTGCACGGCGCCGTCTACACGAAAGACCCTGAGCGCGGATATGAGATCGCGCGGCGGGTTCGCTCCGGCAGCGTCACGGTGAACGGGCTGGTGGTCGATATCAAGATGCCGTTCGGGGGGTTCAAACAGTCAGGGCTCGGACGGGAAGGCGGTATCGAGGGACTCGATCCGTATTTCGAGTTGAAAACGATTCACTTCGGCTGAGGTTTCATGCGGTGATCCCCAGACGATTGCCGTCCGGGTCGAGCACGACGCTTTCGTAGTAGCCGTCGCCAGTACGACGCGGTCCGTCGAGGACGGCGTAGCCGTCGTGCTCGATGCGAACCTCGCTCACCACGCTCACCGATCGATCAATCATTCCGCTCGGTCACAAGGAATTGCTCCAGTTTCCCGTCGGGATAGCCGCGCTCCACGGCGCGTAGTCTCCTGGAGTGACAGAGAATCTTCCACACCCGGGTAATCATCCCTCCCCGCCGGCCTTCGCGCTCGAGCGCCATGAGCAACGGAGGGCCGAGGGGGCCGAGGCTGTCTTTCAGGTCGGCGACCGCCTCGGGTGTCAGCAAGCTGTTGCCGTTGTCCGTAAACAGCGCTCGGTCCAACGTCCCTTGTTGATATTGCGAAAACACGGCGCGCGCACGCGCTTCCACGGGATCAGGGGGCAACACCACGAATGCGATGCGCTCGACCAGATCGTCGGGGTCGGCCCAATCGTTGTTCGTCAAGACAATGATCGCCGTTTTCTCCTGTGGCCAGATGCGATTGGAGGATAGGAAGCCGGAGCCCGCGCCACTGTGGCCAATGCGCACCCTGCCTTGCACGCGCTCGATATCGAGGCCCAGTCCATAGTTCTTCTTCGTGCCATTCTTCAGCGTTACCGGCTCGAGCTGCGCCTCGTAGGAGGCGGGTTTGAGCAGCGAGCGAGCGATCAGGCTGATGTCCCAGCGGGCGAGATCACTGGGAGTCATGGCGAGCTCAGCGGCGCCGAACAGCCAACCCGTCCCTTCCTTGGGCGCGCGGCGCGTGGGCCCCAGACCCTGGCGGGTATAGCCAACCGCATCGACAGGAGGTAACGGGTGCGTGTCATCTTCCGTGACTCGCTCCATGTGCAGCGGGGCGAAGATGTGCTGTTGCAGGAAGTCGAACAGGCCCATGCCGGAAATCCGCTCTACGATGGCGCCGGCGACCACGTATCCGGTGTTGGAATACTGCCAATCCGTGCCGGGCTCGAAATCGAGCGGGCGTCGCACCCATTCGTCAAGGAGGGCGGGTGTCGAAGTGGGCCGCCGCATCGCCGGAAAGACGAAGTCCTGCGGCCAGTAGTCGCGTATTCCCGAAGTATGGTTGAGGACTTGCCGCAGCGTTGACCTTGATGCCGGCCCCAGGTTCGGGACGTACTTTCCGATCGGGTCATCGAGCGATAACTGGCCTCGTTCGACCAACATCAGGACGGCCGCCGCGGTGAACTCCTTGGATATGGAGTCGATGGCGTATCGCATGGAGGTCGTGGCCGGTCGGGCGGGCGCCAGCTCCGCGTCGCCGTAGGCCTGCGCGTAGGCGAGCGAGCCGTTTTGCACCACTGCAATGGAAACGGAGGGTGCGCCGCTGCTCGCCAGCCAGTCCTGTGCGGTCGCATCGATTCTTGCGAAGGACGCTGCATCACTCGCGCCGGCCTGCACGGCAGGTAGGCTCACCGCGACCAACATCACCAGCACAGACAACGGATTCCGGCGCATTCTGGGCCCTCAGACAGCGACAGGATTGACCTCTCGAGTACGCCAGAGCTTAAATGGCGACGCTGCTCATGTCAGCGCTATCTTTCCAGGCGACCCCATGATGCCGATTTATGCTTCGCTGGCGGCGTACATTGCCGCTGCCACCCTGTTGACCATTGTCCCAGGGCTCGACACCGCGCTCGTGCTCAGGACTGCCGCGACAGAAGGGCCCCGACGGGCCGCGCACGCCGCGCTAGGTATCGCGGCCGGCTGTTTCGGGTGGGCAATGCTCGTGGCCCTTGGCCTTGGAGCTTTGCTCGCGGCTTCCGCAATCGCTTATACCACCCTACGTTGGCTCGGAGCGGGGTACCTGATCTGGATCGGTTATCAGATGCTGCGCAACCCGCGGCGCGATTTCAACGTCGCAGCGGTGGGCCGCCGCAAGCCGGGATCCGCGTGTACAATCGGACTTTTTTCCAACCTGCTCAATCCCAAGGTTGGAGTTTTTTACGTTTCCTTCCTGCCGCAGTTCGTTCCGCCGGACGTGCCGGCCGGACCTTACATACTGCTGCTGGGCGCGATCCACGCGATGCTCGGCATCATCTGGTTCGCGTGTCTGATCCTTGCGACCCGGCCGATTGCTCGGTTTCTGCAGCGGCCTCGGATCGTACAGACGTGCGATCGGGTGACCGGGGGAATGTTTGTGGCATTTGGTTTGGGATTGGCGCTGCAGGCAAAGCGCTCGTAGCGGCGGCGGCAGGGTCGTCCGGTGCGTTTCCAGCCGCGGGCTCGACCCGAATCGTGCCCATCATGCCGCCGTCCTCGTGCTCGAGAAGATGGCAGTGATAGGGAAACGTGCCAATGCTGCTGGGATCCCGGAAATCCATGCGAACCGTGACGCTCGGGTAGCTCGTCATGTGGTTGTCGAAATAGGGCACGTTCACCGTGTCGCGCAGGAATGGCTCGTTCACGGTGTAGCCGAACCAGTCCCGCAGTTGAAAATGGAGCTGGTGCACGTGGAAGGCGTGCAGCTCCAACGAACGATTCTCGATGATCCAATCTTCGACATCGCCCTGGTGAGCGACCACGCTGGGCACGGAGGAGGACGGATCAAACGGCACCGCGGGCTGCCCATCCACCGTCAGCATGAAGAGCGTCGGACTGGTGGGGTCCGCCGGGTTCGAGCGCCGCTCGGAGAAGTAGAGTCGGCGTGTTCGGGCCGGCTGGACTGTTCCCACCCAGGGAAGGTTCGAGCGCGGTAACGGGGTCGACTCCGTCGGTAGCCTGGAAGTCGGCTCGCGAGCCGAGTCGGACACGCTGACGGCAACGAGGGCGCGGTTGGGATCGTTTTCGCCGTCCTGCCCGGTATCGACCCAACGACTGATCAACAAACCTTTCTGGCCCGGGGCGGGCCCGGTCACGATGAATTCCGCGCGACCCCCGGGCGGGATGAGTACGTGGTCCACGGTCTTCACCGCCGCCGCGGCGGAGTCACCGAAATTGACCGGTACACCATCGATTGCTACGACGCCGAGGTCCTGAGGCACTTTGTCATATAGGAGTGCCAGGTGCGCGTAGGTGATGGCGGAAGCGTTGAGAACGCGCCATAACTGCCGCTCACGCGGTCGCAGAGTGATCCGGGCTGGCGGGTAGTCCGGGTAGGGCACGGGCACGAAGTTGACTGACAGGTCCCGCGCCGGCTTTCCATAACCGGTGTGATTGTTGCCCACATCTCCGTCAGGATCGAGAAAGGGTGGGGGCACCACCGGTTCCGAGGTCGAGGCCGACGCATTCGGGTTGAGCAGCGTCGAGTCCCTGATCACCAGCACCCGCTCCGGTAGCCCCCGTATTTGCGGTATGGCTCGCTCGAGGCCTTCGACGATGAGTGCGCCCGCCGCACCGCCGCCCACTTGCCTGGAGGTGAAGCCGTGGATATGGGGGTGGTACCAGTACAAACCTGGAGGCTGCCTCTCCGGGATCCGAAAGCGATACTCGAACGGTGGCTCCTCCGGTTGGAGCGATGTGGTGAGCACCTCGTCCTGGTGACAGGTCGGGGGCAACATCAATCCGTGAAAATGGAGGTTGGTGGAACTGGCGTTCATCACGCCGCTCGAGCAGACAGGCGGCCCATTTTTGCCGACGGGATGGTCCGCGCGCTCTGACGGATGGTGATGCCCGGCGCTGGCGGGGACCTGTTGGAGCTGGTTGCGCAGTCGTAGTACGACCTGATCGCCCGGGTGGACCCTGAGCGTAGGTGCTATCGGCCCGCCCGCGGCACGGTAGCAGTAGCGCTCGGCGCCATCCGGTGCGCTGTAGCCATAGATTGAGAGATCGAGTTGCAGGACTCCATTGCTGCTGCGAATGGAGTCGGGCTCTGGCACCTCGCTGCCCATCGGGGGTCTGGGGCAGAAATCCTTTGTGGGCGCGCGTGCGAGCACCCCTGGCGCGTGCAACGCGCCGAGGAGTGTTGAGCCGAGTGAGGCAATGACAACACAAGTGCCGGCGCGACGGCTACGCCGGGCGCCGGCACTTTTTCCACCACTCAAAACCGATTCAGGCGGTCGCCTGCCGCCGGCGCATGACCCCACCCAGACCCGCCAGTCCGCTCAGCAGGAGCCATGCTGCCGCGGGCAGGGGTACGGCCGAGGGTGTCACCTGCAGTCCGTCGAACTCCGTCAAAATCGTGCCGGAGTTCGGGCCAAACACCGCCGACTCGGCGCCTTTGAAGCCCGAGGCGGCAATCGAGGACCAGGTGCAGTATGAGTCGAAGGTCGACGTGCACGCGACGGCCTGCGAGGGGGCATTCAAAGTCAACGTGTCGAGGAGCGTACCGGTGCCGTTCAGTCCGGACCAGATGGACACGGTCTCGCCGTTAATGGCGGACGAATTGCTCGCGAACGAATAGTTGAACGACAGGGAATCGAAGCCGGAGGCGAAATCCATGGCGCTCTGCCCGGCCGTGTTGGTGAAGTAAAGGATCTCACTCTGCTTGGACGGGTTGTTCTCGAACTTGCCGTTGCCGGTGGAGGAGCTGTGGCCGGCCGCCTGCACACTGGCGTTGGGCGAGAAGGTGAAGCCGAGATTCGGTCCGGGCCCGACGGTCAGGGAGGTACCCGTGTTGGTGGTCGAGCCATACCCGCCGTTGTAGTAGTTGTCGATGAAGTCGCCGGTGTGCAGCGAGCCGAGAGTCAGGGTCACGGTCGATGCGTGGGCGGTACCCGCGATGGCTCCAAGGACGAGAGCCGCGACTGCCCCAGTTGTGGAGTTGATGCGCATGGAGGTTTCCTTCTTATGCTTTTGTAGGTCGGATCACGGCGTCGGATCGAGCTGGCAGGCTTGCGCCGGGGTCGCCGCGTACGCTCCGGAGCAGGTCAGGAGCATCGGGTTGGTGGACGGCGGGGCGTTGAAGTTGAACATGCCCGTCAGCGGACCGGAGTAGCGATCGAACGAGCCGTTTCCGGCCGCGGGAGCGGTCGCACCGTCGATGAAGCCCAGGTTCCAGTTGCTCTCGATGAAGTTGATGATCGAGGTCTGGTTCGTGAGGGTGTGGTCGACGTAGTTGGGATTCGCCCAGGGCGAGACCACGACCAGCGGCAGGCGTGGACCATAGCCGCAACGGGCCGGTTGCGCGCCGGCTACCGGAGTCCCGCAGTTGCCCGCCCCCGCCACGTTATCGTAGGCGGACGCCTGCCCCGAGATCGTGACATGCGAGGGGCTTACGATCGGACCCGTGACGTGATCGTACCAGCCGTCGGAATCGTCATAGGCGATGACGATCGCGGTCGATGACCAGAACGGCGACTGCATGACCGTGTTGATGAATTGCGTGATCCAGTACTGCTCGGCGATTGGATCGGAGTAGCCGGGGTGCCCGTCATACGCCTCCGGCGCCTTGATGAACGACACGGCTGGGAGGTTTCCGGCGGCGAGTGCCGCAAAAAAGTCCAGGGTGTCGTACTGGTGGTTCGCCTGATCGGAGCTGCCGATTGCAGCAATCGAGGTAGGCGGCAGATGGTGCGGGTTGCGCGTGGAGGCGTAATACTGGAACGGCTCGTGGTGGGAGCTGTAGTCCGCGACGGCCGTATGGACGTCGGCGCCTGTCAACAAGGGCGCCGTGGGGTTTGGAACCACAACCGTCGGGTTCACACTCGGGTACTGGTGCGCGGTACGTGAGGCGCCGCAGACAGCCGGCGAGGTGCCTGTCGCGGCTACGGTTGGCCGGAATCCACCCTGGAACCAACCCCAGGTCACGTTGGCCGCGTTCAGCAAGTCGCCAATGTTCTTGCCGGTCATCTCGAGAGTCGTGCTGGTGGTGACCGTGCCACCCTTGTCGTTGCCGCAGTCATCGAGGTAGGCATCCAGATCACCGATATCGGTCACGACATTGCCCGTGCCGGCGGTCACGGTGTTCGGGTAAGTGGCCGTGCTGCCGGTACCGAAGTGCGTCACGCCCCCGTAAGTCTGACCGGCAATCAGGTTGAACGCTCCCGGCGTGGACGGACCGAAGGTGGAGCCGAAGGAGTTGTCGTTCAGCGCGAAGTTCTGCGCGTAGTTCCAGAACGCCGCTACAGTGTTGCCGTCGTAGTAACCCAGATTCGTCGAGCCGTCGGGGGCGCAACCCTCACTCGTGGTGCGACCCGCGAACTTCGGAAACTGGTCCATGAGGCCGCTGTCGAGCGCTTGCTGCTCCGGCCCGTAGTTGTGGTTCTGGCTGCAGGTATAGGCCTGCGCGGGCGACAACCGGATCGGATTGACCTTGGCGGTGTTCGCCGCGTTGAGGTTGGGATTCGCATTCAGCAGGTCGGGCGTGAGGCCGTTCACCGCCGGAGTGCCCGGATACGCGACGAAGGGTTGCTCGCCGGTATTGTTCTGGGCGACCGGGTACGTACCGAAGTAGTGGTCGAACGATACGTTTTCCTGGAACAGCACGATGACGTGCTGGATGGGTGTCGTGGTGGTCGGGTTCTGCGCCAGCGCCGCACCGGCCATCGACAGGCTCGCGGCAGCCAGGGTCACGCGCACGACTTGATGAATCGCCTTCACTACAACCTCCCCGTACGCCGGATCGATGCCGGCATGAAATCGTGGCGCGAACGATATTCGGGGACTCATTGCGGTTTCTTTAAAGTTAGATGAAGAACGCACCAGGAACGTTTCCGCACCCTGCCTTGGCGCCGCTCTTGTCCGCTACAATGCCGGGACTTTTGGGGTCTTTGGCGGGTGGATTCTTGGGAGCTTCGAGGCGCGCTCGGGTGGTGGAGGCCGTTTGCGGCATACTCCTGGCTGCGATTCTCGCCGGGGCATACCTGTGGAGCACGCGATCGGACTCCGACTCGCAAAGTGTTCGCCTCTGGGCGCATCCCCCGGCGCGGTCCGGTTCCAACACTGTGACGCCGGCTCCCGTTTACTCGACGACCAGGCCTATCGCAGCCCCAGCGTTCAACGGATCCTCGTCGGGGTCCCAAACCGAGCAGCGCAGCACTGCGGCTGTCGCAGTGGCCTCTGCGCCCCCCGTCGATGCGCTCGCGGATGCGGTCCGGTTGGCTCCCGGCGCCTCGGGCGACCCGATATCCGGCGCTCGGGTCTTTCCAGGCCGCAATCGCGGCGCATTCGCGAAACTCGGGCTTCATCCGGGTGATGTGATCACGTCGCTCGACGGCGTGCCGGTCACCGCTGAGCAGCTCAAGAATCTCCAGGGCCTTCTAATGAACGGGGGCGCCGCGACGGCCACGGTCTTTCGCGCCGGACGAGAGCAACAAATAACCCTGCATCCGGTGGATTGAGCTACGCCGTCAAGAAGTCTTTGGTGTCATGCCTGCCAGCGACGCCTGGAGGTCTTGTGTTGGGACGCCGCTGAAGTTGAGATAATCCAGCAGCGCCCGGAGCGCCTCAAACACTCTGCCGACGGCGGGTTGCAGCTCCGGCGCCGCACTCGCCAGCTCTGGCGCCTTCTTCGCCAGAGCCTTCCCGGACTGCAACGAGTCCAACTCACGACCGCTCCGGGTCAAGTCCGTCGCGGCACGAATCGCCGCACGCATGGCCTCGGTCGCCGTCGCGCCAAAGGAGCCGCCCAGGCGTGTGTCATCCCTCTGGAAACCTTGCGACTCATCGCGTAGATCCAGGGCGGAAAGCTGCAGCTTTTTGAGCGCCGCAGCGAGTGTGCAGCTCCGAGTGGTCACGCACGCGGCCTGCTCTGCATCGGCCGTCATCTGGGGTCGCAGCCCGAGCACCGCGTGCAAGTCGCTGAATGACTTGAAGGTCGCTTCAACGGCACTCCGCAGGCTTTTTTCGGTCGCCTGCGGCGAGTCAACATGCGCCCATGCGGGGCCGACGAGCAACGCGCACAACACAATGTGGAAGGCAAGACGTTTTGACACGATGGGTATGCCGCGAAACCACGGAGGGTCAGGTGGTGTCGAGTATATCGTGGAAGGCATCTATCAACACCGTTGGCCCAAAGCGCATTGGGGACGAAAGAGAGAATGAGCGCGCGCACCGCGCACGTGCCGCGGCGCGGGCACCAGCTCGTTCAGGGCGCGGGTGTCCCGGCAGTCCGGGTCGGGTCCGAAGCGAGCTCTACGCTGGCGTGGTGCTTTCCGAGTCCACCGGCTCCTCTGCGAGCTTCGCTAGGGTTGCAGGGGCGGCCGTGTGCATCCGCTGCGCCTTGATCCGCTCGTAGATTTCCTCCCGGTGAACTACGATCTGTCGTGGCGCGCTGATTCCGACGCGCACGTGGTTTCCTTTGACCGCGAGCACGGTACAGGTGACCTGGTCGCCGATCATGATCGTCTCGCCAATTCGTCTGGTAAGAATAAGCATCTGACTCTCCTTGAGGCTTGTCTGGATGCGCTGCCGTTCGGAGCCGGATTTGACACAACGGTCTTGTGTATCGAACGAGACCCCCGAGCGCATGGACGCCAGGGAAAGCACTGTAGCGGAAGCCATGCAGACTAACGTCGTGTCTTATACGTATGCGGGCCGAGGGGATCCCGCTTATGCTGCGCTGCAGCATCGATGAGGGGTGGGTTTTTGGAGAGCCCTGGATTTCAATTACCGGGTCCAGCCGTCGCGGGCGCGGCTGCCGGTGGCTATGGTAGAAGAACGGTCATGAAGAACACGCGTGGAACGGATGGCGACTCCCGCCCCTACGACCAGATCCCCGACGTGCGGGACGGTCTGACCCGCCAGGAAAGGGTGGTTCTCTATGTGTTGCATCAAGCGCAAAAGGAGCGCGGCGACCGAAACGTCCCGACAGCGATGCTGTGGGGTCGCGTCTGTGAGCATTTCTATATCAGTCCAGAGGACCTTTCTTTGATGCTTGCGCGGCTCGGGGCGCGGAGGTTCTGAGAGCTCGGGCTCGCGGCCTGACGGGCTGACGAGCCGAAATGCCTTATCACTTGCATCCAGTCGGTTCAGGTTGACCCTTGGTCGTGTACGTGTATCGGACTGATGCTAAAGCCCTACCGGATCCCTCCGGCTGACCGGATTCCCTCTCGCGTAGGCGTATACCTAACGTCTAGTGAATGGCATAACAGTAACGGTAATTCTCCCCCCGGACGCATCGAACTCGTAACCCCAAGTGTGAATTCCCTGCTCTAGCTTACTACTCAAAGGATCATCGTACTTTGGACCGAAGTACAGACCAAAGAGCGATGCTACTTCAACGGCGCACACAGAAGTCCGACATTCTACGGCGCGGATCGAGTACTTACCCGGAGATCCCGTCATCACCTGGTCCCGGATTTCTTCTTCCATCTGCGCCGCCCAGGCCGTGTCCCTTGGCTCCTGGGCCATTCTTGACAAGAGTTTATGGACGTCCTCGCAAGGATCGTCTGCTTTGTTTGCCCAATTCCTGCAACGAGCTTCCACAGAAGCTGACACAGGAAATGGGCGTCCTATAACGGAGTCATCCGGCTCTTCACGAGCGACGGATTTAGGAGTTGGCGATTCACTACCACCCTGCATTGGCGCCCCTCCCGGATACGCCAATGACGGCTTAGCTGGAGTGGCCATCGGGGAGGGCATGTCCGACCGCCGCTCCAATTTGGATCTGGAGTTGCCCGAGGAGGCAATCGGATGATCCGCAACAAATGAGTTGGTGGTGCGTGGAATCGGATGAGGTGGGGCCATAGGAACCCCCGGTGTTGCTTCGCCACCCGGCTCCGCTCGCTGACTGCTGTCGAGGAACCCCTTCTCCAGGACTATCGCAAGAGCAATGGAGGTCAATCCAATGGCGAGCCATACCGCGGCTCTATGGCTTCTTATCGTCTTGACCATAGTCGGCAGGATTTAACGGAGTCCCCAGGTCCCGATAGTAATATCTCATGAAGCGGTTGGCGCTATCTATTTCGCTTTGATACGTCTTCCAGTCTCCTTTGGCGAGGGCTGCAGCCGCTTTATCCAGATGCTCCTGCTGAGAATCTGCGTCGTCGCACGCGGCCTGCCCTTTATCACTTGCACCCGACGGGTTCGGGTTGACCCCTGGTGGTGTAGGTGTGTCGGCCTGATCCTCAAGCCCTAACGGATCCCTCCGGCTGACCGGATTCCCTCTCGCGTAGGCGTAGAGGTTGGGACCTGCGAACAAACCAAGGGGGTCCTGACTGATAAATCGGCCCAGCTGCGGCGAGTAGTAGCGAGCGCGGTAGTAGTACAAATTGGTTGCACCGTCGTCCTCCCTACCTGTGAATCGGAATGCCGTATCGTCGGTGCCCATAACCGTAGTCTTTCCGTACGGCTCGTACGCGTAGGTGGCAGTAGTAACACCGCCACCATCCGTCAGCGCGACAGTGCTTCCCAATGCATCCGCCAGGAAACTGGTTGTACCAGTAGTTCTGACCCTGGCATAGAGATCATCGAGACCCAAGCCTCTCAACAGAAAGTCACTGTTGCTCATGACAGCACTGGACCCATCATACAGATAGGTGGTCGTCGTTCCAGCGACGGTGCTGCTGACACGTCTCCCGAACGAATCGTAGGTAAACGCGCCGCTTCCATCGCTGGTAGCTGCGAGTTGATTGCGACTGTCCCAAGGCGCGCGCCATGCACAAGGAGCGTGCGTAGGTAGCGATCCCCCTGTTTGGTGATCGGCCCAAGACGAGTCGTGCCTCCGCTGGAGTCCTGTCGTGGCGTTAGTCCTAACGAAGCAGCGTAGTTGCGTGCGCTCTTGAACACGTGCCGATCACCCATCCCCGCAGCGATGGCAGTGGCCGTCATCGCCCCGATGCTCTCGACCTGCATCAACCGGCGCGCTGGCTCGCTATGCTTCGCGAGTTCGCAAATTCTGACGTCATACTGCCGGATGCGTTGGCTGAGCTCACGAAACTGCTCAAGCAAGTGCAAGTCAGCTAGCACCTCGCGTGCGAGCGCTGGCAAGCCGCAGCTGTGGCAGGATTTGTCAGTGCGACTGGCACAGGCATCGATGACCAAGACACCGACGGGCAAAGAGATTTGCCCAGCGAATCAACACAAGGACCGTCATGCCACGCTCCAGCGGCCCTAACATCGCTTACTGAGGCTCTTGCTTCAAACGGGCTTCCGGATAACCGCATATCGGACAGCAGGACAGAGCAGTCAACCATTTGTACCAGCTCACGTCGTGTTTTTGACTGATCGCCAGCCAGAACCACGCGGTACGGCATCTCGGACATCTGATGGATGCCCAGGGAATTGCGAGGCTCGCGGCTGCCAGGATGGTGGCAAACGACGCCACAGGCGCAAACCAATCTGAGTGCTCAGCGAATAGAGCGACGGCCATGACTGGTACAGCAATATAGACGCCCAGCAACACACGAATCTTCCACAGCTGACCTGTACGATAGAGCAGCGAGCTTCTCCTTATAGTCATATGTTCCCAATTTACAAGAAACAGGAGCCAGGAGGAGCGCCCGGAGGGGGTAGCCGTGACATTGGTCCTTCCGGCGGCAAATCCGATGGCAAAGGCGGCGGGGCTCGCGGGTTCAGCCAATCATTGAGTGCGTCTGCCAACTTGCTGGAACAGGTGTCCGACCCGCACACCGTATGATCGATGGCAGTTCCGATCCCGAAGCCAAGCACGCCGGCCCCAATCACAGGCGAATACTCAGATAATGGCCCAAACGCATCGGTTAGTTCTGCAAGCTCGCCGATGACTCTCTCTAACCCCGGAAGTTCGTACTCGCCGGTAGGATCAATGTAAAGTAGCGGGTTGTTCAGGACGTAGGCGTAGAGGTTGGGACCTGCGAACAAACCAAGGGGGTCCTGACTGATAAATCGGCCCAGCTGCGGCGAGTAGTAGCGAGCGCGGTAGTAGTACAAATTGGTTGCACCGTCGTCCTCCCTACCTGTGAATCGGAATGCCGTATCGTCGGTGCCCATAACCGTAGTCTTTCCGTACGGCTCGTACGCGTAGGTGGCAGTAGTAACACCGCCACCATCCGTCAGCGCGACAGTGCTTCCCAATGCATCCGCCAGGAAACTGGTTGTACCAGTAGTTCTGACCCTGGCATAGAGATCATCGAGACCCAAGCCTCTCAACAGAAAGTCACTGTTGCTCATGACAGCACTGGACCCATCATACAGATAGGTGGTCGTCGTTCCAGCGACGGTGCTGCTGACACGTCTCCCGAACGAATCGTAGGCAAACGCGCCGCTTCCACCGCTGGTAGCCGTGAGTTGATTGCGACTGTTCCAAGCAAAAGTGCTCGAACCGAATGCGGCGAGACCGCCATTATTATCGTAAGTCAGCGGCACCCCGCCCCAGCTCGTCGCTCGATTGTTGGCATCGTACGAAGCCGAAGAAACAGCAGCCGGCAGATTTACCCGCACGAACGAGCCGCCGGAGCCGATACGGTGGCCGAGCGCATCATAGGAATAGGTGAGCGTACCCAAGATGGTGGAACCATTCTGGTAGGTCAGAGTGGTCACTTCACCCGCGTTGTCGTAGGTATAACCAACCACGATTCCGTTAGGTAAAGTCAGGCTCGTCCGCCGGTCGGCACTGTCGTATCCAAAATTGATCGAGACACCACCCTGCGCAACTTGGGTGAGGCGGTTGGCAATATCGTATGCATAGGCGACAGTCGACTGTCCCTGCACCGACATGCTCTGACGCAGACCCTGCGGATAGTATGTATATGAGACCTGGCCTTGCGGGCTTTTCTCCTGGATCAATCGGTTCAGACCATCGTAACTGCGCGTGATGGTTCCGGACTGAGAATCCACCGTCTGCGTCAACCTGCCTCCACCATCCCAGGTATAGGCAATTGTAGTGAGATAGTTACCGGGATTGGATACGGTCGCACCGAAGCCCGCGCTCACCAGACGATTGCGGAGGTCGTATGTAAAGCCGCTAACCTGTCCTTTCCGATCGGTAACCTGTATGCGATTGCCGAGCGCATCGTAAGAATAGCTCTCGAGTTTGCCAAGCGCGTCGGTCACAGAGCTCAAATGGTTACGGACGTCATATGTGAACGTCGTTACATTACCGCGCGCGTCCTGGAATGTCAGCAAATTGCCGTTGCCGTCATAAGTCGATTGCACAGTGTTGCCTAGTGGATCGGTACTCTGGAGAACCCGGTCCAAATTGTCGTACATCACTCTCGTGGTGTTTCCCAGTGCGTCCACGACGGCAACTGTGCGCCCGACGTCGTCGGTGAAATACTGGACAGCCCGATTGAGCGGATCCGAGACTTGTACGAGATCTCCCCCATTGTACGTATACGTGGTCGTGAGGGCAGTACCACCCACGTAGCGCGTCAATGTTGCAATTTGCCCCGCCGAGTTATAGGTCATCGCCCTCGTATTTCCCAGCGCATCCGTCACTCCAGTTCTGTTTCCAGAGGAATCATTTGTGTAGGTTATCGTATGACCCGCGGGATCTGTCGCGCTCGTTAGCCGACCAAAACTCGGATCATAGGTGTAGATCCAGGTGCTCGCAGAAGGAGTACCGCTGAGATAGGTCGTCTGCGTGACGTTCCCCCTCGCATCGTACTGGTATGAGGTGACGCGCCCCAGCGTATCTGTTGTGCTCAGCGCAAGATTCGTGTTCGGGTCGCGCACATAAGTCGTAGTTTGCTGTTCCGGCTGGCCAAGCGCCACAATGACGCTAAGCGGATACCCTGAACTGTTGAATGCGGTCCGCTTCACCGCACCACGCGTATTCGTATAGTCCGTCTGCGTTACTTTACCCGATGAATCAAGCGTGTAGTTGAAAGTGCTATACGCGCCGTCCGCGTATGCCTGCTTTATGACGCGCTCGTTCGAGTCGTAGGTGTTCGTGATTTTGACGTTGCCGCGCTTGTCGGTGACGGTGAGCATCCCATTGGAGCTGTCGTATGTATACGACTCGGTGTTCCCACCCGCATCGGTCATACTGGCAAGACGCCCCGCGGAATCGTAGTGGTACCCAACCGTGCGACCTATGTCGTCGACGACCTGCGTGATGCGATTGGAGGTGTCATACGAGAACGTGATGCGCCGTCCGTTAGGCGACGTGATCGATGTGAGATTGCAGTTGCCGTCGCGCACG
>CAYNTW010000077.1:21912-26680 GCA_964400085.1 uncultured Steroidobacteraceae bacterium | reverse complement strand
GGTGTTCCGCAAGGGTGGCGACGTCACCTTCCTGGTGGACGAGCTGAAAGCGGTATTCGATCCCCGTGGCGGCTATTGGCAGCCCGGCGGGAAGTTCATGCCCTCGATCATCGCCGAGCTGGGACACGTGATCGAGCGCCACTTGCAGACGATCGGGCTGATGCGCAAGCCCACGTTGGATGAACACCAGCAGAAGCTGGTCGAGGAAAAGCGGGCGGAGTTCGAAGCCCGCGCGAAACAGCAGGACGCCTTCTCGAAGTCCCACTTCCCCGAAGGCGCCCAGCTCTGCGGAAAATGCAGTACCGCCGCAGTGGTCATGATGGACGGTTGCATGACCTGCCTGAATTGCGGCGACTCGAAGTGCGGCTGATAGCGCACGCGAGGAGCGCCTGAGCGTACAGCCTGAATGAGGTTGCGAAGAAGCTGACAGATCGCTGGAGCAGTGTGGCCACCGGCCAGCGCGGTCCCGACTAGGGCAGCTCGAGTCGAGCTGCCCCTTATTTCTTGTCTCACGTGATGTCGCTTGGCACAGCGCGCTGCCCCGTTCTAGTGCCCCGAGCTTGAGCGACTGGCCACTCACGTTGAATCCAGCACATGGGCTGGGGTCTGATTCATCTCCCGCATTCCGCAGTTCTTTACGACCGCAGCGGCCGTGAATACGGCTTGCCACGTTGCGATCTCTGCCGGCGCGACATACCCCACTTGGGTGATGCCGATCCTGTTTTGTTGGTTTAAAACACAAAAAACAGGTGGGGTCTTGCAAAATGAAAGAAAAATCAGCATCAAGTCTATTTCCAGAGATGTGGCGGTGGCCGAGCGCTGTGTTTCCAGTGCTGCTTCTGTTGGGCGCGGCGCAGCCTACATTGGCGGATAACGTGGCGGGAGTGAACTACTATTTCAACGTTTCTCCAGACCCCGCCGGAGGACTTACCTATAACTCATACGGACAATCAACAGATCAGATCGGGCCAGCCAGCATCTCTGAGAATCTCAGCTATGGCACGTTCGGGCCAGTGGCGGGAGTCCCTGCACAGAGCGCTTACCAAGCCCAAGGGGCCAGCTATGTGGATGATGCAGCTGGCGTGCTACGCGCAAGCATGTTCGTAAAGAGCTTGGGGGCAGTTCCGGACTACGTCGGCGCCGGTGGCTACTTTTATGATCAACTGACTTACCATCTCGCGCCGGGCCAAAGCACCGGAACGGTCACATTCACACTCTCGGTTGACGGTACCACGCAGTTTTTCGGATTGATCCCCGGTGCTTCGACCAGTGCATATGAATCGGCAACTTGGGACATCCAGACCGGCTCGACGCTCGCCGGCCTGACAACGCGGGCACAAAACAGCAACGGCACCGTCACGGGAGCGCCTGTCGCAGGGCAAATCGGGAAAACGGCATACAATGACACCATTCGGTATTCAGAGACTGTTACCAACGGCGAAAGCCAGTTTGTCAAAGTTGATCTGAATACGGTTTGCGAGCTGTACGGTAACGGACAATGCGCGATTGATTTTGGTAGCACAGCGCAAGCGGGCATCATACTAGGTAACGGTGTCAGCTACACGTCGACTCCAGGGTCGTTTCTCAACCCGGTTCCCCTGCCTGGAGCTCTGTGGCTGACTTTGAGCGGCTTGGGCCTGATGGCGGCTCTATTCTACCGACAGAGATTGATGCCCCGCGACTGCTTGACGGCCGTTCCCGGCTCACCGGTCGCCGCGGGTGCGTCTCCCATTTCCGTGATCCTCGACTGAGGTCGGAAATAGAATGTCGAGGAGACTCGTCTGTGCGCGTGTTGCGCTCGTCTATGTTTTCACTTGGCTGGTGGCATGCGGCGGCGGATCAGCAGGGGATTCCGCGACGCCTGCCAATGGCGGCACCCACGCTGCGAACTGGACCGTTCAAGGGAGTGTCCAGGGCCTGCAGAAAGGGGATGACATCAGTGTGACGGACGGATCGAGTGCCGCCCAGGTCGACGCGAACGGAAGTTTCGTCCTGGCCACATCGACACCGGCACAATCAAACTTGAAGCTGAGCGTCACCGCACAAACAACTTCAGGAGAGACGTGCACGCTCTCGATAGCCAACAGCACGACGTTCAACACCACGAGCTCGCTGATCTTGCAGTCAGGGCAATCGCCCGATGTCGTGGTTACCTGTCAGAAATACCCGGCCGCCACTCCCCACTTCCCTATACTCACCAGCCCTGTAGCGCCGGCAAGGGTCATTTCGGCTCCGATCCTGATCCCTGTGTTTTTCAGCGATGTAACTGCACGGACCGATGAAGTCGCTTTTCTGGAGACCTTGGCGACGTCGACCGAGTGGCAAGCGCTCGCTCAATATAATGTTCACACCGCGACAGTCGGCAGAGCCGTTCAGTTGACGACTCCGTCTCCTGCGACCATGACCGAGGCGGACGTTCAGACTTTCGTTGGCGCCAACGCGAGTGGCTGGGCAACTTTGACAGGAAACGAGATATTCATCCTCTTTTACCCACCGACTACGAAATTCACGGACCTGGGCCCTTTCGTCGGTGCCTATCATGCCTCTACGTCGGTCCAGGGCGTTGCCGCGCCAGTTGCGTACGCGGTCATTCCGAATTACGCGAGCTTGACTGGCTCTGCGCCCAACCCCGCCTATTCTCAGTTCCACGAGCTTGCCGAAGCCGCCACCGATCCGTCGAGCGCTGGTTACGCCTCGCTCTCCGACAATGAGCTCGCATGGAATTCTGTGTCGAATCTGGGTATTGGCGGCACGGAAGTGGCTGACCTTTGCGAGAATGCCTTCTACTACGCATCCGCGGATCTCATGACTGGGGGAAGCGCGCCCAGCATGAAGCCGCTGTGGTCCAATGCGAACGTGCAGGCTGGACGTGATCCGTGCCCCGAGCCGAGCACGACACAGTCCGCCTTTGGTGGCTTCCCCGTGCTGCCTGATTCCTATACCGTCGGCACCGATACCAACGCAGCAGTCCGCATCGCGCCAGGCGCCAGCAGGACAATTCCTGTGGAGCTATTCAGCTTCGGGCCGCTCCCATCAGTGCTCAGCGTCTCTGCGAAGCAGGTGGGCGGAAGCGGGTTGAGTTTCAGTTTCGATAAGACCACCGGAAGTAATGGCGACACAGTCAATCTGACGATTACCGCACCCGCGACTGCGCTGAGTGGTGCCAAACCGTACGCGATTTTCTCCATACTGGTCAGCATAGGCCAGGGAGGTCAAACTCAATGGGGGTACACATTTCCCGGTCTGGTGACGAACTGACGGCTAGCGAGTCATTCTCGCGCGTCGCAATGCAACTGTCATACATCTATATTCCGAGGCGCGGACCAAGCCGACCAATGTCGTAATCCTGTAACACACGCCGCGACGCCAGAGGTTATTCTCTTGAGACAATAGTCCCGTGATCCGCCACCTGCGCTGGCGGGTCACAGCAAGAGACACCTGGGGTCAAAGTCGTGGGCGCTCACTCTGCAGATCTCGATGATTTGGTCCAGCACATCCACGCCTCAGCACTAACCGATAGCGGCTGGGAAAGCATCGGCGACACCCTGAGACGCGCGCTGTCCGCGGACAGTGCCTTACTGTTGAGAGTAGGAACCAAGGACAACCCGGAGCCCTGGACCCGCCTCATAGGGTTCAACCCGGAATCGATCGCTCCCTACGCCAGCCACTGGGCCCGACAGGATCTTTGGTATCGGGGCGCTATCGAGCGGCAGCGAGTCGCTGTAGGTATGGTGTCACTCGATGATCAGCTGATCGATCGCCGGGAATTTCGTGCCTCGGCATTTTTCAACGAGTTCCTACGTGACTTCGACACGGATAGGATGATCAACGTGTGCCTGATAGGCCCCGCGCAGGAGGCTGGCTACGGCGCCGGCGCGCTGAGTTTCTATCGAGGAGTCGGCAAGGATCCATTCTCAGAGGAAGACGCCGGGCTTCTCTCGCGCGTCGCACCGCACCTCACAATCGCCGCGCAGAACTATTGGTCGGCGAGATCATGCGGCGTACTCCAGGCTGCATACCCGCAGGCGCTCAACGCAGTGGGATCCGCCCTCTTCGTAGTGCAGGGTAACGGTCGTTTGATCTTCGCGAACGCGGCGGGGGAGATGCTGTGCCGAGAGCGCAAGTGGGTGCAGTTGTCGAATCAACACATCATCGCAGCGAAGAATCTGCGACAACCCAAAGCGCTGTCCGATGCAATCAGACGACTACGTACCGGCCTCGGCTTCACAATGGTGGTCACCGATGAGTTGACCAATGCTCAGGCGGTTGTGAGCGCAGCACCGATTTCCCCGGACTCGAATGTCACGTTCCGATCGCATCGCGCGGCGTTTGTATGGGTCACGCCTGTAGTCCCCGACAGGAGCGCGGCCCGAGCGGTTGCGCGGCTATTCGCGCTGACCCCGGCGGAGGAAAAGCTGCTCGGGCAGCTTCTCCAAGGCGAAGGGCTCAACGAAGCGGCCGCGGCGCTTCGCATCAGTACCCACACGGCACGAACTCAACTCAAGTCCGTGTTTCGCAAGACCGGATACCGCAGCCAGGTGCAATTGGTGGTTTTCGCGAGTCGCTTGTCAGGCATCAGGACCGCGACATGAGAGCACAGGCGGCAGCGATGCCCAGCTTCGTCCATGAGTGACCAGGCCGCCGACATGCTGAACGTCCTCGGCGAGCTCTACGAGTCGGTACTCGAAGAGGACAAGTGGTTGTCGGCGATGCAGAGCGTTCACCGCTTCGCGGGAGGCCATGCTGCTTTCCACATCATTGCGGACCC
>CAYNTW010000077.1:0-21812 GCA_964400085.1 uncultured Steroidobacteraceae bacterium | reverse complement strand
ACCTTGAGCGAGCAGGTGGGTGTCGATGGCGCCGCGAATGAGCTGTATCTCGAATACTACGCCGCGAAGGAAGTACGAATTCCGCCGGCACTCGCCCATGGTGTTGGCGAGGTCGTCACCGAGGGAACACTCCTCGATCGGAAGGCATACGAGCGGAGCGAGATATATCAGGACCTGCTCCTACCCCACGACATTCCGCACATCATGGCCATATGGCTGCAACGGACATCCCGCGCCTGCCAGGCGCTGGTCGTCGAAGCGGGACGTCGCCACGGGCCTTTCCAGCAGGATGCGCGCGAGAAGTTTTCGGCCCTGGTGCCGCACCTCATCCGGGTTGCCCGTATCCGTGAAGTATTGGCTTCGGCGCGGCGAGAGCGCGACATCCGGATGGACATTCTCGATCGGCTTCCATTCGGAGTCATCTTCCTCGACACGACCGGCGCCATCGTTGCGGCATCCGCTTTTGGCGAGCGTATGCTGCAAGAGGGCAATGGCATCAGGGTTCGCCAGTCGCGGCTCAATGCGGAGTTTCCGGACGACGATCGGCTCCTTCAGGACGCGATTTTCCGCTCTGCTCGCCCGCGCGGCGCCAGGTCAACACCGGGAGCAACGCTCGCTGTGCGACGACGGCCGCCGACGCCGCCGCTTAGCGTGGCGGTCGTTCCGATAACGCCGTCGCCCGTATTGACGATCACACCCCAACCGGCCGCGCTGATTATCATGACCGACCCCGCTCGGGCACCCGCGGCTCGCGCAAAGGTCATTCAGACGGCGCTTCGCCTCACCGACGCGGAGTCGCGGCTTGCCGCAGCTCTTGCGGCGGGCGTCTCGCTCCGCGAAGCGGCGGACTCACTTGGCAAGTCATTTCATACCTGTAAGACGCAGCTCAAATCAATCTATGCCAAAACCGGCTGCCGCAATCACGTCGAGCTGAGTAAGTGGCTGCTCTTGCTTGCGGTGGCTGACGAGGTTAGAGGATAACGCCGGTCGCCCATCATTGCGCGGATGCCACCGAGTCCGCCAACCCCGCTGATCAACAGCCAAGCGGCGGAAGGTAACGGCACCGGCGAGGGAGGCCCAAGCAAGTACGCGTGCGTTTGCCCTGTGCGCGAGTCAACCCCGTCGGCGACGATCCAGCCATTGGCGCTGATCGCGGTCGCATCGGTGAGGGTGACGTACGGCGCCAGCGCGCTCGTCGTATCGAGTTGATTGAGGTCGACCATTCGGCCGTTCTCATAGAGAAAGGCGTGTCCGGCTCCAGTAGAGGTATCCGCCCAGCCCACGACACCAATTCCGTTGTGCGGAATCCCGGAAACGATGTCCTCCGCGCCGCTCGAAAACCCGCCGAGCGTCCCAAGATCGAAGTTCGAGCTCCCGAGTCGAATGAACGCGTGATATGAGGGCCAACCTACGGAATAGTCGCCGACGATATCTCCGGCGTCATCGATCGCGGTCGCCTCGGCACCGGTCAGCCCCAGGCCGGAAAACGTCCCGTTGCTCCACTTGAATGCGTAGGAGGTCCCTGCTCCATACTGACCCACGACAGTGCCCGAACTGTTGATATCCAGGGCTTTCGCGCGACTGGCGCCACCGTTACCCAGGTTTGTGAATCCGCCGTTGTTCCACATGAACGCCGAGTAGCCGTTCGTGCTATCACCGAACTGACCGACGACAGTGCTCGAATTGTTGATGGCGAACGCACTACTCGTCGCCGCTCCGCCGGTACCCAGGTCCGTGAACACGCCATTGCTCCAGATAAACGCGTGCGGGCCGGATGCCGCGCTATAGCTCCCAACGACTTGCCCGAGATCATTGATTCCGAACGCCTGGCTGCCAGGTCCTCCTCCGGTACCCAGATCGATCATGTGTCCGCCGGAATACAGAAAAGCGTGTTCGGCATTACCGGCTGTGTAGGCGTATCCCACCACCTGTCCGGCACTATTGACGTCGGTCGCATAGCTGCTCGCCCCGCCCAACGTGCCCAGGTCCACCAGCGAGAATTGCTGAGCGTTTGCGGTAGCGGCGGCGAACAGGAAAATGGCGGCGATGAGGCCGATCGATCTTGCGGCGAACATGTGAGGCGCTCCCAATACTTTGAGTTGGCGGGCGAGCAGCGCCCTAAATTGTCCAGCCAAGAATCTTGCCTGCGCATCACCCACTTGGGTTATTTGCGTGGATTTCGATCCGTCATCGATGTCTCGCCGCGGCAGGCAAGCCGTTCCCCAAAAAAAGAACCCCGCTCGTCGCGGGGTCATTGTCGCCTGCTTGTGTGTGGAGGAGTTGTTCTTGTTGTTGTCCTGGTCTACGGAGGTCGCCAATCGCGCTTCTTGTGGCTCGTCTGGGTCCTACGCTTTATTCGAATCCGCCTGCTTGCTTCCTTCCCGGGGGCCTGGCCCGTCTGGGCCCGATCGCCCGTCTTGATGTTATATAAGCAACGCGCATGCCAGCCGCCCCGCCAGGGCCGCCGATGTGACATGTTGTATCTGCGACGTGGTTCAAGTGTGACGCAGTGCCCGTTATGAGAAGTTTCACCCCGGGCCGCGGGGCTTCCAGGAGGTCGAAGGGACCTCGGCGCGCGGTGGTGTCGAGACCGGTCTGTCAAGATCATCGACGCATTTGGATGGCAGGGTTTGTGGCGTCCGCCACAACGCGCTGCACAAACCATTGAATGTACAGCCGAATCTTCGAATATCCGGGGTGTAAATGAACTCGACACGGAGAAGCTCGCCCGTCTGTGGCGCGTTCCTGTGGGCTTTAGGGATGGTGTTCACGTGGCTCACGGCAACGGTGGCACTGGGTGCGGCTACAGACACCGTGATGCCGAGGCCACCACAACTCGAACGCGATGTGCAGTTCTGGATCCGCGTCTATACGGAAGTCGATACGAACAGTGGCTTCCTGCACGACCAGTACAACCTCGCAGTCGTTTACGACACCCTGCATTTCGCGCCGAACACCTCACCCCGGCAACGCGAGCGGATCGTCGATGAGGCGCGCGGCCGATTTGCCGCCGCGCTCAAACGAATCGCGGCAGCCAAGGACGGACCGCTTTCCGAGGACGACCAGCGCATCAAAGACATGTGGGGCGCCGAGGGGACACCTTCCCGGTTGCTCGAGGCCACCGAGGACATCCGCTTCCAGCTGGGACAAGCGGATCGATTCAAGGAAGGACTCATACGCTCCGGGGCCTGGGAAACGCACATTGCCGAGACACTCGCCAACCTGGGCCTTCCGCCGGAGCTCGCCGTGCTCCCGCACGTGGAGTCCTCGTTCAACCCTGCCGCGTATTCGAAGGTGGGCGCCGCTGGCCTGTGGCAATTCATGCGCTCAACCGGACGCCGCTATATGCGTATCGATAGCGCGGTGGATGATCGTCTTGACCCCTTTCGGTCCACGGAAGCGGCCGCGCAGCTCCTTGCCTACAACTACCGCATTCTAGGAACCTGGCCGCTCGCCCTCACGGCCTACAACCATGGCGCCGCGGGCGTTCGGCATGCGAAAGAGACCCTTGGCACGGACGACATCGTCAAGATCGTCCGGCAATACAACGGTCGCACTTTCGGCTTCGCCTCCCGCAACTTCTACGTCTCCTTCCTTGCGGCCCTGGAGGTCGATCGCAATCCAGAGAAGTATTTCGGCCCGATCGAGCGACAGGGTGAGGCGAAATTCCAGGAAGTCATGGTTCCAGGCTACGTCTCCATTGGCGCGCTCGAGCGCGCTCTGAAACTCGATGGCCAGAAATTGCGCGCGCTCAATCCCGCGCTGTTGCGTGCCGTCTGGGACGGCCGCCGCAACGTGCCGAAGTCATATCGGCTGCGATTGCCCTTGGATGGCGAGAAGTGGACGAGTGAGCTCCTGGCGGCCCGGCTGAATCCGGCGGAGATCATGGCCGGACAACCGCAGCCGCGCCGCTATCGGGTGCAGCGGGGAGACACCGTGGTCAGCGTGGCCCAAGAGTATGGAGTGTCCCCGGAGGCCCTGGCCAGACTGAACCGCATGAGGACGAGCGGCAAACTGCGCGTGGGTCGCTACATCAGTTTGCCGGAGCAGCCGCCTACGACCGTTGCTGCCATCACCCCGGCGCCGCCGGCTCCACCGCCGACGCCCGCGACACTCGGTGCCTCGGGCGCGCCACCGGCGGCGAGTCCGGGTACGCCGCCGGCAACCTCCGGCGGCGGATCGAGGGTGCCCGCGACCGAGGCCGAGGGAATCTATATCGTCAAGCGCGGTGAGTCCCTGGCGGACATCGCGGCCAACGTGCATGTGACCGAAGATGAGCTATTGCAGCTCAACGGCATCCGCAATCGGGACTTCATCTTCGAAGGCGAGCAGTTGGCGATCAAGCCGGGGGTGCAGCCACCGGCACGAGTCGCTGCGGCCGCGAATCCTGGGGCGGCTGAGCCGGAGCATGCCCCGACAGCCCCGCCTTTGACAGCCACGACGGGGCCCGTTGGCACAGGCGCCGTGTCGGTTTCCGAGGCGGAGCAGGAGAGCAAGGAAGACGTTGCCGCCGCGACCGCCGCAAAGAAGAGCCGAGGACGCGCGGAAAATCCGCAGCCGGTCTCGGCGGCGCAGGCCGAGGAGGTCAGTCCTGCCCTGGGGCCTGCAGCGGACGACGCGCAGCAAAGCGCCGACCCCACCGACTATTCTGTTTCGAAGGACGACACCATTGTAGTGGCCACCGCCGAAACTCTGGGTCACTACGCCGACTGGCTGCGCGTGCCCGCGGTGAAGTTACGGCAACTCAACAAGCTGGGTAAGGGCAAGCCCGTGATCGTCGGGCGCAAGGTGCATTTGGACTTCCATCGGGTGACACACGAGGAGTTTGAGCAGAAACGGCGCGAGTACCACCAGACGCTGCAGGCGAGCTATTTCGCCTCTCATCGTATCGTCGGCACCGAGGTCTATATCGCGCGGCGTGGCGATTCGATGTGGAACATCACCCAGCGCTTTGCTGAATTGCCGGTGTGGCTGATCCAGCAATACAACCCCGATCTGGACCTCTCCGAACTGCATCCGGGGACCCAGATCGTCATGCCGCGCGTGGAGCCCGTCGTAGCGAATGGAGGTTAGGAGCCGGTCTCGCCAATGTTCCGCGGCAGCGGTGATCAATGGCTGCTGAAGGCTTTGATCGCCGTCAGGCCCTTGCTGTCGACCTGATACTGGTCCGACTGCCCGGTACTCGCGTGTGTCTCCAGAGTAACTTGCTGAGCGTCCGCGAGGCACTTCAATGTCTCCGGCGGAAGTTGGAAGTACCACTGCACGCTCCACGGTGCCGGCTTGTCATAAGGCACGTGTGAGAGGCCGAAGTGCCCGATATCACCATCCACCGGTGATAGCGCGAGAGGCCGTCCATCGCACATGAGCTGCGGCTCGATGGTGGCGTTCTCCACTCCGGGCGCGGACATCCAGAGGTACTGCACCCGGCTACCCATCCGGTCGGTCTCGAATGGCGCAATGAAAGCGAACGGGTCGCCGCCTACGTTATGAAGGTTCTCGGCGACCAGTTCCACCGGTCTCTTGAGGACCGTTACGGTCGTGGCCGTATCAGGGTCCAACCGCTCGACCACGGGCTGAGAGGGCGTGGTCGCGCAGGCGGCCATGACCACGGGGATTGCCAGGCACAAACAGCGGACAGCGGAGCGAGCGGGAATACGGCAGAGCTTCACGTGCGACCTCGGGCAGCCGGTCCATACCGGGGGCCCATCGAACCGAAAGTGTGATCCACAGTCAAACTCCCGAAAGCCAAGGTAAGTTCCCGAGTCTGCCCCCCGCGACGGTGTGACGGGCTCACATCGCCCACCGGAACCCGAGCGCTTATAATTCGCTCAATACTGGATAAGTACCTGTTTGCACAAAGATGATGTTCACGCGCGCAAGTCTCGCCACCCTGGTGGTCGCCTGTACGACCGTGACGGCTTTCGCCGCTGACCCGATGCCCCAGGCGGAGCGCGTCATGCTGCGCTCCACAGAAAGTTTGCCAGCCGTTGACCACCTGGTCGTGCACAAGACGGAACGACGCCTGCTACTCCTGCATGGGGAGACGGTGGTGCGCTCGTACAAGATCGCCTTGGGGCTGAATCCCATCGGTCAGAAGGAGCGCGAGGGTGATTTCCGGACTCCGGAAGGCCACTACTACCTGGTCCGACGCAATCCACGCAGCGACTTCTTCCTGTCCATCCAGGTGTCCTATCCCAACGAGACCGATTTGAGGCGCGCGCACAAAAACCACTGGCAGGCCGGCGGGTCCATCATGATCCACGGGTTACCGAACCAGTTGAAGCATGAGCCCACGTACTACGAGAGCCGCGATTGGACCGACGGCTGCATCGCCCTATCGAACGCGGATATGGTCGAGGTGTGGCTCCTGACGCCGGACAACGCGCCGATCGACATCCTTCCATGAGGAGCCGCGGCTCCTGACCCCGTACGGGGTCCGCAAACTATTCGGGGAAGACTTCAGTGGACAGCAGTATCGTCGTTCCCGAATTCATTGACGCCCGTGTCGGCCCGCGCGGCAGTCTCGAGAACCTTTCCCAGACCGAGATCGGCAAGCTCCTCGATTCCGGGCAAGGCGGCTTGTATCGCCTCTTCCGGCAATGCGCGCTCGCCGTACTCAACAGTGGCAGTCGCGATACCGACAACGCCAAGGAAATCTTCGATCGCTACCGCGATTTCGAGATCGAGATCGTGCGCCACGCCTGGGGGATCAAACTCGAGGTGCACAATGCTCCCGCGGCGGCCTTTGTCGACGGCCAGATGATCCGCGGGATCAAGGAGCACCTGTTCGCGGTACTGCGCGACGTGGTGTTTATCTCCAACGAGATCATCGAGAGCGGCCGCTTCGATCTCACCGATTCGGCTTCCATCACCAACGCGGTATTCCACGTCGTGCGCAACGCGCGCCTGCTCGACCACAAAGCGCGGCCCAACCTCGTCGTGTGCTGGGGCGGACATTCCATCGGCGCCACCGAATACCAATACACCAAGAACGTTGGTTACGAGCTGGGCTTGCGCGCGCTGGATGTATGCACGGGTTGCGGGCCGGGCGCGATGAAAGGTCCCATGAAGGGCGCGACCATCGGCCACGCCAAGCAGCGCATCGAGCACGGCCGCTATGTCGGCATCACCGAGCCCGGCATCATCGCCTCCGAGCCGCCGAATCCAATCGTCAATCAACTGGCGATCATGCCGGACATCGAGAAGCGCCTGGAGGCTTTCGTCCGCCTCGCGCACGGCATCGTAGTGTTTCCGGGCGGCGCCGGCACGGCCGAGGAAATCCTCTATCTCGTCGGCATACTGTTGAATCCGGCCAACCAGGACCAGCCGTTTCCGGTCGTCCTGACGGGCCCGCGTGAGAGCGCCGAATATTTCCAGACCGTGAGTCGCTTCATCGTCGGCACGCTCGGCGAGCAGGCGCTGCGGCGCTTCACCATCATCATCGACGATCCGGCCGAAGTTGGACGTCACATGGTGCGCGGCATGGAGGCGGTGCGCGAGTTCCGCAAGACGCGCAACGATTCCTACAACTTCAACTGGCTGTTGTCGGTGCAACCGGAATTCCAACTGCCGTTCGAGGTCTCGCACGAGTCGATGCGTGCGCTGCAACTGCACAAAAATCAGCCCATGCACGAGCTCGCGGCCAATCTGCGGCGCGCGTTCTCCGGAATCGTCACGGGTAACGTGAAGGAGTACGGCATCAAAGCGATCGAGCGTTACGGGCCGTATGAGCTGGCCGGGGACCCCGGCATCATGGGGCTGCTCGATGAGTTGCTGGCCGCGTTCGTGGCGCAGGGCCGCATGAAGCTGCCCGGCACCGACTATCGTCCTGTCTATCGCCTCGTGGGCTGACATGTTTTGCGCAATGCGCGCCTGGCGCGTCCTGTGCGCGCGAGACGTTCGACCTAACATCCACGCATTACATAACGCTTCGGACATTTAACAACACGCGGCGTTTTACCGAAGCTACGTCGCACCGTTGGCAATTGGCGACACGCGTGTGAACCAGTTCCTGCGGTCTGCTGCCGGAACTTCAGTACCCTGCCGTCAAACACTTAGGAGCTTCTGATGAGCTCATCTGACAGAGGGCGCGGCGATGCGCCTGGCGCGCGACACGAACCGGCCCCGACCGCAGCTACGCCTCCTACGGCGGATGCCGCGGATCCATATGCCAATTGGCTCGACCGCATGCAGCGCGCCCGCGCGCGACACGCGGCGATCACCAAGAATCTTTACACCTGGTCGAATTACAAGAACTGGGCGGACAAGATGCGGGACAACTGGGAGGACGATGAGTCCGCCGCCGCCAAGGCCGCTCCCGGCAGCAGCGTAAAGCCTCCGATTCCCCGCAAGTAACGCACACTTCCGCCGGCGAGGCGTTCGCCCGCCGGCCTCGACTAACCACGTCTTTGCTCTTCCCTCAGTTGTCCTCACGGCACATGCGGTTCGTCGCCCGCCCTCGAGGGTGCCCTTGACGCCGCTGGCGCCGACTTAGCTTCGGACCCTGATGCGGCCGCTGGCGCCGACTTAGCTTCGGACTCTGATGCGGCCGCTGGCGGCGACGTCGCTCCTGACTTTGAAGTGGCCTCTGGCGCCGCCACAGACGTCCTGCAAAGCTTCGCGTGCCGTTCGGCCATCGGCAGCCGCGCCAACTGCCTCGCGGCCGCGTAAAAGCGCGGTAAGTCGTTTCCCTGCTCGGCAAGGAGCCGCTCGAAGCCCGGCACACAGTCGTAATAATTCGCTTCGGAGGCCAGCCGGGCATTGTTCAGCCCTTCCTTGATCCACTGGTCATATAGAGTCGCGTGCTGCAATCCCTGCCGCTGCTCGAGCGCGCGGATCTCGGTGGCGAGTTGCTCGAAGGCCGCGGCCTTTTTCTGCCGCATTTCCTCCACGGGTAATCCGGAGGCGTAAAGCTTTGCGAGCTGCTCGCGCGTGTGCGCGAAGAGCTCCACATACTGTTTCTCTCGGGCGCTGTCTTTCTTGTATCGCGCGAAGCGATCCGAGTGGCCGTTGAGCGCCAACCAACGCTCGAGTCCCGCGTTTTCCACGGTCACGGCGAATGCCTCATCGAACTGCGTGTCGTTCTTCACGTAGAGCAACTGGTGAGCCAGCTCGTGGAAGATGATCGCCGCGAGCTCGTCAGGCCCATAACGAACCATGGTACTCAACACCGGGTCCGCGAATTTTCCCAACGTGGAGTAAGCCGGGACACCATCGAGTGTCACATCGAAGCCTCTGTGGGCAAGGCCGGCGGCGAACTTCCGCGCCCGCTGCTCGGAAAAGTAGCCGCGATAGGCCACACAACCAACAATCGGAAAGCACCACTGTTTGGGGTGCACGGAGAATTCGGGCGCCGCGACGACATTCCAGACCACGAATGGCCTATGGAGGTCGGCATAGGTTCGATAGCTGCGATTGTCGGGCAGCTCGAGCTCTTTGGAGGCGAAATCGCGCGCGGCCTTGACCTCCGTCAGAGTGGCCCGCAAAGCCGGCGGCGTACCTGGGTCGGCCAGGACCTTGTCGATCGGCTTGCGGGCCCGCAGGACATGGAGCTCGCCGGTGGTGGCTTGCATGACGTAGCAACCCGGCAGAGGGGTTACCAAGGCCAGAATCAGCACGAGCCGCGCCCCTGCGCCTCGGGCCAATCGTTGCAGCCAATTTCGTGACGGTAGCAATAACCGGCGGTCGCGCTCGCAGCCCATGAGCACTCTTGAGGTAAACTTGAGGACATGCGAGTGTACTTGGTTGGCGGTGCGGTTCGGGATCGGTTGCTCGGGCGAGAAGTCACCGAACGTGATTGGGTCGTGGTAGGCGCCAGTCCCGAGGAGCTCGAGCGCGACGGATACGTGCCGGTCGGTCGCGAATTCCCCGTTTTTCTCCACCCGCGAACCCACGAGGAATACGCGCTCGCGCGCCGCGAGCGCAAAGTAGGCTTGGGCTACAAAGGCTTCACGACCCAGTTCGCCCCGGATGTGACGCTCGAAGACGATCTCAAGCGGCGCGATCTCACCATCAACGCCATGGCCGAGACGCCCACCGGCGAGATCATCGATCCCTATGGTGGTCGTACGGATCTCGAGGCGCGCCTGTTGCGGCACGTCTCCGAGGCGTTCGTGGAGGATCCGGTACGCATCCTGCGCGTCGCCCGCTTCGCCGCCCGATACGCCCATCTCGGGTTTCGGGTCGCGGAAGAGACGCTCGCCTTGATGAAACGGATGACCGAATCAGGCGAGGTGGATGCCCTGGTCCCGGAGCGGGTGTGGCAGGAAACCGAGCGCGCCCTGGGCGAGAAGTCTCCCGATCTCTTTTTCGAGACGCTCCGTGCCTGCGGCGCCCTGGCCAAGATTTTCCCGGAGATCGCCGCGCTCTACGGGGTGCCGCAACCCCCCAGGTGGCACCCCGAAGTCGATACCGGGGCGCACGTCATGTTGGTTGTCAGATATGCGGCGAGCATTGGCGCTCCGAGCATCGTCCGCTTCGCCGCTCTCGTGCACGATTTGGGCAAGGCGGTCACGCCCCCGGAAAAGTGGCCCAGCCACCACGGTCACGAGGAAGCGGGTGTGCCGTTGATCGAAGGCCTGTGTGACCGGCTGAAGGTCCCGAACGCGTACCGAGAGCTCGCAGTCCTGACGGCCCGGCATCACGCTCAGGTCCATCGTGCCGCCGAGTTGCGTCCCAACACGCTGCTCAAGCTGTTGGAGACCGTCGACGCCTTCCGCCGTCCCGACCGTTTCGCCGAGCTGCTCATCGCCTGCGAATCCGACGCCCGCGGTCGTACGGGCCTCGAGAATCAACCTTATCCGCAGCGCGAGTATCTCCAACGTGCCCGCGACGCCGCGGCCGCCGTAACGCTCACGGACGACGAAAAGCAGTCGTTGAAGGGCCCCGTCCTCGGCGCCCGCCTTCGTGACAAGCGCCTTGCGGCGGTCACAGCCGTGAAGGAGGCGGCTTACCCACAGCCGCCGGGTCCTTGACCGCGCGGCGCACCCCCCATTACGGCGTTGATTGGCCAGTCAGGCGTTCTATCTAGCGCGCTCGATGCGACCGGCGTAGCAGCCATACTTGGCGTAGTGCGCCTGGATGTACGCCACCTTGGGGTTGTCCAATAAACGCTCGATCAGATCTCCCATCGTTTGTCCCTCGACCAGGTCGGCGTCGACAATCTCGCCGGCATCATTGAACGCTCTGAGGGACAACGTGCGCGAGCGAAAAGACTCTGGCACCGCATCGACTCGATCATAGCGTTCCGTGGCTCCCTCGCGCACGTAGATAGCGTGGCTCGCCCGGTAAGGCGTGTTCGCCGGCTGATGCACGTAGTTCAGCAAGAGCACCGTGTCGCCCGGCTCAGCATCACGCAACTCAACACGATCCGGAAATCCCGGCTTCACGTTCACCACGTGACGTTGGACGCCCTTGGCCGCGAGCGCCGCGGCGGAGAGTCCAAACAATTCCTGGAACGGCTCCGGGGACAGGCCGGTGATACGAAAGGACATGGTGATACCTCCTCTAGATTGAGGTTATCGTGCCCCGGGGATGGCGTTGAGCGACACCCGGAACTTGCTCAGGGCTCATCCTCGACCACCCAGTCGAAATGCTGACAGCGCGCCTCGAATCGCGAGAGCAGCTCCCGGGCGCGGGGCGCGACGTGCGCGGCCTCGTAGTCCTCGCCAGCAAACGCGCGAATGGCGTCGAATGATTTGAAGCGCGTCAATGTCACGAACTCGATCTCATCGCCCACCGCTCGCCGCAGCACTGACGCGCCACAATAGCCCTCCAAGCTGTGTATCGAGGGCAGAAAAGTCGAGCGGAGAAATTCCTGGTAGGCGTCCGCCGCCGCTGTCGTCGCTGCCCAGCCTCGCCAGATTCGTACGATCATGGTGCCTTTCTCTCCAGGGCCATTGATGGAGCAGTCAGTGTCACCTGGCGGGGGTAGGCGTGTATTGGCTAAAATTGCACGTGGTGAGCAGCGTCCCCGCGAACTTCGCAAAGTACTGGCGCGACCCGCACATTCCGGGACTCGGATTGTTGCGCGCCGATTTCACGACCCACGAATATTGCCCCCACGTCCACGAAGAGTGGGTGGTTGCAGCCACCGAACACGGTGGCGCCATTGTCAAAAGTCAGGGTGTGGCGGAGGACGCCCGTGACGACACGCTGCTGATCTTCAACCCCGGAGAGCCACAGTCGGCACGCATGGGTACCAGTCCTCGCTGGATCTATCGCGCCCTCTACCTGGACCGTTCGGCCATGCAACAGTTGCTGGATGCGGTTGGCGTCCGAGGAATGCCCCATTTCCGTCAGGCCGGCATCGCCGATGCGATCGCGACCGCGCAGTTCCTCGCCCTACATCGGGCTCTCGAGAGCGGCCACGAGCCGTTAGAACAGAGGGAGCGGCTGGTAGGACTGCTGGGCCGGCTGTTCGAGCAACACGGACGCGGCGCCACCAAGCCTCTGATAGTGCCGCGGGATCGTGTGCTGTTTTCCAGGGTGGACGGAGTGATGCGGTTGCAATACGCGTCCGACTTGTCACTCGCTTCCCTGGCGGAAACGGTCGGACTGACCTCATTCCAACTCATCGGCCTTTTCAAGCGTGTGACCGGCCTCACTCCGCATGCGTATCTCACCCAGATACGCATTCGTGTCGCCCGCGACCGCCTCGAGCAAGGCTGGCCACTTACGGTAGTCGCGGGCGAAACAGGCTTTTATGACCAGAGTGCGCTCACGCGTCACTTCAAACGGAGTTTCGGCATCACCCCCGGTCAGTTCGCGGCCGCCTATGGCAACAGTCCGGGTCAGCGGCGGCAGTGATCATCGCCCAGTCGAGCGGGCTCACTGACTGGCAGACGCTGGTCATGCGCTACAGCGATCCGAAGTTCACCTTGGCATTCAGTTCCACTGGCTTCCGTCCCACCGAGTGGCTCCGCAGGGTGGCGCCTGGATTGACTTATAGATCAACAACCAGCATTATCTAGTTGATGAAAAGATCAACGAAAAGCCTCGGCGCACTTCTGCGCGAGTTGAAAAATTCAGCTCGGCAACAGGGGTTCACGGATAGTGAGTGGGCGGCACGGGCGGGGCTGCGCAAGGAGACGCTGTCGAGGTTACAGGGCCGCTCATCGTGCGATTTCGCCACGCTAGAGGCTTTGGCAGAGGTCGTCGGATCCGCGTTTGCCGTGGTCCCGACAACTCCAGGCGGCACGGTGGCCGTACGGGCAAGCCCCGACGGGCACTTTCCGATGCGCGTGGATCGCGACTACGAAGAACAACTGTTGCGGCTCTGTGCAACCTGCCCGGGGGACCCGTCCCGTTGGGCGAACCTGGGTCCGCCCTTCTTCATGGCGGGTCTAGCCGTCATGATGGCCAGTGTTGCGGGCGCGGACCGGCGCGGGTTGTTGGCCTTGGCCGAATCACTTCATCCAGGTGCGAGCGAGCCTGCGGTCTTTGCCCAGTGGTTGAAGCGCTCACCGGTACGGCCGTCGCGCTTTCTGCCCATGTTGGAACAGGAAATCCGGCATGCGGCCTGATACCGCACGACCGGAGTACGTTGCGGCGTTTGGTGAGATTGCGGCACGTATCGCCGAGCCGCTGGGCGCCTTACCCAAACGGCTCCTGCCCATCAAAATGTACGTCGCTGGAGGCGCGGCTTTGCATTTTTATACGGGAGAGCGGACCTCCAAGGATGTTGACGCATCCTTCTCCCACCGAATCGTGTTACCCGAAGATTTGGAAGTCAGCTATCGCGATGCCGACGGCGCCGCGCGCCTGCTGTATTTCGACCGTCAATACAACGACACGTTCGCGCTCATGCACGAAGATGCACGCGAGGACTCCGTACCTCTCGGGTTGAAGGGCATCGACCCGGCCATCCTCGATGTGCGGCTGCTGTCGGCAGTCGACCTGGCGGTGAGCAAGATCAGTCGCTTCTCATCACAGGATCGGGACGATATCGCGGCGCTCGCCAGACACGGCCTCATACGGTCCACTACTCTGCGGCGCCGCGCCGAAGAGGCACTAGCGGGATATGTCGGTAATCTCGACGTGCTGCGTAGGTCGATTGGCCTGGCCTGTCGCATAGTTGAGGACATCGAGAAGCGTAAAGGAAAGTGATCGGCTGATCGGCAGAGAATCCATCCATGGCGCGAAACATCGAAATCAAAGCTCGCATTGCGAGTGTGGCGGTTTTCGGGCAGGCCGCGAGGTTGATTGCCGACCAGGGTCCGACCGAGATCACCCAGGATGACACGTTCTTCGCCTGCCCCTCGGGAAGGCTGAAGCTGCGTACCTTCTCCAGCACTCGCGGCGAGTTGATCTACTATCGCCGCAACGATGAGCGTGGGCCGAAGGAATCCTTCTACGTCCGCAGCACCACCGCGGAGCCGGACACGTTGCGTGAAGCGTTGGCACTCGCCTATGGCGAAGTGGGGCGCGTCCGGAAACACCGGACGTTATACCTGGCAGGCCGAACACGTATCCACCTCGACCGAGTCGAGGGACTCGGCGATTTCCTCGAGCTCGAAGTCGTCCTACGCGAAGATGAGCCCGCGGAAGCCGGCGTTCGCGAAGCCGAGGAGTTGCTGAAACGGCTTGGCGTTCCCGCGACGCAACTCATTGACCGCGCTTACGTCGACCTTCTCGCGCAAAAAGACGCCATGGCCGCCCCTGGCAGCTGACTACTGCGGAAGTGGCGCATCTGCGTGCGGTAGAGCATGGTGCCGCGACATGCGTGCGCCCTAACTTTCGGGACTGACAGCGCCCTGGACGTTTCGCAAATCGTGTCGGAACGACGCCGCCTCGATCGTCCTTGGGGCATAATCCAGCTGTTTGGAAGGAACCCGACAATGTCCATCAAGACACTGATCGCGACGCTTGCGACTATCGCCGCCACCTTTGCGCCCCCGATAATTGCGCAAGCAGCCCAGGAGAAACCGGCCATGCAAACCTCAATTCCCAAGCCGACCAGGAGCGGCCATGCCGCGGTCAACGGCGTGAACTACTACTACGCCATTTATGGCACGGGCGAGCCGCTGCTGCTCCTCCATGGAGGCTTGGGCCAGATCGAGATGTTCGGCCCCAACCTGACCAAGCTCGCGCAGAGCCGGCAGGTCATCGGCGTCGATCTGCAAGGCCACGGCCGCACCGCGTTGGGTAATCGCAAGATCAACCTGGTCGACCTCGGCAGCGACATGGCGGGCTTGCTGAAGAAACTCGGCTACGACAAAGTCGACGTGCTCGGCTACTCGATGGGTGGCGGCGTTGCCTTCCAATTCGCGGTTCAACATCCGGAAATGGTTCGCCGCCTGGTACTGGTTTCCACGCCCTACTCGCAGGGCGGTTTCTATCCGGAGATGCTACCGCAACAGGCGGCACTCGGCGCCACGATGGCGGAGCAGATGAAGCAAACGCCGATGTACAAGTCGTACGTGTCGATTGCGCCGCATCCGGAGGAGTTTCCCAAGCTGCTCGACCAGATGGGCGGCTACATGCGCGAGCCGTATGACTGGTCGGCGGACGTCAAGAAGCTGACCATGCCGGTGATGCTCATCTTCGGCGATAGCGACATGTTCCGACCGGAGCACATCGTGAAGTTTTATCAGTTGCTCGGCGGTGGCCTGAAGGACGCCGGCTGGCAGCGCGAGCACATCTCGCAGAATCGCCTGGCGATCCTGCCGAATGTCACGCATTACGAAATGGCACTCGCGCCGCAGTTGGTCGATGCCGCTCTACCGTTCCTCAACGGGCAAGGCCGCGCCAAGAGTTGGGACGAGCTCGTGAGCGGGAAGTAAAGTGATCGGTTGACGAAAGCGCCTCGGCGATAGCAGAATCTCCCTGCTCGGTCGGAGCATCCTCGTCCGCGGAAAGGGCTGCGCCCACGACCCGATTCAGGGGCTTTCCATTGCAACGTCCCTTTTCTGTCTGAGTGCGGGCGCAGACAAACGAAAGGGGATTGTCATGACCGATCGTACAGAGCGGCCGCCTTCCGCGTTCCGCCTCAATCTCGAACAGCAGAAAAATCGGGCCAAGGAGCTTTTGCGTGCCGCCAAGGCGGGGGACGCCAGCGCCCTCTCACGCCTTGCAGCCGTACGCCGCGACTCCGTCGCGCACCCCTCGCTCGATACACAGACTGCCGCAAAGCTTGCCGATGCGCAGTTCGTGATCGCGCGCGAGCTCCGTTTTGCGAGCTGGACCAAGCTGAAAGCGCACATCGCGTCAATGGACAGGCAGCGGGCGTTGATCGATGGGAAATCCTCCCCGCTGGACAGTGATCTCAAAACGCTGCACATCCGCTGCGGTCACGACATCCAGCAACCGCTCGTGCAAGCCGGCTTTGTCGGTGATTTCCTCGTGCATGCGTTCCCCTACACCTCGGCGCCGCTGCGGAACGGGCCGGAGGGCCTCGAGTGGATGGCGCGCCATCTGATTGAGAGTCACCTTTCGGCGGGGGTCCCGTACGAGGAAGAGTTGGAGCGCCTGAAGGCTCACGAAGAGCGATTGCGCGCTTCAGCGCACGACTACGAACGCGTAGTCATCTGGATGGAACATGACAGTTGGGACCAACTCATCCTTGCTCGACTGCTCGCCCATTATGCGAACGCGAAGCGACCACGAGTGCTCGAGCTCATCACCGTGGACGAGTTTCCCGGTGGACAGCGTTTCCTGGGTCTCGGACAGCTTCCTCCGGAAGCACTGCGTCTGCTCTGGCCCAGGCGCAAGCCGGTCACGCCGGCACAGCTCGCGTTGGGTAACGAGGCTTGGATTGCTCTCACGTCAGACGACCCGAGGCGGCTTGCCGCCCTGGTCCGCTCTGGCATGCCGGCGCTGCCCCTCATGGCTCCGGCCTTGCATCGGCATCTGTGCGAGCTGCCCTCGGTGGAAAACGGGCTACGGCTCAGTGAGCAAATGGTACTGCATATCCTCAGCGAGCGCAGCCCCATCCTGTTGTTTCGCGTGTGGAGCCTGCTCACGCTGCAGGTCGACCCGCTGCCGTACAACACCGACCTCTCGTTCGTCAATCTGATCCACTACATGCTGAGTGCGGCGGAGCCCGTCCTCACCTTCCTTCCCGGAGTCCTCGGTGAGAAGCCGTCGCTGGCCGAGAGGCCCTTTCGCCAGCAGCTTGCAATCACCGAGCTGGGTAAGGCAGTGCTACGAGGTGAACGCGACTGGCTTTCTCTACGGCCACCCTCGCGTTGGGTGGGCGGAGTGTACATTCAGCCGGGTATCCGCGGTTGGCGCTGGGACGACGCCGTGCGCGACGCCGTTCTTCGCGGAGACTGATACCGCTCGTGCGACCGGACGCTTGATTCGATCAGCGACCTCGCTGCTAGACTTCCTGGCAGCGAGGGCCAAAAGAGGCCCTCAAAAAAGGGTAGGGAAAATCGCCCAATGAGGCGTTAGGATTAATGGAATGACCGTCGTGCGCCCGAGAGGTCGGCCGAAATACGATGATGTGCTCACTCCCGCGGAGTGGCGCATCGCGCACGCGGTAAAGCACGGAATGACAAACCGTGAAATTGCGGAGCGTCGCGGCATCAGCATCGACGCAGTGAAGTTCCATGTCGCCAACATCATCGCGAAAGTGGGTGTCAGGAATCGCAAAGAGCTACGTCAGTGGTTCCGCGCACCCAAAGCGAGCGCGCTCAGCCGGAGAAATATCGACATGAATGCGCCGTTGACCCTGGGGCGGGTAGGCCAGATTGCCAGAACGGTCAAGGACATCGAGCAAGCCGTGGAGTGGTATGGCAAGGTGCTCGGATTACCGCACCTCTATACCTTCGGCGAGCTCGCCTTCTTTGACTGCGGCGGCACGCGACTCATGCTCACTCAACAGCGCCAGGTGTCCTCCACCGAGTCGATTCTATACTGGCGAGTCGATGATATCGGCCAGGCACACGAGCAACTCAAGCAACGTGGTGTGGAGTTCGTGAATGCTCCGCATATGATTCACAAGCACGCTGACGGCACGGAGGAGTGGATGGCCTTCTTCAAGGACCCCGAAGGACGACTGCTGGCCATCATGTCCCAAGTCAAATCAGGGTAGGCCGAACCACCGTCGGCATGAAACCTACCTTCTTCCCCTCACCCGCCGATTTCCGCAAATGGCTGCAACGCCACGCTGCAGAGGCGCAGGAGCTTCTCGTCGGTTTCTACAAGGCCGGCACCGGCAGGCCGAGCATCACCTGGCCCGAATCTGTCGACGAAGCGCTGTGTTTCGGCTGGATCGATGGCGTGCGCAAGCGGGTGGATGATGTCAGTTACACAATCAGGTTCACGCCGCGTAAACCCGGAAGCGTCTGGAGCGCGGTCAACATCCGGCGTGCGCGTGCTCTGATTGAGCAAAAGCGCATGACTGCATTGGGTCTCGCGGCGTACGAAGCGCGGCGCGAGAACAAGTCGGGAGTGTACTCCTATGAGCAGCGCCCAACTGAGCTCACAGCGCCGTACGCCGGCATGCTCGCTCGCAATGCCACCGCGACTCGTTTCTTTGAACGGCAGACCTCGTCATATCGTCGAGCGGCGATCTGGTGGGTGATCAGCGCCAAGCGGGAAGAAACGCGTTTGAAGCGCGCTCGCACCCTCATCGATCTGTCCGCGCGCGGGAAGTTGATCCCGCAGTTTGTCCGCAAGGCTCCGACCTAGACACCTCGATCGATCAAAAACAGTGACTGCTGCGATCGATCGATTTATCTCACCTCGTTCAGATAGATTTTTTGCTCTGGACATATTGACGATTCGTGTTTGAGGTAGGCAGCATTCCCTAAAACCAAGGATGGTGATCGCGAAGACCTCCAGGGAGTCTCGACGCCGTTCGGGGATAGAGGGGAGGTCCTATGATCGCTGCCGCCATTCGTTTCTGCATCGCGCACATTTCTCGCGTTCTCTTTCCTGGTGAGCCAACCTGTCATGCAAGGCTCATTCGATTCGGGCCGTTTGCAATCATCGTTGCCCTCTATGCGGTACTACTTTGCGTACCGGACCATGCAGTTGCCCAGACGTGCGGAAATGGAACCTTCTGTAGGGGACCTGACAGCTCCCCCATTAACCACTATCAGGTGTGCGACTATAACTATTGTGGAATCGGCACGGACGAGCAGAGTGCGATTGCGGCCTGGCAGGCCCATCAAGTTCTGATTGGCTACTGCAGTTCATCGTACGTCGACCAGACTCCCGGCTGGCAACCGGCCCTCACAGGGTATGGGACTTATGGTAGCTACCCTGGTGCCCCCGGCCCAACTCCGAGCTTCGTGATCTCTTATACCTTCAGTACTGAACAGTGGCAGATCCAGAATCCATTGAAATTTACCTTACGATATGGCGGCGGATGTGCTAGTCAATCGACTGTTTATGCCTACGTTGAACGCTCCCGACCGACTGTAACATGCCCTACAGGATTTAGCGCTTACGGCGAAACGCCACCCGCTTCATATTGTTACCTGAATCCAGGAACGAGCGAACCGCCAAAAAACCTGGGTGCTATGTGTCCCGCAGCTACCAAGGCCGGTGGGAGTTCCCAGAGTAGTTCCGCCACGCTCAAATCCAAAGCGGGGTGTATAGGTGATCCGGTCAATCCGGCCACGCAGAACAACCTTCAAGTCGAGGCCGATTACATCGGATCAGGCCCGATGCCCCTCGGCTTCGTCCGTTACTACAACAGTCTGTTATGGAACGGCACCGCGGGTCCGACCGGGACAACGACTCCATCGGTCGGGTTTTGGTTGACCTTGGGTCCCAACTGGCGTTCCTCTTATGACCGCTACATCGGATTCACTCCCGCGGCGGTGTACGCGACCGCAACCGCCTATCGACCCGACGGCAAGGCTCTCGCGTTCGCGCAGCAGTCGAACGGTCAATTCGTCCCTGAGACGGATGTCGCCGATACTCTCGTGCAGCTCACGGACGGCTCAGGCACCCTCACGGGCTGGCGATACACCAATGCCGCGAACGATGAGATCGAGACCTACAGTGCGAGTGGCCAACTGACCTCCCTGACGAGCCGCTCCGGACTCACTCAAACCCTGAGCTACAACCCCAGTGGACAGCTCACCAACGTCACCGACTCGTTTGGGCGGACGCTCACGTTCGCTTATGATTCGAGCGGTCGCCTTGCGACCCTCACCGATCCGGCCGGCGGCGTGTATACCTACTCCTACACGAGCGTTAACGACGTAGCCTCGGTCACTTATCCGGATAACTCAGTCAGAACGTACGTCTATAACGAAGCTGCCAACACGAGCAACCAAAACCAGCCCTATATCCTGACCGGAATCATCGACGAAAACTCCACTCGCTTCGCCACCTTCCAATACAACAGTCAGGTCCAGGTAATCGCGGCGAACCGCGGGGGCGTGCAGCAGTATTCACTTTCGTACATTAATCAATTTCAGAGCACGGTCACGGACCCGCTGGGGACCAGCCGGACATTCGGGTTTCAGATCGTGAATGGCGCGGTGCGGAGCTCCAGCGTCAACAAAACTTGTCTTACGGATTGCGCCGGTTTCGCCGCAGCGACGACCTACGATGCGAACGGCAATATCGCCACCACCACGGACTTCAACGGAAACGCTACTCACTACGCCTACGATCTGACGCGCGACCTGGAGACCTCCCGCACTGAGGCCTATGGGACGGCGCGCGCGCGGACCATCACGACCGGTTGGAACTCGGCCTTCCGACTCCCCGCGTCAATTTCCGTCTATGCCGGAGGCACCGCTTCAGGTACACCCCTAAACACCACCACGCTCTCCTACGACGGCAGCGGCAACTTACTCACGAAGACGATCACCGACACGACAGTGACACCGAACACCTCGCGCACGTGGACTTATACGTACGACAGCTTCGGGCGGGTGCTGACCGTAGACGGCCCCCGAACTGATGTTCCGGATATCACCACCTATACCTACTACACCTGCACGACCGGCAACGAATGTGGCGAACTGAAGACGATCACGGACGCCGCCGGACACGTCACGACCTACAACACCTACAATGCCCACGGGCAGCCGCTGACCATCACCGACCCGAATGGCGTGGTGACGACGCTCACCTACGATGCGCGTCAGCGCCTGACCTCACGAACAACGGCCGGGGAGAAGACCAGCATCTCCTATTATCCAACCGGCTTGGTGCAGACGGTCACGCTGCCGGACGCCAGCTATGTGGCGTACACGTACGATGCGGCGCATCGTCTGACCCAAGTCACCGACGGCGCGGGCAACAAGGTCGTTTACACGCTCGATGCAATCGGCAACCACACCGCCGAGAATGCCTACGACCCCTCTGGCGCCTTGCATCGCACCCACTCCCGGGTAATCAACGCGCTGAACGAGGTCTCGCAGGAGATCAATGCCGCCGGTACCGCCGCGGTCACGACGACCTTTGCCTACGACAACAACGGCAATCAGACCTCAATCCAGGCGCCGCTCGCCCGCAACACCGGGAATGCGTACGACGAGCTCAATCGCCTGTCCCAGATCACCGACCCGGCAAGCGGCGTGACCAAGTTCACCTACGATGCGAACGACAACCTCACCCAGGTGACCGATCCGCGAAAGCTATCGACCTCCTACGGGTATAACGGATTCGGGGATTTGGTCAGTCAGCTCAGTCCGGACACCGGCACCACCACCAATACCTATGACTCCGCTGGAAATCTCGCCACCTCCACAGACGCGCGAGGCGCGGTGGCGACCTACGGCTATGACGCACTCAATCGCATAACCTCAGTCGCCTACGCCGTCGGCGGAAGTACCGATCAGACCATCGCCTTCACCTACGATGCGGGCACGAATGGCAAAGGGCATCTGACCGGTGCC
>CAYNTW010000076.1:0-26930 GCA_964400085.1 uncultured Steroidobacteraceae bacterium | reverse complement strand
GAATCCTAGCCAAGTTGACTCGCACTAGCCTAGATGGCACGCACGAGTCCAGGATTTATTTGTAGCGCCTGTGGCCGGGACACCCCCAAGTGGCAGGGGCAGTGCCCGCATTGTGCCGAATGGAACACACTCGAGGCTGGCATCGCTCCGCGCGCCCGCGCGGTTGCCGCTCCTGCCGCCCGCGGGCTGGATTCGGCGGCGTTGGCCGCAACAGCCTCGCAGCGCCTCGCCACCGGGCAAGAAGAGCTGGATCGGGTATTTGGGGGCGGGATTGTCCCTGGATCGGTGACCTTGCTGGGTGGCGATCCCGGCATTGGCAAGTCCACATTGCTGCTGCAAGTCGCCGCGTTCGTGGCCGGATCGCACGGTGTGCTCTATGCGAGCGGCGAGGAGTCGGTTGCGCAGGTGGGGTTGCGCGCGCAACGGCTGGGGCTCTCGGCAGCGAGGCTGAACTGCATCGCCGAATCGGATCTCCAGGCCATCATGACCGTGGCGAGCGAGCCCAGAGGTGAGGCCAGAGTTGCCTTGCTGGTCGTTGATTCGATCCAGACTGTGCAGTCACCCACCGTGGCCAGCACGGCAGGCGGTGTTGCGCAATTGAGGGAATGCACCGCGGAGCTGGTGCGCTTCGCCAAGACGACCTCCACGGCCGTTTTGATCATCGGCCATGTGACCAAGGAAGGCATGATCGCCGGCCCGCGGCTGCTGGAGCATCTCGTCGACACCGTTCTTTACTTCGAGAGCGAGGCGGGCAGCCGCTATCGAATCGTGCGGGCCACGAAGAATCGCTTTGGCGCGGTCAACGAGCTGGGCTTCTTCGCCATGACCGAGGGTGGCTTGAAAGAGGTGCGGAACCCTTCCGCGATATTTCTTTCCAGAGCCCCCGAGCCCGCCGCGGGCAGTATCGTGACGGTCACCCGTGAGGGCGGGCGACCGCTGTTGATCGAGTTGCAGGCGCTGGTGGACCGAATGCGTTTTGGGGCGCCCCGCCGGATCGCGCAGGGCTTGGACTCGAACCGGGTGGCGATGTTGTTGGCCGTGCTGAATCGCCATGCCGGGATCTCGCTGCAAGAGCACGACGTGTTCGTGAATGTCGTGGGCGGAATTCAGATCAGCGAGACGGCTTGGGATCTGCCGGTCGTCATTGCTCTGGCTTCGAGTCTCTCGGACCGGACGGTGCCGCAAGCTTTGATCTCCTTCGGCGAGGTCGGGTTGACGGGTGAGGTTCGGCCGGTTGCTTATGGAGAGGAGCGCCTGAAGGAAGCGCAGAAGCAGGGCTTCAAACGGGCTATCGTCCCCAAGGACAACGCACCGCGCAAGCCTTTGCCGGGCCTGGAAGTCGTGTCGGTGGGGCGTGTTGGTGAGGCGCTGGAGGCGGCTTTCAGCGGGCAGCCGTCTGGCCCTGGCCAGACGTGAGCGGCTTGTCGGCCGCATCGGTGCGAACGCGCACGGTCTTGATGGCGTTTTCAGCGATCTGTAGAACCTCGAACTGATAGGGACCCACCTTCAAGGCCGTACCCGGGTCGGGAATCGTCTCGAGTTGCTCCAGCAGCAGGCCGTTCAAAGTTTTGGGTCCGTCGGTGGGCAGTTGCCATTGCAAGGCGCGGTTGATCGCGCGGATGGTGGCGCTGGCATTGACTATGTAGACACCGGGCCGCTCGACGTGGACATCTTTGTGCGTCACGGTCGCCGGATCGCTGGTGAATTCACCGACGATCTCCTCGAGTATGTCCTCGAGAGTGACCAACCCCTCGATGTCCCCATATTCGTTGACCACGAAGGCCAGCCGGCGGCGATTGCGCTGAAACTGGGCAAGTTGCACGTTCAGGGAGGTCTCTTCGGGCACGAAGTACGGTTCCCGATTGCGGGCAATCTCGATGAGTCGCTCGCGAGTCAGGGTGCCGCGCGCCAGCTCGTGGGCGACACGCTTCATGTGAAGAATACCGACCAGGTTGTCCAGCTCACCGTCATAAACGGGCAGGCGGGTGTGTGGCGTCTGCCGGAGTTGATCGAGGATGTCGTCCCAGTTGTCCTGCACGTCGATTCCGGAGATTTCCTGACGCGGGATCATGATGTCATTCACCGTGATCTGGCCGAGATCGAGAATCGACAGGAGCATCTGACGGTGGCGGGCCGGAATCATGGACCCAGCTTCGGCCACCACGGTGCGAAGCTCTTCGGAGCTCAACGCCTGGATGGCGCGGGATGAGCGACCGACCCCGAACATGCGCAGAAAGCCATAGGCCAGCTTGTTGGTCAGCCACAGGACCGGCCGGGCCAACTTCACCAGAACCACATAGATGCGGGCAGCCCCGAGCGCGACGAACTCCGGGTGGGTGGCGGCGTAGATTTTGGGAGCGAGCTCGCAGAAGACGATCACCACGACCGTGAGCAGGAAACCGGTAATCGGGACCGCCCATACGTAGCCGGTGCGTTGCGCGAGGATCGTCGCCGTAGCGGACGCAAAGACGCTCGCTGCCGCCAAGATCACGAGGTTGGCGCCGAGCCAGTCATCGGGCTTGAGCAGCAGCCGCTCGAGGACTCTCGCGGTCGACTGCCCCGATTGCGCCCGGTGCCGGATCCGGTAGCGGTTCAGGGACAGCATCGCCACTTCGGTACCCGAGGAGAAGGCGATGATGACCAGCAAGGCCAGCAGCGCTAGCAACAACATCGTTGTCGGAGCTTCGTTCAAGGTTGCATCCTCGGCCGGTCCGGAAATTTCCCCGCCAGCCCCTATAATTGACCTGGTCTTCCTCTCCCCACCCCCGGATTATCCATGTTCGACAATCTCACCGCCCGCCTGACCCGCAGCATCGAAAACCTCCGGGGTCGGGGCCGAATCACGGACGAAAACGTGACCGAGACCTTGCGTGAGGTCCGCGTCGCCCTGCTCGAGGCCGATGTGGCGCTGCCGGTGGTGAAGTCGTTTATCGATGGCGTGAAGGCCAAGGCCGTCGGCGCCGAAGTGGCCTCGAGCCTGACTCCCGGGCAGGCGTTCATCGGAATTCTGCACAAAGAGCTGGTGGAGCTCATGGGTGGACCGCGCGCCGGCTTCAATCTCCGCGCGCAACCGCCAATAGTCGTTCTGCTCGCCGGCCTGCAGGGCGCGGGAAAGACGACGACCGCGGCCAAGCTCGCGCGCTGGCTGATCGAGCGTGAGAGGAAGCGCGTGCTGCTGGTGAGCACTGACGTACGCCGGCCGGCCGCTATCCTGCAGCTGCAGCGCCTGGCCGAGCAGGTCAAAGCTCAGTTCTTTCCGTCAGACGCCTCCCAGCCGCCGACGAAAATCGCAAGCGATGCGTTGGAGCAGGCCAAACGGGGCGTTTTCGATGTGTTGATCGTCGACACCGCTGGCCGGCTGCATGTGGATGAAAGCCTCATGCAGGAAGTCCGCGATATCGATGGTGTGGTCCATTCGACCGAGCGGCTGTTTGTCGTGGACGCGATGGCGGGTCAGGACGCCGTCAACGCGGCGCGTGCGTTCGGCGCTGCCCTGGACCTCACCGGAGTCGTTCTGACGAAGGCGGATGGTGATGCTCGCGGCGGCGCCGCGCTTTCCGTCCGGCAGATTACCGGTAAGCCCATCGTATTCATTGGCGTGGGCGAGAAGACCGAAGCGCTCGAGCCCTTTGATCCCGAGCGTATGGCGTCCCGCATCCTAGGCATGGGTGATGTGGTCAGCCTGGTGGAGCAGGTCCATCGACAGGTCGATCACGAGGAAGCCCAGCGCCTGGCGAAGAAGGTCGTCAAAGGCAAGGGCTTTGAT
Organism: uncultured Steroidobacteraceae bacterium; assembly: GCA_964400085.1. Lineage (GTDB taxonomy): Bacteria > Pseudomonadota > Gammaproteobacteria > Steroidobacterales > Steroidobacteraceae > 13-2-20CM-66-19. The sequence goes on along the minus strand of CAYNTW010000076.1, from coordinate 23,164 downwards.
ATGGCCGACCTCAAGAGCCAGCTCGAGCAGCTTCAGAAGATGGGAGGTGTCGGCGCGCTGATGGACAAGCTCCCCGCCATGGCCACGCAAAAAGGGGGAATTTCGCCGGAGCAGGGGGACCGGGACCTGCGGCGGCAGATCGCGATCATCAATTCCATGACGCGCAAGGAGCGCCGCAACCCCGGGATCATTGACGGCTCACGCCGCCGGCGGATCGCCGCCGGATCGGGCACCCAGGTCCAGGACGTCAACCGGCTTCTCAAGCAATTCATGGAGATGCAGCGCGTCATGAAGAGCATGAAGGGGGGCCGGCTGCAGCGGATGCTGAACGCGTTCAAGGGGCAGATGCCGCCCGGCTTTCCTGGGCGGTGACGCTGTAGCGTCCCTGCATCGCACGGGGGCGGGACGACGCCCCTCGCCCCGGCCGGTGAGCCCGCGAAGTACATGAAAAAATTGGCGTTACAGCCCGCCCTTGCGTAGAATCCGCGCTCCTTTTTTCGGGCCCCCAATTCCCGGGCGGGGAACCGAACCTAGTTCATAGAGAGCGATACGATCATGGTAACGATACGCCTGACGAGGCGCGGTGGTACTAACCAGCCCTTTTATCACGTCGTGGTGACGGACAGCCGCAAGCGCCAGGGCGGTTTGAGCCTCGAGCACGTGGGATTCTTCAACCCGATCGCCCGCAAAGGCGAGCAGAAGTTGCGGCTCGAGCTGCCGCGCATCGACTATTGGGTTGGCAAGGGCGCACAGCTTTCAGACCGCGTGCGCACGCTCGTCAAGGACTACAGGAAGCAGGCGACAGCCTGAGGGGGCGGAGTTCGGACGCGTCGCGAGCACCCCGCGCGTGCCCTCACAGACCATCGAGCTGGGCCGGGTCGGTGCTCCCTGGGGCGTCAAAGGCTGGGTGCACGTCGATTCATACACCGATCCGCCAGACGGTATTCTGGAGTACCGCCACTGGGCGTTGCGCCTCGGCTCGGGTGAGCGGATTACTCGAAGCCTGGTTGAAGGGCGCCCCCATGCTGAGCGGCTCGTAGCGCGGCTCGAAGGGATCGAGGATCGCGACGGGGCCGCGGCGTTGACGGGCGCGGTGATCGAGGTGGATCGGGCCGAGCTGCCGCCCACACGTGAGCGCGAGTACTACCAGGCGGATCTGGTTGGATTGTTGGTACGGAACCAGGATGGCGTCGAGCTCGGCAAAGTGGCTTATTTCCTGGATGCACCGACGGGTCCGATGATGGTGGTGCAAGGTGAGCGCGGCGAGTACTGGATACCCGCTGTTCCCAGGCACCTCAGCAAGGTGGAGCTTGCGGCGGGCGTGATTCTGGTGGACTGGCCGGCGGAGCTTTGAAGCAGCGGCCGAGCGGGCGAGCCAAACGTGGTAGGGGCGGGTGCGACCGAGATGAGAATTGAAGTCGTTACGCTGTTCCCCGGAATGATCGCGGGAGCCTTGGAGTACGGGATTGTCGGGCGCGCGATCGAGCGCGGCTTGTTGAATGTCGGAACCGAGGACCCGCGGGCGCATACGAGCGATGTACATCGGACGGTCGACGACCGGCCGTACGGTGGCGGTCCGGGCATGGTGTTGAAGCCCGAGCCCATGTTGGCAGCGATCCGGGCGGCGCACGCACGCCTGCCGGAAGGAAGCCCGAGGGTCTATCTCTCGGCGCAGGGCGAGCCGCTGGGTCAGGAGCTGGCCCGCGAGCTCGCGGGCTTGCCGGGATTGCTGCTCGTGGCCGGACGCTACGAAGGTCTGGATGAAAGGGTGGTCGAGCTGGGCATCGATCGCGAAGTGTCGATCGGTGACTACGTGCTCTCGGGTGGCGAGCTCCCCGCGCTCGTGGTGATCGATGCGGTGGCCCGGCTGCTGCCGGGAGCCCTGGGTGATGAGCGCTCGAACGTGGAGGAGTCGTTCGTCGCGGGGTTGCTCGACTGGCCGCACTACACGCGGCCGGAAGTATTCGAGGGCCTGGGTGTGCCGTCGGTGTTATTGTCAGGCAATCATGCCGACATCCGCCGCTGGCGCCTGGAGCAGGCGATGGCCCGAACACGGCAACGCCGGCCGGATTTATTGAATCAGTTGCCGGGCGCACCTGCGCCGGGTGACAAAGATCGAGGATAAGACCATGAACATAGTTCAACAGATCGAGAAAGAGCGCATGACCCGCAAGGTCCCGGACTTCAAGCCGGGCGACACCGTCGTCGTGCAGGTGAAGGTCGTCGAGGGCGACCGCGAGCGCGTGCAGGCGTACGAGGGTGTGGTGATCGCCATCAGCAACCGCGGACTGAACTCCTCTTTCACCGTGCGGAAAATTTCCCACGGCGAAGGCGTCGAGCGCGTGTTCCAGACCTACAGTCCCGCCATCAGCGACATCACCATCAAGCGTCGCGGCAATGTCCGGCGCGCGAAGCTTTACTATCTGCGCGACCTGTCGGGCAAGGCCGCCAGGATCGAGGAGAAACTCTAGCTTTTAGCCGCGGACCATGAACCTCCTGCGTTCGATTCTGTACGGGCTGTGGCGCGGCCTGGATGTGCTGCGCCGGTTCCTGCACCTTCTCGTGCTGTTGGTTGTTTTTGGCTTCGTGATTGGCGCCTTGCGCGGCTCGGTGCCGAATGTCCCAGCGAAGGCGGCGCTGCTCCTGGCGCCGGAAGGCGAGATCGTCGAACAATCGACCGGCGACCCGCTCGAGCGCGCGGTCGAGGAGGCCCGTGGACAGGGACATGCGGAAACGCTGCTCTGGGACCTGACGGACTCGATCCGGGCCGCCGCGAAAGACAGGCGGATCGCGGTGGTGGCGATCGACCTGGAGAAGCTCGAGGGCGCGGGTCAGCCGACCCTGGAGGAGTTGGCCCGGGCACTGCACGAGTTTCGGGCCGCCGGCAAGAAGGTCATCGCGTACGGCAACGAGATGACCCAGGAGCGCTACTACCTTGCGGCCCAGGCGGATGAGATCTACCTCGATCCCATGGGCTTCGTGCTCATCGACGGCTACGCGCGCTACCGCATGTTCTTCAAGGAGGCGCTGGACAAGCTCGGGGTCGATATCAATGTGTTCCGGGTCGGCGCTTATAAGAGCGCTGTCGAAGAGTTCACGCGCACCGACATGTCCCCCGAGGACAAGCAGGAGAGCAATGCGTACCTCGGCGCGCTCTGGACGACCTATCAGGCCAACATTACCCGCGCCCGCAAGCTGCCCGCCGACGCGCTGCGCAAGTACGTCGATAATCTGACGAAGACCGTGCCTGCCGCCGGCGGAAACGCCGCCCAGGTTGCGTTGGAAGCGGGGCTCGTCACGGGCATCAAGACCCGGCTCGAAGTGGAAAAGCGGCTCATCGACCTGGTGGGTCAGGACGACACCACCGGGTCGTTCAAGTCTGTTTCGAGCTCCGACTACGCCCGTCTCGCGCATGCGGATATGAAGGCTCGTGCCGCCGGCAAGCCGAGAGTGGGTGTGATTGTCGCCTCGGGAGAAATTCTCGATGGCGATCAGCCGCCCGGCACCGTGGGTGGCGATTCGACGGCGCGGCTCATCCGCCAGGCACGGTTGGATCGGAACATCCGCGCGGTCGTGCTCAGGGTCAACAGTCCTGGCGGAAGTGTCATGGCTTCCGAGGAGATCTATCGCGAGTTGCTGGCGATGCGGGCGGCAGGCAAGCCCGTCATCGTGTCCATGAGCACCTTGGCGGCCTCCGGCGGTTACTACATCTCCGCGCCCGCGGACGAGATCTGGGCGAGCCCGGCCACTCTGACCGGCTCCATCGGCATTTTCGCCATCATTCCCACCATCGATAAGACACTCGGCAAGATTGGCGTAACGGTTGACGGGGTAGGCACGACGCCGCTCGCCGGCGCGCTGCGCATCGATCGGCCCCTGGGTGACCAGGCTCGCGTTCTGCTGCAATCGCAGATAGGTCGTGGCTACGACGAATTTCTAGCGCGCGTTTCCACTGGGCGGAAGAAGACGCGCGAGGAGATCGATGCCATCGCGCAGGGGCGAGTCTGGGCCGGCATCGACGCAAAGCGGCTCGGCCTGGTCGACCAGCTCGGCTCGTTCGAGGATGCGGTCCGCTCGGCGGCGCGCCACGCGAAGCTCACCGACTACGAGCTCGAATTCGTCGAGCCCGAGTTGTCCTTGGCGCAGGAGCTGGTGTTGCAGTTGAAGAGTCGCGCGGTGAAGGCCGTGTTGTCGGTGGCGATGGATGACAAGACCGCGGCTTTAGCGCGCGTGGCGCATCGGTTCGATCCGCTGACGCGTGAAGTGGAGCGCCTCAGCCACTTCACCGAGCCGAACAAGGTCTACGCGTACTGCTTCTGCACGGCGGAGTAGCTCAAATCGTACTCCAGTCGAGGATCACCTTCCCCGACTTCCCCGACCCCATGGTTTCGAACCCCTGTTTGAACTCCTGCACGGGGAAGTGATGGGTGACGATGGGATCGATGTTGAGCCCGCTCTGCAACAGCGAGGCCATCTTGTACCAGGTCTCGAACATCTCCCGGCCATAGATGCCCTTCAAGGTGAGGCCTTTGAAGATCACCTGGTTCCAATCGATCGCCGTGTCGCCCGGAGGAATCCCCAGGATCGCGATCGAGCCGCCGTGATGCATCGTCCGCAGCATCTCGCGAAATGCGGACGCATTGCCCGACATCTCCAGCCCGACGTCGAATCCCTCCTGCATGTTGAGATCCTTCATCGTCTGGTCGAGTGACTCGCGCGTGACGTTGATGGCGCGCGTGGCGCCCAGCTTGCGAGCGAGATCGAGACGATAGTCGTTCACGTCCGTGATGACGACGTGCCGCGCTCCCACAAAACGCGCAATGGCAACCGCCATGATGCCGATGGGTCCCGCCCCGGTAATCAACACATCCTCGCCCACCATGTTGAATGAGAGCGCGGTGTGGGTTGCATTCCCGAACGGGTCGAGAATCGAGGCGATATCGTCGCGAATGGAGTCCGGAAGCTTGAAGGTGTTGTACGCGGGGATGGAGAGGTATTCCGCGAACGCGCCAGGGCGGTTGACGCCAACACCGACTGTGTTGATGCATAGATGTCGGCGCCCCGCGCGGCAATTGCGGCAATATCCGCAGGTGATATGACCCTCACCGGAGACCCGATCGCCGGTCTTCAGACCCCGTACCTCCGAGCCCATGTCGACAATACGGCCGCAGTACTCGTGACCCACTGCCATCGGCACCGGAATCGTCTTCTGCGCCCAGGCGTCCCAGTGGTAGATGTGCATGTCCGTGCCGCAGATCGCCGTCTTGTCGATCTCGATGAGCACATCGTTGGGTCCGACCTTGGGCTCCGGCACGTCATCGAGCCAGATGCCGGGAGCGGCTTCTTTTTTGACCAATGCTTTCATGGGTTCTCCGCTCGACTTACTGGATCACACCCAGCTCGCGACCTACGGCCGTGAATGCTGCGATGGCGCGGTCGAGCTGCTCGCGAGTGAGCGCCGCGGACATCTGCGTGCGAATACGCGCTTGTCCCCTCGGGACAACGGGGAAAGAAAAACCAATCACATAGATGCCGCGTTGCAATAACAGGTCGGCCATGCGGCTGGCCAGCGCGGCGTCCCCGAGCATGACGGGGATGATCGGATGTTCGCCGGGTTTGAGTGTGAATCCTGCGCCCTCCAGACCCGCGCGGAAATAACGCGCATTCTCGAATAGCCGCTCGCGGAGCTCCGGAGAGTGATCGAGCAGGTCGAGGACCCTCAGGCTCACGCCGGCCACCACGGGCGGGATACTGTTGGAGAAGAGGTACGGGCGCGAGCGTTGGCGCAGCCACTCGACAATTTCCCGGTGCGCGGATATGAACCCGCCGCTTCCTCCCCCAAGAGCCTTGCCCAGGGTGCTGGTGAGAATATCGATCCGATCGGCGACCCCGCAGTGCTCCGGCGTGCCGCGGCCGGTAGGACCCATGAAGCCAGTGGCATGGGAATCATCCACCATCACCAACGCGTCGTAGCGATCAGCGAGATCGCAGATACCGCGAAGATTCGCGATGGTGCCATCCATCGAGAACACACCGTCGGTGGCGATCAGGCGCGTCCTGGCTCCGGCGGCCTGCTTGAGGCAATTCTCCAGCTCCCCCATGTCGTTGTTGGCATAGCGGTACCGTTGTGCTTTGCACAGGCGGATGCCGTCAATGATGCTCGCGTGGTTGAGCGCGTCCGAAATGACGGCATCGCTTTCATCGAGCAGGGTCTCGAACAGCCCGCCGTTGGCGTCGAAGCAGGAGGAGTACAGAATGGTGTCGGGTTTGCCGAGAAACTGGCTCAGGCGCTCCTCGAGCTGCTTGTGGATGCTCTGGGTGCCGCAGATGAAGCGTACCGATGCCATCCCGTAACCGAAGCGATCCAGCGCCCGATGAGCGGCTTCGCGGATCGAGGGGTGGTTCGCCAGTCCCAGGTAGTTGTTGGCGCACAGGTTGACGACTTCCCGCTCGCCGGTGCGGACGACACCTCCCTGCGGCCCGGTCAGCACGCGCTCGGTCTTGTACAAACCCTGAGCCTTGAGTCCTTCCAGGTCCGCGCGTAAGCGCTCGATGACAGCTTGTTTCATGGGTTCAATTATACTGTCCCCATGTCCGAAAATCGCACAGACGAGGGCCCCGGAGCCGCGCGTATCGATCGCTGGCTGTTCGGGGTCCGCCTGTTCAAATCCCGTTCCCTCGCCACGCAGGCTGTCACCGGTGGCAAGGTGCATATCAATGGAGAGCGCGTGAAGCCCTCGCGCGAGGTTCGCGCGGGCGATGTCGTGTCGTTCGTGAGAGGTGCTGTCGAATTCGAGTGCACGGTGACGGCCATTCCCGCGCGTCGCGGACCTGCGACCGAGGCGGCGCGGTGTTATGTCGAAAGTCCAGCCAGCGAAGCTCGCCGAGCGCAATTCGCGCAGCGCATGCGGACCGCCTCGGGGCTTACGCCACGACCCGACGAGCGTCCGGACAAGCACGATCGGCAGGCACTACGCCGGCTGCGCGGCCGTGAATGAACGCGCGACGCGATTCTCGCAAGGGCGATCGACGTCCGGTCGCGATTGAACGCCGTAGGTGTCGCCGCCATACATGATCTCAGGCCAGCCGCGGTGGAAACTCACTCACGGCTGAGCACGCTAGGCCCAACTCCATGACTTTGAGCGTTTTCGACATTTTCAAGGTGGGTATCGGCCCGTCCAGCTCCCACACCATGGGACCGATGCGTGCCGCGCGTGAGTTCGCTCTCGGACTCGAGCGCGACGGACTGCTGGCACAGACTGAACTGGTCGCCGTGCGCCTTTACGGCTCACTCGCGCTCACGGGCGCAGGCCACGGCACCGACCGTGCTGTGCTGGCGGGGCTCGAGGGGGCGGATCCCGAAACGGTCGACCCTGACAGCATCGACCCATTGCTACAACGTGTGCGTACGACGGGGCGGATCAAACTCCTGGGCAAGCACGAGATCGCCTTCGACGAGCCGATGCAGTTGCTGTTCATGTATCACGAACGGTTGCCCCGGCATTCCAATGGCATGCGTTTCACGGCACTTGCGGCGAACAAACGCATGTTGCGCGAGGAGGACTATTACTCCATTGGCGGTGGCTTCGTCGTGCGGGGTGACGAAGCGGAGTCGCACCTGACCCAGGTGCGTAAGGCCCCACCGTATCCGTTTGGCTCCGGCGCTGAGCTGCTCACCCTATGTCGGGAAAACGGGCTGGAATTGTTCGAGCTGATGATGGCGAACGAGCGCACCTGGGCGAGTGAGGCCCAGGTGCGCGAGCGACTGCTCCATATCTGGCATGTCATGCAGGCGTGCGTCGAGCGCGGATTCCGTCAAACTGGCGTGCTGCCCGGCGCACTGAAAGTCAAACGTCGTGCGCCGAAGCTCTATCGGGTGTTGACTGAGAGCTCGACGGACAGGCCGTTGGACGTGATGGATTGGGTGAACGCCTTCGCGTTGGCCGTGAATGAGGAGAATGCCGCGGGCGGGCGTGTCGTTACGGCTCCGACGAACGGTGCCGCGGGCATCGTGCCGGCGGTGCTACATTTTTATCGGCGTTTCCACAAGGATGCGAGCGACGAGGGCGTTGTTCGCTTTCTATTGACTGCCGCCGCCATCGGCATGCTCTACAAGAAGAACGCGTCGATCTCGGGCGCGGAAATGGGTTGCATGGGTGAGGTGGGGGTGGCGTGCTCGATGGCTGCTGCCGGGTTCGTCGCCGCCCTGCATGGCACCAATGAGCAGATCGAGAACGCCGCCGAGATCGGGATGGAGCACAACCTGGGGCTCACCTGCGATCCGGTCGCGGGTCTGGTGCAGATCCCGTGTATCGAGCGCAATGCAATGGGCTCGGTGAAGGCGATCAACGCCGCGCGTTTGGCCATGCGCGGCGATGGGACTCACAAGGTGTCCTTGGACCAGGTGATCGCGACCATGCGGCAGACCGGCGCTGACATGTCGACCATCTACAAGGAGACCTCACAAGGTGGTCTGGCAGTCAACGTGCCGGAGTGCTGACCCTAGCGGGCCCTTCACGCGAACAGGCTAAACAAGCGTGAGGGCGGACTCTCATTGACAACATCCCGCGCCAGCGCGGGACCCACCGCCGACCATTGATCAGTGTCGAACGTGATGGTGCAAAGGGCAGCGGTGGCCAGTCCACCCACATCCGCCACCGGCGAGAGCAAGCTCGCGAGCTCCGAAATGCCTGGGTTGTGCCCCACAATCATCAAATGCGGCACACGCGGTCCAATGGCTCGCGCGAGGCGCAAAATCTCTTGCGCGCTCGCTAGATAGAGCGCTTCCTCAAAGTGAATGCTGCGCGCCGGCAGCGCCAGCTCCCGCGCGATGATCTCTGCCGTCTGCTGCGCGCGCCGTGCTGGACTCGATATGATGAGGTCCGGAGCGAGCGCCAACTCGGCCAGACGCCGACCCATGGCTTCGGACTCGCTACCGCCACGGCGATTCAGCGGGCGCACAAAATCTTCGACCTCGGGATCCTTCCACTGTGCGTCACCATGCCGCATCAGTGTCAGACGCTTCACGCGGGCATCTCCACCAGGACCCGCCCGGCTTCCTCGCGCACGTTGTAGGACCGCAAGGCCTCGTAGGCCGGAGGCGTGAGGGCTTCGCCCGTGCGCAAGCAAAAATGCGCACCATGCCTCGGACAGATGATCTGGCAGGCTTCCACTTCGGCTTCTCCCAACGCCTCGCCGTCGTGCGTGCAACGGTCTTCTACGGCGTAGATTTCGACGCCGCAGCGTACGACAACGATGGGGATGCCGTCGACCTCTGTAGAGAAGGGCGCCGTCTCGCTGATGGAGTCGCTGGCGCCAACATCGATCCACTCTGAAGCCATGGTCTTAGAACATGCCGGTCTGCAGTCGGGCGGCCTCCGACATCATGCTCTGATTCCAAGGCGGGTCGAAGGTGAGCTCGACGCGGGCCTCGCGGACGGTGGGGATCCTCTGGATCTTGTCTTTGACATCATCCACGAGAACATCGCCCATGCCACAGCCCGGGGCCGTGAGAGTGATCTGGACCTCGACGGTCCTCGTGCCATCCTCGTTGGTCTTCACCTCGCAACCATATACGAGTCCGAGCTCGACAATGTTGATGGGGATCTCGGGATCGTAACAGGTGCGCATCTGGTCCCAGGCGAGCTTGCGCACATCCTCTTCGGTCGCGTTGGGGGGCAGCTCGGGCGCCTTGACCGGCTCCTTGCCGATGGCATCGGCGTCCTCGCCGGAGATTCGGAAGAGGTTACCCTCGAGATAGACGGTAAAGCTGCCACCCAGCGCCTGGGTGATGTACCCAGCCTGCCCCGGCTTCAAGTTCACTTCGACGCCGGCAGGCACCATCACCGCGCGCACCTCGCGGTTTACGACAAAAGGCTCGTTTTCGTGCGTACGCATCTAGTCAGCTACTCCGTGGACACGGTCGTCGCGGTACGATCCAGCGCGGCATTCAATGTATGCCAACACAGGCTCGCGCATTTCACTCGCGAGGGAAACTCGCGCACCCCCGACAGGGCCGCGAGCTTGCCGAGCTCCGGGCCCGGCACGACGTCTTGTCGGGTAAGCAGGGTGTGGATTTTGTCGAACAGGGCGCTGACTGCCGCCTTGTCCTTACCCTTCACCGCTTCCGTCATCAGTGACGCCGATGCGGTGGAAATGGCGCAGCCCTTGCCCTCGAAGCTCAAGTCCTCGATCCGATCGCCATTCATTTTCACGAACACCGACAAGCGATCGCCGCAGAGCGGGTTGTGGCCATCGGCGTGGGTATTGGCGGCCTCGAGCCGCCCGAAATTGCGCGGGCGCTTGTTGTGATCGAGGATCACGTCGCGATAAAGCTCTTTCAAATCCATCAGGCAAACACCTCGCGGACCTTACGCAGCCCGGCGACCAGGGCGGCCACATCCTGCTCGGTGTTGTAAACGCCGAACGATGCGCGTGCGGTGGCCGGTATGCCAAAGAAAGTCATGACGGGTTGGGCGCAATGGTGCCCCGTGCGCACGGCGACGCCCTCGGTATCGAGGATCGTGCCGAGATCGTGCGGATGAACACCTTTCATGGTGAACGACAGGACGGCTGCCTTGTGTGCTGCCGTGCCGATGATCTCGATTTCCGGCATCCGCTCGAGCTCCGCCGTGGCGAGACTCAGTAGCCGCTGCTCATGCGCGGCGATGGCCTCGAGCCCCAGGCTTTCGACATAGTCCATGGCCGCGGCCAAGCCGACCGCGCCGGAGATGTTGGGGGTGCCGGCCTCGAATTTCCAGGGCAGCTCGTTATAGGTGGTTTTCTCGAACGAGACCGTGAGGATCATGTCCCCGCCGCCTTGCCACGGTGGCATGGCCGCCAGCAACTCCTCGCGCCCGTAGAGGATGCCGACACCGGTCGGCCCATAGATCTTGTGACTGGAGAAGGTATAGAAATCGCAGCCGAGGGCGCGCACGTCGACCTTGGAGTGAGGTATCGCCTGTGCGCCGTCCACCAGAGCGACCGCGCCTTGCGCGTGCGCGGCGTCGATGATGCGTTTGACTGGCAGTATGGTGCCTAGCGCATTCGACACATGGGCGACCGCGACCAACTTCGTGCGCGATGAGAGCAGTTTCAGGAACTCGTCGAAAATCAACTCGCCGCGGCGATCGATGGGCGCCACTTTCAGCGTGCAGCCCGTCTGCTCGCAAACCATCTGCCACGGGACGATGTTGGCGTGATGCTCCAGGCCGGTGATGAGAATCTCGTCCCCTGGCTTGAAGCGGGGGCGGGCGTACGACTGCGCGACGAGGTTCACTCCTTCGGTGGTGCCGCGGACGAAGATGATCTCGCGAGTCGAGCGCGCATCGATGTAACGCCGGATGCGCTCCCGCGCACCTTCATATGCCTCGGTTGCCGCCTGGCTCAGGGCATGTACGCCTCGGTGGACATTCGCGTGCGAGTGGGTTTCGTACTCCTCGACGGCTCGTAGAACTCGTAGAGGCCTCTGCGAGGAGGCGGCGCTATCGAGGTAGACGAGCGGCCGCCCATTGATGGTGCGCTCGAGAATCGGGAAGTCCTTGCGCACGCGTTCGACGTCGAACGCCGGCTGCGCGCCTGTGGTGGTCTGGACTTTCGGTGCGGTTGCCGCCATTACAAAAGCTCCTTCAACGCGTCGGCCTCGTGCATCTGTCCGGCGAGACTGCGCTCGATCTGTCGGCGCAGCTCGGGTACTTCGATGCGGGCCACCACATCTTCGAGAAACGCCCATTTCAACAGGCGCTGCGCTGTGGCACGGTCGATCCCGCGCGACAGCAGGTAAAACAACATATTGTCATCGAGCTTGCCCGCAGTTGCGCCGTGCGCGCAGCGGACGTCGTCCGTGTAGATCTCGAGCTGCGGCCGGACATCGATCTCGGCTTCCGGTCCCGCGAGCAGTCCGCGGAGCGACTGCTGGGAATCAGTCCCATGCGCGCCCTTGCGTACAACGACCTTGCCGTTGAAGGTGACGCGAGCGCGGCCGGCCGAGATTCCACGGAACGTCTGCTCGGATCGCGCATTGGGCGCTGCATGCTCGACCAGGACGAAGGCGTCCTGGACCTGTTGGCGATCACCGAGAGAGGCGACCGAGATCGACGCGTCGGCTCGCTCGCCAGCGAGCTGCACATTGATGGTCGACCTGGATGACAGGCCGCCAACGTTCACGCCGTGGAGTTTGTAGGTGGCGTTCTCGGCTAGCACTGCCGAGAGCGTGTCTACCCAGATGCTCTTGGCGCCAGACTCCTGCACGCGATAGTGGTTTACCGTAGCGCCGCGCGCCAGGTCGACCGTGATCGCCGCGTTGACGAAGTTAGCTCCAGAGCCGCCGATACTGACATGCCGCTCGATTAGACCAAGTCGCGCGTCCTTCTCAACGTGCAGCTCGACGCGCGGATAAGACGAGCCGGCTTGCGCTTCGACGCTCGCCACGAACACGAGCTCGATGCAAGTTGGACAATCGACGCCCGCCGACACGCGAATAACAGCACCGTCGACTGCAAACGCGTCATTTAGTAAGGCGAAGCGCGCGTCCTTCGTGGTCGCCGTCTCGATGGTGGTACCCGCTGCCGAGCCGCGGAGCGAGGCCACCGAGATGCCCGACTTGATCGCCGGCGACGAAAGCGCGGGCGCGAAAACTCCATCGACGAACGTATAGCGAGCGTATCCCTCGATAGCTGCTGGCAGGTCCGCCGCTGTCAATGTTGGCGCGCGTCCACGGGATGGCGCAAACCGCACCTTCTCCAACGGCCGCAAATTCGCATACTTCCAATTCTCGTCACGCGCTGTCGGCAGCCCTTGCGCCTCGAGGGCCTCAATCGCGCTCCGTCGACGCTCCCGGCCGACCACTTCCTCGGGCAGCGACGCCAGAACCGCCGCGTGCTCCTCGGCAATGCGTGTTGCAAGAGACGAAGCCATCACGCCGCCTCTTCGATGATCCAGTCATACCCACGACGCTCGAGCTCGTGAGCGAGCGTCTTGTCGCCACTACGCGCGATTCGCCCGCGCACCAGGACATGTACGAAATCGGGCACGATGTAGTCGAGTAATCGCTGATAGTGGGTGACCAGCACGACCGACCGCTCGGGCGAGCGCAATGTATTCACGCCGTTGGCGACGACCTTCAGTGCGTCTATGTCGAGTCCGGAGTCGGTCTCGTCCAGAATGGCGAGCCGCGGCTCCAGCATGAGCATCTGCAGGATCTCGTTGCGCTTCTTCTCGCCGCCGGAGAATCCTTCGTTCACGCCACGGGAGAGGAAGCTCTCCTCCATGTGCATGACCTTCATCTTCTCGCGCACGAGAGTCAGGAACTCGAACGCATCGACTTCCGGCAGGCCGCGATGTTTGCGGGCTGCGTTGATCGCCGCCTTCAATAGATAGACGTTGTTGACACCAGGTATTTCCACCGGGTACTGGAATCCGAGGAACAGCCCCTCGTGCGCCCGCTCTTCCGCAGCGAGCGCCAACAAGTCACGTCCCTCGAAAGCCACTTTCCCGGCCGTGATCTCGTAGCCGGGGCGGCCGGCAAGGGCGTAGGCGAGGGTGCTCTTGCCCGAGCCGTTCGGGCCCATGATGGCGTGCACCTCGCCGGGGCCGACCTCGAGGTCGAGCCCGTTGAGGATCTGCTTGCCCTCGACACTGACCTGCAGCCCTTGGATATTCAACAGGGTGATCTTCGCCATGCTCTCAGCCCACCGCGCCTTCGAGACTCACCGCGAGCAGGTTCTGCGCTTCCACCGCGAACTCCATCGGCAGCTCCTTGAACACCGACTTGCAGAAGCCGCTCACGATCATGTTCACCGCATCCTCTTGGGAAATGCCCCGTTGCAGGCAGTAGAAAAGTTGGTCATCGCTGATTTTCGAAGTGCTCGCCTCGTGCTCCACCGTCGCCGACGGGTTCTTGACCTCCACGTAAGGAAAGGTATGAGCGCCGCACTTGCCGCCCATCAGCAGGGAGTCGCATTGCGTGAAGTTACGGGCGCCCTGCGCGCTCGGCAGTATCTTCACGAGCCCGCGGTACGTGTTCTGGCCGTGTCCGGCCGAGATCCCCTTGGAGACGATCGTGCTGCGGGTGTTGGGCCCGATGTGGATCATCTTGGTGCCGGTGTCGGCCTGCTGGAAGTTGTTCACGGTCGCGACCGAGTAGAACTCCCCGATCGATCCCTCACCGCGTAGCACGCAGCTCGGGTACTTCCACGTGATCGCCGATCCCGTCTCGACCTGGGTCCACGAGATGTGCGAGTTGCGGCCGCGGCATTCACCGCGCTTGGTGACGAAGTTATAGATGCCACCCACGCCGTTCGCATCGCCGGGATACCAGTTCTGCACGGTCGAGTATTTGATTTTGGCGTCAGCCAGAGCGACGAGCTCCACGACGGCCGCGTGAAGCTGATTCTCATCGCGCATCGGTGCGGTGCAGCCCTCGAGATAGCTCACGTGACTCCCTTCATCCGCGATGATGAGCGTCCGCTCGAACTGTCCAGTCTTCGCCGCATTGATGCGGAAGTAGGTCGACAGCTCCATCGGGCAGCGCACTCCCTTGGGAACGTACACGAACGATCCGTCCGAGAAGACGGCCGAGTTCAGCGCGGCAAAGAAATTGTCCGATTGCGGCACGACGCTGCCGAGGTACTGCTCGACCAACTCCGGATGCTTCTGAACCGCTTCCGAGAAAGGGCAGAAGATGACCCCAGCGGCATTCAGGCGCTCCTTGAACGTCGTGGCGACCGACACGCTGTCAAACACGGCATCGACAGCAACGCCCGCGAGACGGGCGCGCTCATGCAGCGGGACCCCGAGCTTCTCGTAGGTCTCCAGCAGTTTGGGATCGACTTCCTCCAGGCTTTTCGGACCATCGGTCTTGGCGCGCGGCGCCGAGTAGTACGAGATCGCCTGGTAATCGATGGGCGTGACCTTGACGTGCGCCCATCGCGGCTCACTCATGTTCAGCCAATGGCGCAGCGCCTTCAGCCGCCACTCGGTGAGAAACGCCGGCTCGTTTTTTTTGCGCGAAATGAGCCGGACGACACTTTCGTCCAACCCGGGCGGCACCGTGTCGGACTCGATCTCGGTCACGAAGCCGTGCTGGTAGCCCCGTGAGATCAAACTTTCTAACTGTTTGGCGGATTGACTCATGATGGATATCGAGACAAGTGGTCAGGAGCGCGCGGGGGAGCGGGGGATGGGCAGCTTCACCTCGCGCTCGAGCGTCGGCAGCCGTACTTGCGAAGCGTCGATACCCGCAAGTTGCGCCAGACTTACGTCCTGTAATGAGCGGCGAATGGCCATATTCAAGCGCTGCCACACCCGGCCGACGCGGCAATTGTTTTCAATCCCGCAGTGGCCTTCCCCGGCGGAGCAATCGGTCAGCGCAACAGGCCCCTCCAGGGCGTCCAGGATGTCCGCGGCGGTGATCTGGGCCGCCGGGCGCGCGAGCTGGTACCCCCCGTGCAATCCCCGGGTGGAGCTCACCAGATTGGCTCGCTGGAGCTGCTTGAGCAGCTTGCTCACGGTCGGCGCGGCGATGCGCGTTCGCTCCGCGAGCGCGGTCGCGGTCTGCACCTGTTCGGGGTGCTCGGCGAGAGTCGCCAGAACGACCGTCGCGTAGTCGGTAAGCCGGCTGATGCGCAACATGGGTAATAGGGGTCCTTTAAACTAGGACTATTTTAGTACTAATTAGACACAGAACCAAGCGCGGTCTTCACAGTCCTAGTTTGGTATCCTTGCGCCCCCATTAGGCCTATGACGGTGAACTTCACAGGCACATTTACTGCGTGTGGAGGGCCACCCTTGCTGGAGGACTCGACGATGAACCGTACCGAGCTCGCGCGCATCGCCAATGCGATGGTGGCGAAGAACAAAGGCATTCTCGCGGCGGATGAGAGCACGGGCACCATCAAGAAACGCTTCGACAGCATCAAGCTGGAGTCCACCGAAGAGCACCGGCGCACCTATCGCGAGCTGTTGTTCACCGCCCCCGGTGCGGCCGAATCCATCAGCGGCGTCATCCTCTACGACGAGACCATCCGGCAGAAGACGAAGGACGGCACCCCGTTCCCGCAGTACCTCACCAAGCTCGGCATCATCCCGGGCATCAAGGTCGATACCGGCGCGAAGCCGCTCGCCGGCTTCCCGAACGAGACCATTACTGAAGGACTCGATGGCCTGCGCGAGCGCCTCGTGGAGTATTACAAGCTCGGCGCCCGATTCGCGAAATGGCGCGCTGTGATCGACATTGCCGATGGCATTCCGACCCCGTTCGCGATCGAAGCCAACGCCCACGCGCTCGCTCGGTATGCGGCCCTTTGCCAGGAAAACGAGATTGTCCCGATCGTCGAGCCGGAAGTCCTTATGGACGGCGCTCATTCGATCGATCGCTGCGAGGAAGTGACCAACGCGACGCTGCAAGCGGTGTTCGGTGCGCTTGCCGATCATCGTATCTCTCTCGAAGGCATGGTCCTGAAGCCCAACATGGTGATCTCCGGGAAGAAGGCCGCGAACCGGGCCTCGCCGGAGGTCGTCGCGGAGGCCACTGTGCGTTGCCTGAAGCGCCACGTGCCGCCGGCTGTGCCGGGTATTGCCTTCCTCTCCGGCGGACAGTCCTCCGAGGAGGCGACGCTCCATCTTTCTCTGATGAATAAGTTGGGTCCGCTGCCTTGGAACCTGACGTTCAGCTATGGCCGTGCGCTGCAGGACACGGCACTCAAGGTCTGGGGCGGCTCAGCGGCGAATTTCGCCGCCGGCCAAAAGGAGTTCGCCAAGCGCGCCAAACTCAACGGGCTGGCCACGACGGGGCGATATACCCCTGATCTGGAGAAGCAGGCTGCCTGAAGCCCGCGCCCACGTGACAACACCTGAATCCGCACAAGCCACGTCATCGGTGGCGACCGATGACGTGGTAGTCGCCGTGCGTGACGTGCACTACGCCGTCTACGGACGACCCATTTTCTCTGGGGTCGATCTGCGTGTCCGGCGCGGCCGGATCACTGCCATCATGGGCCCCAGTGGCACGGGCAAGACGACACTACTGAAGCTGATCACCGCGCAGATCCAGGCGGACAAAGGTCAGGTGGTGGTGTTCGGCAAGGATCTTGCGAACCTGTCGAGGCCAGAGGTCTACGCGGTCCGCAAGCGCATGGGCATGTTGTTCCAGAACGGCGCGCTGCTCACGGACATGACCGTTTTCGAGAACGTCGCCTTTCCTGTGCGCGAACACACGGATCTTCCCGAGTCGCTGATCCGGCTCCTCGTCCTGACGAAGCTCGAAGCGGTCGGGCTGCGTGGTGCGGCCAACCTCATGCCCTCCGAGCTCTCCGGCGGCATGGCCCGCCGTGTCGCCCTGGCGCGCGCGATCGTGATGGATCCCGAGATCCTGATCTACGACGAGCCCTTCGTGGGCCTCGATCCGATTTCGCTCGGTTTTATCCTGCGCCTGATCAAGCAGATGAACACGGCATTGGGAATCACGAGCATCGTGGTCTCCCATGACGTGCAGGAGCTGGCGACCATCGCGGATGACAGCTACCTGTTGGAGGCAGGCAGGGTGGCGGCCACCGGAACCCCACAGGAGCTCGCGCAAAGCAGCTCTCCCGCCGTGCATCAGTTCATGGCGGGCAGCGCCGAGGGGCCGGTGCGCTTCCATTACCCGGCGTCCGACTACACTTCCGAGCTGCTGTCCGTGGAGGAACGTTGAGCAAGGCAAACCACGGCGGCTTCCTGTTGGAAGGCGTGCGCAAGTTTGGCGCGAGCGCGATTTTCCTCATCCAACTCATCGTGCAGAGTGTGCCGTCGCTGGCCCGTCCGCGACTCATCGTCTACCAGATCTACAACGCCGGGGCGCGCTCGCTCATCATCATCATGTTGGCCGGCCTGTTCGTCGGGATGGTGCTCGGCCTGCAGGGCTACAACCTGTTGCAGCGCTTCGGCTCCGAAGATGCGCTGGGTACGGCCGCGGCGCTCGGTCTGTTGCGGGAGCTCGGCCCGGTGATCACGGCGTTGTTGTTTGCCGGCCGGGCTGGCACCGCGTTGACTTCCGAGATCGGCTTGATGCGTGCGACCGATCAGCTCGTGGCCATGGAGATCATGGCGGTTGACCCGCTGCGGTACGTCGCGGCGCCTCGCTTCCTGGGTGGCATCATCGCGATGCCGCTCCTCTCCGGCATTTTCAACCTCGTGGGTCTGTACGGCGCACAGCTCGTCGGCGTGGAGTTCATGGGAGTCGACAAAGGCTCCTTCTGGTCCCAGATGCAAGGTGCGGTCGCGTTGCGCGACGTCACCGAAGGTGTCGTCAAGAGTCTCGTGTTCGGGGTCACCTGCAGTCTCATCGCGGTGAACGAGGGTTATCACGCGGAGCCGACTGCAGCGGGCGTCGGGCTCGCAACGACTCGGACCGTGGTCGCTTCGTCCGTGCTCACGCTGCTGTTGGACTTGATCCTGACCGCGGCGTTCTTGACTTAGGCGCGCTTGTCGCCCAGAGGATCGTATGCAATCCAATCGGACTCTCGAAATCGGCACCGGACTGTTCGTGTTGTTGGGTTTCGCGGCCCTGTTCTTCATCTCCATGCAGCTGCCGCAAAGTGGGCTGCGCCTGACCGGGAAATCTGGCTATCACATCAGCGCCGATTTCGACAACATCGGGGATCTGAAGGTCGGCGCGCCCGTTACTATGTCGGGCGTGAACATGGGCGAGGTGGATTCCATCCGTTTCGACCAGAAAACCTACAAGGCCGTGGTTGGCATGCGCATCGATTCGCAGTACAACCAGATCCCCGACGACAGCTTCGCCAGCATCAACACCCAGGGCCTGCTCGGTGGCAAGTACATCGGCTTGAGCCCGGGCGGCTCGGACACGTTCCTCAAGGACGGCGGCCACATCGACCAGACCCAGTCGGCCGTGGTGCTCGAGAACCTCATCAACAAGCTGTTCGCGAGCTTTGCCAACAAGCCGAGCGACAACCAGAGCCAGTCCTCGGATGACTCCAAGAAGACAGAGGAGCCCAAGAAATGATCATCTCCACCCGGGGCGCCGCGTGCGCCATCACTGTGATCTTGTTGGCCGGCGGAACCCTGCTCACCGCCCAAGCGCAGGCACCCGCCACCGCGCCGGCTGCCGCGGGCAGTGCGCAGACGGAGGGTCCCTCGGCCGTGGTAAAAACCGCGGCGGAAGGCATGCTCAAGGATTTGGATGCGAACCGTGCGATGTATCGGAAGGATCCGTCCAAGGTGGGCGAGCTCGTCGACAAGTATCTGTTGCCCCACTTCGACGTCGAGACAGCGGCGCGAGCCGTGCTCGGTCTACACTGGCGGAGCGCGACGCCGGAGCAGCGCAAGCGCTTCGTGGATGCGTTCTACCATTCCTTGCTCAAGAACTACGGGGCAGCGTTGGTCGACTTCACGTCCGACAAGCTGAAGATCTACCCCACGAACGTCGAGCCGAACGTCGATCGCGCCACCGTGCGCACGGAAATCAAGCGCGACAACGGTGACAGCGTCGCGGTGAACTATGTGATGCGCAAGACACCGCAAGGATGGAAGGCGATCGACGTGCAGATCGATGGCATCAGCTACGTCAAAAGCTATCACGACGACTTCGGCGCACAGATCGACCAACAGGGCCTGGATGCGGTGATCAGTCGTCTCGAGAAGGGCGAGAAGCCAAGCGACATCGACAAGACGGTCAAGAAGACGTCATGACCACTGGCGCCACGGCGGTAGCGGATCGGAATTCGGCTTCGGGGTCATTTGAGATTGTGGCAGGCGCGGATGGGCGCTCGCACGTGCGCGGGGCACTGACTTTCGCCAGTGCGCGGCGCGCGAGAGAGGATGGCCTGCGGAAGTTCAAGGATTGCGGCGCCCGCGCATGCGAAGTCGATTGCTCAGGCATCAACGTATCCGATAGCGCCGGCCTGACAGTGTTGCTCGATTGGTTGGCTGTCGCCAAACGGGATGGCCGGTCGCTGCGCTACGTGGGCCTGCCGGCCGACCTGCTCGCCATCGCGAGAATCAGCGGCGTCGAGGAGTTGCTACAGAAGGGCGCGTGAGATGCGACCGCCGTGTCATTTCGGCGGCGGCGTACCCTGATCTGACTTGGGCTGCTCCGGCTTGATTTCGCCAGGAGACGGTTGTGTATCCTCCTGCTCGATGGCCTGGTCCAGCAGCTTGTCCGCCTCGCTCTCGTTCGGCGACGGAGCGTTGCTTCCTTTGTTCAGGAGGTAGTCGCGCCTTTGCAGGTACGCGTTCTTCATGAACAAATACGGATCATAGGCGCTGTCGAGCGCCGAGTCGGCCGGGAGCAAGCGGTAGCGCGCATCGACGACCGCCACCGCCCAGATGCTGTACTCGATTCTCCAGTCATTGGCATAGTGCTGCGGGCTCAAGTACAGCGAGGCTGGAATCCGTCCCAGTCCGTCGCGGACGTCCGAGGGTCCGAGAAACGGGATCACGAAGTAGGGTCCTTTCGGAATGCCCCAGCGTCCAAACGTGAGCCCAATGTCGTTCTCGTTCTTCTCCAGCCCCGCCTGGGTGGCCGGATCCAGCAAGCCCCCGATCCCCAGGGTGGTGTTCATGAGGAACCGGCCGGTATCGCGCGCGAACGGCTTGAATCGGGCCTGGAGCAGGTCGCTCACAATGACGACTGGATACTCCAGGTTGTCCACGAAGTTGCTCACACCAGTTCTGACGAACTGTGGCGTCACCTTCTGGTAGCCGCGCGCGATCGGACGCAGGACTGCATGATCGACCTTGGTATTGAAATTGAAGGTGGTGCGGTTCATCCGCTCCCACGGATCGCGCGGATCCTTCTTGGCCGGCGCGGCGGCGCAACCAAACAGGCACAGCAGGAGGAGGGACAGCGCGGAGACCCGGATTGTGGAGTGCATGGCGTCGAGCGACCTGCCTTACGGCCAAAGGGCATATTGTAGCAGCCAAGTCCGGGCGCCTTTGTTACCCAGTTGTTGCGATCGGACTCTCTGACGAGGGATTGACTATGGTCCCTGAATACTCGTTTTTCGGTATTTCGCCATCGTGAGGTACTCGCGCACCTCGTCCAGGCGGGCCTGGTAGCGCTGGCGCTGGATCTCGGTGAGGTTGGGGGCGGACAGCGCGAGTTGGTACTGCATGGCCGCCAACTGGAGGTTGCCGCCGGCAATCTGATACTCGCCCATGTAGTAGTAGGCGTCGCCCGTATCACCGGCGGCGCTCGCCGCGTTGGCGGTCAGCCGGATCTGGTCGGGAGTCGGCGGCACGTTGTTGAACAGGTCGAGCAGCACCGCGTGCGCTTCTTTGGCGTTGCCGGCGGCGATGAGTGATTCGGCGTAGCGCACCGTTACCGGAACGTTGCGCGGGAACAAGCGCACGGCATGTTTGAAAGTGCCCAACGCGTCGTTGGTCTGGCCGGCCTTCACTTCGGCCTGACCCAGCGCGGAGTGGAGCATGATGACGCCTTCGTGCTGTTTCGTGAGCTCGAAGAGGATCTTCTGCGCTTCGACCGGGCGGTTATCCGCCATGAGCGCCAGGGCCTCGCCATAGCGCGTCGCCATGTCGTTTTGGCCCTTGGCCAGTCGTGCCGCGTAAACCTTCTCGATATCGGTATCACCCGGCGCCGTCAACACCCGGACACGCTCACGAATGAGCGCGTAGCTCAGGGAGTCCTTCGCCTTGCGCGGTGGAAACTGCGCCGCGCGCGAGCGTGCTTCGGCAATGCGATCGGTCGTGACGGGGTGGTCCACGAGCATGGCCGGGATGTAGGTCGCGGCGAGGCCTTCCTTGCGGCTGAGAGTCTCGAAGAAATTCCCCATCGCCTGCGTGTCGAAACCGGCTCCGGCGAGATAGCCGATACCGACGCGATCGGCCTCCATTTCATTCTCTCGCGTGAAGTTGATCTGCTTTTGCGCGGCCAGGCCCTGGGCCGCCATGATGCCGCCCTCGACGGCCTGACCACCGCCATGGCCTAGCGTGCCGAGCAGGATGGCCGCGAGCATGGCGGCCATGGTGGTCATGCTTTGCTGGCTCTGGGCGCGGATCGCGCGCGCGATGTGGTGTTGGGTGACGTGGGCGATCTCATGGCCCAGTACGCTCGCCAGCTCGGATTCGGTGTTCGTGGCGAGGATGAGCCCATAGTTCACGAATATGAATCCGCCAGGTATGGCGAACGCGTTGATCGCGGAATCCTTCACGACGAAGAACTGAAAACCTTGCGCGCCGTCGGGGCTCTGCGCGGCGAGCCGGTCGCCGATGGCGTTCAGGTACTCGCTGATCTCCGGGTCTTCGAGCAGCGCGTTTTGATCGCGCAGCTCCTGGACCATCATATAGCCGAGCTGGCGCTCCTCGGAGTGCGAGATGATCGTTGCCTCCGGGCTTCCCATGTCAGGCAGCTCACTGGTCACTTCGCCGGGGAGATCGCTTCCGATCGGCACCGGCGGCGCCGCGGCATCCAGAGCCGGAGCGGGGGGATGCACGGGCTCCACGGCAGAGGCGATCGTCACGAAGAACGTGGCGGCGGTCAGGAGCAATAGGGTAAAGCGGCGCATGTCGCGTTCGACCGGGCTTGCCGATCCAAGTTTCCTTGAACTTACAGAAACTTACAAACTTTCCGTCAAAGGTTGTCCGATGCGTAGTCGGCCAGCCGTGAGCGCTCGCCGCGCACCAGCGTAATGTGTCCCGAGTGCGGCCAGCCGCGAAAGCGATTCACGGCATAGGTCAGGCCCGAGGTCATTTCCGTCAAATAGGGCGTGTCGATCTGGGCGATATTGCCCAAACAGGCGAGCTTCGTCCCGGGACCGGCTCGCGTAATCAACGCTTTCATCTGCTTCGGGGTGAGGTTCTGCGCCTCGTCCAGAATCAGATACCGGTTCAGGAAGGTACGCCCCCGCATGAAGTTAAGCGAGCGGATCTTGATCCGATTACGCAGCAGGTCATTCGTTGCCGCACGACCCCAGTTGCCGCCTTCCTGCGTGCCCGTGAGCACCTCGAGGTTGTCCATCAGGGCGCCCATCCAGGGCTCCATCTTTTCCTCTTCCGTGCCGGGAAGGAAACCGATGTCCTCTCCGAGCGGGATGGTGACGCGGGTCATGATGATTTCGACGAACCGGTTCGTCTCCAGCGTTTGCATCAGTCCCGCGGCCAGCGCCAACAGCGTCTTACCCGTTCCGGCCGGGCCCAGGATGGTCAC
>CAYNTW010000075.1:14625-27880 GCA_964400085.1 uncultured Steroidobacteraceae bacterium | reverse complement strand
CTTTGCTCAATGTCCTTTGGGCCTTGGGGTGGGCGATGGTCGTCCTGTCTGCGCTGATTCACATGCCGCGCCCGGCGATTGCGGCTTTCGGCTTGGCTCTGATCGCAGGTCACAATCTGCTGGACCCAATTCGCTCCTCGAATCCGCTCTGGTCGATCCTCCACGCCCAAAACTTCATCCTGAACACGCCGGAACACGTGATTCTCGTGGCGTACCCGCTCATTCCCTGGGTTGGCGTTACCGCACTCGGGTACAGCCTCGGGGTGATCTATGACTGGACGGCTCAGCGCAGGCGAACGTTTCTGCTGCGGTCTGGACTGTTCCTGACGGCGGCTTTTGTTGTGGTTCGTGCCACCAACGTCTATGGCGATCCGAGTCCGTGGACTCCACAGTCCTCCGCGGCATTCAGCGTGCTCTCGTTCCTGAACACGACCAAATACCCGCCTTCATTGCTGTTTCTTCTGATGACGATCGGCCCTGCGTTGGCTCTTCTCGGGTTCCTCGATGGACGGACCACGCCTTGGCTGCGTCCGGCGGCGACCGTTGGCAAAGTGCCGATGTTTTATTTCCTGCTGCACATCCCGCTCATCCACGTGGTGGCTGTCGTGTTGTGCTATGCGCGTTACGGCCAAGTCCATTGGATGTTTGAATCCGGGTCCCTGCAGCAGTATCCCATTACCTTCCCGCCGGGGTGGGGATACTCTTTGCCCGTGATTTACCTGCTATGGTTCTGCATAGTCCTCTCGCTCTATCCGCTGTGCTACGGGTTTGCTGCCGTAAAGCGGCGCAGTAGCAGCCTTTGGCTCAGTTATGTTTGATCGTTTAGTGATGCAGGGCGGGCGCACCGGCTCCCGTTGCGGTGGGTGAGGTCCCGGTTTCCGGTCTGGCAGCCCCAGGAGGACCCACCAGCATGGGCTGCGGCGCGTTCTTCGCCTGGTTTGCGATATGCACGACATAGGCCCGGATCGCTTCGGCATCCTCCGGAGTCAGCACCTTGCGGAACGAAACCATCCCGTTATTCTGTAGCACACCGTCGATCACGATGGCCTTGAAGGCCTCGCCGCTCCACAGCGGGCCCGCGTAGCGCAGATCGGGGAAGATGCTCGTGACACGGGCGGTGTTGTTACCATGGCAGCTGGCGCAGTGCTCGTTGTATTGGGCCTCGCCCTTGGTCAGCAGAGTTTGGTCGCCGAATTCCGCCGGCGGATTGAGAGCGGGAGGCGTGTACGGCTGGGGTGGCGGCAGAGTGACTTTGCCGCCGAGCTTGTAGACCAGCAGGCGCGCGTAGTTGGGCGCCCAGTAGGGGTTGAAGAATCCTCCCTGGCCGGCCGCGACCACCGCGACATATTGCTCGCCATCGATGGCATAGCTTGCGGACCCGCCCACGACTTGCGCCTGCGCATCCGTGGTCCACAACTTCTCGCCGTTGTCCGCGCGGAAGGCCGTGAAGTTGTGAGGAAGCGTGCCCTGGAATACCAGGTTGCCGGCGGTGGTCATGGTGCCGGAGCGGCCGTTACCCTCACGCTGCTCCCAGGCTGCCTTTTGCTTGACCGGATCCCAGGCCACCAGATAGTTACCGGCCCCCTCAACTTTCGGCGGAGCACCCTGGGGGCGCTTGGCGATGTTGATGGACAGCAACTGGTTGCCCATCTTCGCGCCCGCCTCGGCCACGTATCCAAAGCTACCGTAGTTGGTGGGCAGGTAGACCAGTCCCGTGCCGGGATTGAAGGACATCGGATACCAGACGTGCGACTGGAATCCAACGAGGTAGAAGCCCTTGTCCGTCTTACCGTAGTCGGCTTCCGGATTCAGAATCGGCCGGAAATTCTTGTCAAAGCCGATTAGCCAGTTGGCGGTCGGCACGAACAGCTTCGCCGACAGAACTTTGCCGGTCTTCGCATCGAGCACGTAGAACACGCCGTTCTTCGGCGCATGCATGACGACGTGTCTTTTCTGGCCGTCGATGACGAGATCAGCCGTACTGATCTGCGCTGTGCTATCGAAGTCAAAATTCTCGGACGGCGTTTCCTGATAGTGCCAGACGTACTTGCCGGTCTTCGCATCCAACGCGATGATCGATGCAGTAAACAGGTTGTCGCCGCCACCCGGCGAGCGGACCTCCGATGGCCAGGGCGCGCCGTTGCCTGTGCCCAGGTAGACGTAGCCCGTAACCGGATCGTAGGTGATGCCGTCCCAAGGGGTGCCGCCGCCACCGAACTTCCACCAATCGCCGGACCAGGTCTTGGCGGCCCACTTCAACTCCGGCTGCTCGAAGGGCTTTGAGGGATCGCCGGGCACCGACCACCAGCGCCATAACTCCTTGCCATTCTCGGCATCGTACGCGGCGAGGTACCCGCGTTCCTCGAACTCAGCGCCGGCCTCGCCGATGAAGATGCGTCCGTCCGCAATACGTGGCGCGCCGGTGATGGACAGCCATTTCTTCGGATCAGTGGCCTGCACCTCCCATACCTTCTCCCCACTGCCCGCATCGACGGCGATCAGCCGGCCATCGAGCGTTCCCCAGATGACCTTCCCCTTCCATACGGCGACGCCGCGATTCACGATGCCGCAGCAAAGCTTTACGGCGTATTCACCCGGAACGTGGGGATCGTACTTCCACAATCGCTTGCCGGTCTTGGCATCGAAGGCGTAGACCTTGCTCCAGGGGCTGGTCACGAAAATGCGTCCGTCGACGACGATCGGGGTGGTCTCGTAAACGCCGCCACGTTCAGCGAGATCGGCATACCAGGCCAAGCCCAGACCAGTGACCGTGTTCGTGTTGATCTGCGTCAGCGGGCTGTAGCGCTGCTCGGCGTAGTCGCGTCCGTACATCATCCACTGACCCGCATTTTCGGGCGAGTCGGCCGCCATCAGGCGTTTGGAGTCCACGCTCGAAGAGGAGCCGCCGGTGACCTGACAGCCTACGAGAGCGGCCGCCAGCGCGAGCGCCGCGGCCCCGAGCGCCGTACTGATTTGACTAGCCATTTTTGTGGAAAACCCCCAACTCGCGCTCCGCGCGTTACCGGGCGAACACCTTACCGAAAGCCACTATCGGCTGCCGAAATCTCGCAATCGAGGACCACGAGGGGGACGAGGGTAGGCCCGAGCGGTCAATCCCGCCGCGCGCGCTCCTACCCGATTCGTGTCATTCCGGGCCCGGATGCCACGACCTTTGAGCCGCCACGCAAAGTGGCGGTCACCTGCCAAAGATAAGTGCGGCCGCGGCGCAGGGGCCGCCGCGGTCGCCAAACGGTGGCCCGCAGCGCTGGACTACGCTGAACCGGGTGCAAACGCGCATCGACGATCGCAACGGAGTATCGGACGGCTCCGGGAAGCGCTTGCCAGCTGAACTGCGGGCGCGTTTCAGAAATGGCCTCCCCGAGCGGACCCAGCAGGGCAAAGCCCGTGTTGGCTCCAGGGGAGGGCGCCGCGCGCCCGGGAAGTCGGCTCGCGTCTGTCAACTTGACATGTTGGATACCGGTCGGTGTTCCAACATCCGACGGTGCAACAGTGTCGGGTCGCGCGTCGCTAGTGGGCAGGCCGGCCGCCGGCGGCGTGGTCGGCGCTCGAGCGACGGACACGGCAGGCGCGACGTTGTTCGCCCGCGGTCTCTCATGTCCCCACCAGAGGGCTGTAGCAACGGCTGCCGCGAGAACGGCGGCGACAGAGGCTGCCAGAGGTAGCGCGACTCCACGGCGTCGCTTTCCTCGCGCCAGCTCGCGCCGATTCGGCTCTGGGCGCTGGAAGCCGGACAACTCGCTCTGGAAGGTCCGAAGATCCTCGAGCTCGGCACGGCAGGCCTCGCACGAGTCCAAATGAGTCTGGCACTCGCTCAAACGAGCTGGGGCCAGCCGACCGTTGGTGTAAGCCTCCAGATCCTCGTGGGCGAGATGTCCCTGATTCAACATCTGATATTGCCTCCCGTCGCGTTCGAGAATGCCCTGCCTCGCGCAAGACATCTGCGAAAATGTTTTCACCTTCGATCCGGGGCGGGCGTGACAAGCTTAATGGTTCTGTGATCGCGAGGGTCTCGAGCGCCATGGATTCCGTTGCGTCGACGCAAAACGACGCTTTTTGTGAGGCCGATCCACTGGGCGTTTCATCAGGTCCGCGCCCGCGCGAGGCTGTCGGTTTATCCAGCGCAATTCGCTTGCGAGGTTACGGGCCGCTCGCGCGGTATCATGGCTGCCACGCGTTGAGGAGCTTGACTTGCCATGAAATCGATCCGTGTCATCGACTCGCACACCGAGGGAGAGCCCACCCGCCTGGTCCTCGAGGGCGGTCCCGATCTGGGTGCGGGGCCGCTCGCCGAGCGAGTCAAGGTGTTCGGTGAGCGCTTCGATGCTTATCGGTCCGCGATCGTCCACGAGCCGCGAGGATCTGACGCGCTCGTCGGAGCATTGCTCTGCCGCCCACACCGGGCCGATTGCTCGCTGGGTGTAATCTTTTTCAACAATGTCGGTTACCTCGGCATGTGCGGGCACGGGACCATCGGTCTGATCGCGACGCTCGCGCACATGGGCCGACTCGCCGCAGGGACTCACCGGCTCGACACGCCTGTCGGTCCCGTCAATGCGCAGCTCCATGCCGATGGAACGATCAGCGTCGCCAATGTTGCAAGCTACCGCAGGGCCAAACAGGTTCCCATCGATGTCCCGGGTATCGGCCCGGTCCTGGGTGATGTTGCATGGGGCGGCAACTGGTTCTTCCTGGTCGCGCACCAGGGCGAGCCGTTTACGCTGGACCATGTGGAGTCTTTGACCGAGTTTGCCTGGCGCGTGCGCCGAGCCGTCAATGCGCAAGGTTACCCTGAAGTCGATCACGTAGAGCTTTTCACGCAATCACCCACGGCAAGCAGCCGCAACTTCGTACTATGCCCCGGCAAAGCCTATGACCGCTCGCCCTGCGGGACCGGCACCAGCGCGAAGCTGGCTTGTCTTGCCGCCGATGGAGAGCTCGCGGAGGATGTCGCATGGACCCAGGAGAGTGTTCTGGGCAGCGTATTCACGGCGCGCTACCGGTGGTTGGATCGCTCCAAGGGCGAGATTGCACCCATTATAACGGGTAGGGCCTATGTCACCGCGGAGGCGACGCTGTATCTCGATCCGGCCGACCCGTTCTGTTGGGGGATCGGGGCCAGGCCCTCAGCAGAACGACTCCGTGGGGGGCAACGCTGAAGGAGCTGCCGTCCTGTCCCCCCCGTTCAGTGAGAGCCATTCTAAGGAGTCCACCGCAGCTGCCAGGTGAGCCGTCCTCCTCCGGGTAGCGGCGCGAAGCCGATCCGCTGTCGCGTGGTGTCGAGCCCCATGAACGCATCGTTGAAGAACATGCCGCAGAAGTTGCCGATGGCAATGCTCACGAGTGTATCGGAGGGATAATGCCAGCCTCCTTCGACGCGCGCCCAAGCCGTTCCGAAATTTATGACCTGTAAACCAACATCGAGCGCCTCGCGCCCCCTGTCATTCATGTCGATCTGGTCCAGATTGAGTGTGGCCAGACGCGTGTAGGAGGACGCGGTCGCCGCGTGACCCGAGGGAAAGCTGTCGTTACCGGAATTGTTGGGGCGCGTTCGTGATACGACGGACTTGATTCCCGTGGTTGTTTCAACCGCCGCCGTTGCGGCGACCACATCGACCGCGTAGCCCTTTACCTTGTCAAGGACCCAGGAGGTGCCGAACTCGCCGCTCGGCGTCAGCAACACCGTGATCGCGTCAACGGCAACTGACGCACTGCGCAGGTCGTTGCTCCAGGTCGTGGCATTGGACTGCGAGCCAAACACCGGGGTATCCCGCCGTGCCCAGTTGGAGATCCTCCGGTCCCAATGATCGACCTGGGTCACTGCGGCGCCCGCGAGGGGCCCCCAGACCCATGGGTCAGACACGGCGTGCACGGCCGCCGCGCCGACCCGATCCCAGCCTGGAGTGACCGTGACGTCATCTCCCCAGCGGTGACCATTCGGCAAGCTCGAGCACCCGGCGAGCCAAGCGGCCAGGAGGGCGCCCACGATTGCGGCTCGAGCGGCAGCCATATCTGATTTTCGCACTCCAAATCCACTGTGGGAAGTGTGAAGTGGCTCGCAGAGAGGCCGGCCCGCGCGAGCCCATGGTCGGATTGTCCAACCTGCCGATCGGAATAACATGGGCTCCCACAGGATGTGAGACGGGGGAATTCCGAATGCCAACAATGGGCAAAGATGTCAAATCACCGGAGCAGGACCTGATCGAGCCTGTCTTGCCCGAGATGGATCTGACCGATGCCGAACGTCAGCCCGCGGGACGCATCATTCATGATGAACGGGGCAACGCGGTCTGGAAGTGGGTAGGGGACACCTCCAGCACGGGCACCGGATCCGGAATCCTCAAGCATCTGGATCCGAGCGATCTGAAGATCGAGGGTCAATCTGAAAGCCCCGGCAGTCCCTCCCGGGCCCCCGATCCGGGCGGTGGTTACGACCCCTACAATCAGGTTCGGTCCGGCAGCAGCCCGGTGCCCAAGAAGGGCGGCAGAGCCAAGTAGCGTATCCGGTCAAGGTCGGACTGTCCCTACCATTTCGGAGTCTGCTCGTGTGAAATGAAGGCACCTGGACTCAAGCGGCCTTCTCATTCCCATGAGTCACGCCGACTCGCAGCAGAAAATCAGTCCGTGGTGGTACATCCTGCTCGGCAGCGGCGTCTACCTGTGTTGCAACTTGTATTCCCTCAGGAGAGCTCCCTTTCTCCTGGGAGGGGACGAGCAGGTATTCTGGATGAATGCCTTGCGGATGCAACAAGGCGAGCTGATCTACCGGGACTTCTTTGAATTTACCCCGCCGGGGACGGATCTCGTATACCTCAGCGCGTTTGCGCTGTTCGGAGCGCGGATCTGGGTACCCAGTGTGGTTCAGCTGGTGCTCGGCATCAGCCTCGCCTTCCTGATCTTCCATATCGCGCGCTTCGTCCTGAAAACGGCCGAAGCCGCACTCGCTGTCGCGCTATTCCTGGTACTCGACTACGGCAAATGGCTGGATGCGACACACCATTGGTTCAGCATGCTCGCCGTGATGTCAGCGGTGGCCGTCCTGATCCGCGAGAGCGCCACGCCGCGGGTTCTGATTTGCGGAGCGCTGTTGGGGATCGCCTCATTTTTCACTCAGACCAGGGGTGCGAGCGCGGCGCTCGGATTCGCGGGATTTTTGCTTTGGGAGGGAATCCACCGGCAGGCAACCTGGCGCAGCCACTTCAAGCAGCTGGTGCGGCTGCTGCTGCTGCTGGTTCTGACTTGGCTGGTCCTCAGCGGCTACTTCATCTGCAAATTGGGCATTGGGAAGCTGCTCTACTTTCAAGCCGTTTACGTGCGCGCGTACGTGACCAACCCAGCACACAACATCTATCCCGCTGACAACAATCCGCTGGTCTGGCCCATCCGGTACCTGGTTGTCTACTTCGCGACACCCCTTGTTTACGCGCTCTCGCTGTGGCTCTGCAGAAGAGCGCCCCACGCCAATGACTCACCCGTCCCCGCGCGACCCGTCGCACTCCTGGCGTTCGTCGGCGCGGGACTGTTCCTCGAAGTGGCCATGAGCCCGAACTGGCTCAGGGTCTATTGCGTCGCGCTGCCAGGTATCATCCTGTTGGTTTGGCTGGCGGCTGGGCTGGCTGCACGGCTGCGTGAATACGCGCGATGGCGCCAATACGCGACCGCCCTGACCTGGATCGGTTTGATCTGCCTGAGCGCCCACCAGGTCTGGTCCAGGAACGCCACCCGCCCGATGATTGTCGACCTGCCGGCCGGCAGAGCCGCGGTAGCTCCCTTGCCAGCCGCGAAGCTCACCTGGCTGGCCCGGCATACCACTCCTGGCGAGCTTTTTTTCCAGGCGAAATATCAGAGCTTGTATCTGCCGTTGGGGTTGCATGACCCCGCTTTCGACTTTCTGGACCGGTACACCAGCCCTGAGTTCGTGGCATTGGACCTGCGCCAATTGGCGGCCCAACGCGTGCGGTACATTCTGTGGTCACCGTTGGATCGACCGCGCTATCCGACCTTCGAGCAGTTCCTGTTCGAGCGCTATCGTCCGGTCGAGCGGTTCCCTGACGGGGATGAGATCTGGGAATTGAAGTAGACCAGGACGTGTACCGACGACCAGTGTTGTTTCTTTTTTTCGACATTGGCGAATTGTCCGCGAACTGCGTACCGTTCTCGCTTACGGGGTTGCTCGAACGCGAGAAGGGGAATGAGCCATGGATACGACCGACGCAATGTGGGTTCCTTCGTACTACCGCCGTCCGCGCCTGCTTGCATGGATCCGGGCCGCAGTCCGGCCGCGAGTTGCCGATTGTGTGGCGGGTGCCGTGTTGGCTGTGGTCGTGCTTGCATTGTTGCTCGCGCGGACGGCATTCGTAGGGTAGATGTCACCGCGCAGCCGACGCGGCCAAGGTCTCGGGAGCCGGTCCAAGCGCCGGGCGTGCCTAAAAAGCAGCTTAATAACATATCAAACTGGAGTGTTGTCGTCAGGAAACATCGACATGCATCAGGGAAGTTATCTATATTCCTGATGCGACGGATGCTGTCGTCGAAATCCGGGGTTTGAAGGCGACGCGCGGTAGCCGGGGGAACAGACAAGTGAACAGGGAATCCTCGACTTTCACCATCGGCGTGATCGGGTTCGAGAAAGCTGAATGCCGCATGCTGCAGCGGGTGGTAGGTCTTTCAGAGCACCGCCAGCCCACTTTTGGGCCTTTCAATAAAGAACAGGGCGGCTGCCCTCATGTGGTCGTGGTCAACGCGGACCAACGAAGTGCGATTGACAGGTGGAATGGTTTCCGCCGCGCCAATGCCCATCGCGCTTCGTTTGCGCCGATCTTCGTGAGCCGCCAACCCACCGACTTGCCGTGCCCGGGGCCCTATGTGTTGTACAGGCCGATTCTGACCACTCAACTGTTTTCGGTGTTGGATCAGGTGGTCACGGAGGTCCACGGCTACCGCCCGGTTTCGAAGGTTGAAACGGCCGCCCTGATGGTCGATGACAGTCTGTCCGCACGTGCGCGTCTACAGATGCGAGAGGCGATGACATCAATCGCTTCCCGGGTGGACTTCGCCGAGTCGGGTGAGATGGCGCTCAAGCTGATCGATGTTTATGCGTACTCGGTTATCTTTGTGGACGCGCTGCTGTCAGATGACGACGCGTACGAGATCTGCGCGCGGATCAAGAAGCATCCCCTGCAGCAGCGCGCGTCCACGGTAATGCTGACAGGCAATTCGTCACCCGCCGAACGGGTCATGGGTATGCTCGCCGGCTTTGACAATTTCCTGTCAAAGCCCATTCGCCGAGAGGGACTCAACGAACTGGCTGCCGAGCTTGGGCGGCCGGCTGCAGCCATCTGAGAGCCAACGTCAACAGGTCTTTCCAAGGCGGACATGCTCGCCCGGACCAGAGCTTCAGCTGCCGCGAACCAAGCGCCAGCGCCGGGCTCCATGGGCTACATGATGTCCAAGCAGCAGTACCTGACGGATACCGGCGGACACTGGCACCCGCATTTGATGTTCTTCCAGCCGCACTCCGACGTCGCCACCTGGGGAGCCAATCTTCCCGGCTCTCCCGTGCTGGGCTCGGAAGGGGGACCGGACGAAGCTACGGTCTTTTTTGTTCCTATAGACAAATGGTCCGATGGAACATCTGCGTCCACGGATATGCACTAAGGACGTTGCGTCGAGCGGCCCGTCAGGTTTGCTCAGCGAATCGCGCCTCCAGCTTGCGAAGCGAGCCGACCCAGCCTGCCTCGTGGTTGCGGCGCGTTTGGCTTGGGCGACCTACCGAGTCAAGGATGATAGACTAACCGTTCACGGGAACGAGGCGCGCAGTAGTGGCAGTGACACAGCGATGCACCTCCGCGCTGGTCGTCGTGGATATGCAAAACGACTTTCTCGCCCGGGGCGGGTACTACGACCAAATTACCGGGCTGATAGCCGCGAAGGGCGGCAAGCTGAGCCAGACGGACATAGACGCCTTAGGACAGCTCTACCGACACCCCCCGCCGTCATGCGTGATTCGAGACGACTACCGGGATCTGGTCACCAGGGTGGCCGAGGTCGCCGCGGCTGCGCTCGCTCGGCGGATGCTGACAATTTTCGTGCGAACGACCTACGACCCTGCTTCCTACTACAGACCGCCACTCTTTATAGCGGCGCCGGAGCGTCAAGACTATGCCTGTCACCCCGGCACGTGGGGGTCGGAGCTGGTCGACCCGATCAAGCGATTGGCCGCGGATCAGTGCGCCAAGGTCGTCGAAAAGCACACCTTTGACGCGTTTTTCGAAACCGAGCTGCGCGGCTTGCTGCGATTCCATCAAATCGACACGTTTTATGTGGCGGGTGTGGAGACCAACATCTGTGTGCTGTTCACGGCACTTAGCGGGCTATCGAACGGATTCAGAACGGTGATCCTGGAAGACTGTGTCGCCACCTCGCTGCCGGAGCTGCACGCGCCTGCGTTGCGGATCATTGAAGTGGCCAAGGGACAGCGGATATCGCGTCAGCAATTCCTGGACTTACTCTAGCGCCCTTGCGGAACTACGGCGCCGAGACTTGCCCGAGCGACCCACCCCGAGAGGCCGCTCCGAGTGCGGATCAGTATGAAATCCTCGTGCTCGGCGGTCATCGTGACAGTCTCCGCTTCCGGCAACACAAACGCCGTGTCGCCCATGGGCACTGGAGACACGCGTACCGGTGTCTGGTTGACCAGAACGACCGCCTCATGCATTCGCGGCCACAGCAGAATCGCATGGGCTACGGTCAGAGAAATCAGTGCGACGCCGAGGAGGATACTGCCGGAGCGTGCCCAGCGAAATCGCGGTGTAATTCTACCGGCAAGCAGAGCTGTCCCGACGAGGGCAATTCCCAGCACTCCGATCCACGCCGCCGAGGTGGAGGGCACGGCTTGGACTATGTGTGCAAACCGACTGCGGGACACAGTCGGCACCTGTGAGGAGGCAAGGACGTACTGCAGATTTGCATCAATATCGGGATCATCCGGCGCCAGCAGTAAGGCGCGCTCATAGTTGAGCACCGCCAACCCTGGCTTGCCAGATCGTGCGTAGGAGTTAGCCAGATTGTAAAGGCTATCCGCGGAGTACCGCAGCTGTGGCGATTGCTGTGGTTGTGCGGACGCGTGACCGGCACAAAGCGCGAGACCTGCGATCAGCATGGCTAGCCTTGGCGCGCGCATTTTATGGTCTCTCGCCTTTGAGGTGGCGGTGGATGAGCGCGCGCCAATGCTGAAAATCCGTGGCGCGCGGCTCGTAGCCCGAATACCTCACCTCGTCGGCGAGGGCAAACAGGCGTTCGATGTCCTCGCTCTCCGTACCCAGCCGTGCTTTCAGCTCTGTTGAGGTGATTCGATCGGGAGACATCTGCCACCGTGCGGCGAATGTCTGTAGGAGTAACTTCCGCGCCACTTCGAAGAATGAGGAAGGATCGGCGGATCGCGCCGCCACCTCCAACTGTGCGAGCGCGCGTGCGGCGGCTTTCGAAACAGTTCGAGCAGGGTAGGGACGTACTGCGAGCCAACTCCCGGCCAGAATCAAGCCCAGGGCGGTCGGGACCATCAGAAACGGCGCCTGAAAGTAGAGCGGTCGCAACTCGCGCCCTTCGTTTCGCGGGTGTGGATGATCGCGGCGTAAGCCTGGCAAACGGGTGGCGTCCAGGCTCTGGGTCGCGGCCAGCGCGCTGGGTAAAGTATCGGCCAGCGGGGCGGCGATCGTCACTTTGATGGGCTGTGTGCGCGCACGCTCGTACTGTCGCGTGTTGGGATTGAAATAGCTGAAAGCAAGGCTGGGAATCGATTGCTCGCCGGGGAGCGCCGCAATCAGTGGTTGCTCGAACACTTTCTCACCCCGATATCCCGCCGTATCGCTCGGGGTAAAGGAGGATTTCGGCGGGTAGGTTTTCCAATGCTCGAGGTGCTCGAACAGCCTTGAGTCCACGCGGTCGAAGTTTCCGGTACCGCTGATGTGCAGACGAAACGTTTGCGGATCTCCCGCCGCTACGACGGCCGGCGTTATTTCGCTGGACACCTGGAAATCGCCGACGGCTCCAGTGAAGTCCTCCGGCTGCCCTTGCGTGGGCAGCGGCAGAACCCGCAGCTCGGATGAAGGGCTTGGCACCTTGATGTCTTTTGGAGGGATGCCATTGTAAATGATCTGCGAGAACGGCCACCCCAATTTGGCCGCGAAGGCCATGTCCTCGGCCGAATGGCTGTTGATTCGCACGCTGAGCGGTGTTTCCACCGACAAACTGAAATCGCCTGATTTCACGGCCGCGAGCATGGTATGCCAGGTCAGGATCACGAAGGGGCTGCCTTCGATGACCTGCTCGCGGCGTATGGGGCGTCTCGAGAGATCGTTGAGTGTGAAGTCACTACTGGTGAGCGCGGGCGGCCCATTCAATGACGTGACGATTCCGGGGCGTATGCCGACTTCGATATCGACCGGTACGCTTTCGCCCACATAGGCGGCGCGTGTCGGAATGATGAGTTGGACGAAAGCCGCGCCGCCGGCTTTGAGTTGCAGGTCTTTTGGGATCGGAGCAGGCGCGACCGGCAGGGGTGCGGGTTTGTGACTATGGAAGGCGTACGGGTTGGGCTCGTTGCCGCTGACCACCTCGAGTCCGAGAGTTCTTGCCTTGGGGGTGAGGCCGGGAATGGTGAACACGCCCAGGAATTGCGGCGTGACCCGGATCAGTATGTACGTCGCCGGGATCGATTTACCATTGACGAGCTCGAGGCCCTGCGATCGCCCCAGGATCTCGAATCTCACCCCGGGGACTGTCGGCAATGCGACGGTTTTCAGGTAACCGTCCAGGCTCGTCACCCGGATGATCGCGGAGTCTCCCAGTCTGATCCGCGAGGGCTCCAGGGTTTCATAGGCTAACGCCGGGTCCGCAATCGCGTCGGCCATCGCGACCGCGTTCGCGGTCGCCAGTGGGGCGAGAACGCCCAGGAATGCGACAACCCATTGGGTCCATTGTCTACGCCAGGTTCGCATCACCAGTTCTTGAACGGTTTGTCCGGAGACTGGTCAGGATTACGCGGACCTGCTGGTACGGCAAGCGAGTGACGCTCCTCGGATTTGGCGGAGTCCAACAGCTCGCGGGCTTCTTCGGCGCTCATTTGCCCGGGAGCACGCGCCGCGACATTGGGCTGCGGCTGTCCCTGCGATTGACTCTGGCCCTGCGGTGGAGGCTGTCCTTCCGATTGACCCTGCCCGTGCGGCGGAGGTTGTCC